>NZ_JAUXOD010000076.1 GCF_030682515.1 Hoeflea sp. | reverse complement strand
CAATCGCGTGTTCAAGTCCTACGACGACATTGTCGACCACTGCTCATACTCCTGGAGAAAACTCCAGAACCAGCCTTGGAAGATCATGTCCATCGGCCGAAGAAAATGGGCCAATGGGTTCTGATCAATGAGGCTTGGTATGAGCCGCAGTTGGCGGTCGCCCCGCCCCCTCTCCCTCCGCCCCCATAAACATGAGTAAATGACTCTTGATTCTTGCCCCTCGGCTCTGTAGGAAAACCTGACAATTTTAGTCAGGAAATGGAATCCATGAGATGTTGAACAAGAGCCTTCTGGTCATCGGGACTGTTGCCGCGACACTCGCCTCCACCGCGCTCCGGGCCGAGCCCACCGCCTACCCGCTGACGATCGAGAATTGCGGCCAGTCCGTCACCTTCAACGCGGCGCCGAAGAGCGCCGTGGCGCTGGGGCAGAACAGCGCCGAGATCCTTCTGCTGCTGGGGCTTGAGGACCGCATGGCGGCCACCGCCTTCTGGCCCAACAGCGTGCTGCCCGAACTGGAAGAGGCCAACAGCAAGGTGGAGATCCTGACCGTCGAGTTCCCGACGTTGGAAGCCGTGCTGTCCAAACAGCCCGATTTCGTCGCGGCGATGCTGGTCACCTTGATGGGCGCCGACAGCAAGGTCGCCAAGCGCGAGGATTTCGAGACGCTCGGCATCCCCACCTACCTGTCGCCAAGCGCCTGCTCGACCACCGTGACCGCGACCGACGCCTATGGCAGCCGCGACAATCTGTGGAGCATGGAGCTGCTCTACCAGGAGATCGACGATCTCGCGCGGATCTTCGACGTGGGCGACCGCGGAGAGGCGCTGATCCAGGACTTCAAGGCCCGCGAGGCGGCGCTTCGGGCCGAGTTCGCCGCCCGGGACGACCTGACCTTCCTGTTCTGGTTCTCGAGCCCCTCGCCCGCCGACGACGCCTATCTGGGCGGCGGCAACGGCCCGTCGGGCTATATCGCCGACGTCCTCGGCGGCTCGAACGCGGTCAAGACCGAGGCGGACTGGCCGACGCTCGGCTGGGAAGGCATCATGGCGGCCGAGCCCAAGGTGATCGTCGCGGCCCAGGTCGATCGCAATCGCTGGGATCTGGACAAGGCCGAGACCAAGATCGCGTTTCTCACATCCGATCCCACGGTCAGCCAGATGGAGGCCGTCCGCGCCGGGCGCATCGTCACCATGAGCGGGGCGGCCATGAACCCGAGCATCCGCACGCTCTACGGCGCCGAACAGGTGGCCGAACAGCTCAAGGCGCTCGACCTGCTGCGCTGATGACACCGGCTGAGACGGACCGCGCACCGCTCGGGCTCGCGCTGCTGCTGGCAGCCTGCGCCGTGGCGCTCATCCTGGCGATCGCGCTCGCCACCGCGATCGGCGACTACACGATCGGGTTAAGCACCGTGGCTCTCGCCATCACCAACGGCCTCGGCCTGACCGGGGCCGAGATCTCGCCCATCGAGCAGAGCGTGGTCTGGAACCTGCGGCTGAGCCGGGCGCTGGTGGCGGCCCTTGCCGGCGCGGGCCTGGCGATCTGCGGCGCGATCCTGCAGGCCCTGCTGCGCAATGCGCTGGCCGAGCCCTTCGTGCTGGGCGTGTCGGCCGGCGCCTCCACCGGCGCGGTCTCGGTGATCGTTCTGGGCGTCGGCGCCGGCGGCCTGTCGCTGTCGCTCGGCGCCTTCGCCGGCGCCTTTTCCGCCTTCGCGCTGGTGGCGCTCCTGTCCAACGGCGCCACCAGCGGCCCCAACCACACGATCCTCGCCGGCGTCGCCGCCTCGCAGCTGTTCAACGCGCTCACCTCCTATATCGTCACCACGTTGGGCAATGCCCAGCAGGCCCGCGATGTGATGTTCTGGCTGCTGGGCAGCTTCGGCGGCGTGCGCTGGCCGGATTTCCAGCTGCTGCTGGCAGTGGTCGTGGTGTCTCTCGCGATCTGCATCTATATGGCGCGGTCGCTCGACGCCTTCACCTTCGGCGACGAGGACGCCGCGGCCCTGGGCATCCCGGTGGCACGGATCCGTCTCATCATGTTCGCCGTGACCGCCGTCCTGACAGCGACGATTGTCAGCATGGTGGGCGCGATCGGCTTCGTCGGCCTCGTGGTGCCGCACGCCGCGCGCTACGTGGTCGGGCCGCTGCATCTCAGGCTGCTTCCCGCCTGCGCCCTGGTCGGCGCAGTGTTCATGGTGAGCGCCGACATCGTCTCGCGGGTCATCGTCGCGCAGCAGACGGTGCCCATCGGCGTCGTCACGGCGCTTGTGGGCGTGCCATTCTTCGCCATCATCCTCTACCGCGCGAGGCCCCAGCCATGAGCATCGTCGCCGAAAATCTCTGCTGGGGCGTCAAGCACAGGACAATCGTCTCCGATGTGTCGCTGGCAGTCGCGCCGGGCGAGACGCTGGGCCTGATCGGCCCCAACGGATCGGGCAAGTCCTCGCTGCTCAAGCTGCTGGCGGGCCTCAGGCGCCCGGTCTCCGGCCGGGTGATGATCCATGGCCAGGACATTTCCCAGGTTCCGCGCCGCACCCTGTCGCAACAGGTGGCCTTCGTGCAGCAGAACGCCGCGACAGACACCAATGTCAGCGTGCTCGATGTCGTCCGGCTGGGCCGGACGCCGCACCGCTCCGCCCTGTCGGGCTGGTCGCGGGACGACCAGGCGGCGGTGATGACGGCGCTTGAGCGGGTCGACATGACAGGTCGCAGGGCGCAGGCCTGGCAGACGCTTTCGGGCGGCGAGCGCCAGCGCGTCCACATCGCCCGCGCCCTGGCGCAGTCACCAAAAATCCTGTTTCTGGACGAGCCGACCAACCATCTCGACATCCATCACCAGATCGAGATCCTGCGGCTGGTGCGGGATCTGGACCTGACCAGCGTGGTGGCGCTGCACGACCTCAATCTCGCGTCGATGTTCTGCGACCGCATCGTGGTGCTGCAGGAGGGACGCGTCGTCGCCTGCGGAACGCCGGAAACGGTGCTGACGGAGCCGTTGCTGCGCGAGGTCTTCCGCGTCCAGGCCGGGATCAGCGCATCGCCGTTCCACAGCCGCCCGCACATTCATTTCATGGCCGGCTGAAGCTACCCCCGACCGCCCCGTCCCAACCAGGCCGTTCCGCGTAAAGCGCACGTCATCAACACCTTGTCGCCGCAATATCCTGTATGATCGCACGGACGGAAAAGCTCTCGGTGCCTGGCTGTGGGATGAGAGGAAGGATCGGCGTGTTTCATGCGCGCGGTTCACCCTTGACCACAGACAGGCTTTGCTTGGATAGGCTTTCGGTCTATGGAGACGAGATCTTGTCACCCGATCCGCGCGCTGATCAGTGCGCGGAGATTTTTGCCATAGAAGAGAGAGATATTGATGCTTTACCTGGATCTGCCGACCCCGACCGAAATGAAGGCCCTTTCCGAGGCCCGCGATCCGGTGAGCGTGTCGATCTATCTGGCCACCACCCCTGAATCGCAGAACATCGGATCCTCGGTGACCCGCCTGGGCCACATGCTGAAGGAAGCCGAGACCCAGCTGGCCGATGCCGGCATCGACAAGCGCGACCTCTGGCCGGTGAGCGAGCAGGTCCACGACCTGATGGACGACGAGGAATTCTGGCAGAAGCAGGCCCATGCGCTGGCGATCTTCGTCACGCCCACGCGGCTGGTCACCCACCGCTTCGCCGCCAAGATCACCGAAATGGTGCAGGTGTCGGACCGGTTTCACCTCAGTCCGCTGCTGCGCAGCCTGACAGTGCCGCAGTCGGGCTATGTTCTTGCTCTGGAAGAAGACCGGGTCCGCCTGTTCGATGTGAGCGCCGGCGAGCGCGCCATTGAACTCAAGGTGTCTGACATGCCCAAGGATGCCCACAGCGCCGCAGGCACCTCCACGGTCAATTCGCGCTCGGCCTCGGGCCGGGTGCAGGGTAGCGAGGGCCAGAAGCTGCGTCTGCGTCAATATGCCCGCAAGGTGGATGCGGCGCTGCGCCCCTATCTCTCGGGCCGCTCCGAACCGATGATTCTGGCCGCCACCGAACCGCTGCTCTCGATCTTCCGGTCGGTCAACAGCTACCCGCATCTGGCCGATGCCGCGATCGCATCAAGTCCGGCCAAGATGAGCGAGGCCGAAATCCAGGACCATGCCCAGCCGATGATCCGTGCGCTGCATGGAATCCGCGTCAATGCGGCCCTCGAAACCTTCTCGGCGCGCGAGAACGAGGGCCGCGCCACCACCGACATCGCCCAGGCCGCCCGAGCCGCCACCTTCGGCGCGGTCGACACGCTGCTCGTCGACATGGACGAGGACATGGCGGGCACTGTGGACGAAGTCACCGGCGAAGTGACCTTCGCCAAGGGCGAAAGCGCCAAGAGCTATGGCGTGGTCGATGAAATCGCAGGCCGGGTCCTGGCTTCCGGCGGCACGGTTCTGGCCGTGCGCAAGGCGGACCTGCCCAAAAACGCGTCGCTGGCCGCGATCCTGCGCTTCGCCATCTGAGGCACGACCCAAGGTTCGGAGGGCGTCACCTCAGGGTGGCGCCCTCCCGATGTCCAACCAGGCGATCCTCGACCGTGCAGTCAGGCCGCAAGGCCCCTCACCCGATCACCTCTGCCCCGACACAGGCATGCCGGGCGCATTCGAGCTCCAGCGTCGTGTGCCCGAGCCCGAAATCCTGTTTCAGCCTCTGCTTGACCGCCTGCTTGATGGCGTCGGCGTCGCCCCAGCGGCCGGCGTCGATGACCAGGTGCGCGTCGAGCGCCGCCGCGTGTTCCTGCATCTGCCACAGGTGCAGATGATGCACGCTTGTCACCCCATCGATCGCCTCGATGGCCGTGATCACCTTGGCAGCACTCAGCTCCGGCGGGGCGCCGAGCATCAGAATGCGAATGACGCCGCCGATTTCATGAAATGACATCCACAATATGTAGCCCGCGATCATGAGCGTGACGGCCGGGTCGATCCAGAGCCAGTCGTAGAGGATGATCAGCGTGCCGGCGACGATCACGGCAATCGAACCCAGCGCGTCGGCGACATTGTGCAGGAACGCCGCGCGGATGTTGACGCTCTCTTTCGACAACCGGTAGGTGAGCAGCGCCGTGACCATGTCGACGGCAAGCGCCACGCCCGCGATGATCACCACCAGCCAGCCGTCGACGCCCGAGGGCGTGAGGAAGCGCATCACCGCCTCGTAGACGAGATAGAGCCCGATCACGATCAGCGTGGTGTAGTTGATCAGCGCCGCCACCACCTCGGCGCGGCCATAGCCGAAGGTCATGTCCTCGTCCGCGGGCCGCCGGGCGATCTTGCGGGCGAAGAAGGCGATGACGAGCGACAGCGCGTCCGACAGATTGTGGATGGCGTCGGCGATCATCGCCAGGCTGCCCGAGAAGATCCCGCCGATGATCTGCACCACCGTGAGCCCGAGATTGACGACCACCGCCCAGGCAACGCGGGAATCGCCTGCGTCCGGATCGACAGCGTGGTGGTGATGGTGGTGGTGGTGGCCTGCCATGATGGTCGCCTCGGGCGTATAAGGGGTGCGGATGCCGGGGTGGCGAAACTGCTGCCTGGGCCTGTGGGTGCTGACGCCGGTTTTACGCTTTCCCGGTGCAAAAGCCACACGCCAAACCGTCACAGCAAGGCGGCGCGCGCGACCGCCGGCCACCGCCTGGCCCGGCCGAAGCTTGTTTTGCGCCATGGCGATGGGCACATAGGGAAAAATATCCATTGTTTGATTCCCAAGGCAGACGGCGCGTGAGCACTTTCAACTCTCCCACCTATCCCACCCGGCATGGCTACATTACGGAAGACATCCAGCGCAAATTCATCGTCTGGGCGATCGACAGGGGCCTGCTGCCCAGGGACGCACACCGCATGGCGCCGGTGATTGCGCTTGAGGCCGCCAACGACGCGGCCAAGCCGATCCAGCCCTGGCAATTGTTCTCGGTGCTGGGGCCGGACCGGATCATCGCCATCGTCCGAGATTTCTACGGGCGGGTGTTTGCCGACGAGCCCTGGTTCACCACGGTCTTCGCCCGCGTCGGGCCGCTCGAGCACCATGTCATGACCCAGGCGGCGATGTGGGTGGACGTGATGGGCGGCGGGCCCGCCTATCATGGCGCCGAATTCCGCCTGAATTTCCACCACACCCACAACGCCATGGAGCTGATGACCGACCGGGGCGCCCGGCGCTGGACCGAACTGATGGTTCAGACGCTCGACGCCTCAGGCCCGCACATGACGGACGATCCGCGCGTGCGGCCGGCGCTCAACACGTTCCTCGCCTATTTCATGGGGAAATATGCGCAGGAGTTTGCCTTCGAGGACAAATATGCCTTCGGCGCGCTCAACCCGCCGCTCAGGCGCAAGCTCAATTTCATGGCGATGACGTCGGAGGCGATCGAGGCGCTGGGCGAGGAGGAACTGCGCGCCGCCCTCACTGAGCGCGGCGTCGACACCTCGGCCTATCCGGAGAAGGCCGACCTCGTCAACAAGGCGCAGATGCTGTAACGCCAGGCCCGCACGGCGCGAACGCCCTGCCCTCAGCCGGGCACCGGCCTCAGCGTCCCCCGCTCGATCACCCGGCAGGGAAACAGCCTTGTTTCGGGATAGCGGTCGGGGTTTTCCAGCATCGAGACGATGAGCTCGATCGAGGAGCCGATGATTTCGCTGATCGGCTGGCGGATGGTGGTGAGGTTGATGTTCTCCCAGCCGGCCATCTCCATGTCGTTGAGCCCGATCAGGCCGATGTCGCCCGGCACCGTGAGCCCGGAGCCGGTGACGGCGCTGAGCGCGCCGATGGAGAGCACGTCGTCGCCGCAGAAATAGGCCTCCGCCGGGCGGTCTTCGAGCCGCTTGAGCATTTCCCTGCGCCCGGCATTGAAGGAATAGGCCTCGGCGAAGGAGTGCCGCACGGCGATCTCCGGGTGACGCGCCAGCTCCTCGAGAAAGCCCCTCAGCCGGTCCTGCGTCGAGGTGGCGCCTTCCGGGCCGCCCAGGAACGCCACGTCGCGGTAGCCGCGCCGGATCAGTTCCCGCGCCGCCATGCGCCCGCATTCGGCATTGTCGATGCCCACCACATGCACCTCGGGGGAACTCGAATAGCGGCCGAAACTGTGCACCACCGGCACGCCCGCGTCGCGGAAGGACTTGGCGAAGCCTGGCGGCAGCGTCGAGGAGGCCACCACCACGCCGTCGACCGAATATTGCCTGAGCATGCGGATCGAGTTGGCGGGATCGGTTTCATTGGACAGATTGACCAGCAGCGGCCGCAGCCCCCGGTCCTGCAGCCCGCGGGTGAACAGGTCGAACACCTCGAGAAAGATCGGATTGTGAAAATTGTTCGACACCAGGCCGATGAGCTTGGTGCGGCCTGTGGTCAGGCTCGAGGCCAGCGCATTGGGGCTGTAGCCGAGCTCCGTGGCCGCCTTTTCGACCTTGCGGCGCATCTTGGGCGATACCGACGCGCCATCGGTAAAGGTGCGCGACACCGCGGCGCGCGACACGCCTGCCCTTTCGGCGACATCCTTCAGCGTTGGCGGCATCGTGCGGGATCTCCTGTCGATGCGGTTGGAAGCGCCTTCATTACTGCCCAGAAAAGCGATTGAAAGCAAGATTTTCAGAATCGTTTTGCAACCGGTTGCAAAATGCTCCAAATCGTGGTTTTCTCATCATCGAGAGAGACGGCGGGAGGCCGGCCTTTCCGTTCGACATGAAACTCTGGGAGGAGACCATGATGTCATTGACCAAGAAGCTTGCCCTGGCCGTTGCCGTATTCGCGACGCCAGTGCTGGGCGCCGCCACCGCATCCGCCGAGGGCGAACGCTACGTTCTCGTCAGCCACGCCCCCGACAGCGACAGCTGGTGGAACACCATCAAGAACGGCATCGCGCTGGCGGGCCAGCAGATGGGCGTGCAAGTCGAATACCGCAACCCGCCGACCGGCGATCTGGCCGACATGGCCCGCATCATCGACCAGGCAGCAGCCTCCGCCCCCAACGGCATCATCACCACATTGGCCGATTTCGACGTGCTCTCGGGCCCGATCAAGGCCGCCGTCGAATCCGGCATCGACGTCATCATCATGAATTCGGGCACCCCCGACCAGGCCCGCGAAGTGGGCGCGCTGATGTATGTCGGCCAGCCCGAATATGACGCCGGCCATGCCGCGGGCCTCCGCGCCAAGGGCGATGGCGTGGCCTCCTTCCTCTGCGTCAACCACTATATCTCCTCGCCCGCCTCGACAGAGCGCTGCCAGGGCTTCGCCGATGGCCTGGGAGTCGAACTCGGCAACCAGATGATCGATTCCGGACAGGATCCGGCGGAAATCAAGAACCGGGTTCTGGCCTATCTCAATTCCAACCCCGACACCGATGCGGTGCTGACGCTCGGACCCACCAGCGCCGACCCGACGATCCTGGCGCTTCAGGAGAACGGCATGGCCGGCGACATCTATTTCGGCACCTTCGATCTCGGCGCCAACATCGTCGAGGCCATCAAGGCCGGCACCATCAAATGGGGCATCGACCAGCAGCCGTTCCTGCAGGCCTACCTGCCGGTGGTGGTGATGACCAATTATCATCGCTACGGCGTGCTGCCGGGCAACAACATCAACTCCGGCCCCGGCTTCGTCACCGCCGAGGGCCTGGAGATGATCGAGAAATACGCGGGCGAATACCGCTAAGGGCTCCTCCCTGGCAGTGGCGCCTTCGTGCGCCGCTGCCTTTTTTCATCCCGTATTCATCCAGGTCTGTGAGGCACCATGTCCGATTCGGCTCACGCACAGCCAGGCGACGAACGCATCAAGCAGACATCGGCCCTGCGCAAGGCGCTGATCCGCCCGGAACTGGGCGGCATCTGCGGCACGGTGATCGTGTTCGTGCTGTTCGCAATCTTCGCCGGCGACAGCGGCATGTTCAATTCCCAAGGGGTCCTCAACTGGTCGATCGTCTCGGCCCAGTTCATGATCATCGCGGTGGGCGCCTGCCTGTTGATGATCGCCGGCGAGTTCGACCTCTCGGTCGGTTCCATGATCGGCTTTGCCGGCATGATGATCGCCATCTTCACCGTCACGCTGGGCTGGCCGGTCTGGCAGTCGATCCTGATCACCTTCGCGCTGTGCATGGCGATCGGCGCGCTCAATGGCGTCATCGTGGTGCGCACCGGGCTGCCGAGCTTCATCGTCACGCTCGCCTTCCTGTTCATCCTGCGCGGCTTCACCATCTATTTGCCGCAGCTGATCGAGCGCAAAACCATCATCGGCGGCATCGACAAGGCGGCCGAGGGCGATTGGCTGGCGGCGCTGTTCGGCGGCAAGATCCTCGGCGGCCTGTTCACCTGGCTCGGCGAGGCCGGCATCATCGCCGTGTTCGAGCGGGGAAATCGCGCCGGCCAGCCGGTGGTCGACGGCATCCCGATGCTGATCGTCTGGGCGCTCGTGCTGGTGGCCTTCGGCCATTTCGTGCTGACCCGCACCAAGTTCGGCAACTGGATCTACGCCTCGGGCGGCGACGCCCAGGCCGCGCGCTATGTCGGCGTCCCGGTCAACCGGGTCAAGATCCTGATGTTCATGTTCACCGCCTTCTGCGCGACCGTCTTCGCCACCTGCCAGGTGATGGAATTCGGCTCGGCCGGCGCCGACCGCGGCCTGCTCAAGGAATTCGAGGCGATCATCGCCGTCGTCATCGGCGGGGCGCTGCTCACCGGCGGCTACGGCTCGGTGATCGGGGCGGCGCTGGGGGCCTTGATCTTCGGCGTGGTGCAGCAGGGCCTGTTCTTCGCCAATGTCGAAAGCTCGCTGTTCCGGGTGTTCCTGGGCGTCATCCTTTTGTTCGCCGTGGTCCTCAACACCTATATCCGGCGCATGATCACGGGGGAGAGATGAGATGAACCCCGAACACGCGCCCATCATCCAGATGAAGAACATCGAGAAGCACTTCGGCTCGGTCATCGCGCTTGCCGGCGTGTCGCTCGAGATCTTTCCCGGCGAATGCCACTGCCTGCTGGGCGACAATGGCGCGGGCAAATCCACCTTCATCAAGACCATGTCGGGTGTCCACAAGCCGACCCGGGGCGAGATCCTGTTCGAAGGCAGGCCGATGCAGTTCGACGATCCGCGCGACGCGATCTCGGCCGGCATCGCCACCGTCTACCAGGACCTGGCGATGATCCCGCTGATGTCGGTGAGCCGCAATTTCTTCATGGGCAACGAGCCCGAGAAACGCTTCGGCCCGTTCAAGCTGTTCGACCACGACTACGCCAACCGGGTGACGCTCGAGGAAATGCGCAAGATGGGCATCAACCTGCGCGGCCCCGACCAGGCCGTGGGCACGCTGTCTGGCGGCGAACGCCAGACCGTGGCGATCGCCCGCGCCGTGCATTTCGGCGCCAAGGTGCTGATCCTCGACGAGCCCACCTCGGCGCTCGGCGTGCGCCAGACCGCCAATGTGCTCGCCACCATCGACAAGGTGCGCAAGGACGGGATCGCCGTGGTCTTCATCACCCACAATGTCCGCCACGCACTGGCGGTCGGCGACCGCTTCACCGTGCTCAACCGCGGCAAGACGCTGGGCACCGCCCAGCGCGGCCAGATCACGCCGGACGAGCTGCAGGACCTGATGGCCGGCGGCCAGGAGATGGTGGCGCTCGAAAGCTCGCTCGGCGGCACGGTCTGAGGGCCTGAGCGCGGTGGCGCGGACATGTCCGGGATCGGCGACCTGCGCCGTCACGGCGCAGGTCGAGGTCTGGCTGAAGGCTTGGTCGCGGCGTTGAGCCTCTTGTCATGCCGGGCTTGTCGGCATGAGTGGTACGCCTGCTCATCGGCATCCGCGACTCGACCGTCCCGGACCAGCCGCGCGCTGGCGGCATCGGACTCCGATTGCATTCCTGGCTCAACACGCTAGCGTCATCGCAAGTCGGCCCGATCCTGTGTGGGCGTCGGCGAGTGGATTTCCGCCAAGGTTCGTGGAGCTGTTGTGAGTACAGGTTCGGCCATCATCACCGGCCAGGACGCGGTTTGGGCCTTCAACGAATACGAGTCCGTCCGCCATCGCCTGCCGCCGATGCAGCCCGTGGCCGGATCGGTGCGCGCCGACACCCTCGATGCCATCGCGCATGAATTCGACGTCTTCCTGCTCGATGCCTTCGGCGTGCTCAACATCGGCGAGACCGCCATTCCGGGCGTGGTCGAGCGCGTCGACGGGCTGAGGCGCTTGGGCAAGCAGGTGCTGGTCGTCACCAATGCGGCGGGCTATCCCTCCTCCGTGCTGCATGCCCGCTACAAACGGCTGGGCTACAGCTTCGCCACCGACGACGTGGTCTCGAGCCGCATGGCGCTGCTGGCCAATCTCGACGCCCACCCCAAGCGCAGATGGGGTATGGTGGCAGCACCCAAATTCGGACGCGAGGAACTCCCCGACGGCGCCATCTTCCTCGAGGATGATCCGGAGGCCTATGACGAAGCCGAAGGCTTCCTGATGCTCGGCGCCTCCGCCTGGAGCGAAGCCCGCCAGGCCCTGCTCGAACAGGCGCTCCGGGACAGGCCGCGGGACCTGCTGGTCGGCAATCCCGATCTGGTCGCCCCCGTCGAGGCCGGCCTGTCGCGCGAACCCGGTCACTACGCCCACCGACTGGCGGACAGCACGGGGATCGCGCCGACCTTCTACGGCAAGCCGTTTCCGGCGATCTTCGACATCGTCCGCACCCGCTTCAGGCCGGGCGTGCCGGATCACCGGGTGGTGATGGTGGGCGACACGCTGCACACCGACATTCTCGGCGGCGCCGCAAGCGGGTTCCGCACCGCGCTGATACAGGGCTACGGCTTCTTCGACGGCGCCGATCCGGCGGAAGCCATCGCATCATCCCGCATCGTGCCCGATTTCATCCTCGACAGGCCGTGAGCAACCCGCCTCGTCCTGCCGTCAGCACCGTCGCAGCTCTGTCCAAGCATTCCTCCGCCCGTGACACGGACCCGGTGCCCATGCACCTTGGATCACAAGCGAAAACCGCCTGCGCGCGGTGGTATGGTTGAATGATTGACGAAATGCGCCTTTGGGCGCGCGAATGCATGTCGCGCTCAAATGGGTTCATTTGAGCGATACCGAACATGCACTGGCGCCTCAATCGGATCGTTCGACCAGTTCCACCCGGCGGTTCATGGCCCGGCCTGCCTCGGTCGTGTTGCTGGCGCGCGGGGCAAGCATCCCCATTCCGGCGGCAGCGAGGCGGTCTGCCGCGATGCCCGAGGAGACCAGCGCTGCCATCACCGCCTGGGCCCGCTTCTGCGACAGCGACAGGTTGGTGTCGGCATCGCCGATCCAATCGGTATGGCCGACGATATAGACCTTCAGCGCCGGGTTCCCGGCCAGCAGCTTTGCCATTTCGGCAATTGCGGGGGCTGCGTCCGGCGACAGGTTGGCCGTGCCGAAGTCAAAATAGACATTGTCCAGCGCGATATGGCCCTCGTCCGAAATGCCCTTGGCCATGGCGGCGGCATCGATCATGCGGGATTCGAGTGCTGCCGAGGTGACAAGATCCAGATGCACGGCGGCACGCTCCGATGCGTTGCCGGAGAGCGGGGCCTTCCGGTTCTGCGCGACATAAAGCGCCACATGGCGCGTGCCATCGGCAGAGACGGCGGCCATGTAATGCTCGTCGCCCTCAATATTGAGCGCAAATTCCGAGACCGCGCCCAGATTTTTCAGCTTCCGCTCCGGCGGGTAGATGATGAGCTTGCCGAGCAGGGCATTGTTGCTGCCACAGGCGCGCCCCGAGCATTCAAAGAGGGAGGAGTAGCCGGCCCCGAGCAGTGCCATGCGGTAATTGAGAAAGAGATCGGCGGCACTGGCGCCATCCGGAGCCACATAAAGGCGGCGCTGCAACTGGCCCTCGACCGGTTTGACCTCGGACAGGGCCCTGCCCTTCATCGGGCCGACAGGCAGCTCGAACCGGGTAAACCCGGCATCTTCCGAGCCATAAAGGCATGCCCCGTCGTAAACCGCCAGCGCATCAAGCGGGGCATAGCCTTCCAGAACCGGACAGGTTTCGGCCGCACTGTGCTGTCCAAACCCCAGAAGAGCCAGGGTGATGATGCCAAAATACTTCATTGAAAATCGGATCATGAAACACCTTTTGCACGACATTCCCCGAGTGGCCTGCCTCCGGGTCAGATGGTGGTGCAACAGCGCGGGCCGATCAAGTGTGTCCTGCGTCCGGGGATATGTTCTGGCCTCCTGAACCCCTGAGTGTGGCCGCCTGAACACGGCATGCAACGGATTCCGGGCTTTAGCCCGCCCGGACCGATCGTCCTGGGCGACAGCCATGCGACGATCGAAGGCGGGCGATCTTCGGCATGACCCGCCGGCGCATCAGGCCCGGCATCGGCGACGCGCGGGTGGCGATGCCGGGCGAGACGCTTGCACATCGGTAGTCTCGGCGGCGGCGCGAGCGGATTGAGGACCGCGCTGATCCGGGGCTACGGCCTCTTCGACGGCGAGAACAGGGCAAGCTCCATTGAAGCATCCGGCATCGTGCGGATCTCATCCTCGATCACATTGCCGCTCCGGCCTTCTCGTGCGATCTCCGAGCTTCTGCGCCCGAAGCTGATCATCCCCCGGCCTTTCAGCCAACCCCACAAACGAAAACCGCCGGACTTGCGCCCGGCGGTATGGTTGAACCATTGACAAGATGCGCCTTTGGGCGCGGCATGCTCTGTCAGGTTCATTTGAACCAGACGGAGCCTGGATTCATTGTTTTCGTTTGTCTCTTCGGGAAAATCGAGTTCCACTTCTCCCTGACAAACTCAACGCCTAGAAGTCTTGCCAAGTGTCGGGCTTGGCCGCCGCAGTGCCGCGGATCGCGCCGGCAACGCGGTTGATCAGGCGATTGGCGGGCGAGGCGACAGCTGCATGGCGGTCGGTGCGCGCCAGCGCCGGCGGGGCCGATTGCGAGATCTCGAAGCGGCCGATCAGCTGGAACAGCGCATCGGCCTCCTGGGTGAGCGCATGGCTGGCGGCGGTGGATTCCTCGACCATGGCCGCGTTCTGCTGCGTGCCCTGGTCCATGGTGGTGACCGCGGCGTTGATCTCCTTGAGCCCGATGGCCTGTTCCCTGGCGCCTTCGACGATCGCCGAGACATTGGTGCTCACGGCCTGGACCTGGCTCACGATCTGCTCAAGCGCCTTGCCGGTCTCCGTCACCAGATTGACGCCATTCTTGACCTGGTCGCCAGACTTGCTGATCAGCGCCTTGATCTCCTTGGCGGCACTGGCCGAGCGTTGCGCCAGTTCGCGAACTTCCTGGGCCACCACGGCAAAGCCCCTGCCCGCTTCGCCGGCGCGCGCGGCCTCGACGCCGGCGTTGAGCGCCAGCAGGTTGGTCTGGAAGGCGATCTCGTCGATGACGCCGATGATGTTGGAGATCTCCTTCGACGAGGACTCGATCTCGTGCATGGCACGGACGGCGCGGCTGACGACTTCGCCGGATTGTTCGGCCGATTGGCGCGTCTCGTTGACCAGCTTGCCCGCCTCGTCGGCGCGGCGGCTCGAATCGCTGACGGTGGTGGTGATCTCCTCGAGCGCCGCCGCGGTCTCTTCCACGGAAGCCGCCTGCTGTTCGGTGCGCTTGGACAGATCGTCCGCGGCCAAACGGATCTGGCTCGAGCCGGCGGCGATGGCCTGGGCGTTCTGGCCGACCCGGCGCATTGCGTCCTCGAGCTTGCCCACGGCGTCGTTGAAGTCGACGCGCACCGTGTCAAGACGTTCGGCAAAGCTCTCCCTGATCCGGTAGTTGAGCTTGCCTTCGGCGAGCTGGCCGAGACCCTTGCCGATATTGTCGACGGCGAACTGGACTTCGGCGGCATCCCGGGCCTGGCGTTGCTCGCGCTCCCTCCGCTCAGTCTCCGACAGCGAGCGATTGGCCTGCGCCTCGTCCTCGAGCCGGCGGCGTTCACGTGCATTGTCGCGGAAGACGGCAACCGTCGACGCCATCGCGCCGATCTCGTCGCCGCGGCCTTCGCCATGGATGGTGACATCGAGATCGCCCTGGGCGAGCCCGCCCATGGCGCCGGCAAGCGCGTTGAGCGGCCGGGTCACGCCGACAATGACGGTCCAGATCGAGCCAATGGCCAGCAGCAGGGCCAGCACGAAGCCGGACAACTGCAGATAGGTGAAGCTTTCGGCCGCATTGGAGACCTCGGATCCCACGGTCTTGTTCTGGAGTTCCTGATAATCGATGAACTGGTTGATCGCCGCGAGCCATTCGACGAAATACGGCCGCGCCTCCCCCATCAGAAGGGTTTCGGCCTCGGCCTTGTTGCCCGATCGCACCAGCGCGATGATCTGGTCGACCACCGGATTGGTCTTGGCCTGGATCGCGGCGATGTCCGCCGCAATCGTCTTTTCCTCGGCCGAAGTGTCAGAGCGCTCGCCCAGCATCTGGTTCAGCTTGACCTCGTTTTCCGCATAGGCTGATTCGAGCTGGTCGATCAGCGTAACCGCGGCGTCCAGTTCGGCCGGCGAGGACACCAGCACGACATCGCGAATGGCGATGGCGCGATCATGGACACTGCCGCGGAAATTGATGGAATAGCGCTGCTTGACGCTGTTGACCTCGTTGATCACCTGCAGGTTGCGGCTGATGCCACCCACCTGGCTCACCGAGAAAACGGTCAGGGCAAGCATGAGAACGAGCACGAAGCTGAAAGCCAGTGACAGGCGACCCATGATGCCCACGCGACGAAAAGCAGTCATTTGCAGATACCTCTGAGATTAATGATGTGATGTGGAAACAAGCGAAGACGTGATGGCGAAGAGTCAGGCTGGGACGCGCCGGTCGACGGCGCGGGCGGTGTGCGGCGCTGCCTGCGCCCCGCCCCTCCGGTCATCAATCTTGCGTGGCGTCCGATCCCAGCCGTTAACCTCTGCACCCAAAGATTTAGGGGGTATTTGTTAAGCAGTGGCTAATTTTATGCTTAAAGCTTCCGCCAGATCGACTTTTGTTTATGCAACTTGGCGATGCAATAGACTTGAGCAGACCAGGCTTGGAGGTCGCGCCGCGCAATCCGCCGCGTGGCCCACCCTCCAGCTCTTGACGCACATCAAAGCGCAAGCGACCTCGCCTCCTATAGTGGCGTCTCGTCCAAACGTCACACACTGCCTCGGAGGGCCCCATGTCCGCAGCCAACAAGAACGTCATCTGGTTTGAAGATCTGTCGCGCGGCGACGTCGGCCTCGTGGGCGGCAAGAACTCCTCCCTGGGCGAAATGGTCCAGCAGCTGGGGAGCAAGGGCATCGACGTGCCGCCCGGCTTCGCCACCACGTCCGACGCCTTCCGCGCCTTCATCAAGGCCAACAAGCTCAATGACGTGATCGCCGACGCGATGACCATGCTGGAACGCGGCAAGCGCACGCTGGCCGAGACCGGCAAGGCCGTTCGCGAGGCCATCATCGCGGGCGATTTTCCCGAAGACATCAGCGCGGCGATCGTGGCGGCCTACCGCGAGCTTTCCCAACGCACCGGCCATACCGACCTCTCGGTCGCGGTCCGCTCGTCGGCCACCGCCGAGGACCTGCCCGACGCGAGCTTCGCCGGCCAGCAGGAGACCTATCTCAATGTCCGCGGCGAGGCGGCGCTCTTGTCGACCTGCCGCCGCTGCTACGCCTCGCTGTTCACCGACCGGGCGATCACCTACCGCAAGATCCAGGGCTTCGACCACAACCAGGTGGCGCTGTCTATCGGCGTGCAGCTGATGGTGCGCTCCGACATCAGCGGCTCTGGCGTGATGTTTTCCATCGACACCGAATCGGGCTTCGACAAGGTGGTGCTGATCAACGCGGCCTGGGGCCTGGGCGAGAATGTGGTCCAGGGCGCAGTGACGCCCGACGAATATCAGGTGTTCAAGCCGCTGCTTTCCAACCCCGCCCTCAAGCCGATCGTGGAGAAGACCTGCGGCGCCAAGGAGATCAAGATGATCTACGCGGGGGCTGAAGGCGGCGAGACCAAGAACGTGCCCACCTCGAAGGCCGAACGCCGGGCCTATGTGTTGTCCGACGAGGAAATCCTCTCCCTTGCCCGCCAGGCCGCGACCATCGAAGAGCATTACGGCCAGCCAATGGACATGGAATGGGCCAAGGATGGCGAGACCGGCAAGCTCTACATCGTCCAGGCACGGCCCGAAACCGTGCAGTCGCGCGCCGATGTCACCGCGCTCAAGACCTACACCATCAAGAAAGCCGGCAAGATCCTGCTCACGGGCCTCAGCGTCGGGTCCGCGGTCAAGGCGGGCCGGGTCTGCCTGATCGAGAACGCCAAAGACATCGACAAGTTCGTCGATGGCTCGATCCTGGTCACGTCGACCACCGACCCCGACTGGGTGCCGATCATGAAGCGGGCGGCGGCGATCATCACCGACCATGGCGGGCGCACCTCCCATGCCGCCATCGTCAGCCGTGAACTGGGCCTGCCGGCCATTGTCGGCACCGGCACTGCCACCCAGATCCTGCACGATCTGCAGGAGGTAACGGTCTCCTGCGCCGGCGGCGAGGAAGCCGCGATCTATGAAGGCATCGCCGATTACGAGGTCGAGGATGTGCGCCTCGACCATGTGCCTGAGACAAAGACCAGAATCATGCTCAACCTCGCCGATCCGTCGGCGGCGTTCCGCTGGTGGCGCCTGCCCGCCGATGGCGTGGGCCTGGCGCGGATGGAATTCGTGGTCAATTCGGCCGTGAAGGTCCACCCGATGGCGCTCGTCAATTTCGACACGCTCAAGGACGAGGACGCGAAGGAGAAGATCGCCGAGCTCACCCGGCGCTACGCCAACAAGTCCGACTATTTCGTCGAGACGCTCGCCCGCGGACTGTCGCGCATCGCAGCCGTCGCCTACCCCAAGCCCGTGATCGTGCGGATGAGCGATTTCAAGACCAATGAATATGCCGAGCTTCTGGGCGGGCGCGCCTTCGAGCCCGACGAGGAAAACCCGATGATCGGCTTCAGGGGCGCCTCGCGCTACTATTCCGACCGCTACCGGGACGGCTTCGCGCTTGAATGCAAGGCGATCAAGATGCTGCGCGAGGAGATGGGCTTCGACAATGTCGTGGTCATGATTCCCTTCTGCCGCTCGCCCGGCGAGGCCGACAAGGTGCTGGCCGTGATGGCCGAAAACGGCCTCAAGCGCGGCGAAAACGGCATGCAGGTCTATGTGATGGGTGAGATCCCCTCCAACGTCATCCGGGCTGCCGAATTCGCCGAGCGGTTCGACGGATTCTCCATCGGCTCGAACGACCTGACCCAGTTGACGCTGGGTGTCGACCGCGATTCGGGCGACCTGGCGGACCTGTTCAGCGAGTCCGACCCGGCGGTGATCTGGATGATCGAGACACTGATCGAAAGGGCCCACGCGGCCGGCGCCAAGGTGGGACTCTGCGGCCAGGCGCCGTCGAACGACCCGGCTTTCGCCAAGATCCTGGTGCGCGCCGGCATCGACACGATCTCGGTGACGCCCGACAGTTTCGTCGCCGTCAAGCAGAACGTGGCAGAGGCGGAAAAGGCCGGAAAATAATCCGAAAAATCCGAGCCAAACCGATTGAAATCGCGCGGCACCTTGTGTGATGGTCCGGCCCATGATCCAGATCCTGACCATCACACTCAACCCTGCCCTGGACGTGGCCACCTCGGTCGACGCGGTGGTTGCCGGCGCGAAACTGCGCTGTGACGAACCGCGCTACGATCCCGGCGGCGGCGGCGTCAATGTCAGCCGCGCCATCCTGCGGCTTGACGGCCAGTCGGAGGCCTTTGTCGCCTTTGGCGGCGAAACCGGCCTCATGGCGCTGTCGATGCTCAAGGCCGAGGGCATCGAGCCGATCCACTTCCCGGTGGTGGGCAACACCCGCCAGTCCATGGCCGTGGTCGAGACCTCGACCGGCAAGCAGTACCGGTTCCAGCTGCCCGGACCCGGCTGGCCGCCGGAGCAGACCGACGCGCTGCTTGTCGCCCTCAAGCCGCATCTGACGCAAGGCCGTCTCGTGGTGATGTCGGGCAGCGTGCCCGCCGGGGTGCCCGCCGATATCGGCAACACGATCAACAGGCTGGCGATCGACCAGGGCGCGCGCCTGATCTTAGACACCTCGGGCGATGCGCTGGTCAGCGCCGCCCAGAACCCGGGTCCGCCGTTTGCGCTGCTCAGAATGGACGGCGCCGAAGCGACCGAAGTCTCGGGCCGCAGCTTCGCCACGCCCGCCTCCCTTGCCGATTACGGCCTGCAGCTGATCGCAAGCGGCGCGGCTGAAAAACTGGTGATGTCGATCGGCTCCAAGGGCACTGTCGGCGTCTCGACTGAAGAGCGCTTCTTCTGCCAGCCACCGCTGATCAAGACCCTGAGCGCGGTCGGCGCCGGCGACAGCATGGTCGCGGCCATCGCCCTGCAACTCGCAGCCGGCAACAGCTTCCGCGACGCCGTCCGCCACGGCGTCGCCGCAGCCGGTTCGGCCGTCATGACGCCGGCTACACAATTGTGCTCGAAGCAGACGGCGGACGAGATTCTGGAGGGGGTGGTAACGAGCGAGATCTGAGGACGCCTCAGAACTTGAGCTTCGACGAAAACCCGGCGATCACCTCGGCGCTGTGCTTGAGCGCCGCGCGCTCGTCGGCGTCGAGCTCCGGCATCAGGTTGGCGATGATGCCCGTGCGGCCGACGATGCGCGGCAGGGAAAGGGCCACGTCCTTCACGCCTTCGATGTCGTCATTGACCTGGGACACCGAAAGCACGGTGCGCTCATTGTCGATGATGGCGCGGACGATGCGGGCGAGACCTGCGCCGATGCCATACCAGGTGGCGCCCTTGCCTTCGATGATGGTGTAGGCTGCACCCCGCACCTGGTCGGCGATCAAGGCCCGCGCCGCCTGGTCGAGCGGTCGGCCGATCTGTTCGGCGAAGGACACGATCGGCACACTGCCGGCCATGGCGCTCGACCACACCGCCACTTCGCTGTCGCCATGCTCGCCCAGCACATAGGCATGCACCGACTTGGGCGCGATCCCAAGATGATCGCCGAGCAGGTGTCTCAGCCGCGCCGTATCGAGAATCGTGCCGGAGCCGATCACCCGCTCGGGCGGCAGGCCGGAAATGCGTTGCGCCGCAAAGGTCATCACGTCGAGCGGATTGGTGGCGATCAGCAGGATGGCGTCGGGCGCGGCCTGCATGACGCCACTGATGACGGTCTTGAACACTTCGACATTGCGCTCGAGCAACGCCAGCCGGCTTTCGCCGGGCTTCTGGCTGACGCCGGCGGCGATGATCACCACCGCGGCGCCCTCAAGATCGGCATAGTCGCCTGCACGAACGCCCACCGTGGCGGCAAACGGCGTGGCGTGGGCGATGTCCTGGGCCTGGGCCAGCGCCAGCGCCGGATTGGCGTCGACAAGCACGATTTCGGTGCCGACGCCCAGCAGCGCCATGGCGTAGCCAGCCGCACTGCCGACCATCCCGGTTCCGACGATTCCGATTTTCATATGATCCTTGCTCCGGGTTTGAACGGCGCTTTCAGCTGCGCCAGCTTCTTCCTAGCAAACACCATGCCAGCGGAATGTGACAGAGATCAAACCGAGTGTAAGCCGCGCCTCAGGCGGCCTGCAGCCGCAAGCCGTCGAACCAGGCAGCAAGGCCTGCACTGTCGGCGGCGAGTTCCTCGGCATAGTCGCCCGCAAACGCTTCGAAACCCGCCTGGTTGAGCGCGTTGACGCCGAGCAGAACCGGGATGTCGCGCGCAAGCGCCTCGCCGATCAGCGGCCGGAAGCCCCTGCCCTCGGCCTCGTGCTTGCCGAACTTGTTGATGATCAGGAGATCGGGCGCCGGATCGAGCGCCGCCTCGACCAGCGCCACCGCCTCCTCGAGCGCCGCCGGATCGAGCCGGCAGCCGCGGGATTCCTCGCCCAGCACCTGGTTGATGCGGATCACCGGGCCATCGGGCAGCACCCGCACATCCATGTCGCAGTGACGCGAGCCGGGCCGGTCGGAATTCGTCTGCACCACGCCCGCGAGCCGGAAGCCGTCCGCCTGCAGGCTGTCCGCGAAAGTCCACAACAGCCGGTCGGTCAGTCCGCGCTCGGTGGTTCTGACAAATGCCAATGCCATGATCATGCTCCTGATGTCCCGGGACGAGATTACGCTTGCCCCCGGTGGAAATCAAAGCCCCGATCGCGACCAGTTTTCGCCGCGACCGGAAAGAGTGGATCGGCTCACGCCGCCTTGAGCGAGATGCCGGTGACCTCGGCCTTCTCGGCCAGGCCATCGACGAAGGCGCGGCTGGCGCGGACCCAGGCGGCCTTTTCGAGCGCCACCCGCAGCGCGGTTTCCACCGCCTCGAACGGCAGGATCTCGCCCGGGGCCCTGGCGTCGAGCCTTATGATGTGGAAGCCGTAGCGGCTCTCCACCGGCTCGGCCGCGATCTCGCCCGGAGCGAGCAGGCCAAGCGCCGCCTCGAATTCGGCCACCGTGTCGCCGGTCGAGATCTGTCCCAGCCTGCCGCCATCGGCGCGCGAGGAACAGGCCGAATGGTCCCGCGCCAGCGCGTCGAAGGCCTTGGGCTCGGTCTTCACCTTGGCGAGCACCGCGGTGGCCTGGTCCCTGGCTATCTTGCGCGCCACGACGTCGTCGGGCCGGGCGGCGAACAGGATATGTGCCGCTTCATAGAGCGAGGGCGCGCGGTGCCGTTCCGGATTGGCGTCATAGGCTGCCCGCACGGACGCGGGCGTCGGCGCCTCGGGCGTCACCGCCTCGTCGAGAACCTGGCGGACGAGCGCGTCGTCCTCGGTCTCCCAGAGCCCGGGCGCGAGTTCCGCGGGTTCGGCCGCAAGTCCGCGCCGCGCGGCCTCCTGCAGGATCAGTGCCCGCACGGCGAGCGCGCGGGCCGCCGCCATCCAGGCCATGCCGGGCTTGCCCTTGGGCGCACGGTGGTTCTGCGCTTCCGTGGCGATGAGTTCGGGCGAGATGGCCTCGCCGTTGACGGAGATGTCGGTGAAGGTCTGTTTCATGGTCTTGGCCCCAGGGCTGCCTTGTGCTTGCGGGTGCGGACGATCTGGTAGCCCGGGCGCAGGACATAGCGCACCGGCACCGAGAACATGTGCACCAGCCGGGTGAACGGGAACACGATGAAGATGATGAGGCCGAGCAGGATATGCAGCTTGTAGATCCAGTGCACGTCGGCCACCAGTTCCCAGGCCCCTGCCTGCAGGGTGAAGATGCCGCGGGCCCAGCCCATGAACTTGATCATCTCGCCGCCATCCAGATGCTGTATCGAGGCCAGGATCGTCGCCATTCCGAGCACCAGCTGGGCCACGAGCAGGACCAGGATGCCGGTATCGGCAAAGGAGGAATTGGCCCGGATCCGGTCGTCAAACAGCCGCCGGTGCAACAGCATGGCGCCGCCGACCAGCGCCATGGCGCCGGCCACGCCACCCACGACGATGGCGAGCAGCTGCTTGAAGCCGTAACTCATGCCCATCAGGTGGAAGATCTCCGCCGGCATCAGCATGCCGACCAGATGCCCGAAGAACACGATCAGCACACCGACATGGAACAGGACCGAGCCCCAGACCAGTTGCTTGCGGCGCAGAAGCTGGCTCGACGAGGATTTCCAGGTGAAGGGGTCGCGCTCGTAGCGCGCGATGGAGCCGACCACCAGCACGGTCAGCGCCAGATAGGGAAGCACTCCGAAGAGAAAATAGTCCATGATTCACGTCCTTTCGTGTCAGGCTGTAGCCGGCCGGAGCGGCGCGTCCATGCGGGCAAGAATGTCGCGGCTGACCGGGCAGCCGGCGTTCGGGTCGGGTCCGAAGGTGACCATGGCCTCCTCGTAGACCGCGTCGAGCGCATCGAGATCCTCGGGGTCGTCGTCCTTTTCCGAGATCAGCACCTGCGCCTCCTCGGTCAAGATCGACGCCTGGGCGAAGTCCGACAGCGCGGTGAGCACAGCCGCATAGGGCGTCTCCCGCCGGGTCAGCCGTTCAGCCAGCGCCGCGATGATGTGGCCCGCGTCGATGAGCATCTCGCGCGCCTCGTCAAGCGGCAGCGTCGAGATGAACTCGAGCAGCACCGGCAAATGATCGGGCAGCTCGGTCGCGACCAGGTCGAAGCCGTGCGCCCGGTAGGTCTCGAGCAGGTCGACCATCGCCCCGCCGCGGTCCCTGCCCTCGCCGTGGATGTGCTCGAACAGGTTGAGCGACAGGGTCCGCGACCGGTCGAACAGGAGCACGTAGCGCTCCTGCAGGTCGAAGATGTCGCCGGTCTGGAACTCGCTCAAGAGCGGCTCCATAGCCACCACCGCCTCGACCGGCAGGACTTTTTCGAAGGCCAGGATTTCGCGGATGTCGGGAATGGCCTCCTGCAGATCGGTGGAGGGATAGCTCAGCAGTGCCGAAAGGGCCTTGAAGGTGCGGATCATGACAGGAACTCCGTGGGTGAGCGGAAGCTCTTGCCGCCGCCGAACAATTTGCCCTTGGACACGCCCGACGAGCAGCCATTGCCGTCGGTGAAGCCGCAGCCGGACTTGAGGTCATAGGCGTCCTCGACCAGCTCCCGGTGCGTCGTCGGGATGACGAAACGGTCCTCGTAGTTGGCGATCGCCATCAGCTGGTACATCTCGTCGATCTGCTGCGGCGTGAGCCCGACGCGCTTGGCGACGCCGAGATTGATCACGCCGTCGACGGTCTTGGAGCGCATGTAGGCGCGCATCGCCATCATCCGTTCCAGCGCCGCGATCACCGGCGGCTCGTCGCCGGCGGTCAGCATGTTGGCGAGGTAGCGCACCGGGATCCGGAGCGAGCGGACATCCGGCATGTTGTCGATCGACGCGATGGCGCCGGCTTCCGCCGCGTTCTGGATCGGCGAGAGCGGCGGCACGTACCAGACCATCGGCAGGGTGCGGTATTCGGGATGCAGCGGAAACGCGATCTTCCACTCCATCGCCATCTTCCACACCGGCGATCTCTGCGCGCCCTTGATCCAGTCCTCCGGAATGCCTTCCGCACGCGCCGCCTTGATCACTTCGGGATCGTTGGGATCGAGGAAGACGCCGAGCTGGGCGTCATAGAGATCCTTCTCGTTCTCGGTCGCCGCGGCCTGGGAGATCTTGTCGGCGTCATAGAGCATGACGCCCAGATAGCGGATGCGGCCGACGCAGGTTTCCGAACAGACCGTCGGCTGGCCTGATTCCAGGCGCGGATAGCACAGGGTGCACTTCTCCGATTTGCCGCTTTCCCAGTTGTAGTAGATCTTCTTGTAGGGGCAGCCCGAGACGCACATGCGCCAGCCGCGGCACTTCTCCTGGTCGATCAGCACGACGCCGTCGTCCTCGCGCTTGTAGATCGCGCCCGATGGGCACGAGGCCACGCAGGACGGGTTGAGGCAGTGCTCGCACAGCCGCGGCAGATACATCATGAAGGTGTTTTCGTATTCGCCGTAGATTTCCTTCTCGATGCCCTCGAAATTCTGGTCCTGGCTGCGCTTGGCGAATTCGCCGCCCAGGATTTCCTCCCAGTTCGGACCCCATTCGATCTTTTCCATGCGCTTTCCGGTGATCTTCGAGCGCGGACGCGCGGTCGGGAACGCCTCCATCTCCGGCGCCGACTTCAGATGGTCGTAGTCGAAATCGAACGGCTCGTAGAAATCGTCGATCTCGGGCAGGTCCGGATTGGCGAAGATATTGGCCAGAATCCGCCATTTGCCGCCTTGCTTGGGCTGCAGCTTGCCGGATTTCGACCGGGTCCAGCCGCCGTTCCAGCGCTTCTGGTTCTCCCAGTCCTTCGGGTAGCCGATGCCGGGCTTGGTCTCGACGTTGTTGAACCAGGCGTATTCGACGCCTTCTCGGCTGGTCCAGACATTCTTGCAGGTGACGGAACAGGTATGGCACCCGATGCATTTGTCGAGATTGAGCACCATGCCGATTTGTGCGCGGATTTTCATTCTGCTGCCTCCACTTGGGCGGCCGGGCGGTCCAGCCAGTCGACCTTTGTCATTTTGCGGACGATGACGAATTCATCGCGATTGGAGCCCACGGTTCCGTAGTAGTTGAAACCGTAGGAGAGCTGGGCGTAGCCGCCGATCATGTGGGTCGGCTTGAGCGTGGCGCGGGTCACCGAATTGTGGATGCCGCCGCGCTGGCCGGTGATCTGCGATCCCGGCGTGTTCACGATCTTTTCCTGGGCGTGGTACATGAACAGCGTGCCTTCCTTGATCCGCTGGCTCACCACCGCGCGCGCCGTCAGCACGCCGTTGGTGTTGTAGACCTCGACCCAGTCATTATCGACGAGCCCGGCCTTGCGGGCGTCGACCTCGGAAATCCACACCACCGGGCCGCCGCGGTTGAGCGTCAGCATCATCAGATTGTCCGAATAGGTGGAGTGGATGCCCCATTTCTGGTGCGGCGTGATGAAGTTGAGCACCACATGCGGCTCGCTGTCGCGCGCGGAGATGTTGATCTCCGGCCCGACGGTCTTGAGATCCACCGGCGGACGCCAGGTGACGAAGAACTCGCCGAAGGCCCGCATCCACTTGTGGTCCTGGTAGAGCTGCTGCCGGCCCGTCACGGTGCGCCAGGGGATCAGCTCATGCACGTTGGTCCATCCGGCATTGTAGCAGACCTCCTCGCTCTCGATCCCCGACCAGGTCGGCGACGAGATGATCTTGCGCGGTTGCGCCGCGATGTCGCGGAAGCGGATCTTCTCGTCCCGCTTGGATTCGGCCAGGTGCCGGTGATCGATGCCGGTGTGCTTGCCCAGCGCATCCCAGGCCTTGACCGCGACCTCGCCATTGGTCTCGGGCGCCAGCATCAGGATGACCTCGCAGGCGTCGATGGCCGTGTCGATCCGGGCGAGGCCGTGGGAAACGCCCTCCTCCGTCACCACGCCGTTGAGCGCCTTCAAGTGATGCACCTCGGTCTTGGTGTCCCAGGTGATCCCCTTGCCGCCATTGCCGACCTTGTCCATGAGCGGCCCAAGCGAGGTGAAGCGCTTGTAGATGTTGGGATAGTCGCGTTCGACCGCGATGTAGCCCGGCGCCGTCTTGCCCGGAATCAGGTCGCATTCGCCGAGCTTCCAGTCGAGCACCTGCGGCTGCGCCAGCTCCGACGGCGTGTCGTGGTGCAGCGCCAGCTGCACCACATCGGTCTCCACGCCGAGGATCTCGGGCGCGATCTCGGAGAACGTCTTGGCGATCGCCTTGAAGATCTCCCAGTCCGTCTTGCTCTCGTAGGCCGGGTCCACCGCCGCCTGCAGCGGGTGGATGAACGGGTGCATGTCGGACGTGTTCATGTCGTCCTTCTCGTACCAGCTCGCTGTCGGCAGCACGATGTCGGAATAGACCGCCGTGGTCGACATGCGGAAGTCGATGGTGACCAAGAGGTCGAGTTTGCCTTCCGGCGCCTCCTCGTGCCATTTGGCCTCGATCGGCTTCTGCCGTCCCTCCTGGCCCAGATCCTTCCCCTGGACGCCGTGATCGGTGCCGAGCAGGTGCTTGAGGAAATACTCGTGCCCCTTGCCCGAGGAGCCCAAGAGGTTGGAGCGCCAGATGAACAGGTTGCGCGGCCAGTTTTCCGGCGCGTCCGGATCCTGGCAGCTCATTTCCAGCTCGCCCGATTTCAGGCGTTCGGCGACATAGGCCGCCACCTCCTGGCCCGACGCTTTGGCGGCGCGGCCGACCTCAAGCGGGTTGGTCTTGAGCTGGGGTGCCGACGGCAGCCAGCCCATGCGCTCGGCACGGATGTTGTAGTCGATCAGGCTCAAGGACTTCCAGTCGCCTTCGGGCGCGGTCGGCGACAGGATCTCGGCTGCCGTCACCGTCTCGTAGCGCCACTGGTTGGAGTGCGCGTACCAGGCCGAGGTCGAGTTCATGTGCCGCGGCGGACGCGCCCAGTCGAGCGCAAACGCCAGCGGTGCCCAGCCGGTCTGCGGCCGGAGCTTCTCCTGGCCGACATAATGCGCCCAGCCGCCACCCGACTGGCCGACGCAGCCGCACATCACCAGCATGTTGATGACGGCGCGGTAGTTCATGTCCATGTGGTACCAGTGGTTCATCGCCGCGCCGATGATGATCATCGACTTGCCGTTGGTCTTCTCGGCATTGTCGGCGAATTCGCGCGCCACCTGGATGATCTTGTCGCGGCGCACACCGGTGATCTTTTCGGCCCAGGCCGGGGTGAACGGCACATCGTCATCATAGGAGCTGGCGACATTGCCGCCGCCCAGGCCCCTGTCGAGGCTGTAATTGGCGCAGAACAGGTCGAACACAGTGGCGACCCACGCGGTCTTGCCATTGGCGAGCTTGATCTTGCGGGCCGGCACGTTGCGGGTCAGCACGTCGGGATGGTCGCAGACCTCGAAGCCGTTGGTGGCCGCACCCCCGAAATAGGGAAACTCGACGCCCACGATCGCGTCGTGATCGGTGTCGAGGATCTGGCTCATGCGCAGCTTGACCGAAGCGCCCGCGGCCTTTTCCTCGAGGTTCCAGTTGCCGTTCTCGCCCCAGCGGAAGCCGATCGAGCCGTTGGGGACCACCACGTTGCCCGTCGCCTCATCGATGCCGACGGTCTTCCAGTCGGGATTGTTGTCCTGGCCGAGATTCTCGGCGAAATCGGCCGCGCGCAGCTGCCGGCCCGGGATGTAGGAGCCGCCGCGCTTGTCGAGCTCGACCAGCATCGGCATGTCGGAATATTTCCGGCAATAGTCCTCGAAATACTCGGCCTGCCGGTCGAGATGGAATTCCCTGAGGATCACGTGACCGAAGGCCATGCCGAGTGCGGCGTCGGTGCCCTGCTTCGCATTGAGCCAGATGTCGGAGAATTTGGATGCTTCCGAGTAGTCCGGGCAGATGACGGCGGACTTGGTGCCGCGGTAGCGCGCCTCGGTGTAGAAATGGGCGTCGGGCGTGCGCGTCTGCGGGACGTTCGAGCCCCACAGGATCAAGAAGCCGGCATTGTACCAGTCTGCCGATTCCGGCACGTCGGTCTGCTCGCCCCAGGTCTGCGGCGAGGCCGGCGGCAGGTCGCAATACCAGTCGTAGAACGACATGCAGGTGCCGCCGAGCAGGCTGAGATAGCGCGAGCCGGCCGCATAGGAGACCATCGACATGGCGGGAATCGGCGAGAAGCCGAACACCCGGTCGGGGCCGTACTTTTTCGCGGTATAGGCATTGGCGGCGGCGGTGATTTCGGTCGCCTCCTCCCAGGAGGCGCGCACGAAGCCGCCCTTGCCGCGCTTGGTGACGTAGTCGGCGCGCAGCGCGGGATCCGACTGGATCGTCGTCCAGGCCTCGATCGCCGACTGGGTCTCGCGCAGCCTGCGCCAGATCTTCATCAGCCGGGCGCGCACCAGCGGCGTCTTCACCCGGTTGGCGGAATAGAGATACCAGCTGTAGCTGGCGCCGCGGGCGCAGCCGCGCGGCTCGTGATTGGGCAGTTCCGGCCGCGTGCGCGGATAGTCGGTCTGCTGGGTCTCCCAGGTAACGACGCCGGACTTGACATAGATCTTCCAGGAGCATGAGCCGGTGCAGTTCACCCCATGGGTGGAACGGACGATTTTGTCGTGCCGCCAGCGATTGCGGTAGACGTCTTCCCAGTCGCGGCTTTCCATGGTGGTCTCGCCATGGCCGTTGGAGAAGGTGTCGACGCGATTGCTGGCGAAGAAGTTGAGGCGATCAAGAAGATGGCTCATTGGTGAATCCTCGGCTTGTTTTTTAAGGGGGGCGGGCCGTTTCGTCCGGCCCGCGCCGTGTGTCGGGTGGCCCGTCTCAGCAGGCCGTTGCGGCGCCGCGGCGGGTGTAGAAGAACCAGGTCAGCACCACGCAGACCGCGTAGAAGGCGGCGAAGGCGTAGAGAGCTGCGGCCGGCCCGCCGGTCAGCGCGATCGAGGTGCCGTAGGACTTCGGGATGAAGAACGCCCCGTAGGCTGCCATCGCCGAGGTGAAGGCGATGATGGCCCCGGCCTCGCGCTCGGCGGTCTTGAGCTGGGAAGCCTGGTCAAGCGTGGGCATCAGCCGCGGGATTTCCTTGCGCATGATCACCGGGATCATCTGGAAGGTCGACGCATTGCCGACGCCAGTGAGGAAGAACAGCGCCATGAAGCAGGCGAAGAAGCCCCAGAAATGGCCTTCCGAACCGCCGAGCGGCAGGAACTGCAGCACGCCGATGACCGCGACGATCATCGCCAGGAATGTCCACAGCGTGACCCGTCCGCCGCCGAACTTGTCGGAGATCCAGCCGGTCGCGACCCGCGACAGCGCGCCCACGAGCGGGCCCAGGAAGGCGTAGGACAAGGCGTTGACTTCGGGGAACTGGGTTTTCATCAAGAGCGGGAAGCCCGCCGAATAGCCGATGAAGCTGCCGAAGGTGCCGACATAGAGGAGCGACATGATCCAGTTGTGCTTGCGCTTGAGGATCGACAGCTGGTCGGACAGGTTGGCCTTGGCGTCGGCCAGGTCGTTCATGCCGAACCAGGCGGCAATGGTGAAGAACACCAGGAACGGTACCCAGATGAAGCCGGCGTTCTGCAGCCAGAGCTCGCCGCCGTCGCTGATCGTCTGCGACTGGCCGCCCATCGCGCCGAACACGCCCATGGTGATGACCACGGGAACCACGAACTGCACCACCGACACGCCGAGATTTCCGAGGCCCGCATTGATGGCCAGCGCGTTGCCCTTCTGCGCCTTGGGGAAGAAATAGTTGATGTTGGACATCGACGAGGCGAAGTTGCCGCCGCCGAAGCCGCAGAGCAGCGCCAGGATGACAAAGGCCGAATAGGGCGTTTCGGGATCCTGCACCGCAAAGCCGATGCCGAGTGCCGGGATCAGCAGCGAGGCGGTGGAGATCGCCGTCCAGCGGCGGCCGCCGAAGATCGGCACGACGAAGCTGTAGAAGATGCGCAGCGTCGCCCCGGACAGGCCCGGAAGGGCCGCGAGCCAGAACAGCTGCCCGGTGGTGAAATCGAACCCGATGGCGGGCAGACGCGCCACCACCACCGACCAGACCATCCAGACTGCAAAGGCCAGAAGCAGGCAGGGCACCGAGATCCAGAGATTGCGGCGGGCGATGCTGCGGCCCGTGCTCTCCCAGAACTGCTGATCTTCGGGCCGCCAGTCGGTCAGCACAGGCCCCTTCGAGGTAATCGCGTTCATTCCAGTTACTCCTTGTGTCGGACCCTGAGGCCTGGCCTCCGGTCGATGAATTGGTGTGAGGTCCGGCAGGCGCCGGAGCTGTGGTCAGGTCCGGCTGGGTTCGGCTGTCTGTTTCAGCCGGCCAACCACCTGCTGGAGTTCGTCCATGTCCCTGAACCGCGCCGTCAGCGTCAGGCCGGCGCCGCGATCGGCGAGCTCGACCTTGTGGCTGCCGGCGAACAGGCGCGTGATTTCGGCTTCCGTCTCGCGCTTGACCCTGGCTTCGGCGGCGATGGCGTGATCGACCGAGGAGAGGACATATTCCTCGTCGAAGCCGCCCTCTGGCTCCTTGAGCCACATCCAGCAGACAGCCCAGCTCAGGAAGGCGCCGGCCGAGATGATGAGGAAGAAGGTCGAGGAGTCGACGAACATGAAGATGAAGAGGTAGACGACCGCGCCGACATTGCCGTAGGCGCCGGCCATGCCCGCGATCTGCCCGGTCACCCGGCGCTTGATCGAGGGAATGATGCCGAACGTGGCGCCTTCCGCCCCCTGCACGAAGAAAGAGCAGCCGATGGTGATGGCGATGGCGATGATCAGCGGCCAGCTCGAGTTCATCAGGCCCATCAGCGCGAAGCCGACGCCGATGCCGAACATGTAGGCGAGCATGACGAAGCGCCGGTTGCCCATACGGTCGGAGACGAGGCCGCCCATCGGCCGGGCGAACAGGTTGACGAAGGCGAAGGTCGAGGCGATCATCCCCGCCGCCACCGCGGTCAGGCCCCAGGTTTCCTGGAAGAACATCGGCAGCATCGACACGACGGCGAGTTCGGCGCCGAAATTGGCGAAGTAGGTCAGGTTGAGCGCAGCGACCGAGGAGAACGGATAGCGGTCGTCCTCGGGGATGCCCTTCTTCAGGAGCGGCACATTGACCTTGATGGCCAGCCAGACCTGATAGACCACGATCACCGCGATGGCGCCGTAGCAGATCGCAGCCGTCATGCCGTCGACATAGCCCATCAGCTGCAGGCGGTAGACGACGATCGACAGAACGCCGACCATCGGCACGGTGAAGATGCACAGCAGCACCAGGTCGCGCCAGCTCGAGACCTCGAGCGCCGAGGCCTTGCGCGGCTTCTTGTGGCTGTCCTTGTGCGGACCATCGGTGATGGCGAACCAGTAGAACACGCCGTACGCGCCCATGACCGCGCCCGATGTGGCGATGGCCCAGCGCCAGCCGTCAGGCCCGCCATAGACCAGCAGCGCGATCGTCGGGATGGTCATCGCCGCGGCTGCCGAGCCGAAATTGCCCCAGCCGGCGTAGAAACCTTCGGCAAAGCCGATGTCGCGCGGCTTGAACCACAGCGCCGTCATGTGGATGCCGACGACGAAGGAGGCGCCGACCGAGGACAGCACGAGGCGGGAGACGAAGAGCTGCTCGCGCGTGTCGCCGAAGGCGAAGACGAAGGTCGGGATGGCCATCGACACCATCAGCACCGAGAACACCCGGCGCGGGCCCCATTTGTCGAGCGCCATGCCGACCAGGATGCGCGCGGGAATGGTGAGCGCGACATTGGCGATGGCAAACAGGCGCAGGTCGTCGCGGGTCAGCCAGTCGGCCGAGGCCAGCATCGACGAGGCCAGCGGGGCCATGTTGAACCAGACATAGAAGCAGATGAAGAAGGCGATCCAGGTCAGGTGCAGCGCCTGGATTTCCTTGTTCCGAACCCGGAAGAGACTAGAGACTTGCATGGTGACGTCCTTGAATCACTTGTCAGCCTGGGGCTGTGAATGGGTGGGAATGATCAGCAGCGGGCATTTCACCCGCCGCGCCAGGAAGGCCGACACCGAGCCGAAGGTCATGTGGTCGAACTCCTCGACCAGCGCGTCCAGACGCTTGGTGAAGAAGCCCAGCGGACCGGTGTCGGGCTGGTGGCTGTGGCGGGCCATGACCAGGAGGTCCGGTTTCTTCTCTTCGGTGGCGCGCAGGATCATCTTGCGCGCATCGCCGTCGGCGAGCATGACCTTTGCGGTAAATCCGTGGGCGTTCAGTTCGGCGGCCGCAGCCTCCGTCCCGGCCTTCTGCGCGGCGAACTGCTCGTTGAACATGTCGTCCGCGCCAGCGGTGGCGCTGGCCACATCCTCGATCACCGAAATCAGCGTGACGGTGGGCTTGAGAGGCCCGAACATCCCGATCACCGCGTCCAGCGCGATCCTTGAGTTCCGCGAATGATCATAGGCAAGCATGAGGTGCATGGGCTGTGGTCTCCGACAATCGGCCTGCGCTTGCAGACCTGTTGGCGGAGAAAATCCATGCCGGAGGCGCCGTCTCGTTGATGCAGATCAAACGGATTTGCGTGGCACTGCACAATCGAACCGGATTTGTCTTTGATCGGCCTGAACGGCCAAATGCATCAATCCGACGGGTGACAAATATCAATTCATGTGCGAGCAATTGCGTGTATTTGAAATGACGCTCGGCAAGTCGGGATCGGGGGAGAAACGACATGCGGGAAGAAGACAAACCGGAGATTCGCAAGCTCTTGCTGTTCCGGACCATGAGTCCGGAGAATTTCGAGCGGCTGATGCAGGCGGCCTATGCGCACAGTTTTCCCGCGCAGCTCGAACTGATCCGCCAGGGCGAGCCGGCGGATTTCCTGCACATCGTCATGGAAGGCACGGTCGAGCTGTTTTCCGGATGGCGTGACCGCGAAACCGCCATGGCGGTGGTGAGGCCGGTGTCGACCTTCATCCTTGCCGCCTGCATCAAGGACGCGCCCTATCTGATGTCGGCGCGCACGGTGGAGAAATCGCGCATCATCATGATTCCGTCCAAGGATTTGAGGGCGACCTTCCGGCTCGATCCGGAATTCGCGGTCTCGACGATCACGGAACTCGCCAATTGCTACCGCTCGGTGGTGCGCCACGCCAAGGGCCTGAAACTGCGCACCTCGCGGGAGCGGGTCGCGGCCTATATCTACCGTCAGTCGTCAATCGCCGGAAACGCCGTCAGCTTCGTTCTGCCCATGGAGAAACGGCTGCTCGCCTCGCTGCTCGGCATGACGCCCGAGAATTTCTCGCGCGCCATCAAGTCGCTTCAGTCCGATGGCGTCGCCATGGACGGCATGCGCATCATCATCACCAACATGAAATTGCTCGAGGCGGTGGCGGGCCCCGACGCGCTGATCGATGGTCCCGACACCAATGCGGGCCACTTCGGATCAGGCCTCACCGGCCCGTGAGACGCCCGCCCCTGTGCGAGCGTCACCGATCGGCCGAAAGTACGACCCTGCGCTCGGATCTATGTCGGGAGCCCATCCGGCTCGGCCGTCCACCTTCGTCCTGGAGTCAGGATCCCCGCGCCTTCTGCGTGGCGTCGATGGCGCGGCGCAGGTAGTCGTCCCGGCCATAGATGTCGGCAAAATATTCGACCTTGCCTGTCTCGTCCGGCCAGGCGGTGAAATAGGCGACGTGAACCGGGATCCGCGTGCTCAGGTTGACCTGCTTGTTCCGCCCGCCGGCAATATGGCCGCCGATGTCGGCGACGGTGGTGCCCAGCACCTTGGCGGCCATGGCGCGCGGATCCTCGAGCCTGATGCAGCCATGGCTGTAGGCTCTCGTGTCGCGCTCGAACAGGTTTTTCGACGGCGTGTCGTGCATGTAGATGGCGTGGCTGTTGGGGAACAGGATCTTGAGCTCGCCCAGCGCATTGCCGTCGCTGGGCGGCTGGCGCACGCCGATGCCGCTGCCCTTGCCGACGGCGTTCCAGTTGACCGCGCTCGAGGACACGGCCTTGCCGTTGGCCGTCACCTCGTAGCCAAGCCGGTCGAGATAGGACGGGTCGGCGCGAAGCTTGGGCAGCATCTCGTTGATGATGATCGACTGCGGCACGCCCCAGTAGGGATTGAACTCGACCAGCTCGATCTCGTCGTCGAAGAAATAGGTCTGGTTGGCCTTGGTGCCGACCACGACCCGCATGGCGAGGTCCTGCCTGCCGCCCTCGTAATAGGTGGCGGTGTAGGCCGGCTGATTGATGAACACGCGGCGCGCGGCCAGCACGCCCGGCAGCCAGCGCGCCCGCTCCATGGCGAGCCGCACCTTCTCGATCTTGTCGGCATTGGTGATGCCCACCAGCGCCCGCCGCGTCGCCGGGCCGACGACGCCGTCGGGCTTGAGGCCGGCTTCCTTCTGGAACCCTTTCACCAGCGTGGCGATCTCGTCGTCATAGTCCGGCTTGCCGGCATAGCTCGCGAGCACCAGGGCATTGTCGGCCTTGAGCGCATCGCTGCCCTTGAGCGCGATCGCCGCGATCACATTGGCAAGCTCCGGATTGGACTGGCCCGGCTTGATCAGCACATCCTCGGCGATCTCGATGCGCGCGCCCTCGTCCAGACCCTTGAGGCGTACGAGTTCGGCCTTCAGCGCTTCGAAATGCGCGCCCTGGGGATTCTGCGTGAGAAGCGCCTCTGCCGGATCGGCGGCCTTGGAGATCGCCTCGATCCGGTCCGCCAGATCGGGGCTCTTGCGCTTGAAGTCGTGATAGCCGGAGATCCGGTTGGGATCGATCCGGCCACGGGTGGCGTCGAGAGTATAATTGGCCACCGCCGCCGTCAGCTTCATCTCGAAGACCATCAGCTCTTTCTGGCGTTCGGTGGCGCGCGTCATGTCGAAGCCATCCGCGGGCACGTCGACCCTGTAGTCGGCCGCCGACAGGCCCACGGCATCGGCATCCTCGAGCACGGCAATCACCGCGCGCGCGCGCTCCGTGACCGAGGTGCCCGCGACCCAGAGATACTCGGGACGGGAGGAATAGTGATCGATCAACGCCGTGGCGGCCTCCGGCAGGGCGCGCAGCGACAGGTCGTCGAGCGCCGGGCGGCCTTCTGTGAACGGATCGATGCCGAGCGGCGCAAGCCCCATCTCTCCGATGGCGCCGGTGATGACCGGATCGGTGAGCTTGGAAAAGTCGATCTTGACCAGCGTGTCGGGCTTGTAGGTGTGATAGCTCGGCCCGCTGATGCGCGCCACGGGCTTGGGCGCCGGGGCCGGGGCTTCGGCCTGTGCCCTTGCCTGTGCCTTGGCCTGCTCCCGCGCCGCTCTCTCGCGCTCGCGCTGCGCCGGGCCCTTGAACAGCGCCTCGAGCAGGCCCTGCGCCTGAACCGGAGGCGGATCCGCCACCACGCCGGTGAATGTGACTGCCATGGCGATTGCCGCCACACCTGCGCGCTTCGTATATTTCATGCCCAACCCAGACTGTTTTGCGCGGGCCCGGAGGACCGCGCGTTCAAATCACTTCACTCTTTGTGAACTGACCCTAACAAATTGAGGGATCGATGAAAAGAACGGCAGACGAGATCACCGCATCACGAAAAGCTGATCGGCCGGACGCGCGGTCACGGTCACCTAGCGACCTTCGGACAGCCTGGCGAAGTCAGACGGGTTGAGGCCGACCCGCGCCTTGAAGACTTTCTGAAAATGGGACGCGTTGCGAAATCCCACAGCGGCTGCCACCTGTTCCACGCTCGAACCCCGCTCCGCAAGCAGAGCCTGCGCGGTTTCAATGCGTCGCCTCAGCACATATTGGTAGGGACTCTCTCCCGTGGCAGCCTTGAAGGCCCTGTTGAAGTGAAACCGGCTCAATCCGGCCGTTGCCGCGAGGTCTTCCAGGCTGATCTGGTTGCCCAGATTCGCATCGACATATTCGACAACCCTTGACGAGGTGCGACGAGACAAGGCGGGTTTTGTCGCCGGTTGATCCGCTGTCGTTCTCTGCAGGTTGAGGACCGTCATCAGCCCCAGTGTCTCGGCGAACAGATCATCGGCCCCTTCCCCCAGGGCGAGCAGTTTCGAAAAGCGCCGCAGGCTTGCGCTCAGTTCGGGATCGCGAAAATATAGCCGAACCCGCCAATCCTCCGGGAACCGTTGATCGAGTTCCTCGTGCATGTCGCCCGGATCGAAATAGATCGCGACATAGGAGTTTCGTCGCTCCGTGAGATCCGACCAGCCTCGAACGTCGGCCCCTTTGGGCACATAGGTGAGGGAACTGCGGAGATCTTTCTGGGTGATTTCCCTGTCGCTGCCCGCCTGGATGCCGCCGTCCTTGAGCAAGATGTCGTGCAGGGCGCAGAAATGAAGATTGCTTTGCCATTGGTATGCAAAGCTGTCGCCGCTGGCGGGGACTACATGTTCAACACAAAAGCCGCGCCAGGAGAGATGCCTGCGCGCCGGCGCCTCGCGCGAATCCTTAAGATCGAACCTTTGAGTGGTCAAATTCATCGCTCAAAAATTGTTGCGCCGAACCGAGGATTATTGCTAATAGAACGCCCATTCCAACTCGGCATATTTTACAGCTTTTGGCCGGCATGAGCCAGCCATCACCGAAAGCCTTGGGTCCCAATGACAGATAAGTTAGACGGATATCGGGAAGAAACAAGCGCCCGACGTCTTTTGTTCTCCCTTCCCGCGTTCCGCAATGCGGTGCATGGACCGACCACGTCCGGCATGTTTATCGGACAGGTCGCGGCATTGCTGATGACCGCCCTCGCTTTGGCTCTGCGGTTTTACCTTGACCCGATGCTGCCGCCGGGCTTTCCTTACCTTACCTTCTTCCCGACCGTCGTGATCACCGGCTTCGTCTGGGGCATTTATCCCGCGATCACCGCCGGGATCTTGTCGGGATTGGCCTCCTGGTACTGGTTCATCCAACCATCAGGCAGTTTCTCCCTCGACGGTCCCGCCGCCACAGCGCTTGCATTTTACGTCTTCGTCATCACCACGGACATTGCCCTGCTGTTTCTCGCGCTCCGCGCCCTGGGCGCGCAGGTTCGCTCCCACGAAGCCCTCGCCGCAGCTCTGCAGATGCAGCAACTGGTCTCCAAGGAAGTTGACCATCGATTGAAGAACCTGATGGCGACCATCAACAGCCTGATTTCCATGCTGCAGAAACATGCCTCCACCCCCAGGGAGCTGGCTGATCAGCTGCGGCAGCGGATCAACGCCTTGAGCCATTCCATCGGATTGCTCCGCGGCGCCGCGGAGGGGGAACGAATCTCGCTCAGAAAGGCTGTTCTGTCAGCCTTGGAGCCCTTGGGACTTTCTGATTCCGACCGTGTGACGCTCGACGGACCGGAGGTGATGATCAGTTCGAACGGGTTCGTTCCCCTGAACCTGATCCTGCATGAACTTGGTACGAATTCACTCAAGCACGGTGCGTTCAGCAACCAGTCGGGCAGGCTCCGTCTCTCCTGGACCGTGGCCGTGCGGGAGGTCGACAAGTCCATACTGAGTTTTGTCTGGGTCGAAAGGGGCGGCCCCATTGCACCCCCTCCCACGCGCACCGGTTTCGGCACGGAACTGCTGAACCGGATGAGCCTGTTGCTGGGCGGAGGATGCGAATTCCTGTTCGATGCGGACGGGCTGACAGCGAAAATTTCGATGGAATCGCAGCACGTCCTCGACGGTTATTGAGTCTCGCGGCCGGACCGGCGCGGCGGTGCGGCGGCGGCAGTCCGGCGGCCGAGCGCGGGTGCCGCCTCATACCAGCCCTTCGACCGGTTGACGACATAGACCAGCGACAGCATGACGGGCACCTCGATGAGGACGCCGACCACGGTGGCGAGCGCAGCACCGGAATTGAAGCCGAACAGGCTGATGGCGACGGCGACGGCGAGTTCGAAGAAATTGCTGGCCCCGATCAGCGCCGACGGCCCGGCGATCACATGGGTTTCGCCCACCGCGCGGTTGGCGAGGTAGCCGATGCCGAAGGTCAGGTAGGTCTGGATGATGATCGGCACCGACAGGAGCACGATGATCATCGGCTGGGCGAGAATCGCCTGCCCCTGGAAGGCAAACAGCACCACCAGCGTGGCCAGGAGCGCGAGAATCGACAGCGGCTGCAGTTTCGACAGCAGGCCCTGCAAAGCGGCCTCCCCGCCTGTGGCCAGAAGCCGGGCCCGCAGGATCTGGGCGATGATCACAGGCACGACGATATAGAGCGCCACCGACAGCATCAGCGTTTCCCAGGGAACGGTGATGGCCGAGATGCCGAGAAGCAGGGCGACGATGGGCGCAAAGGCGAACACCATCACCAGATCGTTGACCGTCACCTGGCTTAGCGTGAACAGCGGGTCGCCCTTGGTCAGGTTGCTCCAGACGAAGACCATGGCGGTGCAGGGCGCGGCGCCGAGCAGGATCAGGCCGGCGATGTAGCTGTTGATCTGCTCGCCCGGCAGGTAGGGCACGAACAGCCAGCCGATGAAGAACCAGGCCAGCACCGCCATGGTGAACGGCTTGATCGCCCAGTTGACGGCAAGCGTGACCGAGATGCCGCGCCAGTGCGTGCTCACCTGCCCGAGCGAGGCGAAGTCGATCTTGACCAGCATCGGAATGATCATCAGCCAGATCAGCACCGCGACCGGCAGATTGACATTGGCTATTTCCGCCGACCCGATCAGCTGGAAGAAAGCCGGAAAGACATAGCCAAGGGCGATGCCCGCGGCGATGCAGAGCGCCACCCACAGGGTCAGGTACCGTTCAAATGTCGACATGTCGCGCTCCTTTGCAGCAAGACCCGCGTCGTGGCGCCAGGGTCAAGACCCCGGCATGGGGATCCGTTGACCCGGCCAGGCAAATGATTTCGATAAATCATGATATCTCGACTTATTCAAGGGCGACGTCTCTGCCCCGGCGGCCTCCAGGATCGCATCCCCCCGACGGATGGCGCAATTGCAATTGGGTAGGCTTCATCCTAAGACCCGTCCGAACACAAGCGGCATCAGGCGACCGGAAAGGCATCCCGTGGCAAACGATCTCTTCCCTCTTGGACCCGACACCACACAATGGCGAAAGCTCACCGGCAACCATGTCGGGGTCGAGACCTTCCGCGGCCAGGAAATCCTGACAGTGGAGACCGACGGGCTGCGGCTTCTGGCCGAGGCGGCATTCGGCGACATCAACCATCTGCTCAGGCCCGGCCACCTCAAGCAGCTGGCGGCCATCCTGGAGGATCCGGAAGCAACCGAAAACGACCGCTTCGTCGCCCTCGACCTGCTCAAGAACGCCAATATTTCCGCCGGCGGCGTGCTGCCGATGTGCCAGGACACCGGCACCGCCATCATCATGGCCAAGAAGGGCCGCAGGGTCTGGACCGAGGGGGGCGACTACGAGGCGCTGGCGGGCGGCGTGCTCGACGCCTATGAGCGCAGGAACCTGCGCTACTCCCAGCTCGCGCCGCTGTCGATGTTCTCCGAGAAGAACACCAAGACCAACCTCCCCGCCCAGATCGACATCTATGAGGAAGGCACAGACAGCTACGACTTCCTGTTCGTCGCCAAGGGCGGCGGCTCGGCCAACAAGACCTTCCTGTTCCAGGGCACGCCGTCGCTGCTCACCCATGACCGGATGATCGAGTTCTTGAGCGAGAAGATCCTGACGCTCGGCACCGCCGCCTGCCCGCCCTACCATCTGGCCATCGTCATCGGCGGCACCTCGGCGGAAATGACGCTGAAGACGGTCAAGCTCGCCTCCACCAAATATCTCGACGAACTGCCGACCAGCGGCTCCGACTCGGGCCACGCGTTCCGCGACCTCGAAATGGAGGCCGAAGTCCACAAGCTCACCCAGCAGATGGGCGTCGGCGCGCAGTTCGGCGGCAAGTATTTCTGCCACGACGTCCGCGTCATCCGCCTGCCGCGCCACGGCGCGTCGCTGCCGATCGGGCTGGGCGTCTCCTGCTCAGCCGACCGCCAGGCCAAGGGGAAAATTACCAAAGACGGCATCTTCCTTGAGCAGCTCGAGACCGAGCCGTCGAAATACCTGCCGGAGATCGACGAGGAGAAGCTGTCCGCCCATGTGGTCCGGATCGACCTCAACCGCCCGATGAGCGAGATCCTGGCGGAATTGTCCAAGCATCCGATCAAGACGCAAGTCTCGCTCACCGGCTCGATCATCGTCGCGCGCGATCTGGCCCATGCCAAGATCCGCGCGCTGCTGGAAGCGGGCAAGCCGATGCCCGACTATCTCAAGAACCACCCGGTCTACTATGCCGGCCCGGCCAAGACCCCGGAAGGCTATGCATCGGGCTCCTTTGGTCCGACCACCGCGGGGCGGATGGATTCCTATGTCGACCAGTTCCAGTCCTTCGGCGGCTCGATGGTGATGCTCGCCAAGGGCAACCGGTCGCGCGCGGTGCGCGAGGCCTGCGCCCGCCACGGCGGCTTCTATCTCGGGTCGATCGGCGGCCCGGCAGCCCGGCTTGCGCAGGACTGCATCAAGAAAGTCGAGATCGAGGAATACCCCGAACTGGGCATGGAAGCGATCTGGCGAATCGAGGTGGAGAACTTCCCCGCCTTCATAGTGATCGACGACAAGGGAAATGATTTCTTCAAGGAGCTGAACCTGGGTTAAATCAGTTTGGTTGAAATTCCAACGGGTTAGAGAGCCCATGCAACCGATGATAGAGGGCGAGACTCTGCTGCGGTTAACATTTCCCAAATAATTGTCCCGTAATGTGCCCCGGAGAAAATGATACTTCAGGCTCGGGGACGGAAGATGTCAGCTGCTGCTGCGAACAAGGTTCAGACTCTGGACACAGCCACCATGGTTCTTGCGACCATGCGCCGGCGCGGGATATCCGGCTTGCCGCGCAATTATGAACTGGTCTACGAAGCTCTCAACGCCTCCAATGCGCGCCTTACCAGGGATTTCGAGAGTCTCGGTCGCAACCCCGCGCAGGAAGATCTCGACGCGCTCGGCAAATTGCACTTCCCGCATCATCACCGCACCGGCGTGGTCGAAGGCGCCCATGACAGGATTTCCGGCGAACTCGAGGGCATGCTGCGCCTGCTCCGCCAGGAGCAGTCCTCGCTCGAAAGCTATTCCAAGCTGCTGGGCGAAACCTACCATCGCATTTCGAGCAAAAGCGCATCGAGCGCCGACATCCTGTCCAGCGTCATCGGGGTGCTGAGCAACGCCACCGGCGACACGATGGAAAAGGGCAAGATCGTGGTCGAGCACATGGTCGAACGCGCCCGCGAGATGGAACAGGTCAAGCTCGAGCTTGACGAATACAAGCGGATCGCCAACACCGATCCGCTCACCCGCCTGTCCAACCGCCGCGCCTTCGACGAGATGCTCTCAGCCGTCTACAACAATCCGCGGGAGGCGATGTATTACTCCCTGATCGTGGCGGACATCGACCATTTCAAGAAATTCAACGACACCTACGGCCACCCGGTCGGCGATCGGGTTCTGGGTGTGGTCGCGGCCGTGATGAAAAGCACGCTGCGCAAGGACGTGTTCATCTCCCGCACCGGCGGGGAGGAATTCGCCGTGGTGCTCCAGGGAACAAGTCTCGACGTCACCACCGAGATCGCCGAACGCCTCCGCCGGGCCGTCCAGGCGACGCCGCTCAAGAACCAGAAGACCGGTGTCGACTACGGCCCGATCACCCTGTCGCTCGGCATCTGCATGGCCAGCGACGCGACCAGCGCCGAAGAGCTCTACAACAAGGCCGACGTGGCGCTCTATACCGCCAAGAACACTGGCCGTAACCGGATCCAGATCTACAATCCGGATCTCAACCAGGACTTTGAAAAGAACTGGGCGATCTACAAGTCCTGATTGCCGGATCCGCAAACCGGCCCGGCAAATCCTGCCGCACTCGATCCGAAACCATGCCTGATCATCGCCACAATCCCGCCATCATGCTGGACACAAAGCCGCGAAGCAGGTACCGATTGCGTGTAGACGGTCGAACGTGGACCAGCGTCAGGCCCGATTGTTTTTCAACCGCAAACCGGGAACTCGACATGAAACGCCTGATTTCCTCCGCATTTCTCGCCCTCTGCCTGATGGCGCCGGCGGCCGTTCAGGCCCAGCCGGCCGCGCAGTCTTCCTCGGAAACCAAGTCGCTGCTGCAGGTATTGTTTCCGCCCTCGGACAACTTCAACAAGCAAAGCCGCTCGGACAAGTCACCGATCAAGCGCAAGGTGATCTCTTTCAAAGAGAATCATCCCGTCGGCACCATTGTCATCGACACCTCCGACCGGCGGCTCTATCACGTGATCGCACCGGGCAAGGCCACCGCCTACGGCATCGGCGTCGGCCGCGAGGGCTTCACCTGGCAGGGCACGAACAAGATCACCCGCAAAGCCGAATGGCCGGGCTGGACCCCGCCGCAGGTGATGCGCGACCGGGTCAAGCGCCAGGAAGGCCGAGTCCTCCCCGCCTACATGGCAGGCGGCCCGGAAAATCCGCTTGGCGCGCGCGCGCTCTATATCGGCTCGACGATCTACCGCATCCACGGCACCAACCAGCCCTGGACAATCGGTCAGGCGATGTCGTCTGGATGCATCCGCATGGCCAACGAGGACGTGATCGACCTCTACAACAAGACCAATATCGGCGCGAAGGTGATCGTGCGCCAGTAAAGGCCCGAGATCATCGCAGACAGCGAAAACCGGCCGTCCTGGCCGGTTTTTTTGTCACCAAAGCCTGAGCTCAGACCGCTCCGGCCTTTCCGGTCTCGGTGTCCGTCCGGCTGTTTGTTGAATCGTTTGAGCCGGTTATGTTTCCTATTAAGATGCGCCGATATGCCGGGCATCTTGCGAACTGATTGCGGCTCGCAAAGCCGTTTATCGTGACGAACGTGAAAGCTTTGAGGAGACACGGCAGGGGTTGTCCTACGACCGGAGCATTCCCAAAGAGTTTGCTGACGTTTTTCATGCCCTACGGAAGACCGGCAATGTTGTTGACGCAAGGAGCGCGCGTAGATGGGAAGCGTGGAACGCAAGGCAGACTGGCGAGATGCGATTGCAGACCCGCATCTGCCCCTGCATACGGGCACATCCGTTGCCATGAGGGCGAACTGGCGCTTTGCCTTGGTCCTGATCTTCCTTGGAACCTTGTTCGTGCGCAACCCGCCAGGAGATGGCTCGCCGGGGCCCTTCATTCTGATCGGCAGCCTCATGACAGTCACCGGTATCTATCTGATGGCAGGGCCATTTCTGCACAAAGACCGCACGGTCATCACGATCGACGAAAAGGGAGTGCTCCTGCATCTTTCCAAGTCAATAGAGCCTGCCCTGGTGCCCTGGAGCGAGGTGCAAGGCGTTGAACGCACAAGTTTTGCAAGACTCGTCGGTAAGTGGCTCGCGATCATGATCACGCAACCTTGCCTCATCGTCTCAAGGGAGTTTTATGATCGCTCCCTCCATGTTGACAGCCTCTGGAAGCGCGGCCCCGGCTGGCATCTGATTTTTGTGCCTGACAAGTCCGGCACGATCGTGCGCATTGTCGTTGCGCCTGACTGGTTCGGCTGGCCTAAACGGCGTCTGTTCGAGGCTTTGGCCTTGCGATGGCGTCATTTCGGGCCCGTTACGCCGGAAGCGCTCGCCGCCATTGAACTGCACGGGAAGGCCAGCGCCCTGGACCGGTTCGATGAAGCACGCGCAAGATTCATGTCACGGCCAATGGTGCGACCCGCGATGGTTGGTCTTGTCGTGATCGGGTTCGGCTGGCTGTGGCTGAAAGCCGATGATGTTATGGGGCCAGGGTATTCGTTCTATTTCGATCCCCGCTATGCCATTCAATTTTCCGCCGTGCTTCTTGACGACGGCGCCCTGCCTGCGCGCCTTTCGGATGGACGGATGGTCCTGTTGTCGGCAGATGCCGTCACCGGCACGGAACCGATCGATTGCAACAAGGAGCGCGTGCGCAATCCCGATGGTTTTGACCGGGCAACGCGCACGATGCAGCGCGTCACCTGCACCATGCAGCTTGAAATGGCGGATGGCAGCGACGCCATCGGGATCATGCGGGTTCAGCATCAGTTCACCCTCGAGACCCCATCCAACACCAGCTATGCCAGCTATGTAATTGCCAGAGAGGTACCTGTCAGCGTCGACCTCTCGGAAGCCGAGACGCTGATCTGTGATGCAGGATTATGTCGCTGAGGATCCAAACGTGCGGTCGGCGCGGCTGTCTCGAACACGCGGGTATGATGCGGGGAAGAAGATCAGATTGAACACCTCTCCGGACAGACTCTGAGGGGTTGCTGGCAATGCCCCGGCGTATCTGGGCGACAATGCTCACGCCAGCTTGCGCGGTCTGGCGCGTTCGCCCGCCGGAAGCGGAGGAGTTTCAACCGGTTCGGGACGCGGCAGATCGACGATCCTGCGGCAGTCGGTGTCCCCGCCCGCGAATTCCGCCACCGCCGCTGTGACCTCCGGGGCCGAGACGATGCGCCTGTGGCCGGAGCCGTTGGCGCGCATCAGCCGCACATGCGGGCCGAGCCGCGCCAGCGCCTCGGCATTGGAGAACGCCACTTCCTTGTCGTCCTCGGCATGGATGACCAGCATCGGCAGCCGCACGCCATGAAACATCCGGTCAGCCCGGAATTCCGACAGGGGACGGCCGGCGATCCGCAGCACCTGGCGCTCGAAGGCGGCCTGCGCCGCAGCCCCGAGTCCCAGCAGCCCGCCCAGCCAGTGGAACACGTCGGCGATGTCGGACGGTGCTGCAATGGTGACGATGCGGTCGGGCATGCGGCGCGGCACGCTGAGGATCGCGCCCGCCGCCGCCGCCATCACCGAGGGCCCGCCGAAGGAATGGCCGACAAAGGTGCCGAACGGGCCGTGCTGGCGCCAGGCCGCATCGATGGCCTCCACCGCCTTGCCCAGATGCAGCACGCGGCCGGAAGAGGCGCCGTGCCCGGGCAGATCAAGACACACCGCCGTGTGGCCGGCTGCCACCAGCGCATCTGCCATGGCCACCATGTGGTCGCTGCGCGAGCGATATCCATGCACCAGCAGCACCCGCTCGCCGCTGTCGGTCTCGGGGGCGGGCCGGAACACATGGGTGGCAACAACGCTGCCGGGAATCAGCAGGCGCACGGTTTCGCTCGCATCCATCCGCGCCCTGGCCTTCGCGAGCGCAAGCCGTTCCTTCTCGCCCTGCGGCTTGACCGAGCGGGTGCGGCAGAACAGCCAGAACGCCAGTTCCCCCGCCTTTTCAGGCGATTGGGCTTCAATCAACCGGAATGCGGCGCGGGTGACCTTTTCAACAAGAGATGCCATAGTGGATGTCCAGATCGGTTCAACTCTGAACAGAATTGTACAACCATGAACAAAAATCAAGCCCTCCCGTGGGAGAACCCGCGTTTCCGCAACTGGATCGCCGTCGGACGCGCCTGCCAGGTGATGGGGCTGACGCTGACCCGGGCGCTTCAGCCGCTCGACTTGAAGCCGCCGCATCTCGATATCCTGGTCAACCTGTTCCGCACGCCGGGAATATCCCAGCAGGATTTGGCCGACAAGCTGCTGGTCGGCCGCTCCAACCTGTCGATGCTGCTGCCGCAACTGGAAAAGCGCGGGCTGATCGTCCGCCGCGGCGACGCCAGGGACCGGCGCATCCTCAGGCTGGAGCTGACGCCGGAAGGCGTGAGCCTGACCAAAGAGGCCATCGTCATCCAGTCCGAGCTGATCGACCGGACCATGAAGACCGCGAGCGCCGAGGAATGCGACCTCGTCGGCAACGTGATGCTCAGGATCATCGCGGAACTGACCAGTTCCGGCGGCAGCGAGCCCCGGGAGGATGCCGAGGCCCTGAGCAAACAGGGCTGACGGTCGCCGCCGGGCGCAGTCCTATGTGCGGCTCATGCCCTTGTCGGCAAGCTCGGCGATGTACTCCGCCCAGCGCGCGTCCTTTTCAGTGCCCAGCTCTGACAGGAACGCCCACGTGAAGATGCCGGTGTCATGGCCGTCGTCGAACGACAGCCGCACCGCGTAATTGCCCACGGCCAGGACCTTGGTGATGGTGACGGCGGACTTGCCGCCCACGGTGATCCGCTGCGCCGGCGAATGCCCCTGCACTTCCGCCGAAGGCGAGCGGACGCGCAGCAGCTCGGCCTCGATCGCGTAGCTGCGCCCGTCGGTGAAGCTCACGGTCAGCATCTTGCGGTCGGGCGACACCCGCAATTCCTTAGGCCATGCCGTTTTGTGATCAGCCATCGCTTTGCCTTCCCGGTTTCGCCGCAATGGGGGCTGATCTAGTCCTCAATCGTGCGATCCACAAGCCGCCAGGGCGATTACGCCCCCTTCGGCATGTCATGCCCTTGACCCCGAGGCCGCAAATGATGACATTGGCGTTCAGGAAATGAAGGACAATTTGCAATGCAAGACGCTCCTACTCCGGCCATGATGGACCCGTTCGGCCGGGCGGTGAACTATCTCAGGGTTTCGGTGACGGACCGCTGCGATTTCCGCTGCACCTATTGCATGGCGGAAAACATGACCTTCCTGCCCAAGAAGGACCTGCTGACGCTGGAGGAGCTGGAACGGCTCTGCACGGTCTTCATTGAAAAAGGCGTGCGCAAGATCCGGCTGACCGGCGGCGAGCCGCTGGTGCGCAAGAACATCATGCACCTGATCCGGCAGGTCGGACGCCACATCGACGCCGGGCGTCTGGACGAACTGACGCTGACCACCAACGGCTCGCAGCTGGCGCGGTTCGCGCCGGAGCTCTACGACTGCGGCGTGCGCCGCATCAATGTCTCCATCGACACGCTCGACCCCGACAAGTTCCGCAAGATCACCCGCTGGGGCGAACTCGACAAGGTGCTCGAAGGCGTGCGCGCCGCCCAGGAAGCGGGTCTCAAGATCAAGATCAACGCCGTGGCGCTCAAGGATTTCAACGGCACCGAGATCCCGGACATGCTCGCATGGGCCCATGGCCAGGGCATGGACATGACGGTGATCGAGACCATGCCGATGGGCGAGATCGACGAGGACCGCACCGACCAGTACCTGCCGCTGTCCAAGCTACGCGACGATCTCGAACGCCGCTTCACGCTTGAGGACATCCCGTTCAAGACCGGCGGCCCGGCGCGCTATGTGACGGTGAGGGAGACCGGCGGCAAGCTCGGCTTCATCACCCCGATGACGCACAATTTCTGCGAAAGCTGCAACCGCGTCCGCCTCACCTGCACCGGCACGCTCTACATGTGCCTGGGTCAGGACGATGCGGCGGATCTGCGCGGGCCTCTGCGCGCCTCGGAAGGCAACGAGCTGCTCTCCGCCGCCATCGACGAGGCTATCACCCGCAAGCCGAAGGGTCACGACTTCATCATCGACCGCACCACAAGGCAGCCTGCCGTCGCACGCCACATGAGCGTCACCGGCGGCTGAGCACCGGGCATATGCTCTGGGTTCTTTTAGGTCGGACAGGGGCGCCGACACGCGGGAGCGACGCCCGCGACTGATCGATATTGCTGATGAATGGCTGCACCGCAGCGGCTGGGTCGCGGCCGGTATCGATGCTAGGGTCTGGCCGCGCCAGCGATTCCCTGCCGGCAAGGACCGGATTGCAGATGGCCATTTCCCCCAACATGCGCGGCGCGTTGTTCATGTCCCTGTCGATGGCGGGGTTCACCTTCAATGATACGCTCCTCAAGCTGCTGACCGACGACCTGAGCATTGCCCAGCTGATGTTCCTGCGCGGCGTCGTGGCCTCCATCCTGATCTATCTGCTGGCCCGGCATCGCGGCGCGCTGCGTCCGCTGCGCTACCTGCGCGATCCGTGGGTGGCGCTGCGGGTGATGGGCGAGCTTTTGGGCACGCTGACCTTCCTGGCCGGCCTCGCCCGCATCCCGCTCGCCAATGCCTCGGCGATCCTGCAGGCCCTGCCGCTCGCCGTCACCATGGGCGCGGCGCTGTTCCTGGCCGAACCCGTCGGCTGGCGGCGATGGGCCGCGATCCTCATCGGCTTCTCCGGGATCCTGATCATCGTCAGGCCCGGCATCGAGGGCTTCTCGCCCTATGCGCTGATGATCGTGGGGACGGTCATCTTCGCCACGGTGCGCGATATCGCCACCCGCAAGGTAGACCCGGCCATTCCGTCGCTGTTCCTGTCCACCGTCACCGCCATCGCCGTGACCCTGGCCGGACTGGTGCTGATCCTGCCGATGGGTGGCTGGAAGCCGGTCAGCGGCTCGCAGTTCGCTCTCATCAGCGTCGCCGCCTGCCTGCTGCTGGTCGGCTACCAGTTCATCATCATGTCGATGCGCGAGGGCGAAATCTCCTTCGTCGCGCCCTTCCGCTACACGAGCCTGCTCTGGGCACTTCTCATGGGAATGGTGGTGTTCGGCGAATTCCCGGATGCCTACATGATCACCGGCAGCGCCATCATCATCGGATCGGGCCTCTACACGCTCTATCGCGAACGCATCACCAGCCGCGCCAAGCCGGCAAGCCACTCGGCCCCCCGCCCTTCGCCCTGAACGCGGACCCGATTTTGGACTGGCGGCCTCGATCTCGCCGCCAGGCACTCAGCCCCGCCCGCCATGGGAGCTGGCGGACACATCATCGGGAGGCGGTTGCTGGCTGTCCGGTTGCAGCTGAGGGTCGGCGGCTGCGGTGCTGCCGAGCTCGCGCTGCGCTTCCCTCACCAGCGCGTCGGTCTCCCAGTCCAGAAGCAGTTTCACATGCATGCACTCTCCCCACGGGGCGTTGCAGAACGGGCATGTGTCGAGTTCCTCACCACCTGGCATGAGCCCCCCATGACTTCCTTGGTGCCGGGCTTGCGCCCTTGCTTGTTCTTGTCAGTAGTGCATAACAAAAAAACCCCCATTGTTTAAGGGGTAACTAAAATAAATCCTCCATTTTCGAAGTATAAAACTTGGGCGACAGCCGCCATCATCCCCCCGCCCCGGCGGCGGCGCGCCAGGACAATCCGGCGACGGGCACAGGCGATTTCATTTGCATCGGCGCGCGCGAGGGCACAAAAGACCAGCGATGACCAAGACGATCTTCCTCAATCGCACCACCCCGCCGCACATCATCACGCTGGTGATGATCGCCGGCCTCAGTGCGCTGACCATGAACCTGTTCCTGCCGTCGATGCCGAGCATCGCCAGCCACTACCAGGCCGACTATGCGCTGGTGCAGCTGGCCATCTCCGGCTATCTGGCGTTCACCGGCCTGCTTCAGCTGATCATCGGGCCGCTGTCGGATCGCTACGGCCGCCGTCCGGTGATGATTGTCAGCCTGGTGATCTTTCTGGTGGCCACCGCGCTGGCGCCCTTCGCGCCCACCATCGAGACGTTCCTGGCGATCCGCATGGTCCAGGCCGGCGTCGTCTCCGGCATGGTGCTGTCGCGCGCCATCGTGCGCGACATGGTCAGCACCGACAAGGCCGCCTCGATGATCGGCTATGTCACGATGGGCATGACGCTCGCGCCGATGGTCGGCCCGGCGCTGGGCGGCATCATGGACGAGATGTTCGGCTGGCAATCCACCTTCGCGCTGCTGTTCGCCTTCGGACTGGTGGCGCTGGCGCTCACCGTCTGGGACCTGGGAGAGACCAACCTCAACCGCTCGTCCAGCATGCTCAGGCAGTTCGGCGCCTATCCAGAGCTCATCCGCTCGCGCCGCTTCTGGGGCTACACGCTCACAGCCACCTTTGCCTCGGGCGCCTTCTTCTCGTTTCTCGGCGGCGGCCCCTACGTCGCCAGCGAGATCCTCGGCATGAGGCCGTCGGAGCTCGGCTTCTACTTCATCATCACCGCACTGGGCTATATGGGCGGCAATTTCCTTTCCGGCCGCTTCGCCGAGCGGGTCGGCATCAACCGCATGATGACGGCCGGCTGCCTGGTCGCGGCCTTCGGCATGGCGCTGTCGCTGATGCTGTTTCTGGCCGGCCTGCACCACCCGCTGTCCTTTTTCGGGCCGATCTTCTTTCTTGGTCTTGGCAACGGCATCACCCTGCCGAGCGCCAATGCCGGCATTGTCAGCGTCCGCCCGCATCTGGCCGGCTCCGCCTCGGGCCTCGGCGGCGCCATCACCATCGGTGGCGGCGCCGGCCTTGCCTCCTTCGCCGCAGCCACGATTTCGATCGAGACAGGTCCCTACCCGCTGGTCCTCATCATGCTGGCGTCCTGCGTGCTGGGCGTCGCATCGGCGCTCTATGTGATCCGCGTCGAGCGCAGCCTGGGCGCAGGCGCCAAGCCCGAGCGGGCACCATGAAGGTCATCGGCGGCATTCTCGCCGGCGGCCGCGGCCGCCGCATGGAGGGCCTCGACAAGCCCTTCGCACCGCTCGCGGGCCGGCCGCTGATCGCCCATGTGATCGACCGTCTGGCCCCGCAGGTGGACGGGATCATTCTCAACGCCAACTCCGAGCCCGGGCGTTTCGACGCCTTCGGCCTCGACGTCGTCCCCGACAGCATTGAAGGTTATCGCGGACCGCTGGCGGGCATTCATGTGCTGATGCAGGCAGCGGGCGCGCGTGGCGCGAGCCATGTGCTGGTCGTCCCCGCCGACACGCCATTCCTGCCGCATGACCTTCTGGCGCGCCTGACAACAGCCGACCCGGACGAGGCGGTGGTGCGGATCGCCGCATCGAACGGGCGCCAGCATCCGGTGGTGGCGCTGTGGCCCGCGGCACTGGCTGACCGGTTGGGCGAATACCTGGCCGCGACCGCCGATCTCAGCATGGCCGCCTACCTGAGACAGCTGCCCATCGCCGAGGCGGATTACACCGTACCGGATGCCCCGGACCCGTTCTTCAACATCAACGATCCCGCCGATCTGGCCCGCGCCGAACTGCTGGTCCAGGGCCTCGCAGCCCGGAGCCGCTGATTTTTCACAGCTGACCTGCCCTGGCGCCGGGTAAGCCGGCTTTTCCTGTTGCAATCGGCGCGGAAACAATGGGAGTATCCGTCCCAGCGCGGTCGACACACCCCGCGATCCAACGGAATGCGGCGGCAACAAGCCGCAATCCAGCCAACAGAGAGGACACCTATGCGTATTTCCAAGCGTATCACCCTGGCCGTGAGTGCTGCCGCCCTGGCGCTGTCGATGGGCGCCGCCCAGGCCGAAATCAAGAAGATCGTCATCGGCACCGAAGGCGCCTACCCGCCCTTCAACAACCTTGAATCCGACGGCAGCCTGGTCGGCTTCGACATCGACATCGCCAAGGCGCTCTGCGAGGAAATGAAGGTCGAGTGCGAATTCGTGACCCAGGATTGGGACGGCATCATTCCCGCCCTTCTCGCCGGCAAGTTCGACGCCATCATCGCCTCGATGTCGATCACCGAGGAGCGCAAGGAGAAGGTCGACTTCACCAACAAGTACTACAACACCGGTCCGGCAATCGCCGTGCCGAACGACAGCGCGATCACCGAGGCGACCGACGCGGGCCTCGCCGGCAAGACCATCGGCGCGCAGTCGTCGACCACCCACTCCAACTACGCGGAAGCCAAGTTCCCCGCAGCCGAACTCAAGCTCTACCCGACGCCCGACGAGTACAAGCTCGACATCGCCTCGGGCCGCGTTGACGCCGTCATCGACGACGTGATCGTGCTGTCGGACTGGCTCAAGTCCGATGACGGCAAGGCCTGCTGCAAGCTGCTCGCGGCGCTGACCCCGGATCTGGTGATCAACGGCGAAGGCGCCGGCATCGCCATCCGCAAGGGCGAAACCGAGCTGCGCGACATGTTCAACACCGCCATCGCCGCCATTCGCGAGAACGGCACCTACCAGACCATCAACGACAAGTATTTCGACGTTGACGTCTACGGCGACTGAGCCGCGCCTGAGAGGCTGATACGAACGGCACGACGGCGGGCGAGGTTTCGTCCGCCGTTTGCACACCGAGACCGTAAAAATACGGCATGGTACAGGGGACGGCATGGAACCGACAGCATCGCTGGGAGTGCAGCTCTATTCGCTCATGTCCCTGTTTGACCCGTTCTGCGGGCCGGTGGGCTTTCTCAACCTGCTCCCGGACGGCTCACTCATGTCCTGCGGCGACACCGGCTGGGGCGACGAGGTGGCGCGCGGCTTCTTCGTCACCGTGACGCTGGCGCTGTGCACGCTGCCGATCGGGCTGACGATCGGCCTGTTCCTCTCCCTGGCGCAGCAGGCCGAAATCCGCTCGCTCCGGATGGCGGCCAATATCTACACCACCATCTTCCGCGGCCTGCCCGAGTTGCTGACCATCTTCATGATCTATTTCGGCCTGCAGATCGCCGTGCGTGAAGCGGCGCTGGCGCTGGGCTACGCGCGCGGCTTCGACATCAATTCCTTCGTCGCCGGCGTGATCGCCCTGTCGCTGGTGTTTTCGGCCTATGCCTCGGAAGTGCTCTCCTCCGCCTTCAAGGCGATCCCCAAGGGCCAGTACGAGGCGGGCTACGCGCTGGGCCTGAGGCCCGGCAAGACCCTGCGGCTGATCATCCTGCCGCAGCTCGTCCGCATCGCCCTGCCGGGCCTGGGCAATCTCTGGATGATCCTGATCAAGGACACCGCGCTGATCTCGGTGATCGGGCTCGGCGACACGCTGCGCCAGACCGGGATCGCCGCCAAGGTGACCAAGGAGGCCTTCTTCTTCTATGGCATCGCCTGCCTTTTGTTCCTGGGCCTCGCCATGGCCTCCTCGATCGTGTTCTCGCGGATCGAGACCAGCGTGCGCCGCTCGGGGGTGAACCGATGAGCGCGGTCAGCGAACTCATTGCCCCGCAGCCGGCCCCGCCGGTGACGGCCACCCAGTGGACCCCGGCGCGGATCGCCGGCGCGGCGCTGCTCGGGCTCTGGATCCTGGCGGGGATCGCGCTGGTGGCCTGGCTTGCAGGCGCCTGGGACATCGACAAGGTCAGGACCTACGGTCCGAAATATCTCACCGGCCTTGGCACGACGCTGACGCTGGTGGGCATCTCGATCGTGCTCGGCGCGGTGCTGTCGGTGCCGCTCGCCTTCGGCCGCATGTCGTCGAACCGCGTGCTCTCGGGGCTCGCCTATGGCTATGTCTATTTCTTCCGCGGCACGCCTCTGATCGCGCAGCTGTTCCTGGTCTATTACGGCTTCGGAACCTACCGCAACGAACTCGAGGCGCTGGGCCTGTGGGTGTTCTTCCGCGACGCCTGGAACTGCGCGCTGCTGGCGTTTACCCTCAACACCGCCGCCTACCAGGCCGAGATCCTGCGCGGCGCCATCGAGAGCGTGGCGCGCGGCCAGCACGAGGGCGCCAAGGCATTGGGCCTGACCCCGTTCCAGACCTTCCACCGCATCATCCTGCCCCAGGCGATGATCGTGGCGCTCCGCCCCTACGGCAACGAGATCATCCTGATGATCAAGGGCTCGGCGATCGTGGCCATCGTCACGGTCTTCGACCTGATGGGCGAGACCAGGCGGGCCTATTCGCGCACCTTCGACTTCCAGACCTATATCTGGGCGGCGGTGTTCTACCTCGTCATCGTCGAGACGCTGCGCAACATCTGGGCGAAGCTCGAACAGCGCCTGACCCGCCACCTCAAGCGATAATCGCCTCGGGCGAAGCTCCGCCTTTGTAATCGCGTGGCAGCTGGGGTAAAGAGCGCCAAACCCAAGTTTGGAGCCCAAGATGGCCAAGACCGATGATGACGCGCTCGCCGAAGCCTACAACCGCGCTCTCGCGCTGGAAAAAGCGGGCGATTTCGACGCGGCCGCCCTCGCCTATGCGGAAGTGCTGGCGCTCGACCCCGACGACCATGGCGGCGCCTCCGTCCGCCTTGCCTCGATGAAGCGGGGGGACGTGCCCGAGCGCGCGCCCGAAGCCTATGTGGCGACGCTGTTCGACCAGCATGCCGAAGTCTTCGAAAAGGTGCTGGTCGAGGACCTGGGCTACCACGTGCCGATGATCCTGCGCCAAAGGCTGATCGAGTTGGGCGAGACCAGCTTCGAGCGCATGCTCGATCTCGGCTGCGGCACCGGCTTGACCGGTGGCGCGCTCGAGGACATGGCCGACGACGCCACCGGCGTGGACCTGGCCGAAAACATGGTCGAGATCGCCCACGAGAAGGGCCTCTACGACACGCTCTACGTGGCCGACGCCGTCGACTATCTCGACGACAATGACGACGACCCCTTCGACCTGATCGCGGCCACCGACATGCTGCCCTATCTGGGCGCGCTCGAGCCGCTGTTTGCGGCCGCAGCCAAGAACACGCTCCCCGGCGCGCTGCTCTGCTTCTCGAGCGAAACCCTCCCCGACGCCGACTTCGAAGGCCGCCCCTACACCGTCGGCCGCTACCAGCGCTTCGCCCACACCGAGGCCTATGTGCGCGAGGCGCTTGAGGCCGCAGGCTTCGCCTTGATCGAGGTGACCGTCATCACCGTGCGGCACGAACAGGGCCTGCCGATCGCGGGGCATTTGTTTGTGGCGCGGCGGGGGTGACCGCCGATCCTGCAAATGACGACTGGTGTGATGGGCGACACTGGTGAAGGGCTGATTTGGGGCCGGGAGGGGTTTGGCGGGTTTTGGAATGTCAGCCAGCAATGCGGACAATGGCCAGACATCGATTGAGGCGATGCTTTCGGCCCTTTGCGGACTTTGGTTGCCATCTCAAATGAATTCCGCATTGCGCCAACTGCGGAGGCGAAGGTTTATGCATGACAACCCTTCAATGGGTATTTATTGCGCTGGAGAAACCGTCTTGGCCAACCGTTGGAGAGCCACACTGATGGCCGCATCTCCGAATGTATGGCTGCCTGTCGAGCGACATGGTGGCAGCACTCGAAGCCAAGGGCCGCACAATCTCGGTCAAGAGCGTGATGGGTTCGACCCAGTCGATCCATGTCGATGCGGACAAGGGCCTTCCGCCGGGGGCATCTGACCCAAGGCGGACGGGTTCGGCGACTGCGGGGTATTAAGCACCGACGGAGGTGCTGCGTGATGGCGGCTACCAGCTATTCCGGCAACGACGCTTGTAATGCCTAGGTGTGAGCTCTCAATAGGTTGTCCATTCGGAGCAGATTTAGGAGACTGGAGTTACCACACAACAGTTTTCCAGGATCGCTCCGAATGAACATCCACAAGAATGCCCGACTGACCCCGTTGCGTCGAGAGGAAATGGCTTTGG
>NZ_JAUXOD010000073.1 GCF_030682515.1 Hoeflea sp. | reverse complement strand
TCGATGGCGGCGATGCCGGCAAATTGCGAGGGCGCGTTGACGCAGGACCAGCAATTGACGGCAAGTTTGCGAACAGAGCCGATCAGGCTGTCGGGCCAGACCGACCAGCCCATGCGCCAGCCGGTCATGGCCCAGGTCTTGGACCAGCCGTTGAGCACGATCAGCCGGTCGCGGATTTCGGGGTAGGTCAGAAGCGAGGTGTGGCTCTCGCCGTCATAGGTCATCACATCGTAGATTTCGTCGGACAGGATGGCGACGTCGGGATGGGCTGAAAGCCCGGCCACGAGCTTGTCGATCTCGGCCTTCGGGGTGACGCCGCCGGTCGGGTTGGCCGGCGAATTGAGGATCAGCAGCCGGGTCTCGGGCGTGATCAGCGAGAGCGTTTCCTCGGCGGAGAAGGCAAAGCCGTTCTCTTCGCGCATCGGCACGGGAACGGGCCGCGCGCCGACATGCTCGATCATCGAGCGGTAGATCGGAAAGCCCGGGTCGGGGTAGAGGATATCGACGCCCGGTTCACCCAGCATCCGAATCGCGGCATACATGGTGGGCTTGCCGCCAGGCATGATCATCACCGAGTCCGGGGAGATTTCGACCCCGGTCATGGACAGCGTCCTGCGGCAGACCGCCTCTCTTGTCGCAAGCAGACCGGTGGCGGGCGTGTAGCCATGATGGCCGTCGCGCAGCGCCTTGATTGCCGCCTCGACGATATGCGCCGGCGTTTTGAAATCCGGCTGACCGATGCCCAGATTGATGATATCGCGGCCCTGGTTGGCAAGCGCGGTGGCGCGGGCGAGCACAGCGAAGGCGTTTTCCTCGCCGATGCGATCGAAAGCTGCGATTGGCTGGATCATAGACTCATTTTTCCTGTCCGGGTGGTTGTGTTGTCAAGGCAACTCATGTCCTATCCCGGCGCGAAATTCAATTCAGGCAGACTCAATGCGCGACTTGAGCAACTGGAAACCCTGTCCGGCGCCGCAAGGCTTTGCGGTCACCGGACGGCATGTGATGATCGAGCCGTTCCGGCGCGACGTGCATGAGGTGGCGCTGTGGGACGCGCTTGGCGGGCACGGCATCAACGACCTCATAAGGTATTTTCCGAACGGACCCTACGCGGAGGCCGGTCAGCTCTCCGACTGGCTCGAGGCCAATCAACGGGCGGGGATGGTGGTCAGCATCTTCCGCAGCCGCCGCACCGGCGACATTGTCGGAATGGCGTCGCTGATGCGGGCTGATCCCGCCAACGGCGTGGTCGAGGTCGGATCGGTCGCCCATGGCGCGGCGATGGCGCGCACGCCGATGTCGACGGAAGCGCACTACCTGATGGCCAGGCATGTGTTCGAGGATCTCGGCTATCGCCGCTACGAGTGGAAATGCCACAATGAGAACGGACCGTCCAAGGTCACGGCCATCCGCCTCGGCTTCACGTTCGAAGGGGTGTTCCGGCAGCACATCATCTCCAAGGGCGCCAACCGCGACACGGCCTGGTTTTCCATGATCGACGGCGAGTGGCCGGCCCTGAAACGGGCATTTGAAGCATGGCTCGACCCCTCCAACTTCGATCCGGATGGCCAGCAGAGGATCCGGCTGGAGCGGTTGAGAGAATCAGCCGGATGATCCATCTCCGCCGCGCCAGGGTTGACGAACGCCAGCTTCTTGAAGGATTCCAGCGCGCGGCCTATTCACGCACCGAGGCCGCGGTTGGCGCCCGGGCCATTCCGCTGGAGTGGGACTATGGCGTTGTCCTCAATGAGTGCGAAGTCTGGTTCGACGAAGATGCGGAAGGGCTCAATGGCGTTCTGATCCTGCGGGTCATGAGCGACCGGCTGTTTCTCGAATCGATCGCCACCGCGCCGAAAGCCGCGGGATCAGGCCGCGGCCGCGAGCTGCTCGAGGCGACGTTCAGGCGGGCGCGTGAGCTGGGATTTGATCGGGTCGGCCTGATCACAAACAGCCTCAATCCCGCTCTCGCATGGTACAAGAGGGTGGGCTTCGCGGTCGACCATGAAGACGTCAAGCCCGGCCGTGTCGTTGTTCACATGTCGGCCCACGTGCCCGAACCCGGGCGCGATCCGGAAAGGAAAGCCTGATGGACGGGAAATGCAAGTTGATCAATGCTGCCGCATTGGGGCAGTCGCAGCGGCGTGCGACCGCGACATATGGAGCATCGGACCATGAGTGAACGCGAAACCTCCAACCGGTCTTCGGCCATTGCGGCGGCGGTCATCCTCGGCGTCACCGGACTGGTCTTCTACTATATGCCGACGATGATGATGTCGCTGTCGGAGGTGTCGCCCTGGCTGTCCTATGCTCTGGGGATCTTCTTCGTGCTGGCCTTTTTCGCCGTGTTCTGGCTGCGCGGAAAGCGTCAGCAGACGCGGGAAAGAGATCCGGAATAGATCTTTTCAGGTCTGCAGAGATGCCGCTAGCAGAAGCAGTCCGAGGGCCATGACGGTGGTCGCGCCGAGGATCTCGATCGTGGTGCCGACGTGGCCGCCCATCGATGCGCCTGCCAGGCGCACGGCGGCGCCCTTGGCCATGACCGCGAGCGTGGCCAGCGCGGAAACGGTGATTGCCGTGCCGATCGCCATGGCGAAGGCCGACAGGATTCCCGCCAGCCAAAGCCCGTTCAACATCGAGAACGTCAGCACGATCAGGGCGCCGGAACAGGGCCTGAGCCCGACCGCCAGCACGGCGCCCCAGGCTTCGCGCAGGCTCAAATCTCGGCCGGAGATCAGCTTGGGATCGGGGAAATGGGCATGGCCACAGCTGGAGCAGACCTCCCCGTCCGCATGCTGATGATCATGGGCATGGGCATGATGATGGCCGTGGTGATGGGCATGATGGGCATGGGGCTGCGCCGAAGCTGCCACAGCCACCGGCCGGCTGGTTCGCAGCGAGACAAGTTTGCGGCTAAGCAGCCAAAAGCCGAAGGCGGCAATCAGCGCGTAACTGGCGATCTCCATGAAATGCGTCGCCTGCGTCATCGAAATCGACAGGCCGCGCAAGAAGTAATAGGCGGCGCCAACCACCGCGACAGCCGTGACCGCCTGGAGCAGTGACGACAGGACCGCCAGGATCACGCCGCGCCGGAGCGCCACTTCATTGGCGATCATGTAGGACGAAATCACAGCCTTGCCATGGCCGGGGCCCGCGGCGTGAAACACGCCATAGAGAAACGACAGTCCAACCAGTCCCCACATCTGCCAGGGGTCGGTGCGCATCGCTTTCAACGCTCCCGTCAGGGATCTGTAGAACATCTGCTGCTGCTGATTGATCCAGTTGAGCAGCGAGCCACCAAAACCGTTCGTCGAGAAGGAGGGCTCGGCTGAGCCTATGCCAAGGGACGACTGGGCATGCGCCGCCCCGGCAAAAAGCGCACAGCCGATGGCCGTGGCCAGGATCACGCGGGTGGAGACCTTCATTTGCATTCCAGCTCAAGCCGTGTCGCCAGCAGCTTGGATAGGTCGCCGCTCCCGGTCGTCTCGAAAAAGGCTTCCGTCAGGGAGGCCTGGTTCTGCATGATTATCTCGTCGAAATCGGGACGAACGACCTTGCTGGTGCAGAGCGAGGCCGCTTCGCCCGTCACCGCCATGTCCGCGTCTTCGATGAAATCGAGAGCCGCATACATGGTCGGATCATACACGCCGACGGCAATCTTGCCCGTGAGCTGCATGGCTTTCGTGGGGGTCAGGGCGAAGAACATCAGCAGTTGCCCATCCTGATAATCGACCTTGATCTTCTCGGGAAGCGAGATGCCGATGTCCTTACCGTTGACCGTGACATTGGTGTAATAATCAAAATCTGCCAGGGACTGGGTGACCATATCGCCGATCTGGGCGAGTTCCCCCGCGTCGAGCTTCATGTCGGCATTCAAATCGAAATCCATGATGACGCTGGACGAGAAAACCTCATCGAATCGCCAGACATTGCGCAGTTCAACGATGTGGCCATCGGCCGACGTTTCAATCTCGAGCCGTGCATCAGCGAAGACATGCGGATGGGCCAGCGCCGTTGCAGGAGCGATCAAAACTGAGAGCGCCGCGAGGGCCGTCAGTCGCGGCATCAGGTGCGTGGTCATGGGGCGCCGATCTGTAGGTCTCATGGAAGTCGTTCACTTGGCATCAAATATGGACGAAATTTCGGCGGGCGCCAGATCTTCGCAAAAATTGAGCCCGCTGGTGGCGTTACGGATTGGCTTTAAACCACTGGCTCAGAAAATCGACGAAGGCGCGAACCTTGGCCGGTAGATAGCGGCGATGCGGGTAGATCGCATAGATCCCCCGATCCGTCAGCAGATGATCTGAAAGGATCGGGACCAAGGTTCCGATGTTCTGGCGTTCCCTGAAAATGAAATCTGGCAACACGGCAACACCGAGACCTGCCTCTGCCGCGCGCATGGCCGTGAGTGGGCTGTTGACCTCCAGCCGGCCTCGCACGGAGACCGAGAACACCGATCCGTCCTTGTTCTCGAAGGGCCAGTTGTTCAGCGTCCGGCCGTTGGTGTCGACGATACAGGGCACGCCCGCCAGTTGCGACGGATGGGTGATCGGACCGTGCTGGTCGAGAAAATCGGGCGAAGCGCAAGCGATCAGCGAGAACGCGGCCAGTTTGCGGGCGATCAGCCCCGAATCCTCCAGCCGCGTGATCCGGATCGCCACATCATAGCCTTCCTCGACCAGATCGACGAAACGATCGTCTGATATGATCTCCAGCGTCACGTCCGGATGGGCGACCGCGAAGTCGATGAGGGACTGGCCCACGGCCGCATCGGCAAAGGTTCTTGGGGCGGACACCCGGATGCGGCCCTTGAGATCCTTCGAGCCTTCCCGCACCAGATCCGCGAGATTGTCGATTTCCTTGAGAATGTCAGAGGCGGTCCGATAATAGGTGTGGCCGGCCTCGGTCAGCGAAAACTGGCGCGTGGTGCGGTTGAGCAGCAATGCGCCGAGGTCGTCTTCAAGCTCGCGGACATATTTCGACAGCAGTGCCTTGGAACGACCGACCTTGCGGGCGGCCGCGGAAAACCCTTCGGCCTCCACCACATCGATAAAGGCGCGGATGCGAGTCAAAGTGTCCATGTCAAGCAGATCCCTGGGGTTCGCGCCGGGACGGCGCCGGCATTGTCACCATACGCCGAACAGTTACCGATATTCGTTCAAAGAATCTGTTTTTCAAGGGCAGGCAAAAAAACTCTTGATTGCGACGGACGAACATCTTATCTCCGTTTTGCCCAAAGTCGCACGTGCCTGTGGGTGTCCGCCGACCCTCGACATGGTGAGGAATCGGTAAGGTACCTGGAACTAACCCCTCCAGTCGTTTCTCCGGCCAACCGGATGAGCGAGGACATCTTGAAGCAACGACGGTGCGGGCCTTTCTGGTGTCTGCCGGCTCTCCAACAGCCGGGGTTACTGAAGAGGCACACCTTCATTGCCGAACGTGCGGTCGGGTTCTCCGTCCAATCCAAGGCAGACATGAGCGGATCATCGCCTGGCAAGGCGTGGTTCATCGACGCATCAAGCGTCCGCACCGTTGTCCGGTTCCTCCAAAGGCCGGATTCTGTGAGTGGCCGTACGATGCTCTGTCTTGATATGGCCCCCATGCGAGGGGCCGGGAACGGAGCACCCGATGACGACTGCACGAATCCTCGACTTCATTCGCACCCGACGTCCCGACGGCCCATGCTTGGTGATGGACCTCGATGTGGTGCGCGACAATTTCCTGTCGTTCCGCAAGGCGCTGCCGGACAGCTCGATCTTCTATGCCGTGAAGGCCAATCCTGCGCCCGAGATCCTGCGCCTGCTCGCGGGCCTCGGCTCGAGCTTCGATTGCGCCTCGGTCGCGGAGATCGAAATGGCGATGAAGGCGGGTGCCACCGCGGCCCGCGTTTCCTATGGCAACACCATCAAGAAGGAACGCGACATCGCCCGCGCGCATGCGCTTGGCGTGTCGATGTTCGCCGTCGACAGCCATGAGGAAGTCGAAAAGGTTGCCCGCGCGGCGCCCGGCGCGCGGGTGTTCTGCCGGGTGCTGACCGATGGCGAGGGCGCCGAATGGCCGCTGTCGCGCAAGTTCGGCTGCGTCCCGCAGATGGCGGTCGATGTGCTGGTCTATGCGCATCAGCTGGGCCTGGTCTCGCACGGCGTGTCGTTCCATGTCGGCTCGCAGATGACCAGGCTCGACGCCTGGGATTCCGCGCTCGGCGATGCGCGCCGGGTGTTCGACAAGCTTGCCCGGCAGGGCATCCACCTCAAGATGGTCAACATGGGCGGCGGGTTCCCCACCCGCTACCTCAAGGACATCCCGACGGCCCAGGCCTATGGCCAGGCGATCCTTGCCTCGCTGCGCAAGCATTTCGGCAACCACATTCCCGAAACCATCATCGAGCCGGGCCGCGGCATGGTCGGCAATGCCGGTGCGATCAAGGCGGAAGTGGTGCTTGTGTCGCGCAAGTCCGACGAGGACGATGTGCGCTGGGTGTTTCTCGACATCGGCAAGTTCGGCGGACTGGCCGAAACCATGGACGAGGCGATCCGCTATTCGATCGTCACGCCGCGCGATGGCGATGCTATGAGCCCGTGCGTGCTCGCCGGTCCAACGTGTGATTCCGCCGATGTGCTTTACGAAAAGACCCCCTATCCGATGCCGGTTTCCCTGACCATCGGCGACGAGGTCCTGATCGAAGGCACGGGCGCCTACACGACCACCTACTCGGCCGTCGCCTTCAACGGCTTCGAGCCTCTCCGATCCTACGTGATCTGAACGGAGTCCCCGTTCAGATCTGCCTTTTCGCAAGCGGGTGACCGCTTGCGGGGGGGCTTCGTGCACCGTTTTTCAGGCTTTGCGCAGCCGAGGATCAGCCCATGACACAAGATCAGTCGATTTTCACCGTACCGGATTTTCTCATTGACGCGGAAGCGGACGCCGATGTCCTTGCCCGCGAGGCCCTGCTTGACCGCGCCATGGGCGAGGGCCGCAAGCGCAAGAGTTCGGAGAAGCTCAGGCGCGGGCGGCTGCCGTCACCGGGGCTCGCCTTCGTCGCCCGCAGCGGCGCGGGCGCGGTCATCGGCAGCGTCCGGCTGTGGGATGTGTCCTGCGGCGGCAAGCCGATGCTGCTGCTCGGACCGCTGGCAGTCGAGCCGTCGGCCGCCGGTCAGGGCATCGGGTCCGCGCTGATGCGCCACGCCGTGGAAAAGGCTTTGAAACTGGGGCATGGGGCGATCATTCTTGTCGGCGATGCGCCCTATTATGCCCGGTTCGGGTTTTCGGCCTCGAAGACCGGCGGCGTGATGATGCCGGGGCCGGTGGAGCGCGATCGTCTTCTCGGTCATGAGCTCAGGGACGGCTATCTCGATGGGGTAAGCGGGCTTCTGGTTGCGCGCGGCCCGCGGTCGGAGCGCCTCCAGACGCAGAGCCAGGGCTCGCCCGTCCCGTCCCTGATTGTCAGGGTGGCGTAGGCGAGTTCGGTCAGACGGATTTCAGGCGAATGCGCCGGGGCGGAGGGGGCGCCCGGCGCATTCGCAGTGACAGGGGATTGTCGTGGTCAGAACACAACCCCGTTGCCGAAATTGACCGGGCCGGATGGATAGTGCGTTGCGGCCTTGTCCTCAGTGCGGATGATGGTGGAGGTGGTATTGCAGTCAATGCCCGCCTTGGCCGCCGTGTCCGAGGACTGGGCGCAAAGAGCCACCTGCGTGTCGGCAGTCTCGGCGAAGGCGGGTGCGGTGGCGAAGGGCAGGATCGTAGCCAGTGAGAGCGCTGCAGCCATTGTGATCTTGTTCATGATCGTCTCCTTTGAGAACGCTTGGGATTCAGATTGCCGCTTGGTTTGCATCTGGTGGGGCTGAACCGAACCGGCGATGACCGCAATCTGGGACGTGGATGGCCTGAGCGCCGCGCAACTTCGAAATTCGGGGTGCTTCTTTCAGTTTCGATGCATGTTTTTCGGAATCGATTGGACTATCGCTGCGCCAATGCCTATTTCGGGCTGGTTGGCTCAGCCGCGCCGGAACGAGCCGGGCGCATCACGCGGATTCGAAGATGTTGATCGAATTGACCCTGGCTGGTTTTGCCGACCTTTTCCTGCGAGGCGCGACCTTCGGCATCTTGCTGCTCATCATCGTTCGCTTCATGCAGCGGCCGGACTTCGGATCGCTGTGCGCGACGGGCATCCTGTTCGGCATCACGGGACTGATCGAGATCGTTCTCAATGCTCCCCCGGTGCTGCAGTTCCTGTCACCGGCCGACCTTGTGATGATCGGTTTCCAGCAGTTTCATTTCATCTCCCTCTGGTGGTTTATCCAGGCTCTGTTCGATGACCGTTTCAAATGGCGGATCGCCTGTTTCTGGCCGCTGGCCGCCTCGCTTCCGCTGATTGCCGGAGCGTCCCTGGCGCCCGGCGATCTGCGGTGGTGGTTCACGATCGCACTGATCGTCCTGAACGTGACGATGCTGGCGTTGATCATCCATACGGCGCTTCGGCATCGGTCGAGCGATCTGATCGACGACCGCCGCAGCTTCAGCCTGGCGCTCGCTTTTTCCGTTCCGCCCTTCACGTTGTTCGTGTTCGCCACCAATCTGATCAGCGTCGGCGCACCGTTCGACGCCACGCTGTGCCTTGTCTATTCGGCGGTGTATTTTGTCCTTGCGCTCGGGTTCGCCTACTGGCTGACCAGCTTGAAGGAAGCGCTGTTCCAGTGCCCGGGAAACGGCGCGGTTCCACCGGTCGAGCGCGGCGGTCTGTCGGCCGCAGACCGGCTGGAGCTCGACCGGGTGGTCAAGGCGGTGGAGGGAGGCCTTTTTCTCGAACCCGGCCTGACCATCGGTGGTCTTGCGGCGATCCTGCAGCTTCCGGAACACAGGCTCAGGCGGCTGATCAACAGCGGCCTCGGATACCGCAATTTCGCGGCCTTCATGAACGATTACCGGATCGATGAGGCCAAGCGGCGGCTGTCGAATCCGGAGATGGCGCGCGAGCAGATCATCCAGCATGCGTTCTCGCTCGGCTATGCGTCGCTCGCCCCGTTCAACCGGGCGTTCCGCGAGCGGGTGGGCGTGAGCCCGACCGAATTCCGGGAAGAAGCGCTGACCCGCATGGCCGCCGAATAGGCCGGCACTGCGCCTCAGCCCTCACATGTTGACATCGTTAAGGCGCGCACCTATCTGACCGTCTTCGGGTCTGGAGCCCCGGCCGTCTGCAGGCAATTTGCCATGGTGAAGTCTCCGGCTTTCAAGCAGTCACCTCTTTGATGACATGCCAGACGGTGGAATGCGGGCGCCCCCTTGAGACGGCATGTCATGACAGGAGATCTGCCATGCGTGATCACACGCCACTGCCAAACTTGACTGTATTGAAAGACCAGGCCCGCCGGCTGAGAAGCCGGCTTCAGGCCGGTGGGGAAAGCATCGGCCATTCCAAGGCGCTCGAGCTGATTGCTGCGCAGCACGGATTCAACGACTGGAACACCCTGCATGCGGCGCTGGGCAACCGGCCCGGACCCGAAAGCCTGGCCCCGGGCGCCCGTGTGACGGGGGCCTATCTCGGCCAGCCGTTCTCGGCCCGCATCGTGGGTATCCAGGCGATCACCTCGGCGCCTGGAAACTTCCGTGTGTCACTGGACTTGGATGAAGCCGTCGATGTGGTGACCTTCGACAGCTTTTCGGCCTTCCGCAAGCGGGTCAACGGCATCATCGGCAAGGATGGCGCCAGCCGCGAGCGGACCTCGAACGGCCGTCCGCAGCTCGAACTGTCGTGGTCATGACCACGGGAGTGGGGGAGCCTGTCTGACCACGCCGTCAGCCCGCGATGTCGACAACGCCGCAGTCGCCTGCTTGCGATCCGAACGCCAGCAGGCGACCCGGCTTGTTCCATGCCAGCGCCGTGATCGGGCCGTTGCCCGGGCGCCTGAGCAGGGCTTCCTTGCCGTCGGCGATGCGCACGGCCAGCACCATGCCGTCGCCGAAGCCGATGGCGACGAGATCCTCCACCGGATGACAGGCGACGCAGGTCACCATCGTGTCGGCGCGCTGTCCGAGCTCCAGCGGCGCCTTGCCCATCGGCCCGTCCTTGCCCGAGAACGGCCAGACGATCGCCGACGGCGCTCCCGATGACGCGAGCCACTTGCCCTTGTTCGACCAGGACAGCGATTTGACCTTCGCCGGATAGCCGGTCATGCGCATATGTCGATGCTCGCCGCCCGGCTTGCCGTCCAGCCTCCAGCCGTGCAAGGCGTTTTCCTGCATGGCGGTCACCAGGAAGCGTCCGTCAGGGCTGAACAGCACCTGGTTGTGGGCGCCCTTCCATTCGAAATCGAGCGCCGGCGCGCTGCCCTGGACGAAGGCCAAGGAGACGCCGTTGTAGCGCGCCATGGCGATCCGAAGGCCTTTTGGGGCGAAGGCGAGGCCTTCGATGGTGCGGGCTTCCTCGAATGTCCGCTCCGTCCCATCGGCCAGCAGCACCGTCGCCTGGCGGCCCTCGGCGAAGGCGACCGCGCCCTGCGGTCCGGTGGCGACGACGCCGACCCACTTGCGGGCGGAAGGGCGCAGGGTGGTTTCGGTTCCATCGGCGTCGAGCCGCATCACCTTGCCATCCTCGCCGCCGGTGATCAGGCTCTGACCGTCCCATGTCACGCTTGTCGCGAGCAATCCGTCATGAAGCTCGTGACGCCTGGTGCCATGATCGAGGCGAACCACCAGCCCGGAGGCAAGCGCAAAGGCCGGAACATCGCCCAGGAAGGCAACCGACAGGCAATGGTCGTCGAGATCGATCGGCGCGACAGTTGGCATGATCGATGGTCCTCAGGCCTGGCAGGCCAGGAAGGTCCGCTCGAGCTTCTCGCGGTCCAGATTGCGGCCGATGAAGACCAGGCGGCTTTCGCGCTTCTCGCCGTCTTTCCACGGGCGCTGGTGATCGCCCTCGACGATCATGTGCACGCCCTGGATGACGTAGCGGTCAGCGTCGCCGTCAAAGGCGATGATGCCCTTGAGCCTGAGGATATTGGGGCCCTCGAGCTGGGTGATCTTCTCTATCCAGGGGAAGAACCGTTTCGGATTGACGGGACCTGCACGCAGCGACACCGACTCGATGGTCAGATCGTGGATGGGCGAGGGAGCGGCGTGGTCATGATGGTCGTGACCGTGGTGGTGGTGATGATGGTCGTGGCCGTGATCATGGTCGCAGTCAGGGCCGCAGGCGTGGTCCGGATCATCATGATCGAGGAAATGCGGATCGTTGTCGAGCGCCCGGCTCAGATCGAAGGCGCCGCGGTCGAGAACGGCGTCGAGCGGCACGGCGGCGCGCTCGGTGCGGTGGATCCGGGCGGAGGGGTTGATCGCCCGGACGGTGCGTTCGACGGCTTCGAGTTCTTCGGGGGTGACGAGGTCGGTCTTGTTCAAGATCACCACATCGGCAAAGGCGATCTGGTCTTCGGCTTCGCGGCTGTCCTTGAGACGCAGCGGCAGATGACGTGCGTCGACGAGGGCGACAACGGCATCGAGCCTGGTCTTGGCGCGCACGTCCTCGTCCATGAAGAATGTCTGGGCGACCGGTACCGGGTCGGCGAGGCCGGTTGTCTCGACGATGATGGCGTCAAAGCGGCCGGGCCGGCGCATCAGGCCTTCGACCACGCGGATCAGGTCGCCGCGCACGGTGCAGCAGACGCAGCCATTGTTCATCTCGTAGATTTCCTCGTCGGATTCCACGATCAGGTCATTGTCGATGCCGATTTCCCCGAATTCATTGACGATCACAGCATAGCGCTTGCCGTGCGGTTCGGAGAGGATGCGGTTGAGCAACGTGGTCTTGCCGGCGCCGAGATAGCCGGTCAGCACGGTCACGGGAATCGGGGCAACGGGGGTGAGGGCGGGCGCTTCGCTCATGAGCTCTCTCAGTCTGATGGAGTGATTGGCCCCCCATATAGGCGCTTCGTCTGCCTTATGCCACTCACAAGGAGATGATGTGATCCGCCAATGCCAGGGCCGACTGATGCGCGGCCTCGGCGCGGGCATCGATGCACCAGTCGCCGCAGGCAAACAGCGTGTTGTCCGAACTGGCGATGAACGGGCGATCCAGCGGCATTTCCACAAGGGAGTAACGCCAGCGGTGAAGGTCGCTGTGGACGGGGGCGGGAAGATTCGCGCCCAACCCGGTCTGGGTGCGCATGGCGTCAAGCAGTGCCGCAGACACGGTGTCCCGGTCGCTCTCGAGGTGGGTTCGGCTCCAGTCAGCCGCGGCGTGCAGCACAAAGGTTTCGCCGGCCCGGCCCGGCTTTGACCCGTTGCGCGCAATCAGCGCCAGGACGTCGCCGGCCTTGCCCCGAATCAGATCCGGCGCGTCGTCGCCAAGCGGTGTCTCGAAAGCCAGCATGGCCGTCCAGCAGGGCGCCATGCGAACCTTTTCCAAAGCGGTGAAGACGGGGTCAAGCGAGCCAAGCAGTTCCAGAGCCTGGGGCGCGGGGATCGCCGCAACAACCCGGCGTGCGGAAAAATGGCTCTTGGTTCCGTCGCTGTGTTCGGCCCGCACTTCATAGCGTCCGTCCCGGCAGGAGATCCCTGTCGCCCGTATCCCGAGCCGGGTCTCGAGGCCCCGCGCCAGCACCTTGCCGATTGTCGACATGCCGGGTTGCCCCACCCACCAGGGCCGGGCGCTGTCTTTCCCCGCGGGCTCCCAGGCGGCGATGTCGCCGTCTTGTGCGAGGCGGTTGATCAAGGCGGTGAAGGCCGGCGTGCGACCGGTCAGATATTGCGCGCCGTGATCGAAGTTGCCGAAGTCGCTCCGTCGCGTGGACAACCGCCCTCCCGGGGTTTTTGATTTTTCGATCAGGGTGAAATCGGCGCCGTGATCAGCCAGTTGATGTGACAAGGTCAAACCGGCCAAGCCTGCGCCGATGACGAGTATATCCGTGTCAATCATCTTAATATCTCTATTTATTTAAACTCAGGTTTTTCTGCGTCCGGCTCTATAACGCAGATTCATGTTGGAAGAACAAGGCCGGCTCCGGAGGGCGCCGGCCTTGTTCAACGGCGAAACCATGGAAACCGCCGAGCGAACCCGGTTCAATCCAGTTCGCTTACATCGAAGGCTGCCATGTCCGCCACCAGTTCGCTCAGTCCTCGCACGGCCTGGGCGAGGATGGCTTCACCTTTTTCAGCGCTGGCGCGGCTGGCGTTGCCGGCTGCGCCAGCCTTGTTGAGATCGGACATCTTCCAGCCGAAGGCATGCGGGCCATAGGCGCGCAAATGGGTGAACCGTTCGGCATGGTCTGCCTGCCGTGACGGAAAATCCCGAAGGGCGTCGAGCCGGACCAGATCCGGCCGTATCGCCAGCATCACCGAGGTCTCGATGTCGCCGGCATGGATGTCGAGAGCCTTGTCGGCGGGGCTGATGAGACCCTCGGGAACGCCAAACCGGGTCCAGCTCGTCGCAACCACGAGCATGTTGAAGCGCACACGGGCTTCCGTGGCGACGATTGTGAGCAGCGGCGAGTTTCCTCCATGCGCATTGAGCAGCAGCAGCCGACGCACGCCACGCGCGGCGCAATCGGCGGCGATGCCGATCCAGCGGTTTACGGCTTCGTCAAACTCAAGTGTTCGCGTTCCTGACACATCCATATGCTCGATAGAATAACCAACTGATTCGACAGGCAGGAGTTTAAGCTGGATCGGGTCCTCAACGGCTTCGCAAAGCCTGTGCGCAACCTCCCGTGCGATCAGCGCATCGGTTTCGAACGGAAGATGCGGACCGTGCTGTTCATGGGCGCCAAGGGGCAGGACTGCGATCGGCATGGAATGTGAGGGCATGTGGTGGTTTTTCCGCGCAGGCTTGATAGGTTTGAGAGCCTAGGGTGATGGAACACTGGCCGCAAGAAGGAGCTGTCCATGTCCGCGAAAAAGAAGAACAAGACCAAGAAGGCGAAAAAGACCGCCCAGGCCGAAGCGCTTTCGCTGATCAACCAGGTCGCGCGAAACGCGCGAACGGCCTTGTCGCGGCATCTGCTCGATCTTGGCCTCTATGCCGGGCAGGATGGCGTCATGCTGGCGCTCGACGGCAATGACGGCCAGACGCCGGGCGCCATCGCCACGTCGCTCGGCGTCAAGGCGCCGACGATCACCAAGACCATCGGCCGTCTCGCAGCGCAGGGATTCGTGCGGCGGGAAGGCTCCAAGGATGATGGCCGGATGATGATGGTCTTTCTGACAGATGCCGGGCGCGACCAGATCAAATCCGTCCGCAAGTCGCAGCGGCGCACCGAAAAGGCGGCCTTTGCGGGGCTGAAGGACAAGGATGTCGCCCAACTCGTCGATCTTCTGTCCAAGGTGGAAGCCAGTATTGCCGCGGAACTGAGCGCCGGAAACGCCGCTCTTCCTGACCGGATACTGACACCGGACGAAGCGGATGCCGATGCGAGCCTGCTTCCCGGCGGTGACGAGCAGGGTCCGGAAACTGATTGATTGCCAGCCCGGTTTAAACCTTTTAGATTTGTTTAAACGTTTGAATCGGGGCGGTTGCCTCGCCAATGGGATTCATGATTTGGCGCAAAAAATAAAGCTCTCCACGATTGCCGAAGCGCTCGGCCTTTCCACGGCGACCGTATCCCTGGCATTGCGCGACAGCCCGCTTGTCGCCGATGTCACGCGGGACCGGATCAAGGAAAAGGCCATCGAACTCGGCTATATCTACAACCGGCGCGCTGCCTCGCTCAGGACGTCGCGGTCGGGCATCATCGGTGTGGTGGTTCATGACATCATGAACCCGTTCTACGCCGAAATCCTCAAGGCGATCGAGACGGAACTCGATCGCAGCCGGCAGACCTTCATCCTTTCCAACCATTATGATTCGGTCGAGAAGCAGCGCAACTTCATCGAGACACTGCTGCAACTGGGCGGCGACGGCGTGATCATGTCGCCGGCAATCGGAACCCCGGCTTCCGACATCAGGCTGGCCGAGGACAACGGCATGCCGGCCATCCTGATTGCGCGGTCCGTGCCCGAGATCGACGTGCCGACCTTTCGCGGCGACGACGCCTATGGAACCGCGCTCGCCACCAACCATCTGATCAGCCTGGGACATACCCGCATCGCCATGATCGGCGGCACGGACCACACCTCGACCGGACGTGACCGGTATGCCGGCTACGCCAATGCGATGACGAAGGCCGGGCTGACCCTGGACCCCGCGCTCAGAATTCCCGGACCGCGCACCAAGCAGAGCGGTTTCGAGGCGGCGGTGAATTTTCTCGCCAATCCGCTCAAGCCGACGGCGGCGGTGTGCTGGAACGATCTGGTCGCCATCGGCCTCATGAACGGCATCGCCCGGGCTGGTCTCGTGCCCGGCAAGGACATTTCGGTCACGGGCTATGATGATCTGGAGGAGGCGGCCATCGCCACGCCGGCCTTGACCACGGTCTGGAACGGCCAGTCCGAAGTGGGCCGGTTCGCCGCCCGCGCGCTGCTTGACAAACTCAATGGATCAAGCGAAGCCGATGGTCTCCACCTGATCAAGCCGGAAATGCGCATCCGGCAATCGACGGCACCGCTCAACCCGGGAGCAGGACGATGAACGCCAAACGCCCGACCATCCTCATTCCAGGCCGCATCAACGGCCGGGTCCGGACACGCGTCGAAGCCGAATTCGACGCGATCTCGATTGATGCAGCCGACGCTGCCCTGCTCGATGCGGAGGCGAGAGCGAAGGTCGACGGAATTGCCAGCGGGACAACCATTGACGCCGGTTTTATCGACGCCTTCCCCAATCTGTCGATCATCGCCAACTTCGGGGTCGGCTACGACGCGGTCGACGCCCGACATGCGGCCACCCGGGGCGTGATGGTCACCAACACGCCGGATGTCCTGTCCGACGAGGTTGCAGACACGACTGTGGGACTGCTGCTCAACACGCTGCGCGAGTTTCCGAAAGCGGAGGCTTACCTTCGCGCCGGCCGGTGGGCCGCGGAAGGCGCCTATCCGTTGACGTCGTTGACGCTGCGGGGGCGGACTGTCGGCATCTTCGGGCTTGGCCGGATCGGACTGGCCATCGCCCGGCGTCTGGAGGCCTTCGGTCTGCCGATCCACTACCATAGCCGCACGAAGCGCAGCGATGTCGAGTATCCATGGCACGACAGCCTCGCTGGCCTGGCAAAGGCCGTGGACACGCTGATCGTGGTGGTTCCGGGCGGGCCGGCGACGGAAAAGGCGGTCGACGCGGGCATTCTTGACGCGCTGGGGCCGAATGGCGTGCTGATCAGCATCGGGCGCGGGTCGACGATCGACGAGGAGGCGCTGATCGCGGCGCTCTCGGAACGGCGCATTGCCGCGGCCGGGCTCGACGTGTTCGCGGATGAACCGAATGTGCCGCAGGCGCTGATGGATCTGCCCAATGCCTGCCTGCTGCCGCATGTCGCTTCAGCCTCGGTGTCGACGCGCAACGCGATGGCGGATCTGGTCGTGGACAATCTTGCAGCCTGGCTGGATGGACGCCCGGCGATAACACCGGTTCCCGAATGCGCCGGTCTCGACAGAAAGCCCACCTGAGCTGATTCTGTCAGTGGCCCCCAGGTTCCGCGAGGGTAAACCTATTCGGCTGCCTGGGCGGGGCGGACATGGCGGGCCCTGACGGCGTCGCCGAAGGCCGCGAAGATCTTGTCCGAAATCGCGTCGCTGCCGACCCAGTATTCGGGATGCCACTGCACGCCGATGGCAAAGCCCGGTGCATCGATGACGCTGACGGCTTCGACGGTGCCGTCTTCCGCCACCGCTTCGACCGCCAGCCGAGGCGCCAGCTTGGAGATGGCCTGGCGGTGCAGCGAGTTCACCTGAACCTGGCCGCCGCCGACGATGGCGGCGAGGCAGCTTCCCTCCTTCACCTGGATGGAGTGCCGGATTGCAAATGCGGCATCCCGGTCCTCGGTCTGCGGCTTGCGATGGTCCATCCGTCCGGGAATTTCCTGTATCTCGGTTGCCAGCGAACCGCCAAGGGCGACATTCAATTCCTGTATGCCGCGGCAGATGGCGAGAAGCGGAACGCCGCGCTCGATTGCCCGGCGAATGAGCGCCATGCTCAGACGGTCGCGAGCCGGGTCGAACGGCCCGTGGCTTTCGGTCTCTTCCTCTCCATAGTGGGACGGATGCACGTTGGTGCGCGATCCGCTGATGAGAACACCATCGACACGGTCCAGCACCATGTCCACGTCCGTGCCGTCGGTCAAAGCCGGGACAATCAGCGGCAACACATTCGAGCCATTGACGGCGGCCATGATGTATTGGTCCGGCGCCGCATGCCATGTGTATCCATCGAAGCTGCGGATATCTGCTGGAATTGCGACTAGTCCACTGTGCATCGGTTCATTTCCCTGGTTTGCGGAGCTGCCTGCCAGCAGCATGGCGGCCCTGTTTTTCACGTTTCATGCGGGCTTTGTCAATTCCAGAACCTCACCGCTCAAAGGGGCGGAAACGATGGTCTTTGAAGCCGGATCGGTCGATGACGCAACTGGCAAAAAATGTTGACCATTGCCGGCGAATTCGCCGCCTTGTGCTTGAAAGGCCTGCTGCAACATGGTTAGGTTCCTTGCATGTCGCTTAGGTTAAAAAATGGCGGACAAGCCATTTACCTTGCGGCTTCGCTTCAACTGGGAGGTTTTCATGGATCGTCGTTCCTTTATCAAAAAGGCTGGGGTGGCCGGCGCAGGCGCTGCAGCAGCCACCGCACTGGCCGCTCCGGCCATTGCACAGACAATGCCGAAAGTCACATGGCGCTGCTCGTCGGGTTTCCCCAAGGCGCTTGACACCATCTATGGCGCGGCGGAAGTTTTCGCCAAGGCGGTTTCGGAGGCCACCGATGGCAATTTCGAAATCCAGGTCTACGGCGCCGGCGAAATCGTGGGCGCGCTTGAAGGCGCCGACGCGGTTCGCGACGGCACCATCGAAGTGGCCCACACCGCGTCCTATTACTTCTTCGGCAAGGACCCGACCTGGGCTTTCGGAACCGGCGTTCCGTTCGGTCTCAACCAGCGCATGACCAATGGCTGGCTCTACGAGGGCGGCGGCATGGACCTGCTCAACGAATTCTATGCCGGCAACAACATGATTGCCTTCCCCGCGGGCAACACGGGCGCCCAGATGGGCGGCTGGTTCCGCAAGGAAATCAACACGGTTGCTGACATGCAGGGCCTCAAGTTCCGCATCGGCGGCTTCGGCGGCCGGATCATACAGGAACTCGGCGTCGTGCCGCAGAATATTCCCGGCGGGGACATCTATGCCGCGCTTGAAAAGGGAACGATCGACGCGGCCGAATTCGTCGGCCCCTATGACGATGCCAAGCTGGGCTTCAACAAGGTGGCGCCGTTCTACTACTACCCCGGTTGGTGGGAAGGCGGCGTGACGCTGATGAACCTGATCAACCTCGACAAGTGGAACGAGTTGCCGAGCGCCTACAAGGGCGTGGTCAAGTCGGCCTCGGCTCTCGCCAACAGCGTGATGATGGCGCGCTACGACACATTGAACCCGGCGGCTCTCAAGAAGCTGGTATCCGAAGGCACCAAGCTGCGTCCTTTCAGTCTCGAAGTCCTGGAAGCCAGCTTCGCTGCAGCCAACAAGGTCTATGCTGAAATCGGCGCCGAGAATGCCGGGTTCAAGAAGATCCACGACAGCTACATGGGCTACCGCGGCGATGGCTATCTCTGGTTCCAGTTGTCGGAATACAACATGGACACCTTCATGATGATCCAGCAGCGCGGCGGCAAGCTCTAACCCGAGCCCCGATCAACCCAGCCAAAGACAAGCCCCGGAACCGATCAGGCTCCGGGGCTTTTTTTGTGCCGGCGCACCTGGCATCAGCCAGGCAAATGCGCACGACCCCTCTGAGGGCCGACGGAGGCCCGCTATGTCTGACCTGTCTGGCTGGGAAACCCGGCGGCAATCGCCGCCAGGACAATGCTGGGTTGGACGGGTGCCGCTCAGTCGAAGTTGGGCAGTCCGGTCGCGCCGCCAGGCGCAGGCAGACCGCCAGGCGCAGGCAGACCGCCGGGTGCAGGCAGACCGCCGGGTGCAGGCAGGCCGCCGGGTGCGGCTGGCTCGGCAGGTTCCCCGAAACTTGGCAAGCCCGGCAAGGCTAGGCCGGGCTCGCCCAGACTGGGGGCGCCGGGCAGGCTCAGACCGGAACCTGGCAGTCCGAAACCGCCACCGCCGATCGTGTTGATCTCCTGGTTGATGTCGCCCTGGTCCATCATGAGCGGGGTCTTCTTGTAGTGGGTTACAAGACCGGGGAAGGCGATCAGAATGCCCAGCATCACCACCTGGATGATGATGAACGGCAAGGTCCCGGTGTAGATGGCCCTGGTCGTAATCGGCTCGATCATCCGGTCCGTGGTCTTGTCATACCAGGCTTTGATGGGGGCGACCGATCGCAGGTAGAACAGCGCGAAGCCGAAAGGCGGCGTCAGGAAGCTGGCCTGAAGGTTGAATCCGAGCAGCACTCCAAACCAGATCAGGTCGATGCCGAGCTTGTCCGCGACCGGGGCAAGCAGCGGCACCATGATGAAGGCGATCTCGAAGAAATCAAGGAAGCAGCCGAGGATGAATATGATGATCGAGACGGTGATGAGGAAGCCGGTCTCGCCGCCCGGCAGGGCCAGCAGGAGCTCCTCGACCCAACGATCCCCCGAAATCCCGTAGAAGGTCAGCGCGAAGACCCGTGCGCCGATCAGGATGAACATCACGAAGGTTGCGAGCTTGGTGGTGGAATCCAGCGCCTGCATGAGCGTCTTCATGTCCAGGCGGCGCTTCATCAGGGACATGATCAAGGCGCCGGTGGCGCCCATGGCGCCGCCTTCGGTGGGCGTCGCGATGCCAAGGAAGATGGTGCCAAGGACCAGGAAGATCAGCGCGAGCGGAGGGATCAGGACGATAACGACCTGCTCGGCCATCTTGGACAAATAGCCAAGGTTCATCCTGCGGTTGATCAGGGCAAGTCCGTAGGGAATGGTCGTCGCCGCAAGAGCGGACCAGACCACGCGGATTTCATAGCGATACCCCTCGAACACGAAGTAGTAGCCAGCCACGAACAGGGCCCCGGCAAGCGCGAGGATCGCAAACAGCGACCGGCCGCCATTGCCCAGTGGACGCGCTTCGGGCGGCAGCGCAGGAACCCACTCCGGCTTGATCAGGGTAATGGCGAAAATGTAGGTGCAATACATGACCACGATGATCATCGCGGGGAAGAAGGCGCCGACATACATGTCGCCAACCGAGCGGCCGAGCTGGTCGGCCATGACGATGAGAACGAGCGAAGGCGGAATGATCTGGGCCAGCGTGCCCGATGCCGCGATGGTGCCGGCTGCAAGGCCGGGGTGATAGTTGTAGCGCATCATGATCGGCAGGGAGATCAGGCCCATGGCGATCACGGAGGCAGCGACGACGCCGGTCGTTGCGGCAAGCAGCGCGCCCACGATGACGACCGCGAAGGCCAGGCCGCCGCGCAGGGTTCCGAAAAGCTGGCCGATGGTGTCGAGCAGATCCTCCGCCATCCGCGATCGTTCGAGAATCAGCCCCATGAAGGTGAAGAACGGAATCGCCAGCAGCGTGTCGTTTCGCATGATGTCGAAGACACGGTTCATGTTGGCCTGCGCCAGGGGCCAGGACAGCCGGATCTCGGGTGAGATATGGCTGAGTTCGACGCCGACGACGAAGAAGTACATGCCGCCCGCGGCCAGCGTGAAGACGACGGGATAGCCGAGCAGAAGCATCGCCATCACGGTGATGAACATGATCGGCGCGAGGTTGTGGGCGATCAGATCAAGCATCGGAGCCGCCCTTCATCTGCGCGGCAGCTTCGACCTGCGGCGGCATGGAATGGTCATGGCCGGGCTCCTCGTCCATGAGGCCGCGGATAATGGCGATGCGCTTGATGATCTCGGAAATGGCCTGCAGGGACAGCAGGATGAAACCGGCGAGGATGGTGGCCTTCGCGGGCCAGATGATCAGGCCGCCGGCATTGCTGGACATCTCGCCGCTCTGGAACGAGCGCCAGAAAAACGGCCAGGCAAGATAGGTCATCATCGCGCAGAACGGCAGGAGAAAGAAGAAGTGGCCTAGCAGGTCGATCCAGTCACGGGTGCGCTTGGAAAGATTGCCGGCGAGCACGTCGATGCGGACATGCTCGTTCTTGCGCAGCGTGTATCCGGCGGCGAGCATGAAGACCGCGCCGAACAGGTACCACTGGACTTCGAGCCACGCATTGGACGACATGTCGAACGCCTTGCGGATGGAGGCGTTTCCGGCGCTGATCAGTACCGCCGCCAGCACCAGCCAGGACACGTTGCGGCCAACGAATTCATTGATCCGGTCGATGAACCGGCTCAACATCAATAGATTTCTCATATTGTCCTCCGGTCATGTCACCTCCTGTTTTCAGGAGTGTGGATAACCATGGTTCCCATGACCGCCATCATTATCACCTATGATGCAGCTTGCCAGTCCATATCAGCAAAAAAGCATGCGATGCAACGATTGGTGCATTTTTTTTACCAGTTGCAAAATGGGCGCGATGTGGCCTTGGGCGGCAGTTGCCGCTATATCCCTTGCGGGGCGGATCGGAAAGGGGATCGAAGTGCGAGCAGCCGAGCTATTTGATGTTTCAGGAGAAGTTGCTCTGATTACCGGCGGGGGCACTGGAATAGGCTTGGCCATTGCGCGCGTGCTGGCGGTCAACGGCGCCAAGGTCGCGATTGCCGGTAAAGATCACGGTGCGCTCGAGGCTGCAGTCGGGCTTCTCACCGATCTTGGCGGAGAGGCCATCGCCATTCCCATCGATGTCCGTCAGGACGAGATGATTCCCTCGTCCTTCGATAGCGTCGAAACAACATGGGGACCCGTGACCGTGCTGGTCAACAATGCCGGCGTTGTCCATCGCGACAAGGCTGTGCATCTCACGCGCGAGACGATTCGCGATGTCATGGCGGTCAATGTCGATGGCGCCGTCATGATGGCGCAGGAGGCGGCCCGGCGCATGATCCGCGATGGCCGCGGCGGGTCGATCATCAACATTTCCAGCATTCTGGCCGGTGTGCCGATGCGCCAGGTGGCCGCCTACAGCGCCTCGAAGGCGGCGCTCAGCCAGATGACCCGCAGCCTGGCGCTGGAATGGGCCAAGCACGGGATCCGCGTCAACGAAATCCGCCCCGGCTGGTTCGAGACCACCCTGACGGACCGGTTTCTCAAGGGGCCGGGCGCCCATGTCATGGCCGGTCAAAATCCACTGGGACGGCTTGGCGCCCCCCATGATCTGGACGGGGCGATCCTCTTGCTCGCGTCGAAGGCCGGTATCTACATGACCGGCAGCGCCATCACGGTAGACGGCGGCCATTCCCTGGGACGCTGATTCGGTCGCAATATGCTCACCGGGCGACAGATAGTTTCGTTTGGTCGCTGCTGGCGATGGCCTGATTGCGGAGTCGCGTCCGGCACAGGAATTCGATTGACGGCTGGCCTGCGCGGCCCAACTATCAGAACATTCGTCACGGGAACGGAAGAGGACCCGCGACGATCCGCGGATCGCGTGCGATCGGCAGCCGAATGGTTTGAGGAGACCGTACATGACAGTCCACGATGTTTCGCTCGACGACAAATTCGACCTCGAGAAGGACCGGATCTTCGTCACCGGCTCGCAGGCTGTCGTTCGCATGCTGATGATGCAGCACGAGCGGGACCGCCGCGCCGGCCTCAACACGGCGGGCTTCATTTCAGGCTATCGCGGGTCGCCGCTGGGCGGGCTCGACCAGCAGATCACGCGCGCCGCACGGCAACTCGCCCCGCGCAACATCGTCTTCCAGCCAGGCCTGAACGAGGAACTGGCGGCGACAGCCTGCTGGGGATCGCAACAGGCGGGCCTGGACGGGACCGGCAAATATGACGGCGTCTTTGCCCTGTGGTACGGCAAGGGGCCGGGCGTGGACCGCTCCGGCGACGTGTTTCGCCACGCCAATCTGGCCGGCTCCTCCAGGCATGGCGGCGTGCTTGCGCTGATGGGAGATGACCATACCGCGGAAAGCTCCACCAACGCGCATCAGACTGAGTTCAATTTCGTCGACACCATGATCCCGATCCTCAACCCGGCGGGCGTACAGGAGATGATCGACTACGGGCTTCACGGATTTGCGCTGTCGCGCTTCGCGGGCACCTGGGCCGCCCTGAAATGCGTCAAGGACAATGTCGAATCCACAGCCTCGGTCGATGCCGGGCTGGATCGCCTGAAGATCATCCTTCCCGACTTCGCCATGCCGCCGGGCGGGCTCAACATCCGCCCCCATGATCTCGATTTCCTCGGGCAGGAGATCAGGCTTCACGAGTACAAGCGGGCCGCGGCGAACGCCTATATCCGGGCCAACGGGCTCAATCGGATCATCTATTCGGGCGGTGCCAACGCCAAGGTCGGAATCCTGACGGTCGGCAAGAACTATCTCGATGTGCGTCAGGCGCTCGATGATCTGGGAATCGATGAAGCCAGAGCCAACCGGATTGGCGTCCGGCTGTTCAAGGTCGCCTGTCCCTGGCCGTTCGATCTGCCGGACATGGCCGAGTTCGTCGACGGTCTCGACATGGTGATCGTGGTCGAGGAAAAGCGATCGCTTCTGGAGAGCCAGCTGCGCGAGGCCCTGTATGGAACCGCGCGCCAGCCCGTGGTTGTCGGCAAGCGCGATGAGCGCGGCGAGTGGCTGTTTCCGGTCAAGGGCGCGCTCGATCCCAATGACATTGCGGTCGCCGTGGGCGAGCGCCTGCTCAAGGTCATCGGCTATTCCGAGGATATCGACGCCAAGGTCAAGCGGATCCGGCAGTTCCAGAGCATGCTGGCGAGCGTTTCGGACGTCGCGTCCCGCACGCCCTATTTCTGCTCGGGCTGCCCGCACAATACCTCGACCCGTGTTCCGGAGGGATCGATCGCGGCTGCCGGCATCGGCTGCCATTTCATGGCGCTGTGGATGGACCGTGACACCACCGGATTCACCCAGATGGGCGGCGAGGGTGCGCAATGGGTCGGCCAGGCACCCTTCACCACACGCGAGCATATTTTCCAGAACCTGGGCGACGGGACCTATAACCACTCCGGCGTGCTGGCTCTGCGCTTTGCCATCGCGTCGGGCGCCAACATCACCTACAAGATCCTCTACAACGACGCCGTGGCGATGACCGGCGGACAGCCGCACGAGGGCAGCCTGACCGCCGATGCGATCGCCCGGCAGGTGCGCGCCGAAGGCGTCGAGCGCATAGCCCTGGTCAGCGACGATCCCGACCGGTATCCCGCGGGCACAGCCTGGCCATCGAATATGAGCGTGCATCATCGCTCGGAGCTCGATGCCGTGCAGCGGGAACTGCGTGACATCAAGGGCGTGACGGTGCTGATCTACGACCAGACCTGTGCTGCGGAAAAACGCCGCCGCAGGAAGCGCGGCACCTATCCCGACCCCGACAAGCGGGTGTTCATCAACGAACTCGTGTGCGAAGGCTGCGGCGATTGCGGCGTCAAGTCCAACTGCGTGTCCATCCAGCCGGTTGAAACCGAATTCGGGCGCAAGCGCCGCATCGACCAGTCGAGCTGCAACAAGGATTTCTCCTGCATCGAGGGGTTCTGCCCGTCCTTTGTCACGGTGCATGGCGGACGTATCCGCAAGACCGACAGTGCGGTGCTGAAAACCGCCCCCGATCCGCTCGAGGGACTGCCGGCGCCGGCCATTGCTTCCCTCGACAGCGGATGGGCATCCATCATCGACGGTATCGGCGGTACCGGCGTCGTCACCATCGGCGCCATTCTCGGCATGGCCGCGCATCTGGAAGGCAAGGGCTGCGGCATGATCGACATGGCGGGTCTGGCGCAAAAGGGCGGCGCCGTCTTCTCCCATGTCCGCATCGCCAGGACGCCCGGGGATATCCACGCGATCCGGATCTCTGCCGGCAAGGCTGATCTGATCCTGGGATGCGATCTGGTCGTGTCCGGGTCGCGCAAGGTCCTGACCTCGGTGCGCGAAGGCGAAACCGCCTTCCTGGTCAACACCAGCGAGGTCATGCCGGGCGATTTTGCCCGCAATGCGGATTTCTCGCTGCCGACGGAAAGGCTCAAGCGGGCGATCGTCAAGGCGGCCGGCGTCGAACAGGCGAGTTTCTTCGATGCGACGCTCGCCGCGACACGGCTGTTTGGCAATGCGATCGCAGCCAACATGTTCATGCTCGGCATGGCTTCGCAGAAGGGAGCCTTGCCGCTGTCGCCGGAGTCGGTCGAGCAAGCCATCCAGCTCAATGGCCAGTCCGTCGCCATGAACATCGCCGCCTTCCGCTGGGGTCGCAAGGCCGGTCATAATCCGCAGTCGGTGCTTGCCATCGTCGCCGATCCGGCTCCTGCCGCCGACAGCACGGCAGAGCAATCGGTGGCCGACCTCATCGACCGCCGGGCTGACTTTCTCCGCGACTATCAGAATGAGGCCTGGGCCGCCAAATACCGCGACACGCTCAGGCCGCTCGTCGAGGCCGAGACGCATGCCCTTGGCAAGCCTGGACCGGCTTCGGCCGCGGCGGCGCGGTCTCTGTTCAAGCTGATGGCGGTCAAGGACGAGTATGAAGTGGCACGGCTTTACAGCGACGGCAGCTTCAAGCGGCAGCTGGACAGGCAGTTCGAGAGTTTTGGCAGGCTGGAGTATCATATGGCGCCCCCCGTGCTGGGTCGTAAGGACGCCAGAGGACATCCGCTCAAAACCTCGTTCGGCAGGTCAATGTCGGTGCTTTTCCCCATCCTCGCGTCGCTCAGGGTATTGCGGGGAACCCCGCTCGATGTGTTCGGCTACAGCGAGGAACGGCGCATGGAACGCGGCATTCTTGCAGAATTCATCGCGGAAATCGAACAGATGGCAAGCACTCTGCGAGCCGAAAACCTTGATCAGGTCGCTGAATTCCTTTCCTATCCGATAGGAATTAGGGGTTACGGACATGTGAAGATCAGGAACAAGAAAGAAGTATATGTGAATAAAGATGGTATTAAGCAATCAATACTTAATTCCAGGAATATTGAAAATGCGGTTGCGGCGGAATGATACCGTATTATTTCGTATGCAAAAACTGTAATATTTAAGTGTACATGCTTGTGTGAATCGAGACTTGAGCACGAATCAGCTCGTGAATCCGACGGTGATAAATGTGTTCTTAATTTCCGTTTGTTAGGGTGCCGTCTTAAATTCAGGGATCGGTGTTCATGCAGGCGGCAGACAACACAGCATTCGCGGATGACGTCCGTCTTTCTTTCGTAACCTCGCTTTATCAGAAGCGGGGCACGTTGTTTGCCGGCATGATCGCGCATGTGGTTACCACAATGGCCGTGTACATGCGGATCGATGATCCGTTTTATCTCTATGCCGCATTCGCCCTTTTCATCATCTGGAATGGTAGAAATCTCGACATGATGGCCTTTGACAGGCTGGACAAGTCCAAGTTCAGGCTTGCCGAAACCCTGCACTGGGAAAAACGCTATGTTGCGGGGTCTCTGGTTGCCGCCTTTGTGCTAGGGACGGTTTGCGGCCATGCGCTGGTTGTAGCGCAAGACCCGTTTGCGGAGCTCGTGACCGTTTCGGTAACATTGGCAACAATGATTTCCGTGGTTGGACGGAATTTCGGGTCGCGGCTGAACGTCGACATGATCATCTTGGCCGCCTGCCTCCCGATGATGGCCGGGCTTGTGATGGCGAGAGATCCATATATGGCGCTGATGGCGGTTCTATTGCTGCCGCTTTTCCTGACCACGCGCTCCATGGCAAATGGCGTCCGGGACTTTTTGTTCAATGCCGTGACCGCCGAACGGAAAGCCTCCGAGATTGCAGACCGGTTCGATACTGCGCTCAACAACATGTCGCACGGCCTGTTCATGCTTGACGGTGACGGGCGCATCGAGGTCGCCAACCGCAAGGCGCGAGAGTTTTTCAACATTGATGCGCATATCGACCTCAGCGGGCGGAACCTGAAAGCCGCATTGAGGCTCGGCACTCGCAATGGCGTGATCGCGCGCGAGAACTTCGCCCAGATCAACGAGCATCTCGACCGGTTGATCAGTGGCAAGGAAGACCGCTCCCTGATCCGCCTGGACAAGAATTGCTGGCTCGAATTCAGTGCGCGCCATCGCGGCGAAAAGGGCGTGGTTCTCATTTTCGAAGACGTGTCGGTTCGTATCCAGTCGGAAAAGCGCATCCTTCACATGGCGCGCTTTGACACTCTGACCGACTTGCCCAACCGATCCTGGTTCAAGGATGTCGTGGCGTCGAAAATGTCGAAGGCACGGCCCGGCCAGAAGCTGGCGCTGGCGGTTTTGGATATCGATGACTTCAAGCATGTCAACGACACGATGGGACATGTCAGTGGCGACAAGCTGCTGAGCGCGATCGCCAACCGCCTCCGCTCTCTTTCGCGGCAGAAATTCGTCATCTCGCGATTTGGCGGGGACGAGTTCGTGCTGTTCCTTCCGGATGTGGAGGATCTGTCGGATCTGAACAGGACCATGGACCACGTGATCGATACGTTGCGCGGCACCTACATGATCGACGGCCACAAATTGTTCATCAGCCTGTCCGGAGGAGCGTCGATGGCGCCGGTGGCGGGTGCGCAAATCGAGGACCTGCACATCCAGGCGGATCTTGCCCTTTACGAGGCCAAGCGTCGCGACAAGAACCGCTGGACCCTGTTCGAAGATTCGATGAACCAGCATTACACCGAGCGGCAACGGATGAAATCCGACTTGCGCGAAGCAATCCGCGCCAACTCGATGGACCTGTTCTACCAGCCGATGTTCCATCCCGAAGGCAAGCGGATAGCCGGCGCCGAAGCCTTGTCGCGTTGGAACCATCCGGAGCTCGGGCCGATCTCGCCGGCTGTCTACATTCCGCTGGCCGAGGAGATGGGGATCATCGGCGATCTGACACGGTGCGTGATCGAGAAGGCGGCGAAGGAATGCGCCACCTGGCCTGACAACCTTTTTGTTTCGGTCAATCTCTCCGCGTTCGATCTTGGCGACCGAGCGATTATTTCAGTGATTTCCGATGCGCTTGACAGACACAATCTGGCGCCCGAGCGGCTGCAGCTGGAAATCACCGAGAGCGGCCTGATGAACGATCTGGACACAGCGCGGGTGATCCTGACGGAGCTGCGCGCGATGGGCCTGTCAATTGCCATTGACGATTTCGGGACAGGCTATTCCAGCTTGAGCTATCTCGACATGCTGCCGCTCAACAAGGTCAAGATCGACCGGTCCTTCGTCCGCAATGTCACCACTGATGCCCGCAAGCTGAAACTGCTGCGCGGAGTTGTCCATCTGGCCCGCGAGCTCGGATTGGAAGTTGTGGTCGAGGGGGTGGAGACCGACGCCCAACTAGTGATGATCCGCGAGAATGACTGCGCCGACCTGATCCAGGGCTTCATTTTCGGAACGCCGATGCCCAAAGGCGCGTTCATTGAACTTGCGACCAAGCTGTCCAAGCAGCAGGCGGCCGCACGGGACGTGCTGCATCTGTCAAACTCAGCAAAATCGTTGCGCTAAGCCTTTACCGAAATTCAATCGCCAACCCGGGCGTCAAATGTCGCCGGTGCTTTCTCACAGGAGCGCTGTTTTCCTTCAATTTTTAACGGTTTCGTTAACCATAATAAAGAGTTAATGCCCTCTGGGCATTGCCCCGCGATTGATTAGTGGAAAATTAACGTTAACATTCTCCTGTGTTCAATCGCGGGGACTTGTCATCAATGGCGGCGGCAGTAGGCAAGGTTTCGGGCTTCAGCGCCGGCGTGATGCGCTTGCTTGAGAGCATCGAGTATCGCCGGATCGACAATGCTGACGATCTGGAGGATGTTGCGCGGATTCGCTACAAAGCCTTCTCAATGGTGGGACTGGCGCCGCAAAACGGATCGTTGCTGATTGATGAGCTGGATTTCAAGCCCAACGCCCATGTGATGGGCATCTTTTTCGATGAGCAGCTTGTCTCAACGATCCGTGTGCATCACGTCACCGGTGCCGAGCGCGACAGTGTCGCTGTGGCGCATTTTCCTGATGTGATGAACCCGCTCCTGGATGCAGGCAAGACCTTTATCGATCCCGTCCGGTTTGCCGCTGATCCCGAGATCATGCGTGAATATCCGGCGTTGCCCTATCTCACACTGCGAGTGGCAACGATGGCGACTATCTATTTCGACGTGGATTTCTGCCTTTCGGTGATCAAGCCAAATCATCGAGCGTTTTACAAACGGGTGTTTCAGTCCATCGAATTGACCGAGCCTCGGTATTTCGAGCGTTACAACAGCAATATCGAACTCCATGCCGCCAATGCGGAGGAGCTCAAGCGAACGCTTTTCAAGCGGTTTCCCTTCTTCGATTCGCAGCCCTACGAACGCAAGATGATGTTCGCGCCGCGTGAGATCCTGGGGCAGACGCCGCTGACCATTCTGCCGACGGCCCGCTACGCGCTTCAGCGATCGAGCTGATTAGGCCGGCCGATCTGGCCGGAAACCGGGCCATCTGCGCGACAATGCGGTGATGTTTGCAACGGCATATCCATTGCACAATGGCGATGGTTTGTGTAATCCCTCGTTGAATTGTCAATTGGGGAGATACAGCATGGCTGATCACACGAGCGGTCCTGTCGAAACCGGTGCCGCGATGGATTATTCCGAGCACGACAAAACCTATGCCATGTTCCTGGCCGGAACCAAGTACGGCACGATCGCCATCATCGCGCTGCTGATTGCCATGGCGTTTTTCTTCTTTACCGGGGCTGGCGGCATTCTCAGCTTCGTGCTGTTTTTCGTTCTCAGCATTGGCGGCGGCCTCCTCGCCCGCTGATACCCTCGCCACCTTTCGGGCCGGCTCTCGACTGATCCGTCCCGACCCGTCTCATCCGCTTTTCCAGAGGAGGAGCTCTCGTGGGCGCCACCGTTTTTGTAGCAAAAGAGTCCGATTCCCTTGAATCACGCGTCGCTGCGTCTCCGGAGACGGTCAAGAAGATGACGGCGCTCGGGCTGGACGTTATCGTGCAGAAGGGCGCCGGCGAGAAATCCCGGATTGCCGACGCCGATTTCGAGGCAGCGGGCGCGAAAACGGGAACTGCGGCTGACGCCAAGAAGGCTGATGTCGTGCTGCGGGTGCGGCGCCCTTCGGGGGCGGAGATCAAGTCGCTCAAGTCCGGCGCCATTGTGCTCGCGCAGATGGACCCCTATGGCAACGAGGCAGCTCTGGCCGAACTGGCGAAAGCCGGGGTGACGAGCTTCGCCATGGAACTGATGCCGCGCATCACGCGCGCCCAGTCGATGGACGTGTTGTCCTCGCAAGCCAACCTGGCCGGCTACCAGGCAGTGATCGAGGCCGCGCATGCCTTTGACCGGGCAATGCCGATGATGATGACCGCGGCCGGCACCGTGGCGGCCGCCAAGGTGTTCGTGATGGGCGCCGGTGTCGCCGGCCTGCAGGCCATCGCCACGGCCCGCCGTCTCGGCGCGGCGGTGTCTGCGACCGACGTGCGGCCCGCCGCCAAGGAGCAGGTGGCCTCGCTCGGCGCCAAGTTCATCGCCGTCGAAGACGATGAATTCAAGGCAGCGGAAACCTCGGGCGGTTACGCCAAGGAAATGTCGAAGGAATACCAGGCCAAGCAGGCGGCCCTCGTGGCCGAACACATCTCCAAGCAGGACATTGTCATCACCACGGCGCTGATCCCTGGCCGGCCGGCGCCCAAGCTCATTTCCCGCGCCATGCTCAAGAGCATGCGGCTCGGCTCGGTGGCGGTCGACCTGGCGGTCGAGCGCGGCGGCAACATCGAGGGCTCCAAGCCCGGAGAAACGGTGGTTGTCGACGGCGTCACCGTGATCGGCATTCTCAACATGCCTGGCGAGATCGCAGCCAGCGCGTCGCTGCTTTACGCCAAGAATCTGCTGACCTTCCTCGACACGATGATCAACAAGGAAACCAAGACGGTTTCCGTCAATCTGGATGACGAACTGGTCAAGGCAACGGCGCTGACCCATGGCGGCGCAGTCATTCATCCCGCGTTTGGCGGCGAACCCAGCAAGGGAGCAGCGTGATGGCAGGATCCGCACTCGATACCGCTCTTGAAAACCTCGAACAGGCCGTGTCCGCCGTTCGTGCGGCGGCGGAAAACGCCGGCCCGGCCGGTGACGGCGTTGCTGCCGCTGTGCATGCTGTAAGCGGCGGGGCGATCGATCCCTTCGTCTTCCGCCTGGCGATTTTCGTGCTGGCGATCTTCGTCGGCTACTATGTGGTCTGGTCGGTGACGCCGGCCCTGCACACGCCGCTGATGGCGGTGACCAACGCGATTTCCTCGGTGATCGTCGTGGGCGCGCTGCTTGCCGTCGGCGCGTCGCTGTCGGGCTGGGCGACCGGTTTCGGATTCGTTGCATTGGTGCTGGCTTCGGTCAACATCTTCGGCGGCTTCCTCGTCACCCAGCGCATGCTGGCCATGTACAAGAAAAAAGAGAAGTGAGGGCCGGCTGATGTCAGAGAATTTCGCCGCATTCGCCTACCTCGTTTCGGGCGTTCTTTTCATCATGGCGCTCCGGGGCCTGTCGCATCCGACCACCAGCCGCCAGGGCAACACCTACGGCATGGTCGGCATGGGTATCGCCATTGTCACGACACTGCTGCTGGCCAAGCCCTCCTTCGGGGGCTTTGTGCTGATCATCGCCGGCCTTGCCATAGGCGGCGGCGCGGGCGCCTATATCGCCCGCAAGATTGCCATGACCTCGATGCCCCAGCTGGTGGCGGGATTTCACAGCCTGGTGGGTCTTGCCGCCGTGCTGGTGGCTGCCGCAGCCCTCTATTCGCCGCACGCCTTCGGAATCGGTGAAGTGGGCGAAATTCACGCGCAGGCGCTGATCGAGATGTCGCTCGGCGTCGCCATCGGCGCGGTCACCTTCACCGGATCGATCATCGCCTTTCTCAAGCTTGACGGGCGGATGTCGGGCAAGCCGATCATGCTGCCGATGCGGCATGTCATCAATGCGGGCCTGGCCATCGGTATCGTCGTGCTGGTCGGCGTGCTGGTGGCGACGGAAAGCTATACGGTGTTCTGGCTGGTGGTGGTGCTGTCGCTGGCGCTTGGCGTGCTGCTGATCGTGCCGATCGGCGGAGCGGACATGCCGGTCGTGGTCTCCATGCTCAACTCCTATTCGGGCTGGGCCGCCGCCGGCATCGGCTTCACACTCGGCAATCTCGCGCTGATCATCACCGGCGCGCTGGTCGGCTCCTCCGGCGCCATCCTGTCCTACATCATGTGCAAGGGCATGAACCGGTCCTTCGTGTCGGTGATCCTGGGCGGTTTTGGCGGCGAGACAACTGCTGCCGCCGATGACGGCATCGACCGCTCGGTCAAGCTCGGCTCGGCCGATGATGCCGCCTTCCTCATGGCGAACGCGTCCAAGGTCATCATCGTGCCGGGATACGGCATGGCGGTGGCCCAGGCGCAGCATGCCACGCGAGAACTTGCCGACAAGCTCAAGGAGCACGGCGTCGAGGTGAAGTACGCCATTCACCCGGTTGCCGGCCGCATGCCCGGCCACATGAACGTGCTGCTGGCTGAAGCCAATGTGCCCTATGACGAGGTCTTCGAGCTCGAAGACATCAACTCCGAATTCGCGCAGGCCGACGTGGCCTATGTGATCGGCGCCAATGACGTGACCAATCCCGCCGCGCGCGATGACAAGTCTTCGCCCATCTACGGCATGCCGATCCTCGATGTCGACAAGGCCCGCACCTGCCTGTTCGTCAAGCGCTCGCTCGGATCCGGCTATGCCGGCATCGACAACACGCTGTTCTACAAGGAAGGCACGATGATGCTGCTCGGCGATGCCAAGAAGATGACCGACGATATCGTCAAGGCCATCGGTCACTGATCGATCGAAATCGGAATGCATATGCAAAAGGCCCGGACATGTCCGGGCCTTTTGTGGTTCAGGGCGGGCCTGATCAGTTGGTTGTCGAACGCAGCTGGATTTCGGCAATGCCGACGGCGATGTTCACGCCTTCTTGGGCCTGAACGCTCAGCGGCTGAAGCGAGATTGTGGAATCAGATCCACCAACCAGAAGATTGACGCCTGCACCGGCCGCAGCCGTTGCTTCAGCCGAGACCCCGCGATAATCGCCGGCAAGCGACCCGGGCTGATACTGGTAGTCGGTGGTTGGCGCGAGAACAGCCCAGGCTATGACACTTGCACCCGTGACGCCAATATCGATGCCGTACTTGTTGATGACGCCAAAATAGGCTTCTGTTGCGGCACTCGCATTGGCCGGCGTGTATTCACAGGTCAGATCCTTGGATGAGCCGAAAACGAATCCGGTCCCGCCTGCGACTGCGCATTGAAGCATACCCAGTTCAACGCTGTCGGCCTTGGAGGGCACGGTTGCAGCGCCCATGGCGACCGTTGCGAGGAGAACTGCGGCGGCTGTAATTCTTGTTGTCTTGATCATGATGAACTCACTTTCGATTTGACGTCCCGTGAGCACAACGGGTCGACGCGGCAATGGTTCCAACTGAGGGGGAGTTCATTGATCGTGACGTGTCTGATCTACAGCGCGGCGTATACGATTGGATGTGCGGGGCTGTACAACGCCGTGCGTCCACCTGGACATGCAAAGCAGCCGTGTCACTCTGAATCCAGAACATCTTTCTGCGTTCAGGCGGCTCCGCCGGAATCAGGATGCTCTAGCTGTGAGCTCTCAATAGGTTGTCCATTCGGAGCAGATTTAGGAGACTGGAGTTACCACACAACAGTTTTCCAGGATCGCTCCGAATGAACATCCACAAGAATGCCCGACTGACCCCGTTGCGTCGAGAGGAAATGGCTTTGG
>NZ_JAUXOD010000071.1 GCF_030682515.1 Hoeflea sp. | reverse complement strand
GGCCCGACTGCCAAGTATATGCTCCCGGTTCCGGCGCAAAAGTCGCTGAAGCCCGGGCCCGCCCGCCAGCTTGGGCAAAATCATCGCCGGCCGGCGGAATGGAACGCCAGGCCGGCGAAGAACGTTGCACTTGCAGCGCGCCTCGCTGTTCCCTGCCCTTTGCACGCCGTGCGCGGCGTGTGCTGCAGCGCTGTATCAAAACTGTCATAGTGGCGTGCAACCCTCCCGGAAGGAGTTGATTCGCTGACCATGACCGCATTTGACAGGATCAAACATCTGCTTGATCTCTTCCGGCATCCCGGCAGCGACGACACCCGCTTTGGCGGCAAGCCGAAGCGTCAGGCTGCGGCCGTCGTGTTTCGGGGCACCGGGGATTCCCGGGAGTTGATGCTGATCACCAGCCGCGACACCGGACGCTGGATCGTGCCCAAGGGCTGGATCGAGCCGGGCGAGGACGGCCCCGCCGCCGCCCTGCGCGAGGCCTGGGAGGAAGCAGGCGTCACCGGCGATGTGCTGGCCAGCGGACCGGTGGGCCACTACCGCTATGTCAAGCAGAGATCCCGGCGCGGCGACGCGCTGTGCGATGTCGACGTCTATCTGGTGCGGCTGCGCGAGGAAAAGAACCAGTGGCCCGAAAAGGGCCAGCGCCAGCGCAAGTGGTTCCCGGTCGCCACCGCCATCGGACTGGTGGGCGAAGACGGGCTGAAGGACGTCATTCGCGACGCTTTCCAGGTTCTCAGGGCCGCCTGACGCGAGCGTTTTCAGCGGCCGAGCCGCAGTCCTCCCCGGGTCCCGGATCCGGGGGCCTGCCCAGGCCTGAGCGACGCCGCTGCCCCGGGTCGGCGATGCCCGCGGCAGCCGTCGTCAAAAGATGAGTTTTCACCCGTCACATTTTTCCTCCGCGGGCCCAACCGGCGCCGGCGCGACCGCGAGGCCAGCCCGCCGACCGCCCCAAGGCCTTGCGATTCCGGGCTTTCGCTCACGGCAATGGCGGCCGGAAGGAATTCCATCTTTGTCCACGATTTCCACAATCCTCTCCCACTACATGTGGTGTACATGAATCCGTCACAATCAACCTCTTGACGCGTGCAACCGAGTCGCTCCTTATAGGGTCAACGTTGCGGCGGCGGCGCGGCTGGAGAGTTTCGAGGCCAGTCAATTCCTGAATTTCCCGGTTTCTGACGTCTGACTCAGCGCAGATCTGCGCTGCAATCGGATGGGCGTGTTGTGCCCGCGGGATACTCAGGCAGCGCGAAAAAAGGGACTGGCGGCAAGAACCTGTTAATACTATATTTAGTGTTTGCAGCCAACCTGACCACAAGATACAGCGGTTCTCAACCACGGGAATCACACAATGTGACCGAGTAGGACAACGGGCTGCGCAATGAGTGTGCGGCCTGCGGACGAGATATTGTCGCGACGCAAGGACTGCGCCCGGCCGAAAGATTTAAAAGAGGAAGACAATGCGCATTGAACGTCGGTTCACCAAGGACGGCCAGTCCGCCTATTCAGACATCGAATTCCGCAAGGCCACAAGCGAGATCAAGAACCCGGACGGGTCGATCGTCTTTCGCCTGGCGGGCATCGATGTGCCCGTGCAGTTCAGCCAGGTCGCAGCAGACATCCTCGCCCAGAAATATTTCCGCAAGGCCGGTGTTCCCGCGCGTCTGAAGAAGGTCGAGGAGAACTCGGTCCCGTCCTGGCTGTGGCGCTCCGTGGCCGACGAGGAGGCGCTGGCAGCCCTTCCCGAGGACGAACGCTACGGCTCGGAAACCGACGCCCGCCAGGTCTTCGACCGGCTCGCAGGCACCTGGACCTATTGGGGCTGGAAGGGCGGCTATTTCACGTCCGAAGATGACGCCCGCGCCTTCATGGACGAGCTTGCCTACATGCTCGCCACCCAGCGCGTGGCCCCCAATTCCCCGCAATGGTTCAACACCGGCCTGCACTGGGCCTATGGCATCGACGGCCCCGGCCAGGGCCATTTCTATGTCGACCCCTTCACCGGCAAGCTCACCAAGTCGAAATCCTCCTACGAGCACCCGCAGCCGCATGCCTGCTTCATCCAGTCGGTCGAGGACGATCTCGTCAACGAGAACGGCATCATGGACCTGTGGGTGCGCGAGGCGCGGCTGTTCAAGTATGGCTCCGGCACCGGCTCCAACTTCTCCCATCTGCGCGGCGAAGGCGAAAAGCTCTCGGGCGGCGGCAAGTCCTCGGGCCTGATGAGCTTCCTCAAGATCGGCGACCGCGCCGCGGGCGCCATCAAGTCGGGCGGCACCACCCGCCGCGCCGCCAAGATGGTGGTGGTCGACATCGATCACCCCGATATCGAGGCCTATATCAACTGGAAGGTCAAGGAAGAGCAGAAGGTCGCTGCCCTCGTCACCGGCTCGAAGATCGTGGCGATGCACCTCAAGGCGATCATGAAGGCCTGCCTCAACTGCGAGGCCGACAACGACGCCTGCTTCGACCCCAAGCAGAACCCTGCGCTGAAGCGCGAGATCAAGGCCGCCAAGCGCGACCAGGTGCCGGAGAACTATGTCAAGCGCGTCATCCAGTTCGCCCGCCAGGGCTACACCGACATCGAGTTCAAGACCTATGACACCGACTGGGATTCGGAAGCCTACCTGACGGTCTCGGGCCAGAACTCCAACAACTCGGTCTCGATCAAGGACGACTTCCTCCAGGCGGTCGAGACCGACGGCGACTGGAACCTGACCGCCCGCAAGGACGGCAAGGTGATGAAGACCTTGAAGGCGCGCGACCTGTGGGAGCAGATCGGCCACGCCGCCTGGGCCTCGGCCGATCCGGGCCTGCACTTCAACACCACCATGAACGACTGGCACACCTGCCCGGCCGAAGGCCCGATCCGCGCCTCCAACCCGTGCTCGGAATACATGTTCCTGGATGACACGGCCTGCAACCTGGCCTCGCTCAACCTGCTGCAGTTCAAGGACGCCGCCACCAAGCGCATCAACATCACCGATTACGAGCATGCGGTCCGGCTCTGGACCGTCGTGCTCGAGGTCTCGGTGATGATGGCGCAGTTCCCCTCCCACCAGATCGCCGCGCGGTCCTACAAGTACCGCACGCTGGGCCTCGGCTACGCCAATATCGGCGGCCTGCTGATGAGCACCGGCATTCCCTATGATTCCAAGGAAGGCCGCGCCATCTGCGGCGCGCTGACGGCGATCATGACCGGCGTCGCCTACGCCACGTCCGCCGAAATGGCGGGCGAGATCGGCGCCTTCCCGGGCTACAAGGACAACAGGAAGACCATGCTGCGGGTGATCCGCAACCACCGCCGCGCGGCCCATGGCGAATCCTCGGGCTACGAGAGCCTGTCGGTCAACCCGGTGGCGCTGATCCATGGCGACTGCCCGGACCAGGACCTGATCGCCCATGCAAAGGCGGCCTGGGACAAGGCGCTCGAACTGGGCGAGAAGCACGGCTACCGCAACGCCCAGGCCACCGTCATCGCCCCCACCGGCACCATCGGCCTGGTGATGGACTGCGACACCACCGGCATCGAGCCCGATTTCGCGCTGGTCAAGTTCAAGAAGCTCGCCGGCGGCGGCTACTTCAAGATCATCAACAACGCCGTGCCGGAAGCCTTGCGCACGCTGGGCTATTCCGAGGCGCAGCTGGCCGAGATCGAGGCCTATGCGGTGGGCCACGGCAACATCAACCAGGCGCCCGGCATCAATCCCGGCTCGCTCAGGGCCAAGGGCTTCACCGAGGCGCAGATCGACATCATCAACGGCGCCACCAAGGCCGCCTTCGACATCAAGTTCGTCTTCAACAAGTGGACGCTGGGCGAGGAGTTCTGCAAATCCGTGCTGGGCTTGACCGATGCTGAGATGGATGATTTCTCCTTCGACCTGCTCTCGGCCATCGGCTTCTCCAAGAAGGACATCGAGGCCGCCAACATCCATGTCTGCGGCGCCATGACGCTCGAAGGCGCGCCGCATCTGAAGGTCGAGCACTATCCGGTGTTCGACTGCGCCAATCCCTGCGGCAAGGTCGGCAAGCGCTATTTGTCGGTCGACAGCCACATCCGCATGATGGCCGCCGCCCAGCCCTTCATCTCCGGCGCCATCTCGAAAACCATCAACATGGCCAATGACGCCACCGTCGATGACTGCAAGAGCGCCTACATGCTGTCCTGGAAGCTGGCGCTCAAGGCCAACGCGCTCTACCGCGATGGCTCCAAGCTTTCCCAGCCGCTCAATTCCTCGCTGATCGAGGATGACGAGGACGAGGATGACGCGATCGAGGCGCTCGCCGCCCTCCCCGCCGCCGCCCAGGCCGTGGCCGTCACCGAGAAGATCGTCGAGCGGGTGATCGAGCGGCTCTACCGCGACCGCGAGAAGCTGCCCAACCGCCGCAAGGGCTACACCCAGAAGGCCGTCATCGGCGGCCACAAGGTCTATCTCCGCACCGGCGAGTTCGACGACGGGCGTCTGGGCGAGATCTTCATCGACATGCACAAGGAAGGTGCCGCCTTCCGGGCGATGATGAACAACTTCGCCATCGCCATCTCGCTCGGCCTGCAGTACGGCGTGCCGCTCGAGGAATATGTCGAGGCCTTCACCTTCACCAAGTTCGAGCCCGCCGGCATGGTGCAGGGCAACGACGCGATCAAGAACGCCACCTCGATTCTCGACTACATCTTCCGGGAACTGGCGGTGTCCTATCTCTCGCGCCATGATCTGGCCCATGTCGACACGTCCGACTTCGGCAACACCGCACTCGGCAAGGGCATCTCGGAAGGCAAGGCGCAGCCCTTCTCCAAGGGCCTGACCCGCGGCGCCTCCTTGAAGGTCGTCACTGGTGCTGGCGCCAGCGTCGGCGGCTCTGTCGGCGGCACCTCCGATCCCAAGGGCATGGCGGCCCCCGCCAAGGCCAGCCCCTCGGGCGCCTCGGTGATCACCGCCTCTTTCCCGGCCAAGAGCTCGGGCAACCTGGCGCTCCGGTCCGAGCCGGAACTGCTCGCATCCGACGGCGCGGTGGCCTTCAAGCGCGACTACGAGGAACGCGCCGAGGTTCTGGCCGCCGAAATCGCGCTGGTGGAACACGAGGCCCAGGCCCTGTTCTCCGACGCGGCCGACGCCGAGGCCCGCGACGCCAAGGCCAAGGCCGCCGCCCGCCGCGCCCGCTCGCTCGCCCAGGGCTACACCGGCAACATGTGCACCGAATGCCAGAACTTCACCATGGTGCGCAACGGGACGTGCGAGAAGTGCGACACTTGCGGGGCTACGAGCGGGTGTAGCTGAGGTCAGATTGGATTGACGAAATCAGCCCGGGGTGGAAGCTCTGGGCTGACAATGTTCAAGGCATACGGTTTCGCCTGAAACGGCATACCCGCCAATGACCACCAATCTTTGACTTAGAATAACGAGCTTTACAGACTCTGGGTTTACATGATCCAACTCAATCTTGAGGTGTTTTCTTGAGGGGGAGAGTCGCTATGAGTGAGAAGCCAGAATATCTAGTTCAAGGCGAACGTGCCCGACTTTTCCCGATTCTGGCAGACACGTCCAAAGAAGGCCGAACATTATCCATCCTTCTATCCTGCATGGAAAGCGTCGACGATTTTGGTAAATCTCTGCTCGCCGATCTCGGCATAAAATCGGGCGCTCGAGCTAAGCTCGAAACTTATACTGAAGTAGTTCTGAAAAAAGGCGGCGAGAAGACTCTCCGGCCAGACGGCTTGCTCATCCTGAAGGCCGCATCAAAGAACTGGACAGCACTTGTTGAAGCGAAGGTTGGAAATTCCGAACTGACTTCGGAGCAATTGGATAGCTATCTGGAAATTGCCAAACTCAATGGAATTGACGCACTCATCACGATTTCCAATCAGTTTTCCCCTTTGCCTGCACATCATCCGGTACAACTGAGCGCGGCGTCACTCAAAAAGGCAACTGTCTTGCATTGGTCATGGATGTATATTCTGACCCAAGCAACATTGCAGTTGGGAAATGGTGACATTGAAGACAAAGAACAGCGCATCATTCTCAATGAAATGGTTCGCTTTCTCAGCCACCCCAGCGCAGGTGTGAAAAGCTTTGAACAAATGCCAGCGTCTTGGACAACGATCGCAAACACAGTCCAATCCGGCGGAACAGTTTCACCGAAATCGAAAGACGTGCAGGAGGTCGTCGGAGCTTGGTATCAGGAAATTCGAGATCTCTCTCTTATACTAAGCAGACAGCTTGGTGAAGACGTGAATGTAAAGGTGCCAAGAGCTCACGCATCAGACCCGGTCGCGCGTATTAAGTCCGATGCTCAAATTTTAGCTATCGATTATTGCCTGCATGCCGTTTTTGTCATTCCCAACACCGCTGGATCAATTTCGGTTTCCGCTGACTTCCGAAAAAAATCAATATTCGCCTCCATGAAAGTCAATGCACCTGCAGATCGGAAATCCACCAAGGCGAGATTGAACTGGCTTCTCAGACAGCTCCAAAAGTCGAGGCCCGACAACGTCTACATTCGGCTATTCTGGCCCGGGCGGGGGCCATTTACGCAGCATCCAATTGCATTGCTAAGGGAAACCCCCGAAGCAGCAGAAGAGAACGGCAAGGTCGCTACATCATTTGAAGTCGTCTACGCTCGGGATCTCGGGGCGAGATTCACTCAAAGGCGAAACTTCATTGTTGACCTAGAACACGCAATTCCGGATTTTTATGAGCAAATTGGACAACACCTCAAATCATGGCAACCACAGGCTCCCAAAATCAAACCAGAAAGGGCCGAGCCAGAGGATGTTAATACTGCAGCACTGCGCGAAGAGGCCGAGGATGAAGTCGAGAATCGGAACATACCTGTCGAATAGTTTGTTGCAGAACGTCGGGGTAGTGACGAACACCCCATACCCCTCATCTGCAACTTCCAGCACTTAGCTACGCTAAGCTGCTCAAATTGCTTCCTCTCCCCAGGGCAGAAGCAGAGATGCGCAGCCCGCGTCACCCTCTCCTCGCCCCTCCGGGGAGAGGATACAAAATCGCGGTCTTGGACCGCAGGGCCAAGTCGCAGATTTTGTTGGTGAAGGGGCCAGCGGAACGTGCCGAGTCCCTGCCTCCCCCTTGAGGGGGTCCGCAGGACGGCTATTGACCGCCCAAAGGGCGGGCAGAGCCGGTGGGGGTACCGCAGTCTCCGCTCATTCCGCATCTCGCGGATCGCTCATCACCCCCACCCGGATCAGCTTCGCTGCCGCTCGCTTCTCCGACCTCCCCTCAAGGGGGAGGTGGACACCCCGTCGTGGACCGAAGTCTCTCTCCTCCGTCATCCCGGACCTGGTCCGGGGTCCAGCCACCGCGCGTCGGCGCGGTGAGAGACTCCCTCGGCACTTACGGAAATGAGTCTTCCGGCTCGCGGACGCTCGCCGCTGGATGCCGGATCAAGTCCGGCATGACGGAAATCGGGAATGGTGCAGGAAGCCCGGATCGAGCCCCTGCACCAGTCAAACCTACCGCGCCTTGCGCGCCGCATAGCGCTTGTCGCGCTTTTCCTTCATGGCGGCCATGTCGGCCACGGCGCGTTCGGCGCGGGCCTGGTCGTCGGCCTCGCGGGCGAGCCGGTCGGCGTGTTCGGCGGCGTAGGCGGCTTCGGCGTCGGCCAGGGCCTGGGCTGCCTGGCGTTCCTGCTCTTCGGCCTTCAGGCGCGCGCGTTCGGCCTGGCGTTCCTCGCGGGCCTTGGCGGCGGCCTCGCGCTCGGCGCGCCTGGCGATCACTTCGGGGTCATCCGCCTTCGGCGCCGCCTTGAGCTTGTCCAGAAGCTTCTGCTTGGCTTCCATGGAGTCCTGGCGGCGGTCGGTGAAGGTGGTGCGTACTTGCTTTTTCAAACGAAAGTCGTCCTTGTTGGGATTGATGCCGGTGCGGCAGACCGCTCGATGCGGCAGTCCGCATGGTAGTTGCTGTTTCGGCGGCGTTTGACAACCCCACGCGGCCATTTTGGCCAAGACTATTTCCTGAAACCGGCTCCGGCCAAGGCGCGGAGGCCGATCCGGCAGAGGCTCGCGCGCTATTTAAGCCCCATGCAGCTCGCGTAGTAGCTCACCGTCGCGGGCCAGTCGGAGAACATGCCGACAATGCCCGCCTCCCGCGCCAGCACGTCGAGCACCTCGTACATCTGCCCGTCATGGGAAATCGCGTCGCTCACGGATTGATAGTACCAGCCGCCGCCTGAGCTGAGCGAGCCGGAGCGCTCGAACGACCACGCGATGATCCTGAGCCCGGCCTCCCGCGCCGCGACCGCGTAAGGCGAGGCGCCGATGGCGCCGTCCCTGAGCGTGAGCAATATCCAGATCGGCGGCGCGATGTAGTTGACGCCCATGTCCGCCAGTTCCTGCATCGACGGCGTGAAGCTCTCGGGCTTGAGCGGATCGAAGCCGTCATCGCTGTAGCGCCCGTCGAGGAAGACCGCCTGCCGGCCGAACTCCGGCTCGTTCTCGATCCAGTAGAGAACATCGTCGAGATTGAAGGATTGCGCCCAGACATCCGACGGGGCGATCCCCGCCGCCTTGTACTCGTCGATCATCTTCTGCGCGTAGTCGGCTTGGGTGAACCCGTCGAAGGGCATCTCGACCGACGGCGCCTTGAGCTCGGGCGTGAATTTGGCGCCGAGCGAGGCGATCAGCGCGATCGATTCGGCATGGGTCATCACCGTGCCGCCTGCCGCCGCGTAGAGATCGGTGCGCCAGGAGGCGGTGCCGTTCATATAGTCCTCGACGGTCTCGGCCTTTGCATTGGCGGCATCCATCTTGCCGTTCAGCGTCTTGAATTCGGCGAGCGTGATGTCGGAGGAGCGGCATTCCGCCGAGGCCTTGTCGCCGCCCGCGGGCGTGAAGCCTTGCGTGCATTTTTCGGCCAGTGCGGTGCCCAGGATATTGGTTGTCGTGTGCAGATCGTTCTGGGCGTGACGGCAGACAAGCTCCTTGTCGCGGGTAAAGGTCACGTCGCATTCGATGATCCCCGCGCCCATCAAGGCCGCAGCCTTGTAGGATTCGCGCGTGTGCTCGGGAAACTGCAGCGGCGCGCCGCGGTGGCCGATCGAGAACAGGGTGCGTTCCACAGGCTTTGCGGCACAGGCCAGAAGCTGGTCCTTGAGCGGGCCATCGTCCATCTTGTCGACCAGGAACGAAGGCCGAGGCCCCAGTTCGATCTCGGCCGCAAGAACGGCGCCGGCACAGGCCGTCCAGGCAAGCGCGGCAAAACCAAGCACTGTCGTCAATCGGGCCATCATCCGGTCTCCATCACTGTTTGCCAGATGGGTAGACCAGCAACACGACAGAGGCGTGTCAGTCCTCAGGTGCCGCAGAAGGTGGTGTAGGGTCCGAAGCCGGTGGGCGCGCCGAGCGCGAAGACCTCAAGCCCGGCGCGCACGGTGAACGGATCGGCAAGCACATCGACCAGCCGCTCGAACGGTGCCAGATCGCCCCTCGTGGCCGATTGCAGCGCCGCCTCGACCATGTGGTTGCGCGGGATATAGACCGGATTGACCCGGTCCATCGCCGCCGCCCGCTCTGCCGCCGAGCCTGGATCGCGGGCAAGCCGCGCCTGGTAGGCCGCAAGCCAGGCGTCGATCTGCGCCGTCTCGCCAAACAGCGCCCGCGTGGCGTCCCCCTCGCCCGCGGCAGCCTTCGACAGGCTGCGGAACACGCGGGTGAAATCGGCGGCCCCGGTTTCCATGACGGCGAGCAGCGCCTCGCCCAGCTCCCGGTCGCCCTCTTCCTCGCCGGCAAGCCCCAGCTTCAGGCGCAGGCCCTTGAGCCAGGCCCGCTCGTAGGCGAGCGGAAACAAGTTGATTACCTCGCTTGCCTGCCGCACGGCATCGTCGCTGTCGTCGGGATTGATCAGGTCAAGCAGCGTCTCGGCGAGCCGCGCCAGGTTCCACTGGGCGATCTGCGGCTGGTTGCCATAGGCATAGCGGCCCTGGGCGTCGATCGAGCTGAACACGGCGGCCGGATCATAGGCGTCAATGAAGGCGCAAGGCCCGTAGTCGATGGTCTCGCCGGAAATCGTCATGTTGTCGGTGTTCATCACCCCGTGCACGAAGCCCAGATGCATCCATGCGGCAATCAACGCCGCCTGGCGGTCGCGCACCGCGCCGAGTAGACCGAGGTAGCGTCCGTCCTGTCCGGCAAGCTCCGGATAGTGCCGGGCGATGGCGTAGTCCGCCAGTTGCCTCAATCGCTCGGTCTCGCCACGGGCGGCAAAATACTGGAAGGTGCCGACGCGCAGATGGCTCGACGCCACCCGCGCCAGCACCGCGCCCGGCGCAGGCCCGTCCTGGCGCAGGATCCTCTCGCCGGTGGTCACCGCCGCGAGCGCTCGCGTCGTCGGCACGCCAAGCGCATGCATGGCCTCGCCGATGACGTACTCGCGCAGCACGGGCCCCAGCACCGCCTTGCCGTCGCCGCCGCGCGAAAACGGCGTCCGGCCCGAGCCCTTGAGATGAATGTCGCGGCGCTCACCCTTTGTGTCGATCACTTCGCCGAGCAGCAGCGCCCGCCCGTCACCCAGCTGCGGCGAGAAGCCGCCGAACTGGTGCCCGGCATAGGCCATCGCCAGCGGGCTCGCGCCTTCGGGCGCGGTGTGGCCGGCGAAGATCGCCGCCCCTGCCTCGGTGGCAAGTGCCGCAGCGTCCAGGCCCAGCTCTTCCGCGAGCGCGCCGTTGAAGCGGATCATCTTTGGCGCCGGTACCTCGGCACCCTTCCACGGCACGTAGAAGCCCTCAAGCTCGCGGGCATAGGTGTTGTCGAAGGGAATACGCGCGATGCTCATGGGCCGTCTCCTGGGGCGTGGTGTCCGGGCCAGCCGGACATCGCGCAGGCCACCCCGACCGTCCGGTCATTGGGTGGCCCGCGCATCATCGGCGGACATGCAAAGCCTGCCCCTATTCGGCGGCGTCGCGCCTGGGCAGCACCCAGTCGGGGCGCACGAAATGGCAGGTGTAGCCGTGCGGGATGCGCTCGAGATAATCCTGGTGCTCGGGCTCGGCTTCCCAGAAATCACCTGCGGGCTCCACCTCGGTCACCACCTTGCCCGGCCAAAGGCCCGAGGCATTGACATCGGCGATGGTGTCGAGCGCGGTCTCGCGCTGGCGGTCGTCGGTGTAGTAGATCGCCGAGCGGTAGGACAGGCCGCGATCATTGCCCTGCCGGTTGGGCGTGGTCGGGTCGTGGATCTGGAAGAAGAACTCGAGCAGCTGCCGGTAGCTGATCCGGGCCGGATCGAAAATGATCTCGATGGCTTCGGCATGGGTGCCGTGGTTGCGGTAGGTGGCGTTCTTCACGTCACCGCCGGTGTAGCCGACGCGGGTGTCCTCGACGCCTTTCATCTTGCGGATCAGGTCCTGCATGCCCCAGAAACATCCGCCGGCCAGTACTGCGCGTTCGCTCATCTAGATATCCTCCACCTGGTCAAGATAATCGCCATAGCCTTGAGCCACCATGTCGGCTTTGGGGACGAACCGCAAGGAGGCCGAATTGATGCAGTATCTGAGCCCGCCGCGGTCCTGCGGTCCGTCCGGGAACACATGCCCCAGATGGCTGTCGCCGTGCCTGGAGCGCACCTCGATGCGCACCATGCCGTGGCTCACGTCGCGCAGCTCGGCCACATGGGCGGGCTCGATCGGCTTGGTGAAGCTCGGCCAGCCGCAGCCGCTCTCGAACTTGTCGGATGAGGCAAACAGCGGCTCGCCCGAGACGATGTCGACATAGATGCCGGCCGCCTTGTTGTCGTTGTACTCGCCGGTGAACGGCCGCTCGGTGCCGTTCTGCTGGGTCACCCGGAACTGCTCGGGCGTGAGCTTCGCAATGGCGTCGTCGGTCCTGGCAAATGTCTTGGTCATGCCGTGGCTCCCTGGTTCTGAACCTGATGTGTAAAGGGGAAATGGGCCGCTTCGGGTCAGATTTCAATCGCCCGCGACGGAACTGCACCGGAAAACCGCCACACATCACGTCAACTTCCGGTGAGAAGAGGCTGAAACCGCTCAATATTCGCGTTCGTAGAAAATGCCGCCCTTGGTTTCCCCGCCGGAACTGGCCTCGCCGCGCAATTTGATGCCGCGGCCGATGTCGAGATCGATCCGGGCCTTGCCGTCGCCCGCCGAGCCGCCGCTCTCGAGGCCCAGATAGGTGCGGTCGTTGAGATATTTGCCGACGCCGACCGACGTATCGCCGGTTTCCTCGTCGGTGCGCACGTCGATGTCGTCGACGCCGGTGGCGCGGCGCAATCGCTCCACCAGCCCGCCGCCGCGGACGGCACCGGTCAGCTGACCGACGGCCTCGGCAAGCTGGGCGATCTGCAACGGCGAGAGGCTGCTCAGGGAGCGGCCGAACACCAGTTGCGCCAGAATCTCGTCCTCGGGCAATTCCGGGCTTGAGCTGAAGTTGAAGTCAGGCGCGTCGGCCGGACCGGTGACCCGCACGGTGATCGTGGTGGCGCCCGACCGGGTCGATGCCGTCAGATCCAGGATCGGCACGGTCGAGCCGGCAAAGCCGAGCGTGCCGCTGTCGAAATTCAGCCGCTGGCCCAGAATGCTCAGGCGGCCGCGCCTGAGTTCGAAGCCGCCGGCGGCCACCGGCGCGCCGGTGCGGCCGCCGAGCCGCACGGAGCCGCCGAGCTCCACATCCATGCCCCGGCCCCGGACAAAAAGCCGGCTCGCCTGAACCTCGACATCGAGCCCAAGGCCCGCGGACGAGCCGCCCGCGCTGCCGCCCGACAGGCGTTCGGCCTGGGACTGCACCTGGGCCGATGCATTTTCATGCGTGACGTCAAGCTGCGCGATGGAGCTCGGAAGCGTATCGGGCACGGTGATGGTGGTCTCGTCCAGCACCACCCTGCCCGCCAGATCCGGCAGGCTTGCCAGCGGACCGGTGAGCGTCAGGTCAGCGTCAAAGCGCGTCGCCACCATCTTGCCGTCGGCATAGCGGCCGCGCTCCACCTTCAACTGCAGATCCGCCGGATAGCTCGTGGCGGCATCAAGGCCAACAGTGCCCGAGCCGCTGATGCGCCCGCCCGACGACAATGTGCCCGACAGCGACCGGATATTGGCCTGCCCCGGCGAGAGCCCGATATCGGCCGCCAGATCGGTGATGGCGATGCCCGTGCGCGAATCCACCAGGCGCGAGCCCGATGTGGTGATTGAGCCCGCGATTTGCGGCGCGCCCACCGATCCGGAAATCGAGATATCGGCCTGGGCCGCTCCCGTCAGCGCGATCCCTTGCCTGGCGAGCGGTCCCGACAGGATCGAGAACGGCACGCTGCCATTGATGCTGGCCGAAAGCGCGCGCGCTCCGCCGGTGTCGAGCCCGCCCGATGCGGTGAATGCCAGCCCGCTGCCACTGCCGCGCGCGTCAAAGCTCAGCCGGCCGCCAGTCAATCCGCCGCTCGCGGTGAGCGACAGCGGCAGGTCGGCGACCGTGGAGGCCGCTGCCGCGCGCACATTGCCCGCGTTGAGGTCATAACTGATCACCGGCGCCGACGCCGTGCCGCGGATCCTGACCTGCCCCGACACCGTGCCCGAGAGCCCGGCGCCGGGCGCAACGGCATTGACCGATGTCAGCGGCAGGCCGGAAAGGGCCAGATCGAGATTGAGCGCCGTGCCGGCCGTGCCCGAGACGGACACCGCGCCGCCTCCGGGCGAGACCGTCAGTCGCTCGATTCGGGCGGTCCCGTCCTGGACTACAATGCGCGCCGGCTCGGTCAGGGTAATGGCGAGGCCCTGATAGGCGGTCCGCGCCGTCGCCACCTCGAGTTCGATCCCGGCATCGCCCTGGCGCACCCGCGCCGCGAGCGCGACCGGGAACCCGGCGGCCTGCGCCTTGCCGTCAATGGCGGTCCAGCCCTCTTCCTGCGCGAACGTGGCCGAGAGCCCCGAGACATCGGTGCCGCCGGCGGTGAGCGCCGCGACATCGAGCGTGCCAACCGGTTTCGGCGTCCCCAGGAGATCGTCGATGCGGGCCGTCAGCCGGGCGTCGCGGAGAGAAAACCCGTCGTCGGTAAGCTGCGGAAAGCCGAGGGCGATGTCGGCCGAGGCTTCGTTGTCGACAACCTCGAACCGGATCGTGCCGCCGCCGCTGCCTTTGACCGTCTGCAGCGCCAGCGCCGAGAGCGAACCAAGGTCCCTGAGATCAAGCTCGATCGCGCCTGTCGGCCGGTAGGCCTCGTCGAGCACCAGCGTGCCGGATATCAGATTGTCGGCCACCTGCAGCCTGAGCGGATCAATCCGTACCACGCCGTCGGTCTGCGCCAGCACGACGGAGCCGTCGACCGGACGGCCTTCGAGCGTTCCGGTGAGCTTGACATCTGCCTGGGGCGACGCGGGATTGGCCACGCCGCTCGCCTCGAGCACGAGATCCGACAGGTCCCGGCCTTCCACGCTCAGCGACCGCCCGGCAATCCGCGCCTCGAAGGCCGGCGCCGCGCTCCGCCCCGACACCGTGGCCGTGAGGCTGAGGCCGCCGGACACGGCATCATTGATCCCCGAAAGCTCTGCGACCGTCGCCTCGATATCGCCTGCAATCTCGCCCTCGCCCGACAGCGCAACGCCGCCCGAGGCGGTCATCAATTGGGAGCTGAGCTCGAAGTCGCGCACAGTGAGCGCGCCAGCCGCGTCGCGCGCCACCTCGGCCCTGAACGCCGTGTTCGGACCCAGCAGCCCGGGCGCCTGGGCGGAGAGCACCGCATTGCGGACGGTGCCCGCAAGGCTTGCCTGAAGCGCGCCGGCGCTGCCATAGGACAGTCCCTCGAGCGCGACCTCGGCCACGCCTGTCCGGACAAGTACCCTGTCGCTCGAGATCGAGCCGTCTTCTGAAATCGCCACGGGCCCGGAGAGGCTCACGCCGCCGGCCACGGCGCGGGCCAGGATGTCGTTGCTGGAGCCGACCGCGCCGATCTTCACATCGACCGTCCCCGTGCCGCTGCGCGTCGCCAGCGAGAACCGGTCGAAATCGGCGATGGCGGTGATCGCGTCGGCGCTGTAGCTCGCCCCGGCCACCCGGTCGGTCGAAAGTTCGACCCTGAGGGCTGCCTCCTCCGCATTGCCGGTGACGCGGATCCGGGCCTCGGGAACCGACAGGCTCACGCGCGCGTCGCCCTCGCCAAAGCTCAGCCCGCCCGCACCGGGTTCAGGCGACACCGAAAGGGTAAGATCGACCTCCCCTTCCCGCGCCACGCGGCCGCGCCCCTCGGCGTTCAGTTTGGCGGAGGAGAAGGTGAAGATGTCGATCACCGCGCCGGTCCGCTCCGGCTCGACCAGGGCTTCGAGAAGCAGCTCGCTGCGTCCCGCCACGATCTGGCTGAGCGACGGCGGCAGGAATTTCTCGAACAGCCCGCCCGCCTGCAGCGTCAGCGCCTCGCCGGCCTCGCTTGCGGCCAGTTGCAGCGTTGCTTCCGCGACGATCTCGTCATTGACGAGGCCGTTGGCGCTGAGCTGCCAATCGGACAGCGAGCCTTGCGAGGTGGCGGTCAGGCTGATCGCGTCCTCGGGCGAAAGCCGCAGCAGATTGGCCATGACGCCGCCTGCGGGCTCGTTCAGCGTCGCGGAGATGTTGAACCGGTCTTCCGCCTCGTCGTAATCGGCGTCAAGCGTCAGCTCGCCGCCGACGCCGTCGGTTCGCTTGACCGCCAGATCCGCCATCGCAGTGGACAGCAACGCGTTCACCATGGCGCGACCGCTGGCTTCGAACCGCGCCACCCGTCCCGCCACCGGCGCGCCCACGACAATGTCCATTGCCGAAAACCGCTTGATGTCGAAGGCCACCGGCAGGACCAGGGCGCCGCTTTCGGCATCATCGCCGGAGCCTTGCGGCAGCCGCGCCAATTCTACCCGGTCAACCGTCAGGCTCTCTATATCGAGCGTGGCGCTCACGAGCGCCAGCGGCGACCAGTCTATAGTGATGCCCCTGAGCAGCAACCAGGGCTCGCCGCTGGCGTCGCTCAGGATCACATGGCCGATCCGTGTGGTGCCTGACAGCAGCCCGTCGATCCGGTCGATCTCGATGCTCTGCGACGGGCTGGAGCCCAACCTGTTGAGGGTCAGCGCCAGCATCCGCCCGCCGGGCGTCGTCACCAGGATAATGATCACGCCCAAAAGCGCGACAAGCACCAGAATGGCAAGCCAGCGCAGCGCGCGCCGGATCGGACCCCGGCGGGTTTTGGGGGTTTTTACGGCGGCCATGTCAGAAGGCCTGCCCGATCCCGGCGTAGATTCCGTAGTCGGGATCCCGGGGACCCTTGTTGAGCGGCACCGCGACATCGATGCGCAGCGGGCCGAACGGGGTTCGGTAGCGAAGCCCAACGCCCGCCCCCGCCTTGAATTCGGCGTTCGAGAAATCCTCGCTGGCGCTGACCAGGCCCGCATCGATGAACGGCACGATGCCGATGGTCTCGGTCAGGCCGATCCGCAGCTCCGCCGAGGCTTCCAGCACCGAGCGGCCGCCGGTCGGATTGCCCGCGGCGTTGACCGGGCCGATATCCTGATAGCCGTAGCCGCGCACCGAGCCGCCGCCGCCCGCGTAGAACCGCCGGTTCGCCGGGATCGAGGCCAGATCGGCGCCATAGATCGATCCGGCGGCAACACGGCCTGCGGCCACGAACCTCTTCTGGGCATCGAGCGCCCGGTAGGCCGACGCGTCGGCGCGCAGCTTGACGAAGGTCGCCCCCGCATTGATTTCATGGGCCGGCTCGATGAGCAGCGCCAGCCGCGTGCCGGTGGTGGGATTAAGCGCATTGTCGCGCGTGTCGCGGACATATTCGAGCGGCAGCGCCACCGTGATCGTTTGAAGATCGACATTGAAGGCGTCGGTGAGCCGCGCATATTCGACGTCGACGCCGGCGGACACGGTCCGGGTTTCGGTGAGTTCATAGGTGATGCCGACACCGCCCTCGACCGAGAAGCGGCGGAAGGCGTTGGGGTTTTCCTGCTCGATCTTGAACCGCGAGGTGAACTTCGAGGCAGGTCCGAGCACGCCCGGCTTTTCAAACAGGACTGCCCCGCGATAGGTCAGGTCATTGGCTTCGCTGGTTGCGCCCAGGCTGCCCAAGGATCCTTCGATGCGCAGTTTTTCCGCCCGCCCGAACAGGTTGCGGTGGCCCCAATAGGCCTCCATCCCGCCGCCGTCGGTGGAGGAGTAGGTGGCGCCGACGCCCAGGAACCGGTGCTTGCGTTCCGAGACCGTGACCTGCACGGGAACCGCGCCATCGGCCGACAGGCTGTCGGCGCCGCGCACGGTGACGCTCGAAAACACGTCGAGCGCGCGCAGGCGCTTCTCGGCCGCGGCCAAGGCTTCCGGATCGTACTGCTTGCCTTCGGGAACACCGGTCATCCGGGCGATGAAGGCGGAATCGACGCTTTCGGCGCCCTCCACCGCGGTCGAGCCAAAAGGAGCGACCGGCCCCGCCTCGATCAGCAGGGACACATCGAGCACGCCGCGCGCATGGTCGGCGACGATGTCGCGGCCGGACACTTCCGCAAACGGATGGCCGGTTTTCCCCAGCTCCCGGACAAGCGCCGCCTCGGCGTCAAGGATGGCCGTGGACCGGGCCAGTTCGCCGGAGGAGAGCCCCTGCGCGCCGGCGACGTAATCCTGGCCGTCCGTATCGCGGATGACGATGTCGCCGAAACGGAACGCCTTGCCGGGATTGACGAGGATGCGCACCGGCACCGGCTCGGCGGCTTTCAAGTCGGCATCGGGCGGCAGGTCGGCGAGCGGCCGGCCGTTGAGCAGGATCCGCACCTCGCCGGCATAGCGGCCATTCTCGTAGAGTGCGGCCACCAATTGCTCGAAATCGCCGTTGGCGCGCTGGATCAGCCCGATCGAGCCCGGCACCGGATCCTCCGCGGACCGGACCAGTTGGGAGGCCGCTTCCAGGTCCGCCCGCAATTCACCGTCGGGATCGACACCTTCGACCTCGAGCGTCACCGTGTAGGACAGCGGATCGGCGATCTCGATCTCGGCGGGTTCATCGCCCCCGAACAGCTTGAATCCGAAAATCTCGAAGGCGGATACCGGAGCGGACGACAGCGCAACCATCAGGCTCAAGCCCAGGACAGCCGTAAGCCTGCGCAGCCGCGACGGGCCGCGCGCCTTGGATGTCTTGTCCTGCGCTTCTCTCATCGTCATCAATCTAGCAGATCACGGTGAATGGTTCCTGAACATATGTTAACCCTGCTCAACGCGGAGCCTTCGAGCAGGTTCCCTATATAGAGGAATAAAGCGATTTGTCGCCCTTTGCCGTTCAGCCGCGGCCGAAGAAATCACCCTTGCCCAAGGGAACGCCGTTGTGACGCAGGATGGCGTAGACGGTCGTCATGTGGAAATAGAAGTTGGGCACCGAATAGCCCTGGAGATACTGGGCGCCCGGAAAGGTCATCTCCTGCGGGCCGACCTTGATCTTGATGTCGCGATTCTCAGACCCGTCAAATCCGGCCTCCGGCACGCTCAGGACGAATTCGCGGACCCTGGCGATCCTGTCCTGCAGTTCGGCAAAAGTCTCCTCGGTGTCAGGAAAGGACGGCACCGCCACGCCGCCCAGCCGCGCAGCTGCGCCCTTGGCGTGATCGGTGGCAATCTGTACCTGGCGCTTGAGCGGAAACATGTCCGGCGCCAGCCGGTCATTGACGAGGATGGACGGATCGATCTTGCGCTCCGTGGCCCAGGCTTCTGCCTTGGCGAGCACATGGCTGAGATTGGAGAGCATCGCGGCATAGTACGGCACGGTCATGGCATGCATCGACATCGTCATGGGAGGCTCCGGTAAAGGGGGTGGGACTGCGTGGCGCAGTATGTGGACGGCGCGCCCCGCGCTGGCAAGCGGCTTGCCGGTCCGGGCCGGACTATTCTTTGTTGGCGATGTCGCATTTGCCTCTTGTGCGGCAGGGTCCGATTTCGCAATCTGCCGCAAAATTCCTGCCTGGAGAGTGACAATGAAATCGCATGTGAGAGCCGTGGTCATCGGTGGCGGCGTGGTTGGATGTTCCGTGCTGTACCATCTGGCCAAGGCCGGCTGGACCGACGTCATGCTGATCGAGCGGTCGGAACTGACCTCGGGATCCTCCTGGCATGCCGCCGGCGGCTTCCACACATTGAACGGCGACCCCAACGTCGCAAAACTGCAAGCCTACACGGTGAGCCTCTACCAGGAGCTGGAAGAACTCTCCGGCCAGTCCTGCGGCCTGCACCTGACCGGCGGCGTGATGATGGCCGACTCACCCGAGCGCATGGATTTCCTGCGGCTGGTGCATGCCAAGGGACGCTATCTCGGCATGGAGACTGAGCTGATCACCCCGTCCGAGGCGAAGGCCATGTTCCCGCTGATGGACGAGAGCAATTTCGTCGGCGCGCTGTGGGACCCGGTCGAGGGCCATCTCGATCCCTCCGGCACCACCCACGCCTATGCCAAGGCCGCCAAGAAGCTCGGCGCCGAGATCGTGCTCCGCAACCGCGTCATCGAACTCACCCAGGAGACCGACGGCACCTGGAACGTGATCACCGAACAGGGCACGGTCAAGGCCGACCACGTGGTCAATGCAGGCGGTCTGTGGGCGCGCGAAGTGGGCCGCATGGTCGGCCTCGAACTGCCGCTTCTGGCCATGGAGCACATGTATCTCCTGACCGAGGAAATGCCGGAGGTGCTGGAGTTCAACGCCAAGACCGGCCGCGAGTTGGTCGGCGTCATCGACTTCAAGGGCGAGATCTACACCCGCCAGGAGCGCTCCGGCATCCTGCTCGGCACCTACGAGAAGGCCTGCAAGCCCTGGTCGCCGGTCAACACGCCCTGGGATTTCGGCCACGAGCTGCTGGCGCCCGATCTCGACCGCATCGCGCCGTCGCTGGAAGTGGGCTTCAGGCATTTCCCGGCCATGGAAAACGCCGGCATCAAGCAGGTGATCAACGGGCCCTTCACCTTCGCGCCCGACGGCAACCCGCTGGTCGGCCCCGTCCCGGGCCTGACCAACTACTGGACCGCCTGCGCGGTGATGGCAGGCTTCTCCCAGGGCGGCGGCGTGGGTCTGGCGCTGTCCAACTGGATGGTGCATGGCGATCCGGGCGCCGACATCTGGGGCATGGATGTGGCCCGTTTCGGCGAATGGTCGACGCTGCGCTACACCAATGCCAAGGTGCGCGAGAACTATTCCCGCCGCTTCTCGATCCGCTTTCCCAACGAGGAACTGCCCGCCGCCCGCCCGCAGCAGACCACGCCGCTCTATGACGTCATGGTGCGCGACAACCACGCGGTGATGGGCGACAGCTGGGGGCTTGAGACACCGCTGTGGTTCGCGCCCTCCGCCGAGGAGGCCCATGACGTGCTCTCCTTCCACCGCTCCAACGATTTCGAGCACATCGGCAACGAGGTCCGCGCCACCCGCGAGCGCGTGGGCGTCACCGAAATCGCCAACTTCGCCAAGTACCGGGTCAGCGGAAAGGGCGCCGAAGCCTGGCTGTCGCACCTGATGACCAACACCATGCCCAAGCTCGGCCGCATCGTGCTCACGCCGATGCTCAACGAATTCGGCAAGCTGATCGGCGATTTCACCATCGCCAAGGCGGGCGACGAGGACTTCATGGTCTGGGGCTCGTCGGCCGCGCAGCGCTACCACATGCGCTGGTTCGACAAGCACCTGCCAAAGGACGGCTCCATCCGCGTCCACCGCTACGACCTCAATCTCGTGGGCCTGTCGATCGCAGGCCCCCGGGCCCGCGACGTGCTGCAGAAACTCACCGATGACGACGTCTCCAACGCCGCCTTCCGCTTCATGGATTTCCGCACCATGGATGTTGGCGGCGCGCCCTGCATGGTCAACCGCGTTACCTACACCGGCGATCTCGGCTACGAGATCTGGATGGAGCCCTGCTACCAGCAGGCGGTCTACCGCGCCATCAAGGCCGCGGGCCAGGAATTCGGCATTGTCGATTTCGGCATGCGGGCTCTGCTGTCGATGCGGCTGGAAAAGAACTTCCCGACCTGGTTCCGCGAGTTGCGCCCGATCTATGGCCCCTTTGAGGGCGGCATGGAGCGCTTCATCAAGCTGTCCAAGAACGATTTCATCGGCCGCGAGGCTGCCGCCAAGGAACACGCCGACGCACCCAGGATGATGCGCACCTCGTTCCTGGTCGATGCGGCGGACGCCGATGTGATGGGCGACGAGCCGGTCTGGGCCAAGGTCGGCGACACCGACTACGGCACCATCGAGGCGCCCCACGGCTACGGCGCTCCGCGCTTTGACGCAGACGGCACCGAGATCGCCAAGCCCGAAGGCGGAACCTTGCGCGACGGCGACTGGCGCGTCGTCGGCTGGATCACCTCGGGCGGCTACGCCCACACCATCGGAAGTTCCATGGCCCAGGGCTACATCCCCGCGAGCCTCGCCATCAATGGCGACCCGGGCATGTTCGAAATCGAAATCATGGGCATCCGCCGCGCCGCGCGGATCGCGCTCGAGGCGCCGTTCGATCCGATGGGAGAGAAGATGCGGGGGTAGAATCGCCGCCACGTCGGCATCCTGTTTCGAGGAAGTGGGAGAGCCTCCCCTATCCGTCACCCCGGACTTGGTCCGGGGTCCAGCCACCGCGCGTCTGCGCGGTGAGAGACTTCTTTTGCGTCGGAATGAAGCAGAGTCTACCGGCTCGCGGACGCTCGCCTGCTGGATGCCGGACCAAGTCCGGCATGACGGAAAAGACACTGGCACACCCCACAAAAACGCCCGCGAAGTCAGCGACTTGCGGGCATTCCCGGACTCAACTTGCAAACGCCCTGATTCAACCTCTGAGCCGCGTCGCGCGGTTTACTCCGCCCGGACCACCGCGTTGCCGGCCTCGGCCAGGCGCGCGAGATCGGCGGGCTTGAGCTCGACCGATTCGCCGCAGCCGCAGGCCGATGTCTGGTTGGGGTTGTGGAACACGAAGCCCGAGCGGAGCTGGGTCACCTCATAGTCCATCTCGGTGCCGAGCAGGTAGAGCACCGCCTCGGGGGCCACGAACACGGTGGCGCCGTCGCGCTCGATGCGGTCGTCCTTGGGGTTGACCTCGGTCGCCAGGTCGATGGCGTATTCCATCCCGGCGCAGCCGCCCTTCTTGATGCCCACGCGAATGCCCGCGGCATTGTCGGACGTCCTGAGAATCGTCTTGACCCGTTCGGCTGCCGCCGGGGTCAGTGTCATCACGGCAAATCCCATTCCAGTCTCCTTCGGCAAGACGGGGTAAAGGCCCGCTGCGTCGTGTCTTGAATGTAGTGTGGATCTGTCAGGTTAACAAGAAGTACCTTCGCATCCATCAACTCTGGCCAGCGGCGATGAGCCGGTGACCGCTCAGTACCAGCCGACCGCGACCTGCGCCTCTTCGCTCATCCGGTCGGGCGTCCAGGGCGGATCGAAGGTCATCGACACGTCGACGCCGGAAATGCCTTCCACCGTGTTGACGGCGTTCTCCACCCAGCCCGGCATTTCGCCCGCAACCGGGCAGCCCGGAGCGGTCAGCGTCATCTGGATCTTGACCATGCGGTCATCCTCGATGTCGATCTTGTAAATCAGTCCGAGCTCGTAGACATCAGCCGGGATTTCCGGGTCGTAGACGGTCTTGAGCGCCGAGATGATGTCGTCGCTCAGACGCGCCAGTTCCTCGCGCGGGATCGCCGATTCGGCAACAGGATTGTCGGTGGTGGTCTCGGCAATAGGGCCGGTTTCGGATGCGTCGCTCATAGGCTTTGCTCCTTCAAGAGTTTGTCCGGGAAAAGTGGAAACCGGTTTTCCCGAAAAGACAAACGAAAACAAGAGATCCAGACCTTGCCTGCCTCAGGCAAGGTCTAGGAGAAAAACGCCCGCGCCTTGTCGAGTGCCTCGACCAGCACATCGATTTCCGCACGGGTATTGTACAGCCCCATCGAGGCCCGGCAAGTGGACGTCGCACCGAAGCGCTTGAGCAGCGGCTGGGCGCAATGGGTGCCAGCCCTGACCGCCACGCCCGAGCGGTCGATCAGCATCGAGATGTCGTGGGCGTGAATGCCCTCGATCTCGAAGGCGAAGATCGCGCCCTTGCCCGGCGCCGTGCCGATCAGCCGGAGCGCATTCACCGCCGAGAGCTTCTCGGCGGCGTAGGCCGCAAGATCTGCCTCGTGGGCGGCGATGCGCGCGCGGCCCAGCTTCTCCATGTAGTCGAGCGAAGCGCCGAGCCCGATCGCCTGCACGATCGGCGGCGTGCCCGCCTCGAACCGGTGCGGCGGATCGTTGTAGGTGACCGCGTCCTCGCTCACGTCGACGATCATCTCGCCGCCGCCCATGAACGGCCGCATCGCTTTCAGCGCCTCGGCCTTGCCGTAGAGCACGCCGATGCCCGAGGGACCGTAGAGCTTGTGGCCGGTCATCACATACCAGTCGCAATCGATGTCCTGGACATCGACCGGCAGGTGCACGGCGGCCTGGCTGCCGTCGACCAGCACCTTGATGCCGCGCTCGCGCGCGATGCGGCAGACTTCCTTGACGTCGACGACCGTGCCCAGCACGTTCGACATATGGGTGATCGCCACCAGCTTCGTCCGCTCGGTCAGCGCGGCGCGGAAATCATCCAGATCGAAATTGCCCTGGTCGTCGACACCGACCCAAGTGAGCTTCACCCCCTGGCGCTCGCGCAGGAAATGCCACGGCACGATGTTGGAATGATGCTCCATGATCGTCAGAACGATCTCGTCGCCCGGGGCGAGATGCGGCATGGCGTAGCCATAGGCCACCGTGTTGATCGCCTCGGTGGTCGATTTGGTGAACACCACCTCGTCGACCGACGCGGCATTGAGGAACCGCCGGACGATTTCGCGAGCGTTCTCATAGGCATCGGTGGCCGCATTGGACAGGAAATGCAGGCCCCGGTGCACATTGGCGTATTCGTTCGAATAGGCATGGCTGACCGCATCGATCATCGCCTGCGGCTTCTGCGCCGAGGCGCCATTGTCGAGATAGACCAGCGGCTTGCCGTGCACCATGCGCGACAGGATCGGGAAATCCTTGCGGATCGCCTCCACGTCATAGGGATGAGTGAGGACATCAGCCATGATCGACAAGCCATTGTTCGATAAGGGTTTCAAGCGCCTCGACCAGATCCTCGTTGGCAAGCTCGCCAATGAGTTCGTCGACGAAGCCGTTGACCAGCAGGGCGCGGGCAGACTTTTCGGTGATGCCGCGCGCCATCAGGTAGAAGAGGTGATTGTGATCGATGTCGATGACGGTGGCGCCATGGGCGCAGATCACGTCATCGGCAAAGATCTCGAGCTCCGGCTTGGCCGCGAACTCGCCCTCGTCGGACAGGAGCAGCGTGTTGCAGGCCATCTGGGCGTCGGTCTTTTGCGCTGCCTGCGCCACCCGGATCTGGCCCTGGAACACGCCGCGCGCCCGGCCCAGCACCACGTTGCGGATGATCTCCTTCGACGTGGTGTGCGGCACGGCGTGGCCGAGCGTCAGCGTCACGTCGGTGTGGCTGTCGCCCGCCAGCAGATTGACGCAACGCAGGTCGAAATGCGCGCCCTCGCCCGCCACGTCGACATGAACTTCCTGGCGCACGAGCTTGCCGCCGGCATTGATGACATAAAGCTTGAGGGTGGCGTCGGCGCCGAGCCTGGCGGTGAGCTGGCCCAGATGCTGGTCGTTCTCGCCCCGCCCCTGCAGGATGATCCAGGTCACCTCGGCGCCGTCCTCGAGATCGAGCGACGAGATCGAGCTCGACAGACCGATCTGGCCCTCGTCCCCCACATGGCGTTCGATCACGGTGGCACTCGCCCGCGCGCCGAAATTGGCCACGAAGCGATTGTGCACCTGGCCGCCCGATTGCACCGACTGCAGTTCGATGATCTCTTCGACCGCCTGGCCAGCTGCGACCGAGAAGCTGTAGCCGTCCTCGGCGAAGGCGCCGTTGAGCTGGCCGATCAGATCATCCGATCCGCGCGCGGCAAGCATCCCGGCTGCCTCGCCCGAGGCCAGCAGATCCATGAACGGGGAGAGGTCCACGCCTTCGGGTGCGGCCGGATTGCCGGCCACGCCCTGAACCACCGGCCACACCACGGCGCCCCGGATCAGCGGAGCGACCGCCCGTGCCGCGCCGCTCGGCTTGCCCGGCACGCCACGCAGCAGGTTGCGCAGGTCGGTGTAGTGCCAGCTCTCGATCCGCCGGGTCGGAAGGCCCGTTTCGGTGATGGCGCTCAGCAACCGGTCGCGCGCGAGGGTCACCTTGGCGTCGCCGGGCAACTGCCCGACCTTTTCGGCGAAACTGTCGAGCAGCGCCTGTTCGGCTGCGGTGCGGGGCGGCTTGGTCTGCATGTTCATGCCTGTCTCTCCTGGCCTTGCGGCCCGTCTTGTCGTCGTCTCAAGCGGCGGCTTCGATGATCTGGGCGTAGCCATTGGCCTCGAGGTCGAGCGCCAGGTCCTTGTCGCCGGACTTGATCACCTGCCCCTGATAGAGGACGTGCACGCTGTCGGGCACGATGTGCTCGAGCAGGCGTTGGTAATGGGTGATGACGATGATGGCGCGGTCGGGCGCGCGCAGCGCGTTGACGCCGTCCGAGACGATCTTCAGCGCGTCGATGTCGAGGCCCGAATCGGTCTCGTCGAGCACGCAGAGCTTGGGCGCCAGGAGCTTCATCTGCAGGATCTCGGCGCGCTTCTTCTCGCCGCCGGAGAAGCCGACATTGAGCGGACGTTTCAGCATGGCCGGGTCGATCTGCAGGCTGGCGGCCGCTTCCTTGACCAGCCTGATGAAGTCGGGCGTCTTCAGCTCGTCCTCGCCGCGCGCCTTGCGCTGCTCGTTCATCGCCACCTTGAGGAACTGCATGGTGGCCACGCCGGGGATTTCCACCGGATACTGGAAGGCGAGGAAAATGCCCTTGGCGGCGCGCTCGGACGGATCGAGCCCGAGGATGCTCTCGCCATTGTAGAGGATGTCGCCTTCGGTGACTTCGTAATCGTCGCGGCCGGCCAGGATGTAGGACAGTGTCGACTTGCCCGAGCCGTTGGGGCCCATGATGGCGGCCACTTCGCCGGCCTTGACGGTCAGATTGAGGCCGCGGATGATTTCGGTGCCGTCATCGGCGATCCGGGCGTGAAGGTTCTTGATTTCAAGCATGATATACCTCTTTGCGGGCCAAGCCCCAGGTTCCGGCGGCACCGCCTATGGCCAGAAGGCCGGCGATGATGCCGAGATTCTTCGAAAACAACTGGAACTGGATCGACGCGGCCTCGCCGTCGAGAATCCAGAACCCATGCAACACCCCGTTGACCAGCGCCACATAGGCGATCAGTCCAAGGGACGCCCACCGCACCAGGCGGTTGGCAATCAGCGCCAGGCCGCCGGCCAGCTGAAAGCCCGCGGCAACCCAGACCCAGCGCAGCGGGGCGGCGAACCCGGCCGCGGAGAGCATCTCCACCATCGGCCCCGTGGCCATCAGCTTCAGCACCGCCGAGCCCACGAAGAACACGCCGAAGGCAAGCCGCGCCACCGCGAGCATCCTGGCCCCCGCGCGGTCCGGACGCATGGTCCCGGCGCCCGGAGTGCCGTTCAGCACGAAAGCCGCCTGCGTCATGGCCTCACCCGTTCCTGGCCCTGAAGAAGACCGACACGGTCGCCGCTCTTCCTTCCGTCTCAGTCATCGACGTTCTGCAGGCCCTGCAGCCGCCGGGCGATGGAGGCCAGCTCCATCCGCGCCTTGGTCAGTTCCCGGCTCAGCACTTCGTCACTCGAAGTCGAACCGCGGGAGATCGCCTCCAGGAGATCCTCGATCGAGCCGCCCAGGTCGCGATAGCGCTTCTTGAGCTTGTCGATCTCGGCCTTCGTTTCCTTGCCAACCATCACGCCGTTTCCTTCTTGCGCGTCCGCCGTTTGCCTGTCCGTCTCTCGGCGCCGTCTTCGGGCCCGTCCCGAAAATGACGGGGAGAGACCCCATCACCCCACGCTGCCCTCGAGCGAAATCCCGATCAGCTTCTGGGCTTCAACGGCGAACTCCATCGGCAGTTCCTGGATCACGTCTTTGACGAAGCCGTTGACGATCAGCGCGATCGCCTCTTCCTCGGGAATGCCGCGGGCCAGGCAGTAGAACAGCTGGTCCTCGGAAATCTTCGAGGTCGTCGCCTCGTGCTCGAACTGGGCGGTCGAGTTCTTGGCCTCAATATAGGGCACCGTATGCGCCCCGCACTGGTTGCCGATCAGGAGCGAGTCGCACTGGGTGAAGTTGCGTGCGTTCGTTGCCTTGCGGTGGGCCGAGACCTGGCCGCGATAGGTGTTGGACGAATGCCCGGCCGAGATCCCCTTGGAGATGATCCGGCTCGAGGTGTTCTTGCCGAGATGGATCATCTTGGTGCCACTGTCGATCTGCTGGTAGCCGTTCGACACGGCGATCGAATAGAACTCGCCGCGCGAATCGTCACCGCGCAGGATGCAGGACGGGTATTTCCAGGTGATCGCCGAGCCGGTCTCGACCTGGGTCCAGGAGATCTTCGAGCGGTCGCCACGGCAGTCGCCGCGCTTGGTGACGAAATTGTAGATCCCGCCCTTGCCGTTCTTGTCGCCCGGATACCAGTTCTGCACCGTCGAGTACTTGATCTCGGCGTCGTCCATGGCGATCAGCTCGACCACCGCGGCATGCAACTGGTTCTCGTCGCGCTGCGGCGCGGTGCAGCCCTCGAGATAGGAGACATAGGCCCCCTCCTCGGCGATGATCAGCGTGCGCTCGAACTGGCCGGTGTTCTTCTCGTTGATGCGGAAATAGGTCGACAGTTCCATCGGGCAGCGCACGCCCTTGGGCACGTAGACGAAGGACCCGTCGGTGAACACGGCGGCGTTGAGCGTGGCGTAGTAATTGTCGGTCACCGGCACCACGGTGCCGAGATACTTCTGCACCAGTTCGGGATGCTCGCGCATCGCCTCCGAAATCGACATGAAGATCACGCCGGCCTGGGCCAGTTCCTTCTTGAAGGTGGTGACCACCGAGACCGAATCGAACACCGCATCCACGGCGATCCGCGACGTCTGCACGCCCGCAAGGATCTCCTGCTCGCGCAGCGGAATGCCGAGCTTCTCGTAGACCCTGAGCAGTTCCGGATCGACCTCGTCGATCGACTTGGGCCCGGTCGTGCCCTTCGGCGCGGAATAGTAGTGAATGTCCTGGAAATCGATCTTCGGATAGTCGACGCGCGCCCAGGTGGGCTCTTCCAGTGTCAGCCAGCGCTTGAAGGCGTCGAGCCGCCAGGCGAGCATCCATTCGGGCTCGTTCTTCTTGGCCGAAATCATCCGGATCGTGTCTTCGGTGAGACCCTTCGGCGCCGTATCGCTTTCGATGACGGTCTCGAAGCCGTATTTGTACTGGTCAACGTCGATCTGACGGACCTGATCAATGGTCTCCTGCACAGCAGGCATGGCGCTCTCCAATCTCGCCGGGTCAAGGCCGGCAGCTTGTCAACGTCGTGTGGATCGCCCGGGAAAGGGGACCCCCACTATGTAGGGCGTGAACACCGTCCACGCCATGTTTATCGCGAAAAATCCACATTTCGCGAACAGGTTTAAGGTCGCGGCCTCATGCCGCGGCCTGGGTTGCCCTGCGGGCGATCCGCCGGGCATTGATGGTCTTGAACGCATCCAGAAACCGCTGGGTGTCGCTCTGAGTATGTACGTTGCCGAGGCTCACCCGGATTGCGCCGAGGTCTGCGTCGGCGCCCATGGCGTTAAGCACGTGGCTGAGCCCGATCTTGCCCGAGGAACAGGCAGCGCCGGCCGACACCGCCATGCCCTCCATGTCGAAGGCGATCTGCGCGGTCTCGGCCTTGAGCCCCGGCAGCGAAAAGAAACTGGTGTTGGCGAGCCGCTCGGCCCGCGCGCCATGGATGATCACGTCCGGTGCAAGCGCGCGCATGTCCGATTCCATCCGGTCTCGCAGCGCTTGGAGAGCCTCCACGGTGACGAGCGAGTCGCGCGCCACCTCCGCCGCGGCGCCAAAGCCCGCAATGCCGATCAGGTTCTCGGTGCCGCCGCGATGGCCCTTTTCCTGGCCGCCGCCGCGCATCAGCGCCACAGGCATCAGCGTCTCGCCGGCGCTCACCAGCGCGCCACAACCCTTGGGGCCGCCGATCTTGTGCGCCGACAGGATCAGGAAATCGGCGCCGAGGTTGCCAAGCGACAGCGGCAGCCGTCCGGCGCCCTGCACCGCATCGACGACCAGAAGTCCCTGATGGGCCCTGACGATGTCGGCCGCCGCGCGCACCGGCTGGATCACGCCGGTCTCGTTGTTGGCGAGTTGCAGCGCGAGCATCGCCTGCCCCGAGGCCTTGTCGTGTCCGGAGAGTGCTGCTTCCAGCGCAGCAAGATCAAGCCGGCCCTCTTCATCGACCGGCAGCACGGTGATCTCGGCGGGCGCGAACCGGCCGCCCGAGAGAATCGCCGGATGCTCGACGGCGGACACACAGAGACGCGAGATCCGCAGGGCCGCGCGGCCCATGCGGAAATCTGGCGTCAGCACGTGATTGGCGGCCTCGGTCGCGCCGGACGTGAAAATCATCTGGGCGGGCGGAACATCGCAGAGCCGCGCCACCGCCTCGCGCGCCTTGGCAATCATTGTTCGCGCGCGCCGGCCCTCGGCATGGACGGAGGACGGGTTGCCGGGCAGCTCCATCGCGTCAAGCATCGCCGCCCGCGCTTCGTCAAGAAGGGGCGCCGTTGCATTGTAATCGAGATAGAGGCGCTCCGCCGCCATGATGACCTTTGCCCGTGTTGTGCGCCGATCCTGAGAGGCAGGCGCATTTTTCTTGAATTTTCCGTGTCCGATGCCGTAAGACAAACCAACTCTCAGCGAACCCGCTGCAGTTTCGAACTATTCTAAACTAGGTTCTAGGGAGCCGCTCCGCCGCCGTCAAGGGTGGGGCTGCGATATCCCGGCGCCAGCCCGCCCCAAGGCACCAATGGCAGGCCCCACGAACCCAGCCCATGTATGGAGTATCAATGCCTGAAGTGATTTTCAACGGACCCGCAGGCCGCCTCGAAGGCCGCTACCAGCCGGGCAAGGAAAAGAACGCGCCGATCGCCATCGTGCTGCACCCGCACCCGCAGTTCGGCGGCACGATGAACAACCAGATCGTCTACAACCTGTTCTACATGTTCCAGCAGCGCGGCTTCACGACGCTCCGCTTCAATTTCCGCTCGATCGGCCGCAGCCAGGGCGAATTCGACCATGGCGCGGGCGAGCTCTCCGATGCCGCAGGCGCGCTCGACTGGGTGCAGAGCCTGCATCCCGATTCCAAGAGCTGCTGGGTCGCGGGCTATTCCTTCGGCGCCTGGATCGGCATGCAGCTGCTGATGCGCCGGCCCGAGATCGAAGGCTTCTTCTCGATCGCCCCGCAGCCCAACACCTATGATTTCTCCTTCCTCGCCCCCTGCCCCTCCTCGGGCCTGATCATCCACGGCGACGCCGACCGCGTGGCGCCCGAAAAGGACGTCAACGGCCTGGTCGAGAAACTCAAGCTGCAGAAGGGCATCCTCATCACCCAGAAAACCATGCCCGGCGCCAACCACTTCTTCACCGGCCAGGTCGACGAGCTGATGGCCGAATGCGAGGACTACCTCGACCGGCGGCTGGCTGGCGAACTGGTGCCGGAGACGGCGGCGAAGCGGCTGCGCTGACGGGGTCGATTACGGATGAAGGAAGGGGCACGGCGGGGAGACCCGCCGGCTGTTGTGGTGAGTCGGGACTTGAACATCGACGATGAGTGGATGCGGACTAGAAGATTTTCCTGCATTCCGCTGACTGCGACCTGCGGCTGAACCGGACCGAACAGTTGCAGCATTTATCCGTAAAGGCCGGCCAAAGTCACCCTTCGTTTCTCTCTGGGAGTGACGCCATCACCTGTATTTTCCGAAGAACTTCAGTGACCTGAGCAACTGTCTTTAGGTTTGGTAGCTGGTACCGGTCTTCATCATTGCATTG
>NZ_JAUXOD010000069.1 GCF_030682515.1 Hoeflea sp. | reverse complement strand
TTCGATCCGCGCCGGCCTTGGCGAGGGCGTCGTATAACCGCCCTTGCCGGTTCCGGTGGTCGCGGCAGGAATGGAGGACGTCGTCACGGAGTCGGCCGACAGCGGAGCCTCGACCGGCATCGGCAGGGCCTTCGCCGCGGGAGGTGCGGAGATCGGGGCCCGGGCCCTGGCGTCAACCTGCGGCGCCGGGGCAGGCGCACTCGCGCTCCAGAGCGCTGCTGCGGCAAGCCCGCTCGCCACCAGGACCACAGCGCATGCCGCCATGACCAGCCTCGACCCGCCCGAGGCGAGCCCCGCGCCATCGACGCCGAAGATGTCGAGCCGCCCGGCCCGGTCCCCTGTATGCGGAAAGGGGCCTTCGGGTTTTGCATAATCGCACGGGAACGGTCCATGCCCCGGCGAGCCTTCAAGCCTGGACTTGAAAACGCTGCCGGTTTGGGCTGCCTCAGGCTTGCGGGAAAAGCTGTCGCGGGGTCCGCCGATGGTCTCGAAACAGGCGTCCTCGACATCGCGCGGTCGCGAGACGCGCGGTCGGGCGGTCCGGCCCGGCGTCAGAAGGTCGCCATTTGCTGGCTCGATCGCGTATGCCGCGCGGCTTGAAGCGCCCATCAGCCACCCCGTCAGCGCCCCTGCCATGCAGAGGCCATTGAAACATGTCTTATCGATGCGTAAACGGAAATGGTTAACGCTTGGCGAACAGGCCGTGCCATAAAGCCGGCTTGACCGCCGTTTTAACTTGACGTTAACCATGCCCGGCGACTGTGCGGCGCAGCAAGCATCTGGCCCGGCGACTTGCGCAGATCCGCCATCGCGACAGGAATTGACCGTTGATCCATTTCGAAAATGTCGGATTGCGCTATGGCATGGGGCCTGAGGTCCTGCGCGACCTGACCTTTGACATCCCGAAGCGATCCTTCCAGTTCCTCACCGGCCCATCCGGCGCCGGCAAGACGACGCTGATGCGGCTCCTGTTCATGTCGCTCAAACCGACGCGCGGACTGATTCGCATGTTTGACCGGGATATTTCGGTCATTCCGGGGGAGGAACTGCCGCTGCTCAGGCGCCGGATCGGCATCGTTTTCCAGGATTTCCGCCTGCTCGATCACATGACCACCTACGAGAACGTCGCGCTGCCGCTGCGGGTTCGCGGCAAGGAGGAATCGAGCTACCGCTCAGACGTGATCGAGCTTCTCAAATGGGTTGGCCTGGGTGAACGCATCAATGTTCTGCCGCCCGTCCTCTCGGGCGGCGAGAAGCAACGTGTGGCCATCGCCCGCGCCCTGATCGACCAGCCGGAAATCCTGCTCGCCGACGAACCGACCGGCAATGTCGACCCGCCGATGGCCCAGCGCCTGCTCAATCTGTTCATAGAGCTCAACCGGCTCGGCACCGCCGTGATCATCGCCACCCATGATCTCACGCTGATGGACCGGGTCAATGCCCGCCGGATGATCCTGTCAGAGGGACGGCTCGATATCTATGACTGACCCCGCAGCCAGCACCCGGGAATCCGTCAGGAAGGAGCGGCCGATCACCTTGCGGCCGATGGCGCCGATCGTGCCGCCGGTCAATGTCTCGGGCCGCGCGCTTATCGTCGTGATCGCCATCATGGCGTTTCTGTGCGCCGTCACCCTTGGCACGGTCACCATGGTGCAGGAGAAGGCGGAAGCCTGGCAGGGAGACGTGTCCCGCGAGATCACCATTCAGATCAAGCCGGAGGAAGGCCTTGACATGGAAGAGGCCTTGGCCGAGGTCCGACGCATCGTCCTGGCGATGCCGGGCGCGGCGTCGGCCGAGATCGTCGATCGCGCCTCGACCGCGCGCCTGCTCGAGCCCTGGCTGGGCGAAGGCTTTGACATGGACGAATTGCCGGTGCCGCGCCTTGTGATCGTCACCATTGACGAACAGGCCCCGCCGGATTTCGCCGCCATCCGCCAGTCGCTCGCCGGCGCCGTGCCCGCCGCCACGCTGGACGATCACCGCGCCTGGTCCGGCCGGTTGATCGCCATGGCGAGGATCACAGTCCTGATCGGCGTCGGCATCCTGGCCCTGATGCTCGCCACCACCATGCTGACCGTGATCTTCGCCACGCGCGGCGCCATGGCCGGCAATCGCCACATTGTCGAAGTGCTGCATTTCGTCGGCGCCGAGACCGGTTTCATTGCCTCCCAATTCCAGAAGCGGTTCCTGCTGATCGGCCTGAAGGGCGCCGCCTTCGGCGGATCCCTGGCCGCCCTGGCCTTTCTGCTGCTTGGCGCCTGGCAGAACAACACCATGGCCACGGCGCTCAACGATCAGGCCACTGCGCTCTTTGGCCGCTTCACGCTGAGCGCGGCCGGCTATTTCGGCATCGTTGGCATCATCATTCTCATCTCGGCCATGACGGCACTGACCACCCGGCTCACCGTGATCCGGACCATCCGCGAGATCGACCGGCAGCGCGCCGATCCGTCGCTCGCGGAAATCGGTTGACTTGCCCGGCTTTCGCCGCAAATCCGACTGGTCCTTGCCGGAATCTCGGAGTATTCATGCGTCATGAGCGCGGAAACCGCACAGCCCGAACCGGCGATCCCGGGAGCCGTCAAGACCGATGCGATCCATCGTCTGAGGCGGGTGGGTCATCATGGCCTGCGCATTGTTACCATCACCACAATCATCGCCATTGCCCTGATCGCAATGGGCTTCTTCCGCTTCACCGACACCATTGCCGACCTGAAAGCCGTGGCAACCCCAGGCGAAGTCGATGCCATCGTCGCCCTGACCGGGGGCTACCAGAGAATAGATCAGGCCTTGGCCCTGCTTGAGGAAGGAGTCGGCGAGCGGCTGCTGATCTCCGGCGTCAATCCTGCGACAAGCAGTGCAGCCCTTCGCCGCGCCACCGGAACGAAGACGGCAACCTTCGATTGCTGCGTCGACATCGGCTATGAAGCGCTGGACACGATCGGCAACGCCAATGAAACCGCCCTGTGGATCCGGGAGCACGACTACACGAGGATCCTGGTGGTGACCAACAACTACCACATGCCGCGAAGCCTCATGGAGCTCTCGCAAGCCAGTCCCGATGTCACCTTCATCGCCCATCCGGTCACCCACGCCGATCTCAAGACGGATGCATGGCTGACCGATCCCGTGGCGCTGCGCACCCTGTTCATGGAATATGCCAAGTACTCCCTCGCCCGGGTGCGCAACTGGAGCGGCGCCAAGACCGCGAGCGGCCTGCGCGCCGACATCGTCGATGATCGCCCGGTCTCAGCCGGTTTGCATTGATTTCCCCCACAGACAGGTTTTCCGCTGCCAGCCGATGGTGTAACCGGGAACCATGGGCCCGCCGGAAACACCGGCGAGGCAGATTGCCAATCCGGATTCCGCAATGATTGTTCTCAGATCCATTCTCTTCAACATCGCGTTCTACATCAACCTGATCGGGCGGATGATCGTGTTCACGCCCTATTATTTCCTGGCCGACCGCAAGGCTGCCTGGAGCGTGCCGAAGAACTGGGCTCTCGCCAATCACTGGCTGCAGGAAAAGATCGTCGGCACGACCTTTGAAATCGAAGGGCTGGAGAACATCCCCCCGGGCGGCTACATCTTCGCTCCCAAGCACCAGTCGTTCTGGGACGCCTATGCGCTGCTGCCGTGGCTTGACGATCCGGTCTATATCCTCAAGCGGGAACTTGGCTGGATCCCGCTGTTTGGCCAGTATGTCTTCAAGATGAGGATGGTCCCGGTCAATCGCGGCGCCAAGGGCAAGGTCATGGCGGAGGTACTCGAGCGCACAAAGCGCGAGATCGACACCGGCCGTCAGCTTATCATCTATCCCGAGGGCACGCGCCGGGCAGCTGGCGCGCCGCCGGACTACAAATATGGCATTGCCCGGCTTTACCGCGATCTCAATGTGCCGGTGGTGCCGGTCGTCATGCATCCCGGACTGTTCTGGCCGCGCCGCAAGTTCCTGCGCTACCCCGGTCATTTCAAGGTCCAGATCCTGCCGCCAATCGCGCCTGGCATGGACCCCGATGCCTTCATGCAGAAGCTCATCGACGTTATGGAAACCGCCAGCGACAAGCTGCTCGTCGAGACGGTCAAGGCCAACCCGCATGTTCCCTTGCGCGCCGATGCCCGCCGCAGGCTCGCCGAACTCGGCGCCGCCGAGTTAGCCGGCGGTCTGTCCTGAGGGTTCGGGCCGGTGTCCGCCGCGAAGCCTCAGCGCGATCGCCTCGAGATGGGGATCGTGGATCCCCAGCGTTTTGAGGTGGGCCACCGTATTGAGCACATATTCTTCATTCGGTCCGGATCGGCCCGTCGCGCCCTGCACCCGGCCATGCGCCTCGTCCGCCGTCAGCCCGCCCGCATACTGCGGATGCGCCCGGTCGACCACATAGGTCATGGCCTGGACATCATGCCCGGTCTCGAGCCGGATCGTGCGCAGGGTCTCGAGATAGACCCGCGTGACCAGTTCGCGCTCGCGCAGATAGGCCGTGACCTGATCCCGGTGTTCCGGCCGGACACGGAAGGCCACGCCGTGGCACGATCCGCCGCGATCGAGCCCGAGCACCAGTCCAGGCCGTTCCGGCGTGCCGCGGTGCACGAAGGAGCGCACGCACAGCGCCCGGTGATAGCCGAACAACCGTGCCTGCCGCGTTTCCTCGTGATCAAAACCCGGCCTCCACATCAGCGAACCGTAGCCAAACACCCAAAAATCGTCCATATCCCAGCCCGTATTGTCCTGCACATGGCCACATCGCAACCGGCGACAATGATCTGATCCGCAACCAAGACTGGCATACCCTTTCGGGCTATGCTCTGACCACGATTCCTGCCCTTATTGCAGGGTCAAAAGCGAGAACGCAATGCCATCCACCCCGTCCACGCAACCCTCCTCTTCCCCGTCGTCGCGCAAGTTCGGCTGGCTTGCCGCGGCGATTGTCGCAGGGTGCGTGCTGTGGAGTGTCGGCTGGTTCCTGGTCGCCGCAAAAATTGAAGATCACCTGCCCGAGACGCTGGCCCGAATCACCGGCACGGATGCAAAGGCAGGCTGTGAAAACCCCGAGGTTCGCGGATATCCCTTCCGCTTCGGCGTGTTTTGCCAGACCCTGACCTATGCCAATGCCAAGGACGGCGTGACCGCGATTTCCGGCGCGCTGCGGTCGGCTGCGCAATTCTACAGACCCGGTCACGTCGTTGCCGAGATTGACGGGCCGCTGGCCATCACCGCGCCCGGACTCGACGCCCGGCTGGACTGGCAGGTGCTGCAGGCAAGCGTCAACGCCGATCCGCACGGCGTGAGCCGCGGCTCGCTTGACGGCCGCAAGATGAGCTTCGATATCGACGGCGCCGGGCTGACGCACAAGCTGGCCATGCAGGCCGCCAGAATCACCGCGCATGGCCGCAAGAACGGCCCGGATCTCGACGTCGTCATTCAGGGAGAGGGGCTCCAGAACAGTTTTTCAGCCGGACTGACCGCGAAAGCCCTCACGATGGAGGCAACCTTGCCGGGTCAGGCCGGTCTGCTGGATGCGCCTTACACGGCTGTCTCCGCTCCGTACGAGATCCGGTTCCATCGCCTGGCGGTCGAACTCGATGACACATCGTCGCTCGAAATCTCCGGTCCTGTGCAGATCGCTGCTGACCGGCGGATCTCCGGCGCTTTGGATGTGACCGTGCGCAATCAACAGCGCATCATCGAGCTGGCGGCGACCATGAATCCGGAGTTGAGCAGCCTGATCAACCGCTTGGCCCCGATGATCGAGACCCTGGACACCCGCCCCGACGAAGACGGCATCACCCTGTCGCTGACCATCCGGAACAACCGGGTCTCGCTCGGCATGTTCCCGCTCGGGCAACTGCCCGATTTCTGACCGCGGCTATTCGGCTGGGAGCTTTGCGCCCGTCTTGATCGCGTTGCGGCCGAAATTCGGCGCGTCCGTGTCCTGCCCCGCCTCGACGATCGAGCGGCGGATGCCGCGGGTGCGGGTGAACAGTTCAAACAGCTTGTCGCCGTCGCCCCACCGCACGGCCCGCTGCAGCGAGGACAGGTCCTCGGAGAACCGCGCCAGCATCTCGAGAATCGCATCCTTGTTGTGCAGGCAGACATCGCGCCACATCACCGGGTCCGAGGCCGCCAGGCGGGTGAAATCGCGGAAACCCGACGCGGAATACTTGATCACCTCGGACTTGGTCACCGCCTCCAGGTCATCGGCGGTGCCGACGATGTTGTAGGCGATGATGTGCGGCAGATGCGAAACGATCGCCAGCACCAGGTCGTGGTGCTCGGGATCCATCTGCTCGACCTTCGATCCACACGCCTCCCAGAAGCCGGTGAGCCGCGCGATGGCCTGGGCGTCGGTCCCCTCGGTCGGCGTGAGGATGCACCAGCGTCCCTCGAACAGTTCGGCGAAACCGGCCTCCGGTCCGCTCTGCTCGGTGCCGGCGATCGGGTGCCCGGCGATGAAGTGGACATGGTCGGGCATATGCGGCTGCATCTGCCGGACGACCGACGCCTTGGTCGACCCCACATCGGTCACGATCGCGCCGGGCTTGAGATGCGGCCCGATCTCCCGCGCCACCTGCTCGGAGGCGCCGACCGGCACGGAGACGACCACAAGGTCGGCGTTCGCGACCGCGTCCGCGTTGGAAAGGCAATAGGCGTCACCCAGACCAAGCCCGCGCGCCGCCTCGAGCGTTTCGGCGCTTCTTGTCGCAATGGTGACATGGCGGGCGAGCCCCTTGGCGGCGATCACGCGCGCCAGCGAGGAGCCGATCAGACCGATACCGATCAGGGTGATGTTTTCAAACAGGGGTTCACTCATGATGGTCAGGCCATGAATTCCTTGAGCGCGTCCAGGGCGCCAAGATTGGCTTCCGCGCTGCCGATGGTCATCCGCAGCGAATCCGGCAGGCCGTAGCCCGTCACCCGGCGCAGGATATAGCCCCGCGACGACAAAAACGCATCCGCTTCGGCCGCGGTCTTGCCGGCAGTCTTCGGAAAATGGATCAGCACGAAATTGCCGACCGATGGCGTTACCTTGAGGCCCAGGCCTTCCAGCGCGTCGCAGACGCGGCCGAGCCAGGCATCATTGTGCTCGACGGCCCGTTCGACATGCGCCCGGTCGCCGATCGCCGCGGCTCCGGCGATGATGGCGAGCGCGTTGACGTTGAAGGGACCGCGCACCCGGTTGCAGGCATCGATGATCGCTTCATTCGCGTACATCCAGCCGATCCGGAGACCGGCCAGCCCGTGGATCTTCGAGAACGTCCGGGTCATCACCACATTGGGATTGGCCGAAACCAGCTCGATGCCCGCTTCGTAGTCGTTGCGGCGGACATATTCGGCATAGGCCGCGTCCAGCACCAGGATCACATGCGCGGGCAGCCCGGCATGCAGCCGCCGGACTTCGCTGACCGGAATGTAGGTCCCGGTCGGGTTATTGGGATTGGCAAGAAAGACGATCTTGGTCTTCCGGGTGACCGCATCCAGGATCGCGTCGACACTGGCAGTGAGATCGGTGTCCGGCACGGAGACCGGCCTGGCGCCCGCAGCCATGATCTGGATCTTGTAGACCAGGAAGCCATGCTGGGTGAACAGGCCCTCATCGCCGGGCGCGAGATAGGTCTGGCACAAGAGCCCGAGCAGCTCGTCCGAGCCGTTGCCGCACAGGATATTGCCCGGGTTGAGCCCGTAGGCCCGGGATATCGCCTGGCGCAGCTCATGCGCAGACCCATCGGGATAGGCGGCCAGGTCGACGTTTCTCTTGGCGAAGGCCTCTGTCACCATCGGGCTTGGCCCGAGCGGCGATTCATTCGAGGACAGCTTGTAGACCTTGGCCACGCCGGGAGCCGATTCGCGGCCCGGCACGTAGGCCGCGATGTCCATGACACCTGGTTTCGGGCTGGGGTGCTCTGAGCTGCTCATGGTGAAGTGTCCTTGCAAACGAAAAACCAGGCGGTGGGCCGAAATAGCCCGTTGCAACGATCTTGTCGAGAGTGGCGATCAGGCGGAGGGATCGGATCGCGGGTGCGCCGCGCGCGAGGTTTGCGGCGACAGCACCGGAACGAACACCCGGCGCGAGGTCCGCGCCGCCACCGGCAGGCCCTGATACAGCCGCTTCTGCGCTTCAACAATGATGACGCCAGAGAACACCGGCCACATCCGGCGGCCGATCCGCTCGAAAACGGCGCGCATGCGCAGGATGACCGCCCGCTCGGAGGGCGGAAAGAACAGGGCCTCGGCGAAGGCGCCGGGGGTGAAATTGCTTTCCCGCAGCAGCCTGATCAGCTGCCCCCGCGAATAGGGCCGGCCGGCGCCGAACGGCGTGTGCTCGAAGCGGGCCCAGACGCCGCGCCGGTTCGGCGCGACAATCAGCAGCCGCCCGCCCGGCGCCAGCACCCGCCAGAGTTCCTTGAGCGTCTCGCGCGGGTTCTCGGCGAATTCCAGCGAATGCACCATCAGCACCCGGTCGAGCGCCGCGTCCGGCAAGGGCAGCTCCTCGTCAAACACCAGCGCCGTGGCCGAAGGACCGCCCACCGGCCAGTTCACCGCTCCTTGTCCTGCTGGCATGAAGGCAAAGGTCCGTTCCGCGTCGGGCCCGAAGCGGTCAAGATAGGGCGCCGCATAGCCAAGTCCCATCAGCCGCTCTCCCGGCAGCTTGGCCCAGATCGACGACAGCGCCATGGTCACCGAGTGTTCGGCAAACTTGCCGAGCCGGGAATGGTAGAACTGTCTCAAGTCGACAATATCGGCATGCATGCGCTGGGACCTGACGGTTCAAGGGTTTTCTGAGCCGACCTTACACCGGCCGGCCGCCGCCGACACCCGCAAAATCCGGTCGCGCCGAAAGGGTGACGAACCGTCCCATGCAGACCCGCCGCGATCCCTGTCCTGCCGGATACCGGTCAGCTGGGAACCGGCGGCAGCTCCGGAATCTGCAGGCCTTCGAACGGCTGGCGCCAGGCCTGAAGGGCGTCAAGCCGTGCGGACCAGCGGGTCACCGCTTCAAACCCGCTAAGCGGCAATCCGGCAATGTCGTTGTAGGGCAGGAAGGTCGCCATGCGGAAATCGCCATAGGATGGCTTTCCGCCTGTCAGCCACTCCCTGGTGGCAAGATGGGCGTCAAGGATCGAGGCGGACCGGTGGAACATCTCGAGCCCCTCGGCGATCTTGTCCGGATCGATCGGGCCGATTCCGTAGCGCTGCTTGGTTCCGCGTTCGAAATGGACCATGTCGCAGGCATGGACGAAGTTCGACTTGCCCCAGCTGATCCAGCGGATCATGTCCGGTTCATCATCGCCGATGCGCCAGAAATCGGAGCCCATGGCCCGCGACAGCCGGCAGGCAATCGCATCGGCTTCCCAGAGCGTGCCACAGGCTTCCTCCAGGATCGGGATGCTCAGGTTTGGATTGAGTTTCAAGAACCGCTCGGACTGGCCTGGCGCGAACGGCGCCGCAAACTCGAACTCGACCGGAATGTCGAGATGGCGCGCCACCGCGACCGCCAGTCTTGGGTTGGGATTCCGGCTGCAGTAGAGCTTCATGGCTTGTCCGTCTCACTGGTGTCCAAGTTTGAAGGTTGTCTTTTACAGCCCATTCCCGTAGCCGAAAAGCGACTTTGACATGTCTCATCCATCAAATCCTGTTATCGGAGGGCGCTGGGAAGGCACTCGCTCCGGCGCCAAGGGTGACGAACACCATAGGCTTGGGTATGCTTGACACCTGATTCCCTGTTTCCCGGAGAAAGCTGATGACACGGCTCCTGATCGACCAGTTTTCCTGCCGGCAGGATAATTTCGGGGTGATTCTGCACGATCCGCTGACCGGCGAGACGGCCAGCATCGATGCGCCGGACGGGGCGGTGATTGCCAGGCGCCTTGGCGAGGACGGCTGGCGCCTCACTCATATTCTGGTCACGCACCATCATCCCGACCATGTCGAGGGCATCGCCGCCCTGGCGGAGGCCTGGTCGCCCGAAATCATCGGTCCCACAGCCGAGAGCGCCAGGATCGCGGGCCTGACCCGGACCGTGAGCGACGGCGACACCTTCGAGTTCGCCGGCAGGAGCGTCAGCGTCATCACCACGCCGGGACACACCGCCGGGCACATCTGCTTTTACATCCCCGATGAGGATCTGCTGTTTGCCGGCGATACGCTGTTCGCGCTGGGCTGCGGCCGCCTGTTCGAGGGTTCTCCCGCGGACATGTTCGGTTCGCTGTCCCGGCTTTCAGAGCTTCCCGACCAGACCCGGGTCTATTGCGGCCATGAATATACCCAGTCCAACGCCCGCTTCGCCGTGACTGTCGACCCGGACAACGAGGCGCTGGCAAGGCGCGTCGAGGAAATCGACCAGATGCGCGCCAAGGGTCTGCCGACCCTGCCCACGACCATCGGCTTCGAGAAGCGCACCAATCCCTTCCTGCGAACCGGCGACGCCGGCATCCGCAAGCAGCTCGGCATGGTGGAGGCGAGCGATGTCGACGTGTTTGCGGAACTGCGCCGGCGCAAGGACAGGTTCTGAGCATGAACGAGACCCTGTCCGCCCGCGAGATCATCGCCCTCCTCGGCCTTAAGGAGCACCCCGAGGGCGGCTGGTACCGCGAGACCTTCAGGGATGGCGAAGGCGGCGCGCGCGGCCATTCGACCGCGATCTACTATCTGCTCGAGGGTGGCGACTGCTCGCACTGGCACCGGGTCACCGACGCCGCGGAGGTCTGGCACTGGCATGGCGGCGGGCCGCTGGCGCTCACCCTGTCGGCGGACGGATGCAACGCCGAGTCCCACCGTCTGGGCATGAATTTGAGCAACGGCGAACGGCCGCAGATCGTCGTGCCGGCCGGCTGGTGGCAATCGGCCGCCTCTCTGGGGGCCTGGACACTCGTCGGCTGCACGGTGGCGCCGGGGTTCGAATTCTCGAGTTTCGAAATGGCGCCGCCGGAGTGGCGCCCGTCTCCGTTCCAGGGCGCGCCGCTCAGGCCAGAAGGCCAAGCGTGATCAGCAGCTGGCCGGCATAATAGAGCACCCACACCGCGGGCCTTGTCAGCCGCTTGAAGGGGCTCGCCTCGGCCATCAGGAACTTCTCCGATCCCAGGATTGCGTCCGACGCCATGAACGCCACCACGCCGAGCAGCACCCATCCGCCGATCGTCACGCCGCCCAGACCCATGATGGCGATGGCGAGCACATAGGCCGCTACCGGCAGGGCCAGCGGCCCGGCCTTGCGCACCATCAGGAAACCCATTCCGAGCGCGAAGACCGCGACGGCCAGAAATCCAGGAACCGCAGCTTGCGAGAATCCCGGACCCGAGGAGAGGAACAGCACCGCATAGACGATGTGGGCTGCAAGGAAACTCCCGAGCCCGCCGAGGAAGGCCTTGTCCCCCTCCTGCGCCAGGAAGGCGTCGCCAAGCGCGGACAAGGCCAGCGCCGCCACCAGCAGCCACGGCCCTCCAGCAAGAAGCGCCAGCATGCCCAACAGGCCCACGCCAAGCGTCTTGGCAACGGTCCGCCTGAACGAGACAGGCTTGCCGAGCATGAACAGATAGAGTGCAGACGCCAGCGCCGACACAAACAGAATGGCGTGTTCAGCCCCGTCCAGACCGGCCAGCGCTGCGCTCATCGGGATGGCTTTGCTTTCAGAAGGTCCTTGGCGGCGAGGAAAGCCCCGGCGGTGATCAGCAGGCAGGCGACCGCGATGCCGATGCTCGCCTCTCCATGCCCGAAAAGGATCAGGATCAGGGTCGACAGCAGCGGCGCAGCGTAGCTTGCCACGCCCAGAACCTGGATGTCGCCTCTCTTGACCCCGTAGTCCCAGGCGTAGAACGCCAGCCCGACGGGTCCAAGTCCGAGGCCGAGAACGGCGAGCCATTGCACATTGGTGTCGGGCCAGACCGTTGTTTCCAGGAGCAGGTGGCACAGCGCCGACAGCACGGCCGAAATCAGGCAGAACCCGGTCACGACATCGGTGGGCGTTGCGCCGAAGCGCCGCGAGATCAGCGAATAGGATGACCAGGTCAGCGCGCACAGGCCCGCGGCCGCATATCCCAGGAGACTGCCGCCGCCAAAGCCACCCTCGGCCCCGCGGACCAGGATCAGCGCCGTCCCCGCAAGCCCCATCAGCGCCCCCGCTACATGATGCCAGCCAAGCCGCTCGCCCGGCAGGAGCGCCGAGCCCACCACGATCAGCAGCGGCCAGAGATAGGCGATCAGTCCCGCCTCGACCGCGGGCGCATTCCTGAGCGCGGTGAAATACAGAAAATGATAGCCGAAAAGCCCGAAAAGGCCGAGCGCCCAGACCTTTGCCGGCTGCCGGAACGCCCGGAACCGCGCCGGGTCGCGCATCATCGCCGACAGGCCGATCGCCGAACCGATCAGAAAACAGATCGCGGACAGCTGGAACGGCGGCATGGTCCCGGACGCAGCCGTCAGGACCGCGAGCGCCGACCACATGACGACGGCTGAAAACCCGATCAATGTGGGAATCTTACCCAAGTTCGCCCCCGGCCTTCCACTCCGTGACCCTCACCCTGACCGGGCGATCACCGCATCCTTGTACAGAGGATCGCTTTAGCCGCCAAACCGGGTCGCGGCAACGATAACCTGACCGATTTTCGTGGGAACCTTGGCATAGACCGGCGCATAGAGGTTGCCCTTTTCGTGTTTTGCAAACCAGATCTCCATCGTCGTGAGCTGCGACAGATACTGGATTCCGGAAGAGCTCTTCCGGTAGCCTGCCTTCGGCTCGAACCGGATGGAGCAGACAATCGCATCCCCGGCAAATCCCTCGGTCCGGAAAGGCCTCACACCCTTGGGCGCCAGATGCAGCGTCACGCGCGATTGCCCGTCATAGATCGGCAGGCTGCGCGGGCAGACCTTTGAGCCGCCGGGGAAGACCAGGCTCGAGAGCGGATCGAGCACCGCACGCAGGTCGTCCGCCGAGAGCGGCACCCAGTCGGCGCCCGACGCCCTGCGCTTGGGCGTATTGACCGTTGATTTCACATTTCCATCTCGAAACTCGATCTCGGTCTTCTTGGCGGACTTGCCGCTTTGGTAGCTGACCTGAAACTTCGACGCCAGCAGCCTGTCTTCAGCCATCCGGCCGGACACGTTGGCCGTGCCGCGGGCTTTGGAAAGAATGTCGGACAGGGCGGAGGTGCGCACGGTTCCCGAGATCGAGTAGGCAGACCCGTCGACTTCGGAGACAAAGCTCGCGTAAGCCACGGGAAATCCCACAAGCCGGACGGAGTAATCGGTACGGAATGTCACCGGCTCGGCGCGAAGACCGGTCTGAAGGCTGATCTGCAGGAGGGCCGTGATCATCAGGACCAGGACTGTCGACCGGACACGGCTCATGCGAATTCCTTCATCTTGGCACCCGCGCTCATCGCCGTGCCGGATCTTACCCAGACTACTTCCAGGCGCCGCTTGTTCATGGGGAAGCGCGAAGCCCTTCAAAATCATGCATAGACGGTCCGGTTCCGATGTGTCCATGTCTCCGCAGCCTGGAACAGGCTCGACATACATTGCGACATTTCCATGCTCGTGGAGACAAAATTCGGCCTGGACGGCGCTGAAGCGGCACTTTCGCCGGTTTCAATCCCCTTCCCGCTTGACGCAGCTTGCTGGTCTGACTATAGACACGCGACTTCCGATAAAGGCCTGTGGTCCTTTGGGTGAGCCTCTAGTCTGGCTCGGCCCGTCCTCTGGCGAAAAGATAATAGGTGCAAAATGTCCCGCAGCTGTGAATTGACCGGTAAGGCTGTTCAGTCTGGCAACAATGTCAGCCACGCCAACAACCGGACCCGTCGCCGGTTCCTGCCGAACCTGTGCAACGTGACGCTGATCTCCGATGCACTCGGCCAGCGCTACCGTCTGCGCATTTCTGCCAATGCCTTGCGTACCGTTGAGCACCGCGGTGGCCTCGATGCGTTTCTGGTCAAGGCCAAGGACGCCGAATTGTCGATGCGCGCCCGCCTTCTCAAGCGCCAGATCGCCAAGAAGCTCGTCGAAAAAGCTGTCGCCTGATCCAGGCTGACAGTACAGTCATCATGATGGCGGGCTTCAGGCCCGCCGTCTTCGTTCCGCTGGTGGCATCAACCCAGGATAAAAAAATGCGCATGTCCCTCTCCCTGTTGCCGTTCATGGCCGTGATGGCCGCTGTCGTCGTGGCCTCGAACTTCCTGGTTCAGTTCCCGGTCGACTTGACGCTTGGCGCGCTCAACCTGGCCGACCTCCTGACCTGGGGCGCCTTCACCTATCCCGTGGCGTTTCTGGTCACCGATCTAGCCAACCGCCGCTTTGGCCCGTCGACCGCCCGCCTTGTGGTACTGTGCGGGTTCGTCGCAGCCGTCGCGCTTTCGGTCTGGCTTGCGACACCGCGCATCGCGGTCGCCTCGGGCTCAGCCTTCCTGGCGGCGCAGCTTCTCGACGTGTCGATCTTCGACCGGCTGCGCAATCGGGTCTGGTGGCTGCCGCCGCTTGCCTCCACCATCATCGGCTCCTGCCTCGACACGCTGATCTTTTTCGGCCTCGCCTTCTCGCAGATTGCGGGCGTGCTCGGCCCTGGCGATGCGTTCGCCAGCGAAGCGGCGCCGCTTCTGGGTCTCTTGGCCGTGGAAGCGCCGCGCTGGGTGTCCTGGGCCCTGGGCGACCTCATGGTCAAGCTCATGGTCGGCCTCGCCATGCTCGCGCCCTATGGCGCGCTGATGCCGGTTCTGGCCCCTCGGGGTCGCGCCTAAGACCAGCCGGATGGCAGGCGGCTATCGGGCGTCGCCGATGTAGCGGAATTCAAGGATCAGATTGCGCTGGAGGATCGAGTGATTGTCGTCCGACACCAGCGTGATGAAGATTTCTCCCTGGTCATCGGTCGTCACGTCCAGCCCCTCCATATTGTCGATCTGGTGACCGAAATCGGCTTCCAGCACGACGGGCCCGTCGACGAGATTTCCCGGGCCCAGCCGGCTGCCGTCGATCCGCCGGATCCGCATGCCGATGCCCCCGGCGATGGAGAAGCGGCGTTCGAGCAGCAGCAGATCGCCATTGGGCAGGAAATCCCCGTCGGTGATGTCGTAGGGTGCGTGACGCTTGACGAAGAATACGCCCTTGGACGGCCCGGTCAGGATCGCGGCATAGATATCGCCGCGTTCGTTGAGGCTTTTCTCCGACACCACGACCACCGCGCCCGCGAGCGCCGAGGCGTCCGGGGCCACCGTGATCGTCTCCAGGCCGCGATTGCTGCGGAGCTCCTTCAGCGGAATCAGCAACGGCAGTGAGCCTGTTGGCCGCGAACCGCCGGGGGACTTGGCAGGGTAGATATCGACGCGGCTCTGACGTTCGAAACTGACCAGCACGTCTTCCCCGCGTATGACCAGGCCCTCGGCGTCAAACCGCCATTTCTCGTCGGAAGCGGCGCCGTCGGCATCGAGAATCGGCGAGACCGTGAAGCTGGAAATCCCGGTCAGAACGCCGGTGTCATCCCGCTCGAACCTTCCGGCATACCAAAATCCGGTATCCATCACGCCGAGAAAACTCTCCCGTCCCTCGGACAGCCGAATGGCGGACATCCCACCCAGTGTCGGGCTGGACGAACTCAGCTCAAGCCCGCCCAGGAACTCGAAGTCGCCAAAGCGCGTCTGATCGGATCCGACCTTGAAATGGGTGATCAACCGCGACCGGATGTCGAGGGTCTCATCCTCGGCGCGAAGCGGCAGCACGGAGGTCGCGGCCAGCAGAACAAGGACACTGGCGACGAGGGAAAGTCGGGCCATGGTCTTCGGTCGCGTCACGCCCGCTTGCGTCCGCGGCGCGACGACCGGCCGGCGGCCTCGTCGGCGAAAAGCGCCGCCAATTGCTCGGTCATGGCGCCGGCCAGTTCCTCGGCATCGACGATCGTCACGGCGCGGCGGTAGTAGCGGGTGACGTCATGGCCGATGCCGATGGCCAGCAGTTCGACCGGCGAGCGGGTTTCGATCTCGTCGATGACGGCGCGCAGGTGCCGCTCGAGATAGTTCCCCGGATTGACCGAGAGGGTCGAATCATCGACCGGCGCGCCATCGGAAATCATCATCAGGATCTTGCGCTGCTCCGGCCGCCGCTGCAGCCGGGAATGGGCCCAGATCAGCGCTTCGCCGTCGATGTTCTCCTTGAGCAGGCCCTCGCGCATCATCAGCCCGAGGTTGCGCCGCGCCCGGCGCCAGGGCGCATCCGCGGACTTGTAGATGATGTGCCTGAGATCATTGAGCCGGCCGGGCAGCGCCGGCTTGCCACCGGTAAGCCACTTCTCGCGGGCCTGCCCACCCTTCCAGGCCTTGGTGGTGAAGCCCAGGAGCTCCACCTTGACGCCGCAGCGCTCGAGCGTGCGCGCCAGGATGTCGGCGCAGGTGGCCGCAACCGTGATCGGCCGGCCGCGCATCGAGCCTGAATTGTCGATGAGCAGCGTCACCACCGTGTCCCGGAAATTGGTGTCGCGCTCCATCTTGAACGACAGCGGCTGCATCGGATCGATGATCATCCGTGTCAGCCGCGCGCTGTCGAGATAGCCCTCCTCGAGATCGAAGTCCCAGGCCCGGTTCTGCTGCGCCATCAGCCGGCGCTGCAGCCGGTTGGCAAGCCGCCCGACCACACCCTGGAGATGCGCCAGCTGCTTGTCGAGAAATGCCCGGAGCCGCTCGAGCTCGGCTTCCTCGCACAATTCCTCGGCGGCAATTTCCTCGTCGAACTCGGTGGTGAAGATCCTGTAGTCGATCTTCTCGTTGAGATCGGCAAACGGGTCGCTCGACTTGCGGGTCTCGCCCGGCGTGTCGGCGTCCTCGTCGCTGTCATCGATGGTGTCGTCATCGCCGGCTTCAGCGCCATCCATTTCGCCCGAGTCCATTTGCTCGTCGGACGTCTCGCTCTCCTCGGCGGGAGCGGCGTCGGAGCCGGCCTCTTCCTGCGAGGATTGGTCGTTTTCTTCCTGGCTGCGCGGCTGGTCCTCGTCGGAGACCTCGTCCTGGTCATCCTGCTCGCTGTCGTCGTCACCGTAGTCTTCGGCCATTTCCATGGCCGAGAGCATTTCGCGGACGACGCGGGCGAAGGCCTGCTGGTTTTCGACCGACCCTTCCAGCGCATCCAGCACGCCGCCGGCCTTGCCCTCGACGAAATCGCGCCAAAGCTCGACCACTTGGCCCGAGGACTGCGGCGGCTTGCGGCCGGTGAGCTTCTCGCGCACCATCAGCGCCACCGCTTCTTCGAGCGGCGCATCCTCGCGGCTGAGGATTCCCTGGTAATTGGCCCGCTGGTATTTGTCTTCGAGCATCGAGGCGAGATTGTCGCCGACGCCCGTCATCCGCCTGGCGCCGATCGCCTCGACGCGGGCCTGCTCGACGGCATCATAGACCGCACGCGCATCCACGCCCTGCGGCGCCATGCGGGCATGCACCGCATCGTCGTGGCAGGCCTTGCGCAACGCGATGGAATCGCCAACGCCGCGGGTGACGGCAAAGTCGTTGCGGGTCGGGCGCTTGGGCAGATCGGGGAGCCGGGCGCGTTCGCCCGAAATCCCCGGCTTGTCCGATCCGAAGACAACTTCCAGCTCGTGGTCGCCGGCAATCGCCCGCACGCAGCCAGTGAGCGCCCGCCGGAACGGCTCGGCGTCTACGGTGCCTGTTGGCTTTGATCGAGTGTTGTCGCCGCGTCCGGCCATGGCGATATCCGTCAGGCGGTTGCGCTGAGAACGATGTTGGCGGCACTTTCCTTCAACTCGATGCCGAAGGCGCGCTGATAGTGCTCGGCCACCAGCGCCCGCTCCAGCTCGTCGCACTTGTTGAGGAAGGTCAGGCGGAACGCCATCGCCACATCGCCGAAGATCAGGGCGTTTTCGGCCCACATGATCACGGTGCGCGGGCTCATGACGGTCGACAGATCGCCATTGATGAAGGAGGAACGGGTCATGTCGGCCACCCGCACCATGCGCGAGATGGTTTCGCGGCCGTCGCCCTTGGCAAACTCCTTGACCTTGGAGGCGATGATCCCGACCTCCTGGTCATGCGGCAGATAGTTGAGCGTGGTGACGATCGACCAGCGGTCCATCTGCGC
>NZ_JAUXOD010000065.1 GCF_030682515.1 Hoeflea sp. | reverse complement strand
GTCGATCGCCGACAGCGACCTGCTGTTGTGGGTCAAGGCGCTGGCCGTGGGCTTCCGGCTGGCGGTGGATGTGACCGAGCCCGATGTCTCGCCGCTGGCAATCCAGGGTCCGCGCGCCGACGAACTCGCCGCCCGGGTGTTCGGCGACGAGGTGCGGTCGATCCGGTTCTTCCGCTACAAGCGTCTCAAGTTCAACGGCGTCGATCTGGTGGTCGCGCGGTCAGGCTACTCCAAGCAGGGCGGGTTCGAGATCTATGTCGAGGGCGGACATCTCGGCGAGCCGCTGTGGGATGCGCTGTTCGAAGCCGGGCGTGATCTCGACGTGCGCGCCGGCTGCCCCAATCTGATCGAGCGGATCGAGGCGGGCATGCTGTCCTATGGCAATGACATGACCCGCGCCAATACGCCGCATGAATGCGGCCTGGGCCGGTTTTGCGACACGCGCTCGGCGATCGGCTGCGTCGGCCGCGACGCCTTGCTGCGAGTCGCCAGGGAAGGTCCGCTCCAGCAGATCCGCTATCTTGATATCGACGGCGATGCCGTGCCGCCATGCCGGGAACCCTGGCTGGTCAGCGCCGGCGGCGCCGCGGCGGGTCAGGTCACGTCGGCGGTCTGGTCGCCCGATTTCGGCGTCAATGTGGCGATCGGCATGATTGGCCGCGACTGGTGGGATGAGGGAACCCCGCTCGAGGTGGCGACGCCCGCGGGCAGCCGGAGCGCCCGGGTCCGGTCCGGAAGCTGGCTCTAGCCGCTTGATCTTGATCAAGGCGTGTGCAGGGTGGCGGGAGCATGGTGCCCTCCAAACCAATGGTGCCCGATATGAATTCACACACGCCCCAAGAAATTTCGGACGAGCTTGACCAGATCGAACGGCTTGACGCCGAGGCGGTCAACGCCGCGTGGAAGCGCAAGCCGCTCTATGAGGCGCGCAAGAAGATCTTCCCGAAGCGGGCGGAGGGAACCTACCGCCGCTTCAAGTGGCTGGTCATGCTGGTCACGCTCGGTATCTACTACATCACGCCCTGGCTGCGCTGGGACCGCGGGCCGTTCGCGCCCGATCAGGCGGTGCTGCTCGACGTCGCCAACCGGCGGTTCTATTTCTTCTTCATCGACATCTGGCCGCAGGAGTTCTTCTTCGTCGCGGGCCTGTTGGTGATGGCGGGCTTCGGGCTGTTCCTGATCACCTCTGCGGTGGGCCGGGCGTGGTGCGGCTACACCTGTCCGCAAACGGTCTGGGTCGATCTGTTCCTGGTGGTCGAGCGCGCGATCGAGGGCGACCGCAACCAGCGCATGAAGCTGGAGGACGCGCCCTGGAGCGCGTCGAAACTCGCCAAGCGGGTGTCCAAACACGCGATCTGGATCCTGATCGGGGTCGCCACCGGCGGCGCCTGGATCTTCTATTTCGCCGACGCGCCGACGCTGCTGATGAATTTCATCTACGGCGACGCGGCGCCGGTCGCCTACATCACCGTGGCGATCCTGACGGCCACGACCTATGTGTTCGGCGGGCTGATGCGCGAGCAGGTGTGCATCTACATGTGCCCGTGGCCGCGCATCCAGGCCGCCATGCTCGACGAGAATTCGCTGGTCGTGACCTACAATGACTGGCGCGGCGAGCCGCGCGGCCGCCACGCCAAGAAGGCTGCGGCGCAAGGGCTGATCCAGGGGGATTGCGTCGATTGCAATGCCTGCGTCGCCGTCTGCCCGATGGGCATCGACATCCGCGACGGCCAGCAGCTCGAATGCATCACCTGCGCGCTGTGCATCGATGCCTGCGACGCCATCATGGACAAGCTCGACCGCCCGCGCGGGCTGATCTCCTATGCGACGCTGGCCGACTATGCCGACAACATGGCGCTCGCCACCGATCCGGCGACCGGCACGCTCGACCCGCGGCGGGTGCGCACGCCGGGCAGCGGCTTTGTCGACGGGATCAAGCATTTCAACTGGCGCATCGTCTTCCGGCCGCGCTCGCTGCTCTACATGGGCGTGTGGACGGCGGTGGGCATCGGTCTCGTGTTCGGGCTCATGTCGCGTGACCGGCTCGAGGTCAACGTGCTGCATGACCGCAACCCGCAATTCGTGCTCGAATCCAACGGTGACATCCGCAACGGCTATTCCGTCAAGATCCTCAACATGATCGCCGAACCGCGCGTGATCCGCCTGTCGATCGAGGGGCTTCCGGGCGCGACGATGCGGATCGCGGGGATCGACGAACCGGGGGCCGTCGCGTTCGAGATCCCGGTCGAACCCGACCGGCTGCGCGAACTCAGGGTCAATATCCATCAGCCGAAGGATCTCGTCACGCCCAGGACCGCAACCTTCGACATCATCGTCGAAGACATGGCCAGTTCGGAACGGGACAGCTACACGGCCAACTTCCATGCCCCGGAGAAAATGTGATGCAAATGATCCGTTCCATATTCAATCCCAAGGAATTCACCGGCAAGCACATGCTGTTTGCGATGCTGGCCTTCTTCGGGGTGATCATCACCGTCAATCTGGTGATGGCCCGGTTCGCGGTCACCACCTGGAGCGGGCTCGTCGTGCCCAACACCTATGTGGCGAGCCAGCAGTTCAACGACAAGGCGGCGGAATCGCGCGCCATCGAAGCGCTCGGCTATCAGGTCAAGCTCACGCCGAACGCCGAAGGCCTGGAGATCGATTTCATCGATTCCGCCGGCCAACCGGCGCTGGCCGACAGCATGATCGCCGAGCTGCGCCGCCCCGTCGCCGAGCATCAGGACCGCGACATCGTGCTGGTGCGCGAGGCTGACGGGATCTACCGTGGCAAGGGCCAGGTGCTCGAAGGCGAGTGGATCGCCACCGTGACTGCCATCAAGGACGGCGAGACGCTCTACAAGCGCGGCTGGCGGTTCCACGTCAACGCGGATGGGAGCCTGACCCAGTGAGCTGTTGCGCGGCGGGTACGGAAAGCGCTGCGGAGCTCGAAGCGCTGAAATCGGAAGGGCCGTCGGCCGAGGAAATGTGGCTGTCGAGCCGGCAGCTGGGCGATGGCCTGCGCCAGGTCGACCTGATCGTTCCGGGAGTCCATTGCGGCGCCTGCATCGCGCTCCTGGAGAAGGAGCTGCCGAGCGTCGGGGGCGTCGATCACGCCCGCGTCAATCTCTCCACCCGCCGTGTCTCGGTGGTGTTCCGCGACAGCGACAGCATCGGCAGTGCCAAAGCCGACGCGAGCGGCGAGGCGAGCGATCATCCCGAGGCGGTGCTGACCGCGCTCGGCCAGAAATTCAAGTCATTGGGCTATCCCGCGCATCTGCCCGGCGGCGCCGACGAGGCCGCAGACCCGGCTTTGCGCGAACTGCTCAAGGCGCTCGCGGTGGCGGGGTTCGCCTCGATGAACGTGATGCTCCTGTCGGTGTCGGTCTGGTCGGGGGCGGAAGCGGCGACGCGCGACCTGTTTCACTGGATCTCGGCGCTGATTGCAGCCCCGGCACTGATCTATTCCGGCCGGGTGTTCTTCGTTTCGGCCTGGAGCGCGCTCCGGCATGGCCACGCCAACATGGACGTGCCGATCTCGCTCGGCGTCGGGCTCGCCTATGCGATCTCGCTGCATGAGACCATCACCCATGGCCCACACGCCTATTTCGACGCGTCGGTGACGCTGCTGTTCTTCCTGCTCGCGGGCCGGACGCTCGATCACATGATGCGCGAGAAAGCCCGCTCGGCGGTGCGCAACCTGGTGCGGCTGTCGCCCAGGGGCGCGATGGTGATCCGCGAGGACGGCGCCCGCGAATATCTGGCACTGGACGAGATCGAACCCGGCATGCGGCTGGCGATCGCGCCGGGCGACCGGATTCCGGTCGACGGCCGGATCGTCTCGGGCCGCTCCGACATGGATTTCGCCGTGGTCAACGGCGAGAGCGCGCCGCAACTGGTCGAGGCCGGGTCGCTCACGCCCGCGGGCACGCTCAACCTGACCGGTGCGCTGGTGCTGGAAGTCACCCGCAAGGCCAAGGACTCGTTCCTGGCTGAAATGGTGGCGATGATGGAGGCGGCGGAAAGCGGTCGGGCCGGCTACAGGCGGATCGCCGACCGGACCTCGGCGATCTACGCGCCGGCGGTGCACATCCTTGCGCTTGGCACCTTCATCGGCTGGATGATGGTGTCGGGCGACTGGCGCATGGCCATGCTGACCTCGGTTGCGGTGCTGATCATCACCTGTCCCTGCGCGCTGGGGCTCGCGGTGCCGGTGGTGCAGGTGATTGCGGCGGGACGGCTGTTCGAGAACGGCATCATGGTCAAGGACGGCTCGGCCATGGAGCGGCTGGCGCAGGCCGACCATGTGGTGTTCGACAAGACCGGCACGCTGACGCGGGGCAAGCCGCGGCTGATCAATTCCTCAGCCGTGGCGCCGGATCATCTGGCCATCGCGGCGCGGATCGCGCGGGCCTCGCGCCATCCGTTGAGCCAGGCGCTGGCCGATTTCGATTCGGGCGGCGATGCGGCGCAGGAGTTCGACATCACCGAAACGCCCGGCGAAGGGGTCGAGGCGATTTCGCCCGAGGGCGATGTCTACCGGCTCGGCCGCGCCGTCTTTGCGCTCCATGAGCGCGACGAGGGGATCGAGAGCGCCGCCGACGCAAGCCAGGTGATCCTGTCGAAGAACGGCAAGTTCCTCGATATCTTCCTGTTCTCGGACCAGATGCGGCGCGGCGCTGTCCAGGCGGTGGCGCGGCTGTCGGCGCTCGGCATCGACGCCGAAATCCTGTCGGGCGACCGCGAGGGGCCGGTCAAGGCGCTGGCCGGCGAACTTGGCGTGAGCGCCTATGTCGCTGGCGTCAGGCCGCGCGGCAAGGTCGACCGCATCAAGGCGCTGGCGACGGAGGGCCACAAGCCGCTGATGGTCGGCGACGGACTTAATGACGCGCCGGCGCTGTCGGCCGCCCATGTCTCGATGGCGCCGGCGAGCGCGGCCGATGTCGGGCGGATGGCGGCGGACTTCGTGTTCCTGCACGATTCGCTCGAGGCCGTGCCGATGGCGATCGAGGTGTCGCGCAAGGCGGGCAGCCTGATCCGGCAGAATTTCGCGCTGGCTGTCGGCTACAATGTCATCGCCGTGCCGATCGCGGTGATGGGCTACGCCACGCCATTGATCGCCGCGCTGGCGATGTCGTCGTCGTCGGTCATCGTCGTGCTCAATTCCCTGAGGCTCAGGCGCAAGACCCGGGTCGAACAGTTCGCCAAGACCGCGCCGGAGCGGGCCGCGCCCGCCGCTGCCCGTCCGGGCATCGGGGCGCAGGCATGAACAATCTGATCTTCCTCATTCCGATCGCGCTGTTTCTCGGCGCCCTGGGTCTGGGCGCGTTCCTGTGGTCGATGAAAAGCGGGCAATATGAGGATCTCGACGGCGCTGCCTGGCGCGTGCTCGACGACGGCGACGACAAGCCCGGACAGGACTGATCCGGCGGGCCTTTCCCGGACCAGCAGACAAATGCCAAGGATAACCCGGGGCCTGCCGACAAAACCGCGGCGCCCCGAGCTTGCCGCCCGCGCCCGCATCGGCGACAACATCCTCCGGGGAATCTTTTCAAGGGGTGGCAATCATGGCTGAAGCGGAAATCGGCGTCATCGGACTGGGCGTCATGGGCGCCAATCTGGCGCTCAACATCGCCGACAACGGCTACCATGTCGCCGTCTACAACCGGACAGTCTCGCGCACCGAAGAATTCGCCGCCTCCGCCGGGGCGTTGTCCGGCCGCATCACCGCCTGCGCCACGCTCGAGGACTTTGTCGCGGCCATCAGGCCGCCGCGCCCGGTGATCCTCATGATCAAGGCCGGCGGTCCGGTGGACCAGCAGATCGAAGCCTTGAGGCCGCTGATGCAGGCCAACGACATCCTCATCGATGCGGGCAACGCCAATTTCCGCGACACGATGCGCCGCTTCGAAACATTTGAAGGCTCCGGCCTCAGCTTCATCGGCATGGGCGTGTCGGGCGGCGAGGAGGGCGCGCGGCACGGGCCGTCGATCATGGTCGGCGGGACGGAGGCCGCCTGGAAGCGGGTCGAACCGGTGCTGACCGCGATCTCCGCCAAGTACAAGGGCGAGCCCTGCGCCGCCTGGCTCGGCGAGAGCGGCGCCGGCCACTTCGTCAAGACCATCCACAACGGCATCGAATATGCCGACATGCAGATGATCGCCGAGGTCTATGGCGTGATGCGCGACCATCTGATGATGGACGCGCCCACCATTGCCGCGGTGTTCTCGGCCTGGTCGACCGGGCCGCTCGACTCCTACCTCATCGACATCACCGCCGAAGTGCTCAAGGTCCACGACGCCGCCACGGGCCGTCCGATCGTCGACATCATCGTCGACGAGGCCGGCCAGAAGGGCACCGGCCGCTGGTCGGCGATCGAAAGCCAGATGATGGGCGTGCCGGCGACCGCGATCGAGGCGGCGGTGGCGGCGCGCTCGCTGTCGGCGATGCGGGCCGAGCGGCAACGCGCCGAGAGCCGCTTCGGGGTCCCGATGCAGCAGGACCGGCGCAGCGGGCAGGAGGTCATCACCGATCTCGAAAAGGCGCTGCTCGCGGGCAAGGTCGCGGCCTACGCGCAAGGGTTCGCCGTGATGGCGGCGGCGTCCAAGGAATTCGGCTGGAGCCTGCCGATGGCGACGATCGCCCGGATCTGGCGCGCCGGCTGCATCATCCGCTCGCGCTTCCTGGGCGAGATCGCTGAGGCCTTCGCCGAGGACCCGGCGGTTCCGAACCTGGCGCTCACCCCCGCCTTCTCGGCCATGATCGAGGACACCGACGCAAGCCTGAGGCGCATCGTCGCCGAAGCGGCGCTCAACGGATTGCCGATGCCCGCGCTGTCGAGCGCGCTTGGCTATTTCGACACCTACCGCCGCGCCCGCGGCACGGCCAACCTGATCCAGGCCCAACGCGACTTCTTCGGCGCGCACGGCTTCGCCCGGCTTGACGCGGAGGGGGAGCATCACGGGCCCTGGGGCGGGCAGGGGTGAAGGGGTGGCGGGACGCCGCCTCCCGCCGCGATGCTGAGGCGGATGCCCTTGTCAAAGGGGCTGGGGAGGTTTCGGGCCTCTTCTGCCATTCAGCGTCGGAAGCATGCTGCCATGCGGCTTCACCGAAGCAGACGAATGAGCGGTGACGCAAGGCTTGGGGGCACGGCCAGGATGCAGATTTCAGCCAGCGTTTTGCCCACCAGGCTGGCCTGTCTGCTCGTGCGGGCGTGCCTCGCGGGCCGTGCGTCCGCAAGGGCAGCGACGCTGCTGGTCAGGGCATGGCGCCATGGCATGGCAGTCTGGAGTGACCGGCCAGCAGGGTTGACGTCGGTCGATCCGATAGCGTTCCTTTTCCGCTCACATCATCCACTCGACCGGCAAGACCCCGATGACCCTGACCTTGAACCGGTCAAACCATGTCGTGTTGGGTTCCGTGGCATGCACGATCTCAGCGCCACTTTCATCCTGTGTGACCCATTCGACCGCATTGGCCGGAGACAGTCGCAAGGCGTAGGCCCCGCGCTCCATCACTTGATCCACCGCCCGCGTCACGGCTTTCGCAAAGGTGGTGCTTTCGATCAGCAGCCCCATTTCGGTGTTCAGCCGCGCCGAACGGGGGTCAAAATTGAAGGACCCGATGAAGACCTGCTCCCCGTCAATCGCAAAAACCTTGGAATGCAGCGAGGATGCAGAACCTGCAAGGAAACTGGCCAGTGTCTTGTCTTGTTGCGGGATCAGCGGATCGGCTCTGAGTTCGCCCAAACCAACCCCGCCCGCCAGCAGGGCGGGGCGGTATTCGGCATAAGAGCCGTGGACGGTCATGACATCTGTTGCCTCCTGCGCGTTGGTCAGCACCCGCACCGCGACACCTTGCGCCGCAAGGCCGGTCAAGAGGCCCGTCCCGTGTCGCCCCGGCACGAAATATGCCGAGATCAGATCGACCGACACGGTCGGACCCGTCGCCGCACCCGTCAGGATCGCAGCCAGCCGCTCGATCAACAGCCCGCCCGCGCCCTGCTGACCGAGGCCCTTGCCGGGGTCGTCGACCACCAGAGTCAGGCGCGCCCATTCCACCGCATCCGGCCCCGCCATCAGTGTGCGGATCAGAGGTGATTGGCTGATGGCCGCCAGATAGGGCGCGGCCAGATCGTCAGCCATTGCACGTGTCACCCCCGCCTGCAGTTGAACCAGCCCGTCGGGCGCAGCGGGCAGGATCATGCCTGCCGGATAGGCCGATGCACTGTTCCAGTAGGCGTCAAACGCCTCGGACACATCTGTCGCGGCCGGGCCGAGGGCCAGAACGTCGGTATCGATGTAATGTGCGTCCGGGCCAAAGGCGAAATAGATGTCGCCCACGTTCCGTCCGCCGACCACGGTTGCCGCGCCGTCCACGGTGAAGGATTTGTTGTGCATCCGCCGGTTCAGCCGGAAGAAATCGAATGCGAAGGACAGCAGTTTCGGGCGGCGCAGGGTGAAGGGGTTGAACAGGCGCACCTGCATGTTCGGCAGGTCATCCAGCGCGCGCAGCTCCGCGTCCAGCCCCGCGATGCCATTGTCATCCACAAGCAGGCGCACCCGCACCCCGCGTTCCGCAGCTGCGCGCAACTCGTCCAGCAGCAGGTAGCCGGTCGTATCCCCTTGCCAGATGTAATACTGCACATCCAGCGTGCGTTCGGCAGTCTGCGCCAACAGCACACGCGCGGCAAACGCCTCGCCGCCGCCAGCCAGGGGGATCACGCCGCTTCTGCCCGGATGAGCAGCCTGCTCGCGCAGAACAGCAGCGCCTATCCGTGTCCTGTCGCTTGCCGCAATGGCCTGGGTCGTTTCGATACCCTGTCGATCCGGAAGTGGAAACATTGTCTTCGTGGCAAGGAGTCCTGCAACAGCAATGACCAGCGCGGTAAGAAAGATGCGGAAAAGTGCCACTGCGTTCGCTTCCTTGGATTGGGAAGTGGGATAGCAGACTTCCAAGACTTGATCCATGTTGGTGGGCTTGCTGGCGCGGCAAAAAGCAGGTGGCCACGTCCCAAAAGCCGGCCGCCTAGATGCGGCGGCTTCCCGGCCAAGGCTTCAAATTCCAGTATCTGCGCACACCAGCCGGTCAAGGGCGCCACGGCGATGGGCGGCTTGATCGGATTGTTGCGGATGCATTTCCGCACTGGCGTCAGGCAGCAATGCGCCCAAGGCAGCGCCCGCTCCCCGATCTGCTCCTCACCCGCCGCAGTCCCCGCTTCGGGCCCGGGTGGCGGTCCTACCCGGGTTGGCCCTGGGGCCGGGCGAAGTCGGCGCGGTAGGCGCCGGGGGTGGTTCCCACGGAGCGGTTGAAAACGCGGGCAAAATGGGCCTGGTCGGAAAAACCTGCCAGGAAGCCGATCTCGGCCAGTCCCGGCCCGCCTGTATCGCTGAGATACGACGCCGCGACCTCTAGCCTGGCGTCCGACACCAGGCGCGTGAAGGACACCGATCTGATGGCCAGGCGGCGCTGGAGCGTTCGCGGCGAGGCGCCGGCCTCTGCGGCGAGGTCTGCGAGCGTCCAGCGGCGCGCGGGATCGGCGGCAAGGTTGCGGCGCAGGTCCAGGACGGGGTCGGCGCTCGCGGACGCGGCAATGGTCCCGGTCGCCTTCGGCCGGTGCGGCGGCGAAAGCACCAGGCCGCGGGTCGCGGCGCCCGGGTCCGGCGCATGCCAGGCGCCGCGGTCGCGCCAGATGTCGCCGGCCTCGGTTGCAAGCGAAGCCTCGCCGCCGCCGATCATCTCCGCGAGTATCGTGAGAAGGCCCAGCACCAGCAGGCTCTCGGGCGGGGAGGGCGGCGGGCCGCCGTCGCGCGCCTGATGCGTGAGCCTGAACGTTCCATTGTCCAGGCGCCGGACCTCGACCCGGTGGCGGCCGTGGCTGAAGCGCTCGAGACGGCGCCAGCGGTCGAACAGGTCGTCGATGTCGCGGGCGCGGGTCAGCGCCTGGACCACCGGCTCGGGCGGCATGTTTCGCGCGGCGTCGGCGATCGACAGGATCGCCAGCGGCCCATGGGCCTCCATGACCGCGTCGAGCACATGCCGCTTGTGCGCGATCGGCACGCGCGCGCCTGAGGCCTGAGGCGCGGGCGCGGAAATGCCCTGCCGCGCCAGCCCTGCTGCCACCAGGCGCATCATCGTCGCCGAGGCGAAGTCCTGCCCCCTGTCGTGACCCGTGCCGGATCCCCTGTCATGTCCCTTGTCCTGGCGCGTCATGCGGCGTCCTCCCGTCGCACCAGATGATAGACCGTTGCGGGCGGAATGTTGAGCGCGACGAAGGCGGTGCGCTGGGCGACCAGGCCGAGCCGGAGGCGGATGGCCTTGGGCACCGGGCAGCGCGAGCCGTAGGTGAAGAGGCGGACCGTGCCCCCGGGCCTGAGCGCCGCGAAGCTGCCCGCGAGAATGCGCATCACCTTCGACGGCGGCATCGACAGCAGCGGCAGGCCGCAGATGATCGCGCCCGCGCCGGCCGGCGCGAACGGCGTGAGATGGCGCAGGCGCGCCGCGTCGGCGCAGATCACGGTGATGTCCGGGTGGAGGAGCGCCAGGGCGATAGCGAAGCGCTCGCCGGCCTCGATCGCCGCGATCCGGTCCGGCGCGATGCCGCGGTTCAGCAACGCATGGGTGAAGACGCCGGTGCCCGGCCCCAGTTCGATCACCGGTCCGTCGGCGGCCGACATCCCGGCGGTCACGGCTTGCGCGAGGGCGGCGCTCGAGGGGGCGACAGCCCCCACGCGCAGCGGGGCCCGCAGCCATTCGCGGCCAAACAGGGCAAGGGCGGTGGCCGGCCGGCCCTTCGTCCCGCAAGAATTCGCGGGCGCGGTCATGCCCGAAACTCCTCGGCGCGGACGGGAAAGCGCATCGGCCGGCGCCCGGTGGCGGCGCGGAGTGCGTTGGCGATGGCGCCGGGACCGGCGACGATGGCGGTCTCACCGGCGCCCGAGGGCGGATGGCGGCTTTCGATCAGCTCGACGCTGAGCGGCGGAACCTCGCTCAGGCGCGGGATCGGGGCGTCGGCGAAGGTCCCGGCGCTGACGCGGCCCTGCTCGATGGGCAGGCTGTCCAGAAGCACCATGCCGAGGCTCCAGACGAGGTTGCCCTCGCACTGCGCGCGCACCTGGTCGGGATTGATGACGAGGCCGCAGTCATGCACGCACCAGAGCCGCGTGAGGCGGACATGGCCTCTTGCGTCGACCGCGACATCGGCGACCGCGGCGGCGTAGCTCGCCGCCTTGTAGATGCCGCAGGCGAGCCCGCGCCCGGTGCGCATTCCTTGCGCCGGCTTCGGCGGATCGCCCCATGACGAGATCTCGCCCGCGCGGGCCACCACGGCTGCGAGACGCGGGTCCCCGATATGGGCCAGGCGGAAGGAGAGCGGGTCGACGCCCGCGGCGATCGCCGCCTCGTCGATGGCGCTTTCGACCGCGAGCCCGTTCGGCCCGGCGCCGAGGCCGCGCCAGGGCCCGGTATGGACGGGCAGACGGATCGCGTCATAGGCGGCGCGCGCCCGGCCCAGGACGTAAGGTGCGGCCATGCCGCGGGCGACGCCGGGATCGCCCGCGACGAGATCGGTCGCCGCCTGCATCCAGCGCGGCATGGCGGCCGCGGTGAACAGGATGTGCGAGGAGATTTGGGTGTGATCCCAGTCGCTGATCCGCCCGTCCTCGAGCCGCGCCCTGATCCGGTGCGACGAGGGCGGTCGGTGGAAGCCGAGCGCCAGCTCCTGCGCCCGCGTCCAGACCACCTTGACCGGCGCTCGCGCCGCGCGGGCAAGGGCCGCGGCTTCGGCCTCGACCATGCAGAGCGTGCGCCCGCCAAAGCTGCCGCCGATGCGGCAGGACTGCACCGTGACGGCGCCGGCCTCGAGGCCAAACGCATCGGCCAGCACATCGCGGATGTAGAAGGCGTCCTGTGTTCCGGTCCAGACCGCGAGCGCGCCCTCGCTCCATTCCGCGACGGCTGTGCGCGGCTCGATCGATCCGTGCGCGGCCAGCGGAATGTCGATGCGCAGGTCGACATCCCAGGCGCCGGCTTCCGGCGCGCCGTCGAGCACCGCATGCGGCAGCGCGCCCTCGGCCAGGCTGGCGTCGACATCGATGGCGCGGGCGATGTCGGAGCGCGGATGGCTGCCCTCGATCTCCCATTCCACCTGCAGGGCCGCGGCGATGGCATCGAGCGCGCCGGGGCGGTGGGCCACGATGCCAAGGCCCCGGGCCTTGCCGACGGGCGGGCCGCAATCCTCGACCAGGGCCGCGAAGCCGGGCACGGCGCGGGCGGCGGCTTCGTTCCAGCGCAACGGGCGGGAGGGGAGTTCGGTCGAGGCGGGCGCGCGCAGCACCCGGCCGAACAGCATGCCCGGACGCCGCACATCGCCGGCATAGAGCGGCGCGCCGGTGACGATCTCGCGGCCGTGGACGATCTCGGGCGAGCCGCCGATCAGTCCGCCCGGGCGCAACGCGCGCAACTCCGCCAGAGGCCGTTCGGTCACCGTGACCGCGCCCGTCACCCGTCCCGCCGCGAGCGCGTCGCGCAGGGCGGCGCAGGCCAGCGCCAGCGGCGCGGCGAAGAGCTGCACCGACTCGCTGCCCACCGTCGCCTTGACCCGCGGCATGGTCGTCTCGTGCATCCGCAGGTCGACCGCATCCCACGCCGCGCCCAGTTCGGTGCAGGCGATCTGCTTCAAGGCCGTGGCGATGTTCTGGCCCATTTCGGCGCGCGGCAGGGTCAGGGCAAAGCGCCCGTCGCGATGGGCAATCCAGCCAAGCGCGCCTTGCGCGCTGGGTCCGGGGCGTTTGGGGATGACCGGAACCTGGCTCAAGACCCCGGCGCCCGCGCCGATTGCGGCCACAAGCCCGCCGGCTGCCGCGATGAGGAGTGTCCGCCGTTTCATCGCACGCCCTCCGCCGCGCGCAGAATGGCGGCCCGGATGCGCGCCGAGGTGCCGCAGCGGCAGAGATTGCCGTCCATCGCGGCGGCGATGTCGTCCGCTGCAGGATCTGGCACGGAATCGAGCAGCGCCACCGCCGCCATGATCTGGCCGGCCTGACAGTAGCCGCATTGCGGCACCGCGAGGTCCAGCCAGGCCTGCTGCACCCTGTGCAGTGCGCCGCCCTCGGCGAGGCCCTCGATGGTGCGCACCGTCAGGCCCTCGACATCGGCCGCCCTGGTGATGCAGGCGCGGGTGGCGACGCCGTCGATGATGACCGTGCAGGCCCCGCAAAGGCCGACGCCGCAGCCGAACTTCGGGCCCGTCAGGCCGAAATGCTCCCGCAGCAGATGAAGCAATGGCTCATCCGTCCAGTCGGACGGAATCTCTCGGCTTTCACCGTTCAGGACAAGGTTCATGACAAGCTCCTTCTGTTGCGCGTCGGCCAAGAGGTAAGCGGCACAGGCCGCCCTGTCTTGAACGATCGCGCCAAACCGGAAGGGTGGCGCGGGCGCCGTTCGCCGGCGCGTGCCCGGCTCGTGGCCGCGGCGCCGGCTTGCCTTGTCGGCCGGCCTCATCCCGTGGCAAGGTTGCGACACTCCGCTCCGAGTGTCCTGACGGCCGCTTGAGGCGGGCGACCCCAGCACGGGCCAGCGCGCATGATGATCACCGACATCGAAGACTTCTTCACCAGGGGCTGCGGGCGGTGCGCCCGCTTCGACACGCCCGACTGCTCGGTGAAACACTGGACCGCGGGGCTTGCCGCGCTGCGCCGCATCTGCCGCGACCTGAAGCTTGAGGAAACGGTGAAATGGGCGCATCCCTGCTACAGGCATGCCGGGCGCAACATCGCCATCATCGGCGCCCTGCGCTCAGATTTCCGCCTGAGCTTCTTCAACGCGGCGCTGATGCAGGACCCTGATGGCGTGCTCGAACGCCAGGGCGAAAACACGCAACATCCCGACATGATCCGCTTCACCCGCAACGCCCAGGTGGCGGAGATGGAGGACATCATCCGCGCCTATCTCGAAGAGGCGATGGCCTATGCCGATCAGGGCCTCAAGCCTGAGAAAGAGGAGGGCGGTTTCGAGCTGCCCGACGAACTGGTCGAGGCGCTCGACGCCGACCCCGAGCTCACTGAGGCCTTCCACGCACTCACCCCGGGCCGCCAGAGGAGCTACGTCATCGCCTTGAGCTCAGCCAAGACCGCGCAGACCCGCATCAACCGCATCGCCAGGTACCGGGACAAGATCCTTGCGGGGAAGGGGGCGATGGAGCGGTAGTCATGGAGCAGCCGACATCCACCGGCGCGCGGGGAAGGGCAAAGCTGATCAAGGCGCACCGCGACGTCTTCGGCGCTCACGGCTTTGCGCGGCTCGACGCGGAGGGTGAGCATCACCGGCCGTGGGGCGAAAAGCGGTGAGGGGCTTCGCCCCACGATGCCGGGCAGCCGTCGCCCCCTCATTTGGCCTGGGCGTGTCCGGCCACGGGCGGGGCGGCGTCAGGCGATCGCAACGGGTGCGGCGTCGCCAAAGCGCGTCTCGACGGAGGCCAGGCGATAATGCATGTCGCGCTCAAATGGATTCATTTGAGCGATAACGAACATGCATTAATTCAAAGTGCTACAGCGACCTTTGCGCATCCGATTGATGCGCGGCGCTGTAGTGAAAGCCGTTGCGCATCTTGTTGTGCGCCAACCGCCCGGCCTCGACCACGGCAGCGTCGACGGAAGGGAACTCGACCCAGTTTCCCTCACGCACTTCGTCGGACCTGTATGTCTCGCAAAGCACCCTGGCGCCCGGCCTTGTTCCAGCGTCGATCGTGATTTCGCAGACGGTCCATGATCTCTTGACGTGCCGTTCCAGAAATATTGTCTGAAACAGTTCCCGCACGCCGCGGTTCATTTCGTCCGCCGGAAAAGGAAGAAGCATATCGTCCAGGTTTTCCGAACACCCCATTCGAGGCTCCCGCCGATTCGGCTGCAAACAACGTCCAGGCGTTGCCTTTATTTTAGCTATCCATAATTTTCCCGATTTGGTCAATTTGCCAGAACTGTTCATTGAGTTTTGACAGGAATGGCGGGCGTTGACGGGCGGGATTGTTGCCTGAGGCAGAGGGTGGCGCAAGGAGGCGGCGGTCGGCAGGTCCCTGGATGGGTGGGCAGGTTTGCGCCCCCATGTCGGCCGTTTGCGATCGAATTCAGGCATCCCGAAAGCAGCTGTTCGCTCCGGTTGTTCGAAAATCGGCGGAGGGCGGGAAGCGGATTCTCGTTGCAGCTTCACCAACGGCAGCAATGGGGACCATCCAGACCTTCGCTGCTCAGCCTACTGACATCACGTAGACCCTCGGATTTGTCATGTCTGATCAAGCTTCATATTTTCTGTTTTGGAGTTACGGGCCCTGGAGGAGCGGAAAAAGCTTCATTGCTTCGGCGCGATATTGTATGAAAGCAGTTCATGATGATGAATTCCGCCCCCAGCAGAGCCTTCAGGATTTTCCTTGCGATCACATTGACGCTTGGATTGTTCGTTTCTGCCGTGGGCATTTCAATGTCGCACTCGGCAGTGAATGCTGAGGCAGCAGAACAGATGAGACAGGCCGAATTGGCATCCGCGGACGACCACGGCCACAGCCATGACGATGGGGAGCTGGAGGAGCAGCGCGCGGGCCATAGCCATGGTCACAACCCTGCTGATCACTCGCACGAGACACCGCATCTTGCTGGTCAGCTTTATCTGGCGTACCGCGACAAGAACCGCATTCATTTCGCTTCCATCCCGGAAACCATTGAGCTTGGCGGCTCATTTCGGCTGGATCGCCCACCAAAGCCCGTTTCTTTGATCTGATTTCGGCTGCCATTGCAGCCGGTAAAATCCATCAAGGAAATAGGATTCCACATGCAGAACTCACTCAGTGAGGGGGTGCCGCAACAGCGTCTGGCGCTGCGGCGGCTTACTCTCATCATCTTGCTCGCGCTGGCTTGTCTTCCGTTCATGGACCAAGCCGTATGGGCACACGCTGTCACCGAAGGCGACAAGGGCTACATCCAGGAAATCTCCGGTATCCACTTCATCCCGTTCATGTATCTGGGAGCCAAGCACATGATCACCGGTTATGACCATCTGCTGTTTTTGGCAGGTGTGGTCTTCTTCCTGTACCGGATGAAGCACATCGCGATTTATGTGACCTTGTTTGCCATCGGGCACTCAACCACCATGATCCTCGGTATCTATTACAACATCACAATGAGCTCCTACATCATCGACGCCATCATCGGCCTGTCAGTCGTCTACAAGGCGCTCGACAATATGGGGGCATATCAGCGCTGGTTCGGGTTTCAGCCGAATACCAAGGCTGCGACACTGATCTTCGGTCTGTTCCACGGATTTGGTCTGGCAACGAAGGTTCAGGAATACGAGATTGCGCCCGATGGACTGCTCACCAATCTGATCGCCTTCAACATCGGCGTTGAGGTCGGCCAGCTTCTGGCCCTGGCCGCCATCCTGATCGCCATGAGCTACTGGCGGCGAACCGACAGCTTCTGGCGTCATGCCTACACCGCAAATGTGGTGATGATGACCGCAGGATTTGTCCTGACCGGCATGCATCTCACTGGCTATTTCACAACTCTCAATTCCTGAAGGAAACCCCATGTACAATTCCGACATCCCGACCCGTGCCGAGTTGCCCTCGACCCGCCAGCTCATCAAGTCAACGATCATCGCGATCATCTCGGCGATCGTTATTTTGGTGACGATCGTACTGCCCTCAGAATACGCAATCGACCCGACCGGCGTGGGCAAGATACTCAACCTCACCGAAATGGGGGAGATTAAACAACAGTTGCATGCCGAGGCGGAAGCGGACCGCCAATTGGAGCTGCAAAACAGTGAGACTGATGACAAATCAAGCAATCTGTTGGACAGCTTGTTTGGCCTGATTGTTGGTTCTGCTCATGCCCAATCGGCAAGCGAGGCCTGGACCGATACAGTCACTTACACGCTCACACCTGGCGAGGGCATTGAAGTGAAGCTGGTGATGCAGGAAGGCGCTGAAGCGGAATTTCAGTGGAATGCCGAGGGTGGTAAACTCAACTACGATCTTCATGGCGATGGGTCAGGCAATGAGATCAGCTATGAAAAGGGACGGGCAGTGCCAGGCCATGACGGTGTTCTCAAGGCCGCCTTTACAGGCAATCACGGTTGGTTCTGGCGCAATCGCGACAAGCAGGACGTCACAGTGACCTTGTCTGTCCGCGGCGCATACAGCCAAGTTGTTCTGCCGAAGTAATCAAACCGGAGCGCCTCTGGACATCCTGGAGGCGCTCCAGATCGAATGTCTCTGCCCGTTCCAGATTGGTAGAACAACCCATGATAGACGTTCTCAAACATCCAGTCTATGCGCGCCTGTTTTTGGCGCAAGTCATTGCCTTGCTGGGAACCGGTCTTCTGACCGTGGCGCTCGGTCTGCTGGCGTTTGATCTCGCGGGCGACAAGGCGGGGGCGGTTCTGGGAACCGCATTCGCCATCAAGATGATTGCCTATGTGGGCCTGTCGCCAGTGGCGAATGCTGTTTCCGAAAGGCTGCCTCGCAAGGCAGTGTTGATCGGCGCTGATCTGGTGCGGGCCGCGGTTGCCTTGTGCCTGCCGTTCATCGATGCCATCTGGCAGATCTACGTCCTGATTTTTGTGCTTCAGGCGGCGTCAGCAACGTTTACGCCCGCGTTTCAGGCAATCATTCCCGATATTCTGGCGGACGAAAAGGAATACACGAAGGCCCTGTCACTGTCGCGGCTGGCCTACGACATGGAGAACCTGATTAGCCCCGCCCTCGCGGGCCTCCTGCTGGCCTTCATGAGTTATCATTGGCTGTTTGGCGGCACGGTTGTCGGCTTTGTTTGTTCGGCAGCGCTTGTCTCGCTCGTCAGCATTCCGCCCAGGGTGGCTCAGGAGAAAGCCAGGCCGTTCCTTGAGCGGCTGACCAGAGGCTCGCATATCTATCTGGCGACTCCTCGGTTGCGAGGGTTGCTCGCCTTGAACCTGACCGCGGCAGCGGCAGGTGCCTTTGTGATCGTCAACACAGTTGTGATTGTCCAGGCGGGTTACGGGGCGGGCCAGAGTGAAGTGGCCTACGCTCTCATGGCGTTTGGCGGCGGTTCGATGTTGACCGCTTTGTTGCTTCCGCGGCTTCTAGACTTGATTGATGACAGAACGCTGATGCTTGTGGCCGCGTTTCTCCTGACCGCGCTCACCATTGTCCATGGCCTCACCGCCGTGGCCTATGGGCTGCTTTCATGGGGGCTGTTTTTGGCCGCTTGGATGGTAAGCGGGGCGCTATACTCGGCAATCCTGACACCGTCCGGACGATTGCTCAGAATTTCGGCGCACCCCGAAGACAGACCATCAGTCTTCTCGGCACAGTTTGCGCTTTCCCATGCCTGTTGGCTTTTGACCTATCCCGTAGCGGGTTGGGCGGGGCAGGCTTTTGGACTGGCCGTAGCCATGATCATTTTGGGGTTCATTGCTCTAATAGGGGCAATTGCGGCTCATTTCGTCTGGCCGCCAGAGGAATCCAAAGAGTTGGTGCATGACCACACCGATCTTCCGCTTGATCATCCGCATCTGCGGGAACACCAGGCTGACGGAAAGTGGCATCGCCACGTCTTTGTCATCGACGATGAGCATCGCGCTTGGCCTACTCATGGCTGAAAGCGCCAACGCGGCCGGTGCCGTCGATCGTCAGCTTTACGCCATCTACGCTCGTAAGCAGATAGTCTGTAACCGGCCCCATTCCGGTCATCGCTTCCGACGCAACGCACGCCCGCCGATCGCCCTGTTCAACCCCGCTCACTCCCCAAGCCGCGTCTCGACCGCCGCGATCCCCGCTTCGAGCTCGGCCGTCGCCGCCGCGCCCAGCGCGGCCTTGAGCCGGGCTTCGTAGCTGCGGGCGAGCTGGACCAGTTCCATGTAGTGGGTGCGGCCGTCGCGGGTGAGTTCGAGGTGTTCGATGCGGCGGTCGGTGGCGTCGGGCTGGCGGGTGATCCAGCCGCGCTCTTCCAGCGCCTTGATGGCGCGGCTGACCTTGGTCTTGTGCATGGAGGAATGCTGGCCGATGGCGGTGGCGGTGATTTTCCTGAACTGGCCGATGGTGGCGAGCGTGCGCCATTCCGGCCGGGTCATGCCGTGGCGGTCGCGGTAGAGGAGCGCGAACTGGCGGCTCACCTGCTCGGCGGCGCGGGCCAGCCGGTAGGGCAGGAATTGCTCCAGCGCCAGCGGCGCGTTGTCCGGACCCTCGCCCTCATGTGTGCGGCTCGAACTCATCGCCGGAAGCCTCTTCCCCTTGGTTGCCTTTGCAACAGTCGTCCCGGTGCGATTAGACCGAAAGGCGGGAGCGCGCAATTGCAATACGAAGGCCAAGGTTCTAGTTTTTGATTCAATCGATTTGAAACAGGCCCTGCCGCGGAGGACACCATGGAGCGCAGCCAGATTAACGAGATCCTTGAGGAGAGCGACCGGTTCATCCGCTCCTTCGGATACATCCTGCCGCCGTTTGCCTACTGGAGCGTCGAGGAGATGCGCGCCCGCACCGGCGCGGACGCTGGCGACATCCGCGCCAACCGGCTGGGCTGGGACATCACCGATTACGGCCAGGGGCGTTTTGACGATCTCGGTCTGTTCCTGTTCACCGTGCGCAACGGATCGGCCGCCGATCTGGCTGCGGGCAGGGGCATGCTCTATGCCGAGAAGATCATGATCTCGCGCGACAAGCAGCTCTCGCCGATGCACCGGCACAACATCAAGGCCGAGGACATCATCAACCGCGGCGGCGGCAGTCTGGTGCTGGAACTGTTCACTTCGGCCGAGGACGGGTCGATCGATCCGTCCGCCGAAGTCGTGGTTGCCACCGATGGAGTGGTGCGGCGGATGCAGGCGGGGGCGCTTCTCAAGCTCGATCCGGGCGAGAGCGTGACGCTGATGCCGGGTCTCTGGCATGCGTTCTGGGGGGAAGGCGGGGATGTGCTGATCGGCGAGGTGTCGACCGTCAATGACGATCTGACCGACAATGTCTTCCGCGATCCGATCGGCCGGTTCTCGACGATCATCGAGGACGAGAAACCCAGGCATCTCCTGGTCTCGGACTACGACACCTGGCTTTGACACGGACCACGCCCGCAAGCCCGGGGCGCGAGACCGCTAGCCGCCTGAAAGCCTCAAGCCCAGCAAGGGTTTGGACGTCAGCCGCAGCCCCGCATGGCTTCGGCTGACGCCCTGGAAAAACCGCGCCTCGGACCCGGGCCCGCCCCCTAAGGCAGGTGGGCAGCGGTTTCTCGTTCTGCTGCGGGCCGCGGTCGAGGGGAGACCCTGGCGCGCCACGCATGGGGAGAGGGTTCACTGCGGCCCTCGCGCGGAGGACCGGGTGGCGTCTCAGCCGGCCGGGTCGTTCCCCAGGTAGCCGAGCCGGGCAGCCTTGGCGAGGCCGGCCATTCGGTTGGGAACGCGCAGTTTCAGCATGACGACGGAGAGCACGGAGGCGACTTCGGCCGCCGTCAGCTCCAGGTCGGCGCCGATCTCGGCGTCGGTGCGGCCCTCGGCGCATTTGCGCAGGCAGCTCATTTCGGTACGCGTCAATGGAAGAGAGCCCCGCTCGTTTCCAAGATCCATCATTTTGTCCTCTCAGGGTGACCCGTGCGCCCCAAAGGGGCCGAACCGGACATCGCGACGTGGCCAGGGGCCCGCCGCGATGCGTCACCGGAATCTGTTTGCTTGTTGGCGAGCTTATGCCCTGTTCGGCGCCGCTCTGCCTTCACGTCGCGCGCCAAAAACATAAGCCGCATCCGTCATCCGGGTTTTCCGCCAGGCCTGCACCTTAGGCGATCAGACCGGTTTGCGGTGATGTTTGCGGACTTCGCTCGGGGTCTTGCCGAACCAGCGGATCGCCGACCGGGTGAAGGCGGCGGGGGCGGAGAAGCCCAGCTTGTAGCCGATGCTCGACAGGGTGAGATTGGTCTCGAGCAGGAGCCGGCCGGCCATTTCCTTGCGGCAGTCATCGACGATGGCCTGCATGCTGGTTCCGGCCTCCGTCAGCCGGCGCTGCAGGGTGCGCGAGCTCATGCCGAGCCGTTCGGCCTCGCGCGCCAGCGTGAGCGTGGTGCTCGACAGGTTCTCGGCCACATGCAGGCGAACGGCGGCCACCGGATCCTGCGCATCGGTGTTGCGCTGGGGCATCGCCTCCATCTGCTGCGACATCATCGTGAACAGGCGCGGGTCGGCGGCGGGATTGGACCGGCCGAGAATCTCCGCCGGCAGGATGAGCGTGTTGACCTGGGCGCCGAAGCTGATCAGGGGAGTTAGTAACTGTTTGTGTAAATTTGTATTTATCGGCTTCTTGCGTTCCAGCTCGACCCGGATCCGGCTCACCTCGTCGCCGAGGAAGGCGCGCAGGTGATTGAAGGTCTGGGCCACCCCCAGATCGACGAATTGGGCGCGATGCAGGATCAGCGGCGAATAGGTCCATTCGAAATGTGCCGCGCGGGGTCCGAACTCCAGTGTGCAGATGCTGGTCTCGCTGATCTTGCTGAGATTGCGGCCCATGAACACCAGGCAGTCGCGCACGGTGGCCGCATTCATCATGGCGTAGCCGAACGGGCCCGAGGCGCCTTTCTGGAACTCGGCCGCCGATTTGAGCCCGAACTGATCGTCGCCGCAGATCATCGCGAGCGCCTCCATGAAGCGGCAGACCCGGTCGAGGCTGACCCGCTCGCCGATGATGTTGAAACGCTCGGGGTCGAGCCCGCAGGCATGGGCGATGGGGCCTGCGTCGATGCCGATGCTGGCCGCGTAGCGGCTGACCCCGGAGGCGAGACCGGCGGCAACCTCAAACTGGTCAGCCAAAGTCGATTTCATGAAAATGGCGTCCAAAGTTAAGCGTTCGGCGCGATAAGTAAACGCTCAAGCGGTGATGCTGTCGAGTTCAAAGATAAGATAGGGCGTGTTATTGACGTGTATAGAGTGATTGTCCCTTGGATTTAACTGGTTCTTCCGCCCGTTTTGAACTGCCCGACCATGCACCTGCGCGAATCCGTAAATTTCATGATCTGTGGATGGAAAAGGCCGCCGGCGCTTTGCCCGATGCCTCGCACTTCGATGTCGGCCAGCTGAGCGCCGATTTCCCGCTGCTGGCGCGCATCGGCGCAATGGGGCCGGACCAGAAGCTGCACTGGCGCGACTTCACGGATGCGGAGCACTGGCCCTTCGGTCCCCCGGTCAGGGACAGGCCGGTGGCCGAAACGATTCCGCCGCTCAGCATCAAGCGCGTGGTCAGCGCCTTCAGGGAAACGCTCGAAAGCGGCATCCCCGACTATTTCGAAACGACATCCTGGATGCATGGCGGGCGGACCGTGTCGCTGGCCCGGCTCGTGGCGCCGATTGCCGCCGGCGCCGGCCGCGAGTTGATCGCGCTGTGGGAAGTCATGGAGCCGCCGTCAGCGCCGTGAGCTTCGGGTGCGGCCGAGAGACGCGGGCGAAATTTATTTTAAGCCTATAGTATCCCGGAAAATCCATGTTAAAGAAGATCCAGAGGCTGTAATGTGCCGCGTGGTCTGACCGAAACGGGGGCGAACCCTCCGTTTCCAAACCCCAGCCCACAGATGGTTCCGGTGGGATTTTCCTGACAGAATGGTTTCACCTGTCAGGATCGCGCCACCGGGCCAGGGGCTCACCGCGCCTTTCCGGATCAAGCAGGAGTGTCATGATGTCCGTATCCCCCGCCGTATCGATCAAGTCCGCGAAATCCCCGTTCCAGTGGGAGGATCCGTTCCTGCTCGCCGACCAGTTGACCGACGAGGAGCGGATGATCGCGGATTCGGCGCGCGCGTTCGCGGCCGACAAGCTCGCGCCCCGGGTCACGGACGCCTATCTCAACGAGACCACCGACCGCGCCATCTTCTCGGAAATGGGCGCCGCGGGCCTGCTCGGCATCACGGTGCCCGAGATCTATGGCGGCGCGGAAGCTGGCTATGTCTCCTACGGGCTGGTGGCGCGCGAGGTCGAACGGGTCGATTCGGGCTACCGCTCGATGATGAGCGTGCAGTCGTCGCTGGTCATGTACCCGATCCAGGCCTATGGCAGCGAAGAGCAGCGGATGAAATATCTGCCCAGGCTTGCGAGCGGCGAATGGGTCGGCTGTTTCGGCCTGACCGAGCCCGACGCCGGCTCCGATCCCGGCGGCATGAAGACCCGGGCCAAGAAGACCGAGGGCGGCTACGTGCTCAACGGTGCCAAGATGTGGATCTCCAACGCGCCGATCGCCGATGTCTTCGTGGTCTGGGCGAAGTCCGAATCCCACGGCAACGAGATCCGCGGCTTCGTGCTGGAAAAGGGCATGAAGGGGCTCAGCGCGCCCAAGATCGGCGGCAAGCTCTCGTTGCGCGCCTCGATCACCGGCGAGATCGTGATGGACAATGTCGAGGTCGGCGAAGACGCGCTTCTGCCCAATGTCTCCGGCCTCAAGGGTCCTTTCGGCTGCCTCAACCGCGCCCGCTACGGCATTTCCTGGGGCGTGATGGGAGCGGCCGAGGATTGCTGGCACCGGGCGCGGCAGTATGGCCTCGATCGGCACCAGTTCGGCAAGCCGCTGGCCGGCACCCAACTCTACCAGAAGAAGCTGGCCGACATGCAGACCGAGATCGCGCTCGGGCTGCAGGGCAGCTTGCGCGTCGGCCGGCTGATGGACGAGGGCCGCTTCGCGCCCGAGATGATCTCGATCATGAAGCGCAACAATTGCGGCAAGGCGCTCGACATCGCCCGCATGGCCCGCGACATGCACGGCGGCAACGGCATCCAGGCCGAATACCACGTCATGCGCCACGCCCAGAACCTCGAGACCGTCAACACCTACGAGGGCACCCACGACGTCCACGCGCTGATCCTCGGCCGGGCCCAGACGGGGATACAGGCGTTTTTCTGAGACGCGGCCTGCTGGGTGCGGCAGCGGCTGGGGGCATTCGTCCCCTGAATTGAGCGCTCGGACCACCTCCCCTTGAGGGGTCCGAAGGACGGGACCAGACACGTGGCTCGTACCCAGGGAGAGACAAGCGCAGCGCAGGCGATCCGGGTGGGGGTCATCGGAGTGAGGCGACTTTGATGGCCTGACCCGGCCATGTTGTGTCCGGCGCATCCGATCGCGAGCAAGTCAAGAACCCCTCCCCAACCCCTCCCCACAAGGGGGAGGGGCTTACCCGGCCGACGGTTCCTGATGCCGCTGTTGGTTCAACGCCATGGGATTGGCGAGGCTTGTCCGAGGGCGCGCCGCGATCCTAGCCCCTCCCCCTTGTGGGGAGGGGTTGGGGAGGGGTCTTTGCCCCCACCCCCACCCCCCCGCCGCAAACAATCCCCGTCCGTGTCGCGTCCCGTCCTTGACAGTCCGGCCCTTGCGGCCTTCCTATGGCGCGGGTTTCGGGGACGGGTGCGGCGCATGAGATATTCGGCATTATCCATTTTGAGGCAGGGGCTTTCGGGCAACAAAGGCTGGCAGCCGGCGTGGCGGGAGCCGGAGCCGAAGGGCCATTATGACGTGATCATCGTCGGCGGCGGCGGGCACGGGCTGGCGGCGGCCTATTATCTGGCCAGGAACCACGGCATCACCAATGTGGCGGTGCTGGAGAAGGGCTATCTGGGCTCGGGCAATGTCGGGCGCAACACCACGATCGTGCGGGCCAATTACCTGCTCGAGGGCAACGAGCCGTTCTATTCCCATTCGCTGAGACTGTGGGAAGGGCTCGAGCAGGAATTGAACTTCAACGCGATGATGTCCCAGCGCGGCGTGATCAATCTCTTTCACTCCGACGGGCAGCGCGATGCCTATGCGCGGCGCGGCAACGCCATGCGGCTTGCGGGCGAGGATGCCGAGTTGCTCACCCGCGACAAGGTGCGCGAACTTGTGCCGTTCCTTGATTTCGACAATCCGCGGTTTCCCGTCCATGGCGGGCTGATGCAGCGGCGCGGCGGCACCGCGCGCCATGACGGCGTCGCCTGGGGTTACGCGCGGGGTGCGGACAGCCGCGGGGTGGACCTGATCCAGAACTGCGAGGTCACCGGCATCCGCCGCGAGGGAGGCCGCGTTGTTGGCGTCGAAACCTCGCGCGGCTTTATCGGCTGCAACAAGTTGGGGCTCGCGGCGGCTGGCAATTCCGGCCGGGTGGCGGAGATGGCGGGCATGCGGCTGCCGGTGGAAAGCCAGGTGCTGCAGGCCTTCGTGTCGGAGGGATTGAAGCCCTTCATCGACCAGGTGGTGACGTTTGGCGCGGCGCTGTTCTACATGTCGCAGTCCGACAAGGGCGGGCTGGTGTTCGGCGGCAGCCTCGACATGTACAATTCCTACGCCCAGCGCGGCAATCTGGCGACGGTGGAAAGCGTGATGGAGGCGGCCTGCGCGATGGTGCCGTCGGTCTCCCGCGTGAAAGTGCTCCGATCCTGGGGCGGGGTGATGGACATGTCGATGGATGGCTCGCCGATCATCGACAAGACGCCGGTCGAGAACCTCTATCTGAATTGCGGCTGGTGCTATGGCGGCTTCAAGGCGACGCCCGCCTCCGGCTGGTGCTTTGCCCATTTGCTCGCCACCGGCGAGACCCATGAGCTCGCGAAAGCCTTCCGGCTCGACCGCTTTTCGCGGGGCACCCAGATCGATGAAACCGGGCACGGCGCCCAGGCAAACCTGCATTAGAGGCGGAACCGATGGCCAGTCTGATCACCTGTCCTCATTGCGGCGTGCGCCCGAAAGAGGAATTCACCATCCGCGGTGACGCGAGCCCGATCCGGCCCCAGCCCGGGGCCGCGTTCGAGGCCTGGGACGCCTATGTGCACCTGCGCGACAATGTGCGCGGGGTCATGAAGGAACACTGGCAGCACACCGGCGGCTGCCGGCGCTGGCTGGTGGTGGAGCGCGACACCTTCACCCATGACGTCCATTCCGTGGTCGATGCGGCGGATTTTTCCCGCGCTCAGGCAGCGAAGCCGGCCGGGGCGACGACGGCAGGCAAGACGGTGAAATCCGCCAGGCCGGCAGGAAAGGCGAAAGCCGCGACCGCTGCTAAGCCGGGCACGGGGAGGGCCAAGCCATGAGCTTTTCCCGGTTTGACGATGGCGGGCTGATCGACCGCTCCAGAACCATTCGCTTCAGCTTCGACGGGCGGTCCCTCGAGGGCTTTGCCGGCGACACTCTGGCCTCGGCGCTGCTCGCCAACGGCGTGAGCCTGATGGGCCGCTCGTTCAAGTATCACCGGCCGCGGGGCTTGCTGAGCGGCGGGGCGTCGGAGCCCAATGCCCTGGTGACCATCGGCGACGGCGTGACGCGCGAACCCAATCTGCGCGCCTCGATGGTTGGACTTCGGGATGGGCTTGTGGCGGAAAGCCAGAACCGCTGGCCGTCGCTCGGGCTCGATATCGGCGCGGTCAATTCGGCGCTGTCGCCGTTTCTCGGCGCGGGGTTCTACTACAAGACCTTCATGTGGCCGGCAGCACTTTGGGAAACGCTCTACGAGCCGTTGATCCGCAAGGCCGCGGGGCTCGGCCGGGCAAGCCATGCGCCCGACCCCCAGGACTACGAGAAACGCTGGGCCCATTGCGACGTGCTGGTGATCGGCGCCGGACCCGCGGGCCTGATGACGGCGCGCGCGGCGGCGCGGGCCGGGGTACGGGTGGTGCTCTGCGACGAGAATCTTGAGTTTGGCGGACGGCTGATCCGCGACAAGGTCGAGATCGGCGAGTCCGACGGGCCGGGATTCGCGGCTTCCGTCATCGCGGAACTGGCGGGCAACCCCAATGTGCGGCTGCTGAAGGCCACGACCGTGTTCGGCGCCTACGACAGCGGCGTGTTCGGCGCGGTCGAGCGGCGCGACGGCGAAGCCTCGGGTCCGGCGCAGCGGATCTGGCGGATCGCGGCGAAACGCGCCGTGCTGGCGGCGGGCGCCGAGGAGCGGCCGCTGGTGTTCGGCGGCAATGACCGGCCCGGCGTGATGATGGCGTCCGCGATGCGCGGGCTCGCCAACGCCCAGGCGATAAGGCCGGGCGACCATGTGGCGGTGTTTGCGACCGGGCCGTCGGGCCACGAGACGGCGCGCGATCTTCTGGCGCGCGGGCTTGCCGTGACGCTCATCGACGCGCGCGCCGAGGTGCCCGCGGCGGAACTGGCGGCGTCGGACGGCGTGCGGGTGCTTTTGGGTCATGTGGTGGCGGATGCCAAGGGCGGCAAGACGGTCACCGGCATCGAGGCGGTCGAGCGGGCGACCGGCAAGCGGGAAAAGATCAAGGTCGATGCGCTGGCGATGGCCGGCGGCTGGAACCCGGTGGTCCATCTCGCCTGCCACCGCGGCGACAGGCCGGTGTGGAATCAGGAGAGCGGCATGTTCCTGCCGCCCGCGCCGCGCGACGGGCTGGTGGCGGCGGGCAGTGCGGCGGGGATCCTCGATCTCGCAGGCTGCCTTGCGTGCGGGGCGGACGCCGGCGCGCAGGCCGCAACCGATCTCGGCTTCAAGCCGAAAAAACTCGATGCGCAGTCGGTGCGAGAGGCCTGCGGCGGCGCGACAGGGTTTCAAACGCTGTGGCATGTCGCGGAGGCGCGCGGCAAGGCCTTCGTCGATTTCCAGAACGACGTGACGGTCACCGATCTCGGCCTCGCGGTGCGCGAGGGCTACGGCCATGTGGAACTTGCCAAGCGCTACACCACCACCGGCATGGCGACCGACCAGGGCAAGCTCTCCAACGTCACCGCCATCGGCATCCTGGCCGAGAATCGGGGCGTGACGCCGGACCAGGTGGGCACCACCACCTTCCGGCCGTTCTACACGCCGGTCAGCATCGGCGCGCTGGCGGGCGAGCACCGCGGCCACCACTATCGTCCGGTGCGGCGGTCGCCGCTGCACCATTGGGCCGAAAAGCATGGCGCGGTGTTCATCGAGGCCGGCGCCTGGATGCGGGCCTCGCATTTCCCGCGAGACCGAGAACCCTCCTGGAAGGAGTCCTGTGACCGCGAGACGCTGGCCGTGCGCGCCGGCGTGGGCATTTCCGACGCCTCGACGCTCGGCAAGATCGATCTTGCGGGCAAGGATGCGGGCCAGTTCCTCGATCTGATCTACACCTCGAAGATGTCGACGCTTGGCCTCGGCAAGGCGCGCTACGGGCTGATGCTGCGCGAGGACGGGCTGCTGATGGACGACGGCACGGTGAGCCGGCTGGGCGAAAGCCATTACCTGATCACCACGACGACGGCTGCCGCCGGCGAGGCCATGGCGCATATGGAGTTTTGCGCGCAAGTCTTGTGGCCGGAACTCGACGTGCGGCTCGCTTCCGTGACCGACCAGTGGGCGCAGATCACGGTCGCCGGTCCGGCCTCGCGCGACGTGCTGGGGCGTATCGTCGACGCCGATCTCGGCGACGAGGCGACGCCGTTCATGGCCGCGCGCGAGGTCAAGCTCCATTCGGGGCTCGCGGCGCGGCTGTTCCGGATCTCGTTTTCGGGCGAGATGGCCTTCGAGTTGGCCGTGCCCGCGCGCCATGGCGAGGCGGTGGCGGACGCGATCCTGGACGCAGGCGCGCCCTTCGGGATCGTGCCCTACGGGCTCGAGGCCTTGAATGTGCTCCGCATCGAGAAGGGCTTCATCACCCATGCCGAGATCGATGGGCGCACGACGCCGGGCGATCTCGGGCTTGGCAAGATGGTGAGCACGAAGAAGGACGATTTCATCGGCCGTGCGATGCTCGGCCGCGAGGGCCTGCAACGCGAGGGCCGCGAGCAGCTGGTGGGCCTGCGCCCGGTCAATCCGGCGCACCGGATCCTGGCCGGCGGTCACCTGCTCGAGCCTGACGCAGCACCCACCATGGCCAACGACCAGGGCCACGTGACGTCTGCCTGCTGGTCGCCGCATCTCAGATCCACCATCGCGCTCGCCATGCTCAAGGGCGGGCGCGGCCGCCATGGCGAGATCCTGACCGTGTGGGATCCGCTCAGGGGCGTCGAGACGCGGGCGATCGTCGGTGATCCGGTGCTGCTCAGCGCCGATGCCAGCAAGACGCGGCCCGCGCGGGATTATCCACGGGTGATCGCGCCGGCGCCGCGCGCGCCGGCCTGGCTCGACGGGCTTACGACCGGCGCGGCCGAGCGGGCGCTTCTGGCTTTGCTGCCCGCAGCGCCGGTGTGCCTGGTCTCGGGCCCCGTCACCATGGACGCGGCTGTGCGCAAGGCCACCCAGGCCGGCGACGGCGTCTTGCGCCCGGTGCAGCCGGGCCAGGCGCTGGCGGTTGGACACGCGGGCGAGGGCATTGCCGAGCTTATGCAGCGGCTGGGTGCGGCAGATGATCTGAGCCTGTGCGATCTCTCCGATGCGCGCGTGCGGCTCTCGCTCACCGGACCCGAGGCGCAGGACATCCTCGCCACCCAGACGGGCATCGACCTTGACGGCGTGATGGGCAAGCCAGGGGCAAGCCAGCCGACGCTGTTCGGCCATGTGCCGGTGCAGCTCACCCGGCTCGGGCCGGACGGCTTCGAGATCCTGGCGTTTTCGACCTATGCGCGGGATCTGGCGGAAAGCCTGGCGCGGGCGATCCGGCTCAGGGACTGAGGCGCGCTGCATCCGAGCGGGAGCCATGTGCGGCGCCAGATCGACATGACAGCGCGCGGGTGATGCTGTAGATTTCGGCCGCTGTTCAACGCCGCTGGAGGCTTGCCATGGCCGAAGTCCTGTTGTTCCACCATGCGCAGGGGCTGACCCGGGGTGTGCACGCGTTTGCAGACTTCTTGCGGGCCAACGGCCACATCGTTCATACCCCGGATCTGTTTGACGGACGGACGTTCCAGACCCTGGAGGAGGGTGTCGCCCATATCGAGGAGAGTGGGTTTGACGCCATGCGCGAGCGCGGCCACCGCGCGGCCGACGGCTTGCCCGGGGCGCTCGTCTATGCCGGGTTCTCGTTCGGGGTGATGCCGGCGCAGAAGCTGGCGCAGACCCGGCCCGGCGCCCGCGGCGCGCTTCTCGTCAGTGCCTGCCTGCCGGTCAGCGGCGAGTGGTCCTTCGGGCCATGGCCGGAGGGCGTGCCTGTGCAGATCCACGGGATGGACAATGACCCGTTCTTTGCGGGCGAGGGCGACATCGACGCCGCCCGGGAGATCGCGGCGACGGTCCGGGCCGCCGAACTGTTTCTCTACCCTGGAGAGCGGCACCTGTTCGCCGATCCCTCGCTGCCGTCCTATGATTCAGATGCGACCGCGCGGCTCAAATCACGGGTGCTTGAGTTCCTCGGTCGCGTCTGACACCATGACACGAAGCGAGAGGCCTCCCCTGTCCGGGCTCGCTCCGAACACGCTCTTTAACTTTAGTCATAGGACGTGTCTTGATTTTGTTGCATTGCACAATTATATCTGAGTCAGGAGAATTCGGGGGGACAATGACCTTTGGAGGTCGACCATGCTCTCTCGGTTTCTGTTCAAACCGCGCCAACCACAGTTAGTCATCGGCTCCGATGTGATGCTCAGATATCTGGGCCCGTCGGATGCGAAGGACTTCTGCGCCCATCTTCACGAGCTGCACTACGAGGATTTCCGGGACCGCTTCAACGGCCTGGTGTCCGATCCGTGGCTCGACAAATACATCGCCCGCTCGCTCAATGAAGCCATCGTCATCGGCGCCTATATCGGCGACCATCTGGTGGCGGTCGCCGAGTTGCACACCGGCGGGCAGATTGTCAGGGGCGAGGGGGAATCGGCCTTCTCGGTGGCGTCCGACTGGCGCCGCAAGGGGCTCGGCACGATCCTCCTGAAGGCGCTGCTGCGCGCTGCGTCGGAGAACGACATCTCCACCATCATCGTCGAGACCGGATCGCAGAACCATGCGATGAAGGCGCTTGCGCGCAAGTTCGGCGCCAAGATGCAGTTCGCCTCCGACCAGTCGGTGGGGCGGATCAATGTCGCCGACGGGCTCAGGCTCGCCGCCCGCGACCGGGCGCACCGGAGCTTTCCGGCCGTGCCCGCGCCCAAGCCGGAGATGGCCGCGATCGCGGCGCCGGTCAATTGAGAGATTGAATCAACTGGATGGGAAATTGAGTCCGGAATCGGACCCAAGTCCTTGAATGAATGAGATAAAGGTGGGCCAGGTTATGCGCTGCAGCGACAGGCCGGAAACATTTTCCCTTGATGACGGGCGCCTCCTGCGCTGGTCGGGCGCTGCGCGCGGCGAGGGCACGGGGCTCCGGCGCGGATGCACCTGTGGCGCCGGGCGCGCCACAGGCTCCGGCTGCCGCGGCAGGCGTTTTCCGGGCGGCCTCGGCCGGGCGCTCGAAGCCTTCGGCGTCGACCGGATCATGACCCAGTCGATGGCGGGCGCGGACCTGCACGGCATCGGCCGCTGAGGCAGACGCCTACCGCCGACGCGCATTTGCGCAGGATCATGGCGCGGGGCCGCGGCGGCACTGCGGGACGGACCGCGCGATTTTCCAGACACTCCTTCGATCCGGTTTCGGGCCGTCACGCAGGCCTCGGGCGACGCGCCATCGCGCGCGCCGATGCGGCGGGGGAGCAGTGCCGGCACTGGATTTGACGGCGCGCGGATCCTGCCGCAGGTTGGCGGGGGTGGCTCTTGCCGGAGGAGCCGCAGGCGCTGCCGCGGCTACCCGTCCGGCAGTGCCTTCAGTCTTCATGACGGCAGAACGGCGTCAGGACCGGGCGCCCGCGCGCGCCGTGGCCGGACCCGGGACGGCCCCTGGCTGCGCCCGAATCAGGGTGGCTTGAGGGCGGCGGACCCGCAGCGCATTTTCCTGCTGCAGCGCACCAAATATTGCGACGCAACACGCGAATCGCCCCGGCGGCGCGGTTCCACCCTCGCGGCCGCGACATGGGGCCCCATCCGCGCGGGGTTGAAATAAGCGTTGGGTCAGTCGACCTTGGGGCTGTATAGTTCACCCTGAACTTTGGCGGGCGGGCGTTCCGCCGCAACCTGGAGGAAGACCATGACCGACAAGAAAGCCACCGACGATCTGGTTTCCATGTTCATGAATTTCGGCAAGGACATGAAGCTGCCGCAGCCCGACCTCGACGTGATCGTGGCGCGCCACAAGAAGAACCTGCAGGCGCTCGACGAGGCGGCGAAGAAGGCAGGCTCCGGCGCCAGCTCGATCCTGACGCGCCAGCGCGAGATGGTTCAGGAGGCGCTCGACGAGATCTCCGCCATGGCCGACACGATCAAATCGGGCGCCGATCCGAAATCGATGATGACCACCCAGGCCGAGTTCGCCAAGCGCTCCTTCGAGATGGCGATCAAGAACACATCGGAGATCGCCGGCATGGCGCAGCAGTCGGGCACCGAGGCCTTCAAGGTGCTGCAGAAGAGCATGCAGGAGACGCTCGAGGATCTGCGCAAGGCGATGAGCGGGAAGAAGTAGGCCCGTCTGCGGCCACTGCCCGAATGATCTGATCAACAGGACCCCATCATGCATATTGTCACCGGAGACGACATAAGGTCGGTCTGTTCCTGGCCGTTCGCCGTGGAGGCGCTCAGGGCCGGGCACCTGATGAAGCCGGCGGATCTCAGGGATTCCCTTGTCGAGAATTCGGGCCGCAAGATGCTGGTGCGCACCGCCTGGATCGAAGGCCTCGCCTCGGGCGTCAAGGCGGTGACGATTTATCCCGACAATCCTGGGGCCAGCCCGCCCCGGCCCTCGGTGCAGGGCCAGGTGCTGCTGTTTGACGAGGCGGAGGGCCATGTGGTGGCCGTGCTCGAGGGCGTCGATCTCACCGCCTGGAAGACGGCGGGCGATTCCGCGCTCGGCTCCTCGTGCCTGTCGCGGATCGACATCCGCACCATGCTGATGCTGGGCGCGGGCTCGATGGCGCGGCCGCTGATCGACGCCCACCGCGCCGTGCGCCCCTCGCTCGATCATGTGATGATCTGGAACCGCAGCGCGCCCCGCGCCGAAGAACTGGCGGCGGCGCTTGCCGCCGATGGCGTGACGGCCGAAGTGGTCACAGACCTCGACGCGGCCGTCGCCCGCGCCGACCTGATCTCGTCGGCCACCATGTCGACCGAACCGCTGATCATGGGCGAGATGCTCAGGCCCGGCACCCATGTCGATCTCGTCGGCGCCTACACGCCGGCGATGCGCGAGGCCGACGACGCCACGCTTATGCGCGGCCGCCTGTTCGTCGACAGCCGCGCCACCACGGTGGGCCATATCGGCGAGCTGATGATCCCGATGGCCGCGGGCGCGATCACCGAAGCCGACATCCAGGGCGACCTGCACGACCTGGTCCAGGGCCGCTCCGGGCGGGGCTCGGCCGACGAGATCACCGTGTTCAAGAACGGCGGCGGCGCGCATCTCGACGTGATGATCGCCCATGCGGTCTATCTGGCGCTCCAGGGTCGCTGAGAGGGATGTTGACGGTGGCGATGAGAGATGCGGCGCGCGGGCGGTAAAATCCTGTTCCCCGTGCCTCCTGTCCATCCTGAACGCACCCTGTGCCCGGGCCTGGCCCGCAGGACGGTTTCTGCGGCGCCGGCAGCACTCCGTTAACCATTCGGGGCCATGATTTGCGCTAAGGAAACCCTGGGTCGCGCTCGAAATGTCGATGTTCAGATACTACGCGGCCAAGGCCAAGGGGCAGGCGCCCGTGCCTGCAAAGGCGGTCTATACCAATTTCCTCAGGACCGGGCGGATCGCCCGCGACGCGGAGGACTGGGTCGATGAGGAGCAGCGCTTCCTCACCGATGCGGAGGTCGCCAGGCGCACCGGCATAAGGCTTGAAAACGCCGGCAGGACGACGCACCAGCGGCTCAACACCTTCCACGCCAGGATCCGGTTTCCGGAGATCATCTTTCACAAGACGCTCTCCCAGGCGCCGCACCTTGGCTATGTCCATGTGACGGCGTCGACCACCGACTTCGCCGACCACAAGGATGTCTCCTGGGGGTTCTACATTGCCAATTTCAAGGCCGAGATCACCGCCGAGGACCGCTTCTTCCAGCGCATCCGCCCTCGCACTTCGCGGATGTATTTCGCCGTGGCGATGAAACCCGCCGACGACGGCGAACCGCGCCGCCAGGTGATCAACCGCGACGTCCGCGGCAACGGCGTCCTGTTCCAGACCACCGACCCTACCACGGCGCTCAAAAACGTGCTGATGCTGGGCGCGAGAACGGCTGATCTGCGGAAGATCGTCGCGGCGATCGGCTGAGGGGGTATGCGGCTATGCAGGGGACAGTTTACTTTTTCGGGCATGGCCCGAAAAGGTAAACTGTCCCCGAACTTCTTGTCGACCCGATATTAAGCCAGTATCATAGATCCGACTTCGACGCGGCTGGAACGGAGGTCGACATGGCATTCTGGGTGTCCAATCCGATGGCGTTCCTGGCCGATTTCGTCGCGCCGCTCATCATCGGCTTTGTGTTTGCCTACCGGTGGGGGGCTGCGCGGGGGACCGCTTATGCGGTGGTTCCGCTGCTCGTCGTCGTGCTGGTGCTGTTTGTCCTGCAGGTCTCGCCGGGGATCAACCCGGACGGGTCGACGCGGCTTGAGAGCGCGCTGAGCTACATGCGGTTCGATGCGGTGATCTGGGTGCCGGTGTTCGCCGTCGGCGTGGCGCTCGGCTGGGCGTTCGCGCGCAACCGGCGCGGCGGGGCGCGGGGCTGATCCGGGCAGGCCTGTGCATGACGGTG
>NZ_JAUXOD010000062.1 GCF_030682515.1 Hoeflea sp. | reverse complement strand
TACGCCGAGCGATAGAGCTTTGTCATGGAGAACTCTCGGTGTCCGAGCGCTTCGGCGGCGGTGGCGCGGCCGTTGGAGGTGCGCAGGATCATCTCGATCAGCGCATCGCCGGCCTCGTCGATGGTCATCTCGCGCCTCAGGATCCCCGAGACGTCGACATCGACATGTTCGCCCATGGTCCTGACCGTGCGCGGGTTGGCGGTGATCTTGATCACCGGCACGATCGGGTTGCCGATGACATTGCCCTGCCCGGTCGGGAACGTGTGTACCACATAGCCGCCGGCCGCCATCAGCGTCACGCATTCCGCCGCAGCGGAGGAGCTGTCCATGAAGTAGAGCCCCTTGCCCGATGCGGGCGCCTCGGCCGGCTCGAGGATGTCGATATACTGAGACGTCCGGCCGATCTTCTCGAGATTGCCCAAGGCCTTCTCCTCGATCGTCGTCAGCCCGCCCTCGATGTTGCCCTTGGTCGGCTGGCTGTCACTCAAATCGTCGGTCTGGTGAGCGAAGATGACGTCGTCCTGGTAGGCCTTCCACATCGCGTACCAGCGGTCGCCGACTTCCTCGTTGATCGCACGCGCCTTGCAGATGTGCTCGGCGCCGGTGATCTCGGAGGTCTCGCCGAAGCAGCCATAGATGCCCTCGGGAAGGAGCTTGTCATACATGTTGCCCACCGTCGGGCAGGAGCCGAGACCCGTCGTCGTGTCGCTCTCGCCGCATTTGGTCGAGATCCACAGTTCCGAGATCGAGCACTCCTCGCGCTGCAGCTCGGAGGCGAAGTGGACATATTCCTTGGCCACGCGCGAGGCGTCCATGATGGTCTTCAAATCACCGTTCTGCTCGATCGAGAAGCCGGTCACCGGCTTGCCCGTGGCGGCGATGCCGTCGACGATCTTCTTGGTCCAGCCCGGCTCGATGCCGATGACGACGACGGCCGCCACGTTCGGGTTCGACCCGGTGCCGATCATGGTGCGGAAATGCAGCTCCAAATCCTCGCCGAACTGCAGCCGCCCATAGGCATGCGGGATCGCTAAGGTCCCCTTGATGTTGTTGGCGACCGCCTCGCAGGCGGCATTGGAGATGTCGTCGACCGGCAGGATGACGACGAGATTGCGCACGCCGACGCGGCCGTTCTCGCGGCGATAGCCCTGGAAGGTCATGTTGGAATAGTTCGATGCCATGATGGGGCTCCTACCAGCGCTTGGTCTTGAGGTTGTGGGTGTGGACATGGGCGCCCTTTTCGATATCGGCCACGAACTTGCCGATGTCCTCGCCATACTTGATCGCGGTCTCGCCCGAGGAAATGTCCTTGAGCGCGATCTTGTGGCCGATCGGCACGTCGGCCCTGGACACAAGCTCGAAGCTCGAATTGTCATGCGTGACCACGCAGAGCATAGTCGTACCGGCCGTCAGGCCCTCGACAACAACAACGCCGACATTGTCCGCGTGATCATGAACCAGCAAATGGGGAGCCCCCATGGCAGATCTCCTTTTTCAGGGTTTGAGAATGAGTTTCGGGGCGGAGGCCCGCCCGTCGAGAATGTCGGAAAAGGCGGAAGCTCCGTCGGCGAGCGACCGGGACTCTGCCCAGTCGAGCAGTCCGAGCCGGCCGTCGAAGATCGCCGCCGCGGTGTCGCGGAAATCCTGCGGCGTATAGGTGTAGGCGCCGATGAAGCTGATTTCCTGCAGCGTCATGCGGCGGATGTCGAGGCCGGCGGCGGCGTCGCCCAGGCCGATATGGACGATCACGCCACCCGGCCGCGCGGCGCGGCTGGCGGTGGCCCGCGTCGCGCCAAAGCCGACGCCGTCGATCACCAGGTCGTAGAGGCCCGGCGCCTCTTCCGCGATCGCATCGGGCGCGGCAATCGTGAAGTCGCCGGCGGAGCTGAGCGCCGGGACGCGGCGCGGATTGGCTTCGCTGATGGTGACGTCGGTCGCGCCCTGCGCCTTGAGCGCCAGCGCGGCGCCGAGGCCGATGGCGCCTCCGCCGATGACCAGGCAGCGGGCCTGCCCCAGCGGCAGATCAAGCGCGCGGGCGCCGAGCCGCACGCCATGCCAGCCGCAGGCGAGCGGCTCGGCCATGCAGGCTTTCTCGAAGGAGAAGCCGTCGGGCATCTCGATGAGATTGTCCGCGGGAATGGCGATGAATTCGGCGAAGGCGCCCTGGCGCGGGGCCATCGACAGGATCTGGCGCTCAGGGCAGAGATTGTTGCGGCCCGAGACGCAGGCGCGGCAGGCGCCGCAGGTGGCGAGCGGGTTGACGGTGACGCGGCGGCCCACGCCGGGGCCTTCGACGACGACGCCTGCGGCCTCGTGACCCAGGATCAGCGGCGCCGGGCGGCGCTCGTCATGGCCGAGCCAGGCGTGCATGTCGGAGCCGCAGATGCCCACCGCCTCCACCCGGACCAGGCATTCGCCATCGGGCAGCACGGGCACGGGCTCCTGGCGATAGTGGAGGGTCTTGGGTTCGGTGTAGACGAGCGCTTTCATTTGGCGGTGTACCCCCCGTCAACGAACAGAACCTGGCCGGTGACATAGGCGGAAGCCGCGGAGGCGAGGAACAGCAGCGGCCCCTCGATGTCCCCCATCTCGCCGTTGCGGCCGATGCAGGTGGCCGCCGCATGCCGGGCCGCGAGCGCCGGATCGGCGAAGACCGGGCCGGTCAGTTCCGTCGGGAAGAACCCCGGCGCCAGCGCATTGGCGTTGACGCCTTCGGCCGACCAGGCCTCGGCCATGGCGCGGGTCATCTGCTCGACACCGCCCTTGGAGGCGCCATAGGCGATGCCGTTGGCAAATGCCCGGCGCGACTGCAGCGAGGCGACATTGACGATCCTCCCCCAGCGCTTCTCGCGCATCGCCGGGACCAGCGCCTGGGCCAGGAAGAAGGGCACAGTGAGGTTGAGCGCGATTGTGCGCTCCCAGCCCTCCCGCGTCACCTGATCGGCCGGCTGGCGCAAATTCAGGCCGGCGGCATTGATCAGGATATCGGGCGGGCCGAAGGGTTCGGACGCACGGGCGGCGATCGCCGCGAGATCGGCGTCGGCGGAAAGATCGGCGGCCAGCGCCGCGGTCTCGCCGCCGGCTTCCCGACGCCAGGCATCGAGCGCCTCGACCCGCCTGGCAAGGCCTATGACTTGCGCGCCGGCCTTGACCAGAAAGCTCGCAGCCGCCCGGCCAAGCCCGGAGCTCGCGCCGGTGACCAGCGCCACGCGGCCCTCGAGGCTGAACATGTCGCGCACGGCCATCTCAGATGTCCCGGTCCGTGCCCGAGAGGTCGAAATTCTCGCCGGGGAAATATTTCCTGAGACGGATGTCGGCCGTGCGGGCATGGCCTTCCATGCCTTCGAGCCGGGAGATCCGGGCGGTGGCCTCGGCAATGGACTTGGCGCCCTCGCGCGTGGCGCGCTGCCAGGTGACGATCTTCATGAACTTGTGCACCGACAGCCCGCCGGTGTAGCGCGCGGCCCCGGAGGTGGGCAGCACATGGTTGGTGCCCGAGGCCTTGTCGCCATAGGCCACCGTGGTTTCCTCGCCCAGGAACAGCGAGCCGTAGCAGCCGAGCCGGGCCAGCCACCAGTCGGGGTCGGCAGCCTGGACGGTCAGGTGTTCGGGCGCATAGTCATCGGACGTCGCCACCATCTCCTCGCGGCTGTCGCACAGGATCACCTCGGCGAAATCGCGCCAGGCGGCATCCGCATTGTCGCGGTTGACCTCGGGAAGCGTGGCGATCAGCTTCGGCACCAGCGCCATCACCGCCTCGGCCAGCGCCCGGTCGTCTGTTACCAGCCAGACCGGCGAATTGTAGCCGTGCTCGGCCTGGCCGACCAAGTCGGCGGCGACGATCTCGGCGTCGGCGTGTTTGTCGGCCAGGATCAGGCTGTCGGTGGGCCCAGCGAACATGTCGATGCCGACGCGGCCGAACAGGATGCGCTTGGCTTCGGCGACAAACTGGTTGCCGGGGCCGACCAGGATGCCGGATGCGGGCACGCCGAACAGGCCGAAGGCCATCGAGGCCACGCCCTGCACGCCGCCCATCGCAAGGATACGGTCGGCGCCGCAGAGATCGGCGGTGTAGAGGATCGCCGGATGGATGCCGACATCGGGCCGCGGCGGCGAGCAGACCGAGATATGGCTGCAGCCGGCGACCTTGGCCGTGGTCACCGTCATGATCGCCGAGGCGACATGGCTGTAGCGGCCGCCCGGCACGTAGCAGCCGGCGGCGGAAATCGGGATCGTCTTCTGGCCGGCGATCAGCCCGGGCACGATCTCGACCTCGACGTCGCTCAGCGTGCCCTTCTGGGCCTCGGCGAACTTGCGCACATTGTCATGGGCGAAGCGGATGTCGTCCTTGAGCTTTTGCGGCAGGCTCGACGCTGCCAGGTCGATCTCATCTCGGGTAACGACGATGTTGCCGGTGTAGCGGTCAAAAGTCTCGGCATAGCGCCGCGCCGCGTCCTCGCCGCCTGTCTCGATCTCGTCGAGGATCGCCTGGACCGTGTCGCGGACGGAGCCGGACTCGGTGGACGCGGTTTTTGCGGCTTTCTTGAGATAGATGCGGGACATGTCCCCGGACCTCCTGTGGCTGGGTATGAGACTATTTGTAGATATCGGGCAGCAGGCTGGTGGACAGCGCCGGGACGAAGGCGATGAGCAGCACAACGATCAGCATGAAGCCTACGAAGGGCACCGCCCGCCAGGCAATTCTCAGGATCGATTCACCGGTAATGCCAGATACGACGAAGAGGTTGAGGCCGAGCGGCGGGGTGATGAAGCCGACCCCCAAAGCGGTGATCATCATGACGCAGAACTGGATCTCGTTCATGCCGATATTGTCGGCCAGCGGCTTGAGGATCGGCGCCAGGATGACGATGTTGGGCGTGGTCTCCATGACGCAGCCCGCCGCGATCAGGATGAAGATCATCATCAGGATGATGACCATCGGATCCTCGCTGACCGAGGTCACCGCCAGCACGAAGCCCTGCGGCACGCCCATGATGGCGAGCGCCTCGGCCATCGGCGCGGAAAAGGCGATGATCGGCAGGATCACGCCGTTGACCTTGGCGGAGCTCAGGAGCATGGCCGGGAAATCGGCGAGGCTCAGCGTGCCCAGGATGAAGCCCATGAGGATTGTGACGACCACCGCAGTGGCCCCGGCCTCGGTGGGGGTGAGCTGCCCCGAGAAGATGCCGTAGAAGATGATACCGGGCACGATGAAGGCATACCAGCCGGATCTGAGCGCCTTGCCGAGGTTGGAGAAATACTCGCCCATCGAGACGTTGCCGCCGCTTTCATAGCCGTGGATGCGGTTGATGACGACGTTGGTCGCGAGGATCGATACCAGGATTGCGAGTCCGGGGATCACCGCGGCGAGAAACAGCGTGGACGCGGAAATGCCCAGCACCAGGCCGATGATGATGTAGGCGATGGAGGGCGGAATGAGGATGCCTGTGCAGGCGCCGGCGGCCACCAGCGCGCAGGCATAGGGGCGCGGATAGCCGCTTTCCACGAGCCGGGCGATGGTCATGCGCCCGACGGCTGCGGCGCCTGCCGCGTCGGAGCCGGAAATCGCCGCGAACATGCCGCAGACCAGCACCGTGGCCGAGCCGAAGCCGCCCTTGGCGAACTGGGTGAGCGCCTCGGCGACATCGAGAAACTTGCGACTCAGCCCGGTGCGCACCAGCACGTCGCCGGTCAGGATGAACAGCGGCACCGCAGTCAGCGCGAAGGCGTCGATGCCGGTGAACAGGCTTTCGCCCACCGCACTCAGCGGCATGTCGCCCGACATCGTCAGCATCAGGATCGCCGCAGCACCTATGGCCGCCCAGACCGGCACCGCCATGACGATGAGCGAGACGAACAGGAGGACCGGGGCATAGAAATCCCAGCCCAGTTCGACCGTCTGATTGAGTTGTTGCCAGAGCATGTGCCTATCCCTCAATCAAACAGTTTGTCGCCTTCGTAGACGGGCGTGCCGTCACGAAAGCTCTTCAGGTCGCGGGCGAGCGACTGGATGAGGCGCCACATCATGATGGTGAAGCCCACCGGCACCGCCATCAGGAACCAGACCATCGACACCCTGAGGCCGGCGCTGACCGAGCCGAATTTCATCGACACCAGCACGGTTTCGAAGGACCAGTACAGCGCGATGAGGGCGACAACGAACATCACCAGGTCGCCGAAGATGTAGAGCGCCGCCTTGGCCCGGGTGCCGAGGTAGTGCATCAGCACGTCGATGCGGATATGGCCCCGCTCGCGCACCGCCGAGGCGGCCCCGATCCAGACCAGATAGATGAAGGAATAGCGCACCAGCTCTTCGCCCCAGATGGAGGAATAGGCGAAGACTTCGCGGCGGATCACCTCGATCGCCATGGTCACCACCAGCAGGACATAGAAGAAGAGCAACGCCCACCGTTCCACGTTCCTGTCCAGCGCGCTTAGGAAATTCGACACGGGCGCCCCCTTGCGGTGCGGGCCTGAGATCGCCCGTCCGCCTGAGTGTTGGTTTGGATGGAGCCCCGCCGCCCAAGATCACCCAGGCGGCGGATGCGCGAGAGAAGGCTCAGGCGTCGTGGACGTAGTATTTGCCCTGCGTGCCTGCCGCCTCGACCAGCTTGTCGAAGGTGTCCATCGAGCCTGCCAGTTCGGTCTTGAAGCTGTCCCATTCGGGCCGCTGGTAGCCGACTGTGTCCTGCCATTCGGCGAGTTGGTCCTGGGTCAGCGAATGGAACTCGACGCCGGACTTGGCCATCTCGGACATGGCGAAGGCCCGGGCCGAAGGCACCTTGGCGAGGTTCTGGTGGAAGCTCATCTCGGACGCCCAGGCAATCGCCTCCTGCACGTCGCCGGGCAGGCTGTTGTGCCATTCCAGATTGCAGGCATAGACCTGGCTGTCGGGCACGGCCTGGGTGAAGGTGACATGGCTCAGGATGTCCTTGAAGCCGAAGGCGTAGAGAGCGCCCACGGCAGGATCGAGCGCGTCGGCCACGCCCTGCTTGATCGCCGAAGGCGTCTCGCCCCAGGCCACCGGCGTCGGATTGGCGCCGCCCATGCGGTAGAACTGCTGGAGCATCTGCGAGCCGGGCACCCGGAACTTGACGCCCTTGAGATCGGCGGGCGTGATGATCGCCTTGCCGCCCTGGCGCACGGCCATGACACGCGGGTCGATGCAGAAGTAGAACATCGGCTTGAAGCCGCGCGCCTCGACCAGCGCATCGACCTCCGTTTTCCAGATGTCGGAGGTCACCAGATTGACGAAGCGCTGATTGGCGCCGCAGAAATAGGGCATGTTGATGAGGTCGACCGCCGGGGCGAACGGCGCGAAGTTGGAGAGCGAGAACTGGCCCGCATCGACCGTGCGGCCCTGGACCTTCTGCGCCAGCGCCGAGCCGATGCCCAACTGTCCGCCCGGGGCGAGCTTGACATAGATCTTGCCGTTCGAGGCGTTCTGGAGGTTTTCTTTCACGTCGAGCTGCATCATCGGATAGCTGCGCGAGGTGCCGATCACATATTCGGTGGCGAGCGTCATGATATGCTCGGCGGCGGCCTCGCGCTCGCTTTCTTCGCGGGCTGTCTGGGCCACGGCCTCTTCGGACCACAAGACCCCCGCCGCACCGGCCATCATGGCCACGGTGAACGCGCCCGCTCCGGTCAGCTTGAGAAAGTTGCGTCTCTCTGCGGAAGCCAGTTCATGTTCAGTCTGCCTGTGTGTCATCGGGTTTCCTCCTCCCTGTGAAGTGTCGTGGAACCGTCGCGCTTCTTCTGCCCTTCCAGCAGGAGAAGCCCGGCGACAAAGAAACTGCAGGAGACCGCAAGCACCAGCGCCTGCCTCACATCCGTCAGGAAAGCCGCGCGGAAGAACGCGCCCGCCGCCACGTCGGCGGTAAACAGCGCCATGAACAGGACCGCCATCCCGAATGCGGGTTTATGAGCTTGCATGAAGACCCCTCCCAAGGTTTCAACAGGACCGAATGTAAGCGCTTACATTTTCAGATGCAAGCGCTTACAGCTTGATGTATGATTTTTCTTGTTTCGGGAGTACGAAGGATCCATGACCGGCACGGCCAAACCAACGCTGGACGACGTGGCGCGCGCGGCAGGAGTGTCGACGGCGACGGTGTCGCGCTGCCTGAATTCGCCCGACCAGGTGATCGCGCCGACCCGGGTCCGGGTGATGCAAGCGGTCGAGGCGCTGGGCTACACGCCGGATTTCGGGGGCCGCGCGCTCGCCTCGCGGCGGACCAACACGGTGGGCGCGATCATTCCCACCATGGACAACGCCATTTTCGCGCGCGGGCTGCAGTCGTTCCAGGAGGCGCTGTCGAAATTCGGCAAGACGCTGCTGGTGGCAAGCTCGAACTACGATCCGGCGCGGGAGCGCGAGCAGATGGAAGTGCTGGCTGGACGCGGCGCCGACGGGCTGCTGCTGATCGGCTCGGCGCGGCCCGAAAGCAGCACGGAGTTCCTGCGCCGCCGCGGCATTCCCTTCGTCGGCGCCTGGAATCTCGGTGGCGAGGACGGCTATTTCGTGGGTTTCGACAACCGCGCGGCGGCCGCCCGGCTGACCGAGTTGGTGATCGGTTATGGCCATCGCCGGCTGGCGATGATCGCCGGCATCTCGCACATGAACGACCGCGCCGCTGACCGCACCGCGGGCGTGCGCGAAGCGGCGGCGGCCGCGGGGATTGCCCCCGCCGAGCTTCCGGTGATCGAGGCGGCCTACACCTTCGAGGATGGCGCCCGCGCCATGGGCGAGCTGATGCTGATCATTCCACGGCCCACCGTGGTGATGTGCGGCAATGACGTGCTCGCCGTGGGCGCCATGCAGAAGGCGCGCGAGCTCGGCCTGAAGGTGCCCGGCGACGTGTCGATCACCGGCTTCGACGACATTGATCTCGCCGGCGTCGTCGATCCCAAACTGACCACGGTGCGGGTGCCGCACCGGCGCATGGGCGAGGCTGCGGCCGACATGCTGATCAAGCTCATCAACAAGCAGCCGGTGGAGCGGCGGATCGAGATCCCGACGGCGATCATCGAACGCGGCACGCTGGGGCCTCCCCCGGCGGAGGGCGGACACAATGACTGATCCGGCCCTGATCTGATCCAGGCCTCAGTGAAAATTTCGCCCCTTGGGCAGGGCCCGGCCCGCGGCGCGGGCGCGGGCCAGGTCCTCGAAATCGGTGCGCAGCTCCGGCGCGTCGCGGATCAGCCGGGCGATGCGGGCGGCGGGCTTGCGGTCGCGCGAGCGCGTGTCCTCGATCGGGCGGCGCACCTCGTCGGCATTGGCGAGCCCGCCCATGACGCCCGCCATGTCGGAGATCTCGGCCATCATCGGGGTCAGGTCCTCCATGTATTCGGCCACGACATGGATGACGCCCTCTTCGTTCTGCAGCCTGCCGCGCACGCCGACGCAGCGGCTGCCGAGCACCACGGCGCGGAACTTCTCGAACACCTTGGGCCAGACGATGATGTTGGCCACGCCGGTCTCGTCCTCGATGGTCTCGAACACCACGCCCTTGGCGGTGCCCGGGCGCTGCCTCACCAGCACCAGGCCCGCGACCTTGACGACCGCGCCGCTGCGCAGTCCCTCCAGATCCGAATTGAGGCGGCAGCCGGACTGGCCAAGCCGCGCGCGCAGGAACGACATCGGATGGGCCTTCAGCGAGAACGACAGCGACTGGTAGTCGTTGATCACCTGCTCGCCGAGCGGCATCGGCGGCAGGTCGACATCGGGCTCGTTCTGCAGGTCCTGGGTGTCGGCGAGCGCGAATAGGGGCAGCCGCTCGGCGCTCGACAGCGGATCGAGCGCCTTGACCGCCCACAGCGCGTCGCGCCGCTCGAGCCCGATGGAGCGGAAGCAATCGGCCTCGGCCAGCTGCTCGATGGCGCGGCGCGGCAGGCCCGAGCGCATCCACAGGTCGCGGACGCTGTCATAGCCGCGGCCGCGGCGTTCCATGAGCTGCATGGCCTCGGCATCGCCAAAGCCCTTGACGTGCTGGAGCCCGAGCCGCACTGCGTGGACATGCTTCATCACGCCTCGCATCTCCCGGTGCCGGGGTGAGAGCGACTGCGGTTCGGCGCCGGGCTCCAGCGTGCACGCCCATGCTGACTCATTGATGTCGACGGGGCGGATCTCGACGCCGTGCTCGCGGGCGTCGCGGATCAGCTGCGCCGGGGCATAGAAGCCCATCGGCTGGGAGTTGAGAATGGCGGCGCAGAAGACATCCGGATAATGGCACTTGAGCCAGCAGGAGACATAGACCAGCAGCGCGAAGCTCGCCGCATGGCTTTCGGGGAAGCCATATTCGCCAAAGCCCTCGATCTGGCGGAAGCAGTGCTCGGCGAAGCCGCGCTCATAGCCGTTTTTGACCATCCCCTCGACCATCTTCTGCTGGAACGAGCCGATGGTGCCGACGCGGCGGAAGGTGGCCATGGCGCGGCGCAGCTTGTCGGCCTCGCCCGGCGAGAAGCCGCCGGCGACGATGGCGATGTTCATCGCCTGCTCCTGGAACAGCGGCACGCCCAATGTCTTACCCAGCACCTTCTCGAGTTCGGGCTTGGGGAAGGAGACCTCTTCCTTGCCCTGCCTGCGGCGCAGATAGGGGTGGACCATGTCGCCCTGGATCGGGCCGGGGCGGACGATCGCCACCTCGATAACGAGATCATAGTAGCAGCGCGGCTTCAGACGCGGCAGCATCGACATCTGCGCCCGGCTTTCGATCTGGAACACGCCGATGGTGTCGGCGCGGCAGATCATGTCATAGGTGGCGGCATCGCCATCGGGCAGCGAGGCGAGCGTTTCGCGGCGGCCGTAGTGATGCTCCAGCAGACCGAAGGCCTTGCGGATGCAGGTGAGCATGCCGAGCGCCAGCACGTCGATCTTGAGCATGCCGAGGCTTTCGAGATCGTCCTTGTCCCATTCGACGATGGTGCGGTCCTCCATCGCCGCGTTCTCGATCGGGATCAGCGAGGAGAGCCTGTCTCGGGTGATCACAAAGCCGCCGACATGCTGCGACAGGTGCCGCGGGAAGCCGATGATCTGCGAGGCGAGATCGAGCATCTGCGCCAGATGCCTGTCGGAAGGATCAAGGCCGGCGCGGCGCGCGTCCTCGGGATCGACCTCGCGCGACCAGCCGCCCCATTTGGTGCCGGAGATGGCGGAGATCGCATCGTCGGACAGGCCGAAGACCTTGCCGACCTCGCGGATCGCGGAGCGGGCGCGGTAGGTGATGACGGTGGCGGCGAGACCTGCCCGGTCGCGGCCGTATTTGCCGTAGATATACTGGATCACCTCCTCGCGCCGCTCATGCTCGAAATCGACATCGATGTCGGGCGGCTCGTTGCGCTCCTCGGAGATGAAGCGCTCGAACAGGAGATCGACCTTGCCGGGATCAACCTCGGTGATCTCGAGACAGTAGCAGACGGCGGAATTGGCGGCCGAACCGCGGCCCTGGCAGAGAATGTTTTGCGAGCGGGCGAAGCGGACGATGTCGTAGACAGTGAGGAAATAGGGCGCGTAGTCGAGCTTTTTGATGAGCCGCGTCTCGTGGGCGATGGCTTTCACCACCTTCTCGGGCGCCCCCCCGGGGTAGCGCTTGGCAAGCCCGATGGCGGTGAGCCGTTCGAGCGCCTGCTGCGCGGGCAGCGGCTCGGGCCCGAGTTCGGGGAATACCGGCGCGTCGGGATACTGGTAGCGCAACTCGTCGAGCGAAAAGCTTATGCGCGCAAACAGGATGGCCGATTGCGCGACGGCCTGCTCATAGCCCTTGAACAGGTGCAGCATGTCGGGATGGGAGCGCAGATGCCGCTCGGCATTGGCTTGCAACAGCGCGCCGATGGTGGCGAGTGTCTTTCCCTCGCGGATGCAGGTCAGCACATCCTGCAGCGGGCGGCGTTCGGGCGCGTGGTAGAGCACGTCGCCGATCGCCAGCAGCGGCAGGCTGTGATCGCGCGCCAGCCGGGCGACCCGCGCCATGTGGCGCTGGTCGCTCGCGCCATAGGTCCGCGAGAGCGCCAGATGGAGATGATCGGGGAAGGCTTCGCTGAGCCGCCTGAGGACGGGATCAAGCCCGGCGGCGCCCGCGGGCGGGACGACGGCCATCAGCAGGCCTGCGCCATGGGTGAAGAGATCCTCGAGCATCAGATGGCATTCGCCCTTGGGGGCGCGGCGCTTGCCGGTGGTCAAGAGCTCGCACAGATGCCCGTAGCCCGCTCGATCTTCCGGCCAGACGAGGATGTCGGGCGATGCGTCCATGAACACCAGCCGGCAGCCCGGCGCGAAGGGCAGGCCCGCCTCCTTGGCCGCCATGTGGCCGCGGACGACGCCCGCCAGCGAATTGCGGTCGGTGATGGCAAGGCCTGAAAGCCCGAGGCGCGAGGACTGCACCACCAGCTCCTCGGCGTGCGAGGCGCCGCGCAGGAAGGAGAAATTGCTGGCCGCGGCCAGTTCGACATAGGCCGATGCTCCATTGGCCGGTGACAGGCCGGGCGGGCGACTTTTCATGCGAACAGCCCGTGCATGTACCAGGCGGGTTCGGACGTCTCGCGGCCATAGAGGCCGTGGCGGAACAGCCAGAACCGGTAGCCCTGGCGGTCCTCGACGCGGAAATAATCCCGCGTGCGGGCGCCGCGGCCGTCGCGCCACCATTCGCAGGCGATGCGCTCAGGCCCTTCCGAGCGGGCGACCTCGTAGGAGGCGCCGCGCCAGCGGAACCGGAGTGGCGGGCCGTCGGGCACCTCGGCGATGGTCTGCATCAGCTCGGGCCGGTCGAACAGGATCAGCGGGCGGGTGATGATCGCGTCGGGCGTGGGCAGATCGGGCAGCAGGGCCAGCGCCGCGGCCCCCGAAGCGGCCCTTCGGGCGCCGGGGTGGGAGGCAAGGCGGGCCACCGGCTCGCGGCCGAAGCTGCGCTCGGGGATATGGGTGTCGGCCAGCACGAAGCGCTGCACGCGCTCGAGGCCGAGCCGCGCGCCCAACCGGTCGACCAGCGCGTCATGGCCGTGGCCGCCCGCATTCCCCGCCATCATCTCGGCCTGGGCGCCCTCGAACGGATCGGCATGGGCGACATCGAGCCGGATCAGATCAAAGCCGAAGCCCATGTCGAGATCGTCATGCAGGCCGGCGATGCGTTCCGCAAACAGCCGGGCGATCATCCTGGCGTCGCGCAGCGGCCGCGCCGTCTGCACCTCGAGCGCGCTCACATGGCCATCGACCCGGAACAGCCGGACCCGGCAGCGGCGCAGCCCCAGGCCGCGCCGCTCCAGCGGCTCGATGATGCCTGCCGAAAGCGCCGCGATCACCTGGCTGATGTCCTCCTGGCGGGCGATCGGCTCGGCGAAGCGGCGTTCGGTGGAAAGCTCGGCCACCGGCATGAGCGGCGAGATGGCTTCCGCCTCGCGCCCCAGCGCCTGGTCGAGCCGCTGCATCAGCCGCGCGCCGAAACGGGCGGCGAGCGGCGCGCGCGGCAGGGCGGCGATGCAGCCGATGGTCTTGAGCCCGACGCGGCCGAGGGAAACCACCAGGGCGGGCTCCAGCCTGAGGCCGCTCAGGCTCAACGGCAGCACCGCCTCGCCATGCGCGCCCTCGGGAATGATCCGCGCCTGGCCGTAGCGCGCCATGGCCCAGGCCGCACCCGGCGTGTCGGCGAGACACAGCCGGACGTGAAAGCCCTGGGCGCCGAGCCTTGCTTCGAGATCAGCCACCAGCGCCGCCTCGCCGCCCAGAAGATGGGCGCAGCCGGTCAGATCCATGAACAGGCCATGGTCGCGCCCGGACGCCGCGTCCAGCGCCACGAGCGGCGTGTAGCGCTCGCACCAGGCGGCGATGGTCAGCAGCAGCGCGCGGTCGGCAGCGTCGTCCGCGGGATGGCAGTCGAGATCGGGCGCGAGCGCGCGGGCATCGCTCAGGCTCTGGCCGAGCCGCACGCCGCGGGCGCGGGCGCGCTGATCGAGCGCCACGATGCGCAGCGCGTTCTTGAGCGTGTCGGTGACGACGACGGGCGGGGCGTCAGGATGCGCGTCCAAAATCCTGCCTGCGATCCAGGACTTGCCCCATCGCGCCCGGTGGATCCTGTCGGTCGAAAGATTCGGGAAGGCGATCGAGAGGATGCGCTGACGGGTTGGGGTGAGGTGCGGCATGATCGAAGGTCCTGGTCCTGGGGTTCCAGGCGAGAGACCACCGGCCTGTGCGCCCCGTGCGGTTGCGTTCCAGCGTCAGGGACAGCCGCATTGCCCCCACGCCGCGTTCAAAGATCTCGTCCGCCCCGGACAGGTCGGTGCTCACATGCCAGCGCGTCGCCGCAGCACTCGCCTCCTCCCCGCCGCTCTGCCTCAAGACCAGCGCCAGCACGCCGCTGTCGCGCGCCCGCAGCATCAGCCGCCGCGTCGCGGTGATGTCGAAGCGCGCCGGATTGCCCTTGATCTGGAAGATGAGCGCCGCGAGCCCGGCGCAGCCCGCCGCCTCGTCGGCGGCCCACATGGCGCCCTGCAGGTCGTGAGGTTCGACAAGCGTCAGGCTTTCCGGATCGAGCCCGTGCTGGGCGAGGCCCGCGGGGAACAACCCGCCGCCATCGATGCGCGCGGCGGGATCGCTGATCCAGACGATGCCGCGGCGGCCGCCGCGATCGGCCTGAATGGCGCGGCCCGCAAGCCCGAGCGCGAAGCCTGCGGCAGCACCTATGTCGCGCGCGAGTTCGGCCCGCACCTCATGCAGGCCGCCGCAGGCAAGCCCGCCATCCAGGCAATGGTCGACCGCACTCGCGCCGAGCGCCAAAGGCTCGGAGACCGGCCCGGCTGCGGGCATCGCCGCATAGGCGCGCGCCTGCTGCGCCCTTGTGTGCGCGTCAAGAATGTCCGCCGCGATCTGCCGCCTCGAGAGACTCATGTTCTGCCCAAAATGTTCCTGTTATGTTCTATTTAACGCCAGAGTCGGGCCGAGAGTCAATGCACAGGTTTCGAGGGGCGGCGAACATGGCTTCGCAGGGATGCAGACGCCCGGCCAAGCCATGAACGATCAAAATTCCGAGACCATGCGCATGAAGGCACAATAGTGAGTGCAAGTCCGGCCCGATTGCTGCACACTTGTCCATTGACGGCAAACCAACTGCCGCAGACCCTCATTGGTGAAGCGATGAGAAGGAGGAAACAATGTGCAAGGTATTCGCCGGACAGGATCCGGCCCGCTATGAGCAGATCACACGCCGGCTTCGGCTTAACGGCCAAAGCACGTCCATCCGTCTTGAACGGGCGTTCTGGGACATCATGGACGAACTCGCGGAAACCCAGGGCATGACCACACCAGGATTCATGTCGAAGCTACATTCCGAGGTGCTGGAGTTGCACGGGGAGCCCAAGAATTTTGCTTCGCTGTTGCGCTGCTGCTGCCTGGTTCACCTTGAAACCAGCGCCGTTGAACACGAGCGGCTGATGGCTGCGGAGTAAAAAACAGCCGTAGTATACAACTACTACCCCGACTTCCGACAAGACATTCAAGCTTGGCATTATAGTTTGAGCGAAATCGGGAGGAGCCATGGCCAAGGCCATTCACAGCATGATCCGCGTGCTCGACGAGGCACGCTCGGTCGAATTCTATCAAAAAGCCTTCCGCCTGAAGATCGCCGACCGGCTCGATTTTGACAGCTTCACCCTGATTTATCTCAGCAATGAGGAAACAGGGTTTGAGCTTGAGCTGACAGTCAACAAAGGCCGCGCGACCGCTTACGATCTGGGTGACGGCTACGGGCACCTGGCGTTTTCAGTCGAAGACGTCAACAGCGAACATGCGCGCCTGACGGCGCTCGGCCTTGAGCCTCGCAAGCTCGTTGATTTCGCGCCCGCCGGCAAAGTGATCGCCCGCTTCTTTTTCATAGCAGATCCGGATGGATACCAGATCGAGGTGCTCCAACGCGCCGGCCGATACCTATAGCTGCGGCATGGCCAGACCGGGAAGGAAGGAGCCCGGCCTGACCATGCCAGAATACCACCAAGGGAGGAAAATCATGACAGTCCAAACCATGCGGCAAGGAATGACGCGCCGCCAATTGTTGTCGCGAACGGTCGCGACCGGAGCGACATTTGTCGTCGGCTCCGGTTTCATCGCCGGGATCGACGCGGCCTGGGCGATGGAGACCACGGCGCTCAAGCCAACCTCGATGGCCACGCTCATCCAGATGGCGCGCGACATCTATCCGCACGATCATGTCGCCGACGAACACTACGCGATCGCGGTCAAGGGCTACGACACGACCGAGGCCGCGCCGGACATCGAGGCCGGCATCGCGGCCCTGGATGCGGCGGCCCGCGGCAAGGGACATGCCTCCTATCTCGAGACGGGCTGGGAGCGGGACCGCGTCGACATCCTTCGCGCCATGGAGGACGGCGCCTTCTTCCAGCGCATCCGCGGAGGTCTGGTCACGGGTCTCTACAACCAGAAAGCCGTGTGGCCGCTGTTTGGCTACGAGGGCGAGAGTTACAGCCAGGGCGGGTACATCGACCGTGGCTTTGACGACATCAACTGGCTCTGAGGGAGGCATCGGACATGGTTGCGAAGTACGAACTTAATGACGACTCAGTCGTCGTGATCATCGGCACCGGCGCCGGAGGCGGCGTGCTGGCCAATGAACTGGCCCAGAAGGGCATCAAAGTGGTCGCCCTGGAAGCCGGTGGACGGTATCTGCCAGAGGATTACATCAATGACGAGTGGGACAGTTTCGGCCAGCTGGCCTGGCTCGACGCACGTTCGACCTCCGGCGATTGGCGCGTCGCAAAGGACTTCTCCGGACTGCCTGCCTGGATTGTCAAGGCTGTCGGAGGAACCACCACCCACTGGGCCGGCGCGTCGCTGCGCTTCCAGCCGCATGAGTTCAAGGCCAAGGCCACATATGGCGCGGTTCAGGGCGCCAATTTGCTCGACTGGCCAATCGACCTGGCGGAAATGGAACCCTGGTACGAGAAGGCCGAGACGAAACTCGGCGTCACCCGCACCGGCGATCGCACCGGCCTGCCCGGCAACACCAACTTCAAGGTCTTCGAAGCCGGGGCCAAGGCCCTGGGCTACAAGGACGTCCATACCGGCCGCATGGCGATCAATGCCGCCGAATACGACGACCGCATGGCCTGCCAGCAGACCGGGTTTTGCTTCCAGGGCTGCAAATGGGGCGCCAAGTGGTCAGCGGCCTATACCGACATCCCGCGCGGCGAAGCCACGGGCAACCTGGAGGTCCGCGAGCGCGCGCATGTGCTGAAAATCGAGCATGACGACAGCGGCAAGGTGACGGGTGTGCTTTACGCCGACAAGGACGGCAATCAGCATCTGCAAAAGGCGAGGATCGTCTGCGTCGCAGGCAATTCCATCGAAAGCCCGCGGCTGCTGCTCAATTCCGCATCCGCCCTATTCCCGGACGGGCTTGCCAACTCGTCGGGACAGGTCGGCCGCAATTACATGCGGCACATGACCGGATCAGTCTATGCGGTGTTTGACAAGCCGGTGCGGATGTGGCGCGGAACCACAATGGCCGGGATCATCCAGGACGAAGCACGCCATGACCCGTCGCGCGGTTTTGTCGGCGGGTACGAGCTGGAGACCCTGGCGCTGGGCCTGCCGTTCATGGCCGCCTTCCTTGATCCGGGCGGATGGGGCAGGGAATTCACCACCGCGCTTGATTCCTACGAGAACATGGCCGGATTGTGGATTGTCGGCGAGGACATGCCGCAGGAAACCAACCGGATCACGCTCAACCATGACCTGAAGGACCAGTATGGCCTGCCGGCGCCCAATGTTCATTTCGATGATCATCCCAACGACACGGCGATGCGGGCGCATGCCTACAAGCAGGGCATGGCGATCTATGACGCGGTCGGCGCCACGCGGACATTTCCGACCCCGCCCTACCCGTCGACGCACAATCTGGGAACCAACAGGATGTCGGAAAACGCGCGCGATGGTGTCGTCAACAAATGGGGCCAGACCCATGACATCGCCAATCTGTTCGTCTCCGACGGATCGCAGTTCACGACCGGCGCGGCGGAAAACCCGACGCTGACAATTGTTGCGCTGGCGATCCGCCAGGCCGATCACATCGCCCGGGAAATGGGCGCAGGCAACATCTGAGGCCTTCACTCCAGACTCAGTCAACGGCGCCTTTCGGGGCGCCGTTTTGACATGACGAGCCGAAAGGGCCGATGACTGCCGCGCCCGATCACATCACCGCGCCCATCTGCCAGGGCACGAATTCGGCGCCGCCGAAGCCCAACTGCTCGCTCTTGGTTTCCTCCCCCGAAGCGACGCGCAGGAACAATTCGAAGATCTCCCGTCCCTTGGCCTCGAGGCTGACGCCGTCGGTGACGATGTCGCCGCAATTGATGTCCATGTCCTCGGCCATGCGGCCATACATTTCCGAATTGGTGGCGAGCTTGACGCAAGGGGTGGGCTTGTAGCCCGACACCGAGCCGCGGCCCGTGGTGAACGCGATCAGATTGGCGCCCGAGGCGATCTGCCCGGTCACCGAGCAGGGATCGTAACCGGGAGAATCCATGAACACGAAGCCGCGCTCGGTCACGGGTTCGGCGAATTTGTAGACCTGGGTCAGCGGCGCCGAGCCGCCCTTGGCCACCGCGCCGAGGGATTTCTCGAGGATGGTGGTCAGGCCGCCCTTCTTGTTGCCGGGCGAGGGATTGTTGTCCATCTCGCCGCCGTTGCGCGCCGTGTAGTCTTCCCACCAGCGGATCCGCTCGACGATCTTGGCGCCCACTTCCGGCGTCACCGCGCGGCGGGTCAGAAGATGCTCGGCGCCATAGATCTCCGAGGTTTCCGACAGGATGGTGGTGCCGCCATGGGCAACCAGCAGATCCGAGGCCACGCCCAATGCGGGATTGGCGGTGATGCCGGAATAGCCGTCCGAGCCGCCGCACTGCATGCCGACCATCAGATGCTCGAGGCCGGCCGGCGCGCGGCTGATCGCATTGGCCTTCGCGGCCATTTCCTTCAGATGCTCGATGCCGCGCTCGATGGTCCTGCGGGTGCCGCCCGACTGCTGGATGGTCATGTAGCGGATGTTGCCATCGGCGCGCATGCGGCCACGGCCGACCAGATCGGGCACCTGCATCACCTCGCAGCCCAGACCCAGGAGCAGGATGCCCGCGAAGTTCGGGTTGCGGGCATAGCCCTGCAGCGTGCGGAACAGCGTGTCGTAGCCCTCGTCGCTGCCCGACATGCCGCAACCGGTGCCGTGGACGATCGGCACGATGCCATCGACATTCTCGAACCCGGCGAGCCAACCCTGCTTCTCCACCGCCTCGGCGATGAAGCGCGCCACCGACCCGGAGCAATTGACCGACGTGAGGATGCCGAGATAATTGCGGGTGCCGACCGAGCCGTCGGCGCGGTGGTATCCCATGAAGTGCCGGGTCTCGGACGGGGCTGCAAGCGGCCGGACCTCGGTCGAAAAGTCCTGCGCCTCGGCATGGCCGCCCATGCCGAGATTGTGCACATGGACGTGCTCGCCGGGCGCAATGGCGCGGGTCGCCACGCCGATGGTCTGGCCGTAGCGGAGCACCTTCTCTCCTGCGGCGATCGGATGCGAGGCGATCTTGTGGCCGCGCGCCACCGCTTCCCTCAGGGGGCCATCCAGGCCGGACACGGAGGCGCCGGCTGCCAGGTCCTTGAGCGCGATGATGACATTGTCCGTGGGATGGAGGCGAATTGTCTGGGCAAGGTCGGTGGTCATGGATCGGTCCGTTGAGTGTTGACTGGAGCGCAAGCCGGAACGTGTGACAGGCTGGTGGCCGCAACTAACATGTTAGTATGCCAGCAAGCGGGGAGAGTCCACTGCCAGACGCGCATAAATCCCGGCCCCAGATCACCCCGCCCTCGTATGTGTAGTCCAGAAGGCCATCCACGCGCGGAAGGCAGGCACGCCCGAAACTTCTTGACCGCCTGGCTGCTGTTTGTGAAGCGGACTCCAAGTCCCGGCTTGAATATATTGCCAAGACCAACGAAAAGGCGTCTCGTTGCGCCGATCAGGACCACGCAGCCGCCCGTATCGCAAAGACCGCCGCCCAAAGGACGCAGCCCAAGCCATGACAGACCGCACATCGCCGAAGACAGCCCTCATCACCGGGGTGACCGGCCAGGATGGCGCCTACCTGTCCGAGTTCCTGCTCAAGAAGGGCTACCAGGTCCACGGCATCAAGCGGCGGACCTCGCTGTTCAACACCGCGCGCATCGACCATCTGATGGAAGGCGAACCGGGGCGTTCCGGCCAGTTCGTGCTGCATCATGGCGACATGACCGATTCCTCCTCGCTCACCCATATCCTGCAGCAGACCAAGCCCGACGAGGTCTACAATCTGGCTGCCCAGAGCCATGTCGCCGTGTCGTTCGAGGAGCCGGAATACACCGCCAATTCCGATGCGCTGGGCACGCTCAGGTTGCTCGAGGCGATCCGGATTCTTGGCTTGAAGGACAAGAGCCGGTTCTACCAGGCCTCGACATCCGAGCTCTACGGCCTGGTGCAGGAAACGCCCCAGACCGAGCGCACGCCGTTCTATCCGCGCTCGCCCTATGGCGTGGCCAAGCTTTATGCCTACTGGATCACGGTCAACTACCGCGAGGCCTACGGGCTGTTCGCCTGCAACGGCATCCTGTTCAACCACGAAAGCCCGCTGCGCGGCGAGACCTTCGTCACCCGCAAGATCACGCGCGCGCTGGCGCGCATCAAGCTCGGCCAGCAGGACCTGCTCAAGCTCGGCAATCTCGACGCGCTGCGCGACTGGGGCCATGCGCGCGACTATGTCGAGATGCAGTGGCTGATGCTGCAGCAGGACGAGCCCGAGGATTTCGTCATCGCCACCGGCGTGCAGTATTCGGTGCGCGATTTCGTGCTGGCGGCGGCGGCGGCGCTCGACATGACCATACATTTCGAGGGCGAAGGCGTGAACGAGGTCGGCCGCGACGCGTCGGGCAAGATCATCGTCACCGTCGATCCGCGTTATTTCCGGCCCACCGAGGTCGAGACGCTGCTGGGCGACGCGTCCAAGGCCAAGCAGAAGCTCGGCTGGTCGCCGCAGACGTCCTTCGCCGACCTCGTTGCGGAGATGGCTGCGGCCGACTTCCAGGAGGCCCAGCGCCATGGCTGACGTGCCCTACAGGCTGGCCGGCAAGCGGATCTATGTGGCGGGACACCGCGGCATGGTCGGCTCGGCGATCGTGCGGCGGCTCGCGCGGGAGACCTGCATCGTGCTTAGGGCCAGCCGGGCGGAGCTCGACCTCACCAGCCAGGCTGCGGTCCAGGGCTGGTTTGCCGAACACCGCCCGGATGCGGTGTTCCTGGCGGCGGCCAAGGTTGGCGGCATCCTCGCCAATGACACGATGCCCGCCGACTTTCTCTACGAGAACCTGATGATCGAGGCCAACATCATCGACGCCGCGCACAGGACCGGCGCGGAGAAACTCGTGTTCCTGGGCTCGTCCTGCATCTATCCGAAATTCGCCCGGCAGCCGATCGCCGAAAGCGCGCTTCTGACCGGCGAACTGGAGCCCACCAACGAGTGGTACGCGATCGCCAAGATCGCCGGCATCAAGCTCTGCCAGGCCTACCGCAAGCAGCACGGGGCGGATTTCATCTCGGCCATGCCCACCAATCTCTACGGCACCGGCGACAATTACGATCTCGCCACCAGCCACGTGCTGCCCGCCCTCATCCGCAAGGTGCAGGAAGCCAAGGCCGCCCGGGCACCCGCGATCACGCTGTGGGGCAGCGGAACGCCGCTCCGCGAGTTCCTGCATGCGGACGACTGCGCCGACGCGCTGGTGTTCCTGATGCAGCACTATTCGGGCCATGAGCACATCAATGTCGGCAGCGGCGAGGAGATCTCGATCCGCGACCTCGCGCTGATGATCGCGCAAGCCTCGGGCTATGAAGGGTCGATCGAGCTCGACCCCTCCAAGCCCGACGGCACGCCGCGAAAGCTGATGGATTCGTCGCGGCTCCGGGCGATGGGCTGGAAGCCGCAGATCGGGCTCGAAGCGGGCATCGAGAGAACCCTGGCCGAGTTCATGGAGACGGCGCGATGAACATTCTGCGCTATCTGCTGATGCGCGGGCGGACGCTGCGCAACAATACCATCGTCCATGTCGGCGCCCATCACGGCCAGGAGGCTGCGCGCTACCAGGACTGGGGCGCCAACACCGTGGTCTGGTTCGAGGCCGCGCCGGACATCTATCCCGCCCTTCAGAGCCACCTTGAAACCATGGCGCAGCGGAAGCCCAGCCTGTTCTGCCGCCTCATGGGCCAGACGCGCACCCGCCACATCGCCATACAGGCCCTGGTGGGCGCCGAAGATGGCGGCACCGCCGAATTTCACCTGTTTGACAATGACGGCGCCTCGAACTCGATGTTCAGGATGAAACGGGGCGACGGCGACCGGTTCGCCCAGGTCCGCGAGACCGGCGAAGTGCTCAAGCTGCCGATGCGGACGCTGGATGCGGCGCTCGACGACGCCGGCGTTGCGCCGGAGACCGTCGACGTGCTGGTGCTCGATGTGCAGGGGGCGGAACTGATGTGCCTCAACGGCGCCGCCCGCACGCTGGCGGCCTGCACCTACCTCGAAAGCGAGGTCTCCCGGGAACCAGTCTATGAGGGCGGCGTGCTGCTGTCCGAGCTCGAGCCCTGGCTCGCCGCGCGCGGGTTCAAGCGCAGGACCATGGTGCACAAGAGCCACATGAACGCCGTCTTCAAGAAGGTCCGGAAGGCCTAATGCAAAGGGCTACAGCGTCCTTTGCGCATCCAATTGGATGCGCGGCGCTGTAGGCCTCAGGCGGGAAGCTCGACGCGGGCTTCGACGTACCAGTCGTCAAACAGCGAGACTTCCTCCAGGACGCGGCGGTAGCCGGCCTTGACCAGGAGGTCATGGAGGGTCTGCCGGTTGGCGGTGTAATTGTGCTCGACGGTGATCACCGCCGGGCGCCAGCGCTTGAAATCGAAGGCCTGCAGAATGTCGAGTTCGCTGCCCTCGGTGTCGATCGAGAGATAATCGAACTGGTCGGGTGCTGCGTGCTGGTCGAGCATGTCGTTGAGCGAAATGGTCTCGACCTCATAGGTCTTGGCGCCGCGACGCCGGCGGGAATGGCTGTCGGAGTCCTCGAACTGGGTGAGCGTCGACAATTCGCGCGAGGCGCTTTCGGAGAAGGTGAGCCGTTCACCGCTGCGCGCCCAGACGCAGCGCGTCTCGATCCTGGCGCCGGGACGGTTGCGCCTGAGATCCTCGTGCCAGCTTGTGGCCGGCTCAGCGCAGATCCCGGTCCAGCCGAACTCGGTTTCGAGCGCGAAGCTGTTGGACAGGAACACCCCGTTGGTCGCCCCGAAATCGCAGAAGAAGCCGTCGCGCTTTCCGTTCAGCGCCCAGTGCACGAAGGCATCCTGAAAGATCTGCGACCTTGAGACCGATCCGAAGGTGAAGGCATGGAGCAGGAACGCCCGGATCTGCGGATCAGGCTCGCCCAGCACCTTGTTGCGCACCTTGGCCAGATCGAGTGCCAGGCGGAAATGCCGGGGCGAGACCGGACCATGACGTTTCCTGCCCCGCAACCGATTGAGAAAGTCCTTGAAGGCGTAGTCCAGTTGCATGGTGCAGGGATCCTGTCTTGCGGGCGCCGGTCCTTTTGGCGCACCCGGGTTCCATGGTCAATCGCCCAGCCGAAGCCAGCCTTGCGGCGTGATGTCGGGGTTGGAGAGTTTCGGGCTCGCGAACCACCGGGCCGGGGCGACGACGATCTTTTCGGACGACGGGTTGAGCCAGGCGCCCCACCAGGAGAATGTGGAATTGGCGATCACGTGATGATCGCACAGGCTCATCAGGCGCAGGTCCTCATGGGCGGTCCTGCCGTCATTGATGGCGACGGTCACCAGCTCGGCATCGAGCTTCATGTTGTCGCGCACCCAGTCTGGGTCGTTGGAGAAGAGATAGACGACGGGATCGGTGCCCGACCGGGTCCGGATCTCCTCGAGCGCCCGCCGGTGGTAATCGGGGTCCGGCGCGCCGTGGGCGGCACGCGCCTTGGCCGAGGTGAGGTAGTCGCCCCGGCGGATGTGCAGTGAAACGGATGGCGCGTTTTGGATGCGCTCGGCCATGCGGGCATTGGCGTCGCGCGCGGGTTCGCAGAACGCCAGTTCGGTCCGGAGCTCGGCCGCGATCGCCTCGAAATAGCGCTCCGACTGAAAATAGCCGTGCAGATAGCAATCCGGGCCGATGGTGCCGATGCGCTCGTTGAACGCCAGGGACTGCTCGCGGACAAAGCGGGGTGAGCGTCCGAACAGACGCCACCAGGCATAGGCGAGCGCACGATCCTTGGCGGGCGGCAGTTCGCCCTTCTCCGCCACCCGCGCCGCGATCCGGAAATGGCCGAGGTCGTACTGGAACGGATTGGCCGGGGTGAACTGGCGGGCATCGAGCAGCAGATCGGATCCCGTCCTCAGCGCCACCGCCCGGCCGGTCGCATACTGGAACAGCTGGTTGCCGAGGCCGCCATGCAGGCGCGTGATGATGCGGGGCCGGGCCATCGCGGCCTAGGTCCTGATCGCGATGTAGTTGGTGGTCAGGAACTGCTCGTTGAACTCGCGGTAGCGCCTGACCGGCGTGAGCCTGCCGCCCGGGCCAGCGATGAAGAGCCGATAGCCCCGGGCATCGAAGAAATCATAGAAGTCGCGAAAGAAGGTGCGGGTGTCGACATTGCAGCCGCCGAACTCGAACTGGACCACGGCGACGGAGCGTTGATCGAGCATCGCGGCCGCGCCCTTGAGTACATCGAGCTCATGGCCCTCGACATCGATCTTGAGCATGTCGATCGACGTGATGCCGTGGCGCGCACAATAGGCATCGAGCGTATCGACCTCGATCGCTTCGCTCAGATCCATCGACAGGCCGACATGGGCGAGGTCGCGCTTGGTCATTGAGGCGAGGCCGGTGATATCGGCGTCCTTGTAGAGGGTCGCCTGCCCCGCCTCGGCCCCGAGCGCCACCGGATTGACGGTGACATGCTCCAGACTTGCCAGAGCCGGGCGCAACGTCTCCAGATGGCTTGCCGAAGGTTCGAACACATGAACGCGCGCTGAGGGCCAGGTCCGTTTGGCGGCCAGCGTCCATTCGCCGACATTGCCGCCGACGTCGAACAGGACCGGGTCGCGGGTCCGGATACCCGCACGGGCAAGGGCCGCGGCGGCGGCCTTCATCTCGCCGGACCTGGCGACAATGCCGCCATGGCCGAGGCCGGCCGACTTCATCAGCCGCCGGGCCAGCGACAGCGCAAGGCTGGATGGGATGAGTGCGGCAAGGACGGTATCGATCGCGGACATCAGCGCTGGATAAACCATTCCCGGGGACGGGTCCAGCCGTCGCCCCGGCGCTCCGCCAACTCAGGCCAGGGGCCGGTCGTTGGCCCGCGACAGGGCCCTGATCCGGGCCCGGTAGATCGGCCGCAGCACTTCGCGGCGCAGCCGCTTGAAGAGGGGCACATTGCGCGCCTGGATGGTGGTTCCGCCGACGTCCCCTGCCCTGTCGCTCACGCCCGAGGGAATGACCAGGCACGGGCGCAGGCCGGTGAGCCAGTGCATCTGCATGTAGGCGTCTACCGGGCGGTCAAAGCGCGCGGTCTGGTCCAGAAGCCGGACGAGCGCCTGGCGCGAATAGAGCGTGCACGAGGCCCTGAGCGGGGTCAGCAACGGGCGGGTCAGGCGCACATCGCCGTCGGCGGCGACCACCGGTCCCGGAGCCGAGATCTCGCGCACCTGGAACTGGACGATGCCATGGCTGGCGACGTGGGCCCGGGCAAGCGCCAGCGCGCGCGCGAACACGGGCGCATCGATCTCCACATCGTCCTCGATCACCAGCCCCGCCTCGAGCCCCGCCTCGAGAATGGCCTGCCAGGCCTTGCGGTGGCTCAGGAAACAGCCGACCTCGCCTGAGGTGAGGACGAAGGGATAGGCCGGCGCATGAAGGCTCCGGCGCGCGTACACCGCGTCGATCTCGGCCTCCGACATCGCCCGGCCATCGACCGCCTCAATCACCGTGGCGGGCACCGGACAGGCGGCGCGGAGACGCTCGACCTGCGGCCGCCGCGCCTCGGCGCGCGCCAGATGGATGATGAAGGCCTCACTGCCGCCGGTTCCGTTCATTAAATCCCTGCCTCGCCGACCCGCCGCGCTCGCGGCAAGCGGTGATCCCTTCTAGACGAGGGGCTTTGCAGGCCGCAAGCGGCAAAAGGCGGGCAGGACGGCGTCCGCGCCCGCCGCCTTCGCCTTGAACGCGCTCAAGACCGCCGGTCTCGGTGCGAAGGGCCATGCGTGGCTCGAGCCCGATCCGGCCCGCGCCCGGTCAGACGACCAGCGTCGCGGATGGATCATCGCCGACCAGGATCCGGAGCGCATGCATGGCCGGGACGATCGAGAATTCGGCGATCTCGACGAAGCCGGCAGTGCCGCCTGCACCATCGATGTCGATCTCGAGGACGTCGCCGCTCAGCCGGACATAGGCTGACGCATTGCCGCCATTGACCGTGCTCGAGCCGAGAAGCGCCGAGAGATCGATGATGTCGCCCTCGTCGAACCTGTAGTCGACGATGAGATCCCGGATCCCCACGCCGGCGTCGGCGAGAGCGGCCACATCGAAGACAAACCTGTCGGCGCCGGGTCCGCCGGTGAGCGTATCTCTGCCCGGACCGCCGATGAGGATGTCGTCGCCCGCGACGCCATCAAGGAGATCGTCGCCCCGCCCGCCAAACAGGTAGTCGTCACCGCCAAGTCCGAGGAGCAAGTCATCGCCCCCACTGCCGACGAGATCATTCCCGCCATTGTCGCCGGTGATCCCCCGCGCGGTGACCGTGACAGGTTCAGACGTGGCGGCAGGGTCGTCGCCCGCGGACGCGCCGGTTGCGTTTCCGACCGCAAGGTCGATGGTCTGCCCGGTCACGGTTCCATCGGCGAAGCTCAGTTCCAGCCTTACCTGTTCGACCCCCTCAAAGCCCGGGGTCGGGGTGTAGATCACGGTGAAATCCTCGGTGACCACGATCTTTCCATGCTGCGGCACGCCGGTGACAGCCACCGCCTCCAGGCCGGCGGTCACTTCCTGCACGGACGCAGCGAAGAGGATGATGGCCGGACCCGCGCCAGAGGCCGCCTGCCGTGCCTGTTCCTCGCTTTCGGTCTCCGCGCCGGCTGGCCCGAAGGCGACGCCCGCATAAGTGCCGGTCGAGCCGTCGGTCCGGGTGAAGACGCCTTCGGCGAAGATCGTGTTGCCGTTCACGCTCCGCTGGGCCGCTGCCGCATTGAGGTCGATCGAAGCAATGCCGCGGTCCGCCAGGGTGCGCAACTCGCCTGCCTGACTGACGCCGTCGGAATTGGCGTCCTGCCAGACGAGGATGTCGTTGTAGGCCCTGTCCCGGGCGTCGATGACGCCGTCGCCATTGTCGTCGAGAGTGGCCAGCGCCGCCAGTGAATCCGCGTAAGAGACGCCGCCAAACACCTCGGAGAACAGTTCCGAGCCATTTTCGATGGCGCCGGAGCCGTCGAGGTCCATGACCAGGATGCCGTCGGCGGCGCCGACCCAGCCGATCGTGTCCGGCGCGCCGTCGGCGTCGAGGTCGAAAACAGTCGTGGCCGACAGATCGACACCGTCGCCATCAAGATCGATCACGATGGGATCGCCCGGCGTAATGAACGAGACCTGCAACTCATAAAGACCGCCATTCATGATGAACGGCTTCTGGTTCACCCATGTCGGCCCTTCAAACTGGCCGACGCGGAGGTAGTAGGTGCCGACGCCGAGGGTGGTCTGAAGATAGGAGCCGGTCGTGCGCAGGTCGCCGCGATCGTAGCCGGGGCCATCGTCATTGAAGTTCAACGTGGTCGTGCCGTCGGCCCCGTACAGCATGAAGACCGTATCGAGATAGGTGTTGTCGATGTCGAAGCGCACGGTGGTGTTCGCGGCAATGATGGTGAACCGGTAGTAGTCGAACTCGCCGTCCGTGGTCTGTGCGGCGATCGTGATGGACGGAGAGGTGGTGGCGTTGGTCACGTCGGGATCGTTGGACTTGCGATAGACGAAGCCGCCGCCGGTCAGGTTCACGGCGCCGGCGGTCGTTGCGTTGTTCCCGGTGCCAAGATTGTAGGTGATGGTGGTCGCGGCCAGCGCATCGTTGTAGGTCGCCGGGGTCAGCGTCGTGATCTTGAGCTGGACCGTGGCCGTGGCGACCGAACCGTCCGCCAGCGTGTAGGTGAAGCTGTCGGAGATCAGGTCGCCCACGTTCCTGCCGGCCAGCGACATGCCGGCCGAGTTGATCGTCACCAGGCCTGAACTGCCGTCAAAGGAGACCTGGTTGCCAAGGGCGCTGGTGGCGGAAACGGACTGGATGACCGGATTGCCCAGGTCGTTGGCGGTCAGCAGGGCGGAGGAGAATTGCGAGGCCTCGCCCGCGCGCAGGTCGGCGAAGAGCTCGCCCGGCCTGCCTGCCTCGGCAATAAAATAGATGTCCTGACCCACGATGCGGACGGCGCCGACATCTGCCCAGCCGCCCTTGGTGACATCATTTCCATCCGCTGGCCCGACGATGGAGATGAAGTCCTCATTGCCGCCGAAATTGTTCGGTTCGCCGGCATTCCAGTCGGTAAAGGAGCCGGCGGCCGCACCGGGGCCCCAGAAGATCTGGCCCGCCTCGGGTCCCGCCAACCACCTCCAGACGCCTTCGACTGCGGTGTCCGAGCCTCCGAGGTAGGCGTGCCACACCGGAACGTTCAATACCCCGTAGACAGTCGCGTTCTCGACGGCGCTTGTCACGGTGGCTAGGTAGCTCTTGGATGGGATCAGCGCCGCGGCCGAGGTCAGCGCGGCATTGGCGTTGGCAGCCGACCCTCCGGTGTAGATGTGACCGTTGTAGCCCAGGAGATCCCAGCCATCCGGCACCGCGAGGATGCTGTCAGCCAATGCGTTCGTCGCCACCGGCGCGTCATAGGCGCCCTCCACCCTGATGGAGACCGTATGGTAGACGGGAGAATTGACCCCGTCGCGCACCTCGAGACGATAGGTGTAGGTGATGGATTGGCCGGCATCGAGATACTGGAACACGGTCGGGGACGCGGCAAAGCTCCAGTCGATCGTGGAGCTTGTGCAGCCGGTCGTGATGAAGATGCCGTCGGCATCGAGCGCCGGCAGGCTCGCTCCGCCGGTGGTGCTGGTTCCCTGGAACGACCAGCCGGCGAAGGTCCCCGCGCCATTGTCATCGCTGAACGAAACGATTCCGGAAGCCACCGCCGTATCCTCCGAGATGGAGACGCTGGTCGACGGACTGACAAATTGTGGGGGTGCGTTGTACGCGATCACAGCGACGTCGAAGCTCGCCGTCGTCGTCGCCGTGTCCGTGACCGTCCCGGAGGAGACCGTCGCCGTGTCGTTCGTGGTGATCGAAAGCGTCAGGGTGAAGGTGCCGCTCGCGGTAATCGGCGGCGTCACGGCGAGCGAGGCGAGCGTCCAGCCGGCGAGGTCGATGGCACCCCCCGTCGAGGTCGCGCTGCGCGTTCCGTCGGTAAGGACGAAGCCGGAGGGCAGGCCCGAAAGCGCGACGGACGAGACCGTCTCCGATGCATCCGTCAGCGTCACCGTCACGGGCGCGATGGCGATCGCTGTTCCCGCATCGCCGTTGATGACTTTCGGAAGCTGGAACAGCCGCGTTCCGATGTCGGCTGAGGGTGTCTCCCAGATGGCGACGAGCTTGCCGTCGGCCGTCACTGCGATACCGGTGCCCCCCGTCTGCGTGTCGAAGATCTGGCTGCCGATCGTCGTGGCGTTGAGGCGGAATTCCCCTCCGATCGGCGTGCCGTCCACGGCGAAGCGCTGGGCAAATGTCCCGCCAAGGCTGCCATCCTGGCCGAATGACGTCCAGCTGACGACGTAGCCCTCTGCGCTGGCGGTAACGGTCGGTCCGGTCTGGTTGCCCGTCGTATAGGTATTGACCCGGGTCTCGCTGCCGACGCGTTCGCCCGCGGCGTCGTAACGCTGCATGTAGACGTTCAGCGAGCCGGCTGCGTCGCTTTGCCACGTGACGACGAAGCCGCCGCCGGCAAGTCCGGCGACCGAGGGACGGAACTGCTCGCCGTCCGTCGTCGAGTTCACCTGGAACTCGCCGCCGACCGCGGCGCCGGCGCCATTATAACGCTGCGCGTAGATTCCCCGTTCGCTTCCGTCCTGCCCCTCGGATTGCCACGTGACAACGTAGCCTTCGTCGAGGCCCGCGACGGCGGACGCGGCCTGACTCCCCGTGAGGAACGTGTTCACACGGGTTTCGCTGCCGTCGCGGCTGCCGTCGTTGAAAAAGCGCTGGGCGTAGATGTCGGAATTCGTGCCGGCGACCTGGTTGAACGACGACCAGGTCACGACGTAGCCGCCGGCGATGGCCGCGACGGCTGGGTAGATCTGGTCGGTTGCAATGAAGGTATTGACAAGCGTCTCTCCGGAGAGCGCGTTGCCTTCGGCGTCATAGCGGCGGGCGTAGATCTCCCAGCCGCCGCCGAGGGTCCCTAAGGACGTCCAAGTGACGACATAGCCCCCGTCGTCGAGGCCCGCAGTGGCAGGATAGTGCTGAGCGTCGTTCGTGGTCATGTTGACCAGCGTCTCGCTGCCGACTGCCGTCCCGTCCGCCGCGAAGCGCTGGGCGTAGATACCCCAGTTGCTGCCATCCTGCCCGTCGGACGCCCAGGCGATGACATAGCCTCCGCTGGCGAGCGCCGAGACGCTGCCGTATCTCTGGGCGCCCGCGGTCGTCGTGTTGGCGACGAGATCGCCCGTCAGGGCGACGGGATCGGCCGCAAGGTCCGGCCCGACCGTGACGACGGCCCCGTCCGCAACCGGTGCGACGTCGATGGCGACGGTCGCGGTGTCGGTCCCTGCCCCGTTGTCGAGTGTGTAGGTGAAGGACGCCTGCCCCGAGAAATTCGCGGCGGGCGTGAAGGTGACGACGCCGCCCGCGAAACTGACCGTGCCGTTCACCGGGTTCGACACGCCGGGGATCGTCAGCGGCCCGGCCCCGACCGGATTGACGTCGTTGCCGGTGAGTTGGGCGACCGTGAAGGTGACCGCCGTATCCTCAAGGGTCGTGCTTGAGTCCCCCACGGCCCGGGGGCCCTCGGCGACGTCCGTGACGGTGACGGTGAAGGTTGCAGTGACGATGTTGTTGGCGCCTGCGCCGTCGTTCACCTCGATCGTGCGGGTGATAGTCGGATTGCCGTCGGCGTTCTCGGCCTCGAAGTCGAGGCTGGTGCCGGAGACCAGGCGGATCTCGTAGACGCCGGGCGCACCTGCCGTCGTGCCGCTGGCCGGAACAACCACGAAGCGCGCGTCGACGCTCGCGCCGTTGAGCACGCGGAACGTCAGGCCCGAGGCCGTGTCGACATCGGAGACGGTGAAGATTCCCACCAGCGCGCCGGCTTCGTTTTCGGCGACGCTCTGCCCGGCGGCCCCCGAGATCACTGGCGCGTCGTTGACGGCGATCACCGTGACCTCAAAGCTTCGCGTCACCGTCGCGGTGTCCGTGACGGAACCGGAGGAGAGTGTTGCCGTGTCGCTCGTGGTGACCGACAGCGTCAGGGTGAAGGTGCCGCTCGCGTTCGCGGGCG
>NZ_JAUXOD010000057.1 GCF_030682515.1 Hoeflea sp. | reverse complement strand
GCCAAAAGGCGAAGCCTCTCCCCATCAAAGTCTGTCCGTAAAGAAACCGCTGAACCCATCGCAAACCTCCCGTTTGCACCATCGATTCAGATTCGATCACTTTTGGGAATCCCGTGAGTCAGAAACTATGAGGACTGGTATCAGTCAGCTGCGGGGACGGCAGGTTTTGCGGAATGCCAAAGGGTGGCTTTGCGCCCCCATTGCGGACGGAGCGACCGGTACTCCCGTTTCCTGGCAGCAGTCATTGAAAAAAGCCCTTGGCAACAGGTGTCCGCTAACTCTGCGTACGACCGTTGCCAACATCATCACTCGCAGTTTCACGCCGGGCTTCTGCTGGCTGGGGAAACCATGAACAATGGCAGCAAGGGTGCCCAGCGCAGTACGAAGGAGCGACACGGGAAGCCCGTAAAGGAGCAACACCGCTTTTCAATAGCGTTATATCTGCAGAACGTAAGCGGTGCCGGTGGCGCCATCCGGGCCGCTTCGCCATTTTGGATATGCCCTTTGCGTTCTCGTTGGAAATTTTCCAATGAACAAAATACCTCGCTTTCCGGACGAAAATAAATATTTCAAAATATTTTCTAATTATCAAACTCTAAATCAAGAATTAAATTCAACTTCTTTCGAAGCTCCGCGCGGCTTTTGACATCAAGTTTCATATAAGCGTTATTGAGGTGGATCTTCACGGTTCCTTCCGCAATTTTCAATTCCTTGGCAATCGACTTGTTTGGCATCGCCAGGCAGGCGAAGCGCACTATCTGCCTTTCACGCACAGTCAACGGATCGAGGATCTGGTGAGCCCGTTTGCCGCGGTCGGCTTCTCGATCGATGGCCGCCCCGACCGTGGTGGTTGGCAACCAAGCACCGCCCGCCGCAACATTCCGGAGGCAGTCGATGAGCGTATCTGGCGCGGCGTTCTTCAGTAAGAGACCGTCAACACCGCTTGAAACAGCACTCATGATTTCAGAATCGCTGATGCCTGCCGTCAACAGCACGATCCGCGTCGACAACGCATCGGCCCTGATCTCTCGCAGGATCTCCAGACCGCTCTTGCCCGGCATGTTCAGATCAAGCACCGCCATATCCGGCGTCAGGTCCCTGATCCGTGCGATGGCGTCCACGCCGTCGGCGCAGACGGCCAGAATATCAAATTCCGGTTCAAGCCTGATCAGTTCGGCCAGGCCGTAAAGGACCAGCGGGTGATCGTCCGCGATCACGAGGGTGGTGCGATGGGTCATTCCAGCGGCGCCTCAAGACATACGACAAGCCCGTCAGACGCTGATGCAAGATTCATGATAGCACCGATGTCCGCTGCCCTTTGCCTGAGCGAGGCTGAGCCAATTTCGTCTCTGGAAACCGATCCCCAAGGAAAGTAGCCGTTGTGGCCGGCGAGACCGCTGCCATTGTCTCGGATAAGGAGCGTGAACCGGCGCTCCGAAGCAGATGCATGAACATCAATATGCGTTGCCTTGCCGTGGCGGACGGCATTAGCGACTGATTCTGCGATGAACAGAAGCAGACCATCAAGGGTTTCCGCGGCAATCCCAAGATTGGTCGGCGAGACGGTCAGGGATGCGGTGCACATCCATTCGGCCTGCAGGCGTTCCAGACAAGCGCCGATGGCGCCGGCCACGGCGATCCTTTCCGAAGACGCCAGGGTCGGCGCGCCGGCAACAAGTTGACGCAATTTGTGCTGCTGCTGCTGGATGGAGCGGCGGATCGCGGCGAGCCTGTCCCGCTGCAGTCCAGGCAGTTCGCGCTCAACTGACTTCATTTGCAATGAAACGGCTGTCAGCGATTGCAGCAGACTGTCGTGGATGTCACGCGCAAGCTTGCTTCGCCCCTCGCGAACAGCGGCGTCGAGAAGGTCGCGACGCAGGTAGTGGTGATCGATCTCCGCCCCGAGCCGGAGCGCGGCGACGCTGGCAAGAGGCAGCAATTCGTCGCCGGAGGGCGCTTTGCGGACGAAAAACAACCAGCCACGGCGCAGGGTGCCCAAAGGCGCGACCAACGCGACCTCGATTTCATGCCTCTCCAGCACCCACGTCAATTCCGGCAAGGAGGGGGCCGTGTGTTGGCGCGAAACAATGATTGGCCGGTTGGATGGAAGAGTTCCGTCAAGCTCAAGTCCGCTTTCGGTCCAATAGCGTGTGGCGGCGTCTTTCATTTCGGCAAAAAAGCAATGCGGCTCATAAGGGTCCTCCCAGACAACCAGCAGCCGCTGAATGTTCGCGATGCTTGCAACATGTGACAATAACGGGTGCAGGTCGGGAAATTGTGTATTGGTGGCGCTTCCCGTTGGCCATGCAGCAAGCCGCAAGTAACGCATGCGCTCCCGTTCCAGAGCGGCGGCAAAATAGACGAAGAGTATACTGGCGGCCATCAGATAGGCCCCCCGAATAATTGTCTTCGTGATTTCATCGCCGCTTTCGAAATCAGAAGAGCCAATAAAGAAAGCGTAAGCGAGTGTGATGGTCGCGGCGGTGTAGGCAACCGCGCGCCAACTCCAGGTCAACGCGGCCGAAAACAGGGCGAATGTGAACAGCACGAACAGCGGACTTGTCGGTCCTTCTGTCAGGAACACCAAGACAATGAAGACCGAAACATCCACCACATGCGTCACGATTGCCAGACCGGCTGTCTGCGACCGAGTGCTGGCGTACCACACCACGAAGGAATTGAGAGCATAGGCCGTCAGCAGAGTATAAGTCAGCATGCGGTTGAGGACGGACTGCTCCGGATCCGCGTAGATGGCGATTATGGCGAATATCGCTACGAACACCCGTGCCAGCGATATCATCAGGCTGGGGGATATGTTCTGTATTCTCTGGATCCAGCCGGAATGGCTGCCATCACCCGCGAAATACTCGGCGGTTTTCTCGAAAACTTTCACCTAGGAAATTCCCCAATCACTACTGCTCGCCCTTGAACCACGATTGTATCGAAACCGCACGAATTGCGAGAGGATAATTAAGTATTAGTTAATTAGTATGTCTCGCTTTACGAGCCTTGCATTTTACTGGAATTTGAACCCACGTCAGCGCCGGTTCCTGTTGACAGCAACAGGGCGAGAAGATCCATGACCTGCGTAATATGGAGGCGACGTGTGGGTCGAGTGGGGTTAATCTCATGCAGTTTGGCGACCACTCACTCCCGCGAAGAGCGTCGGAAGACTGATAGATCACTCAATTGCAGCGGCAATCACTCATATCGAAGTGCTTCGAGAGGCGATTTACGGGCTGCGACCATGGCGGGATACATCCCGAAGACAATCCCGACGAGGGCTGAGAAAACGAAGGCGAGGATCATCGGCTCCGCGGTCAGTTCGATGCGCATTCCCAGGTAGATGTCGGCAAAGATTGCCCCGGCAAAGCCGAGCACGGCTCCAATCATGCCGCCGCCGACGGACAGGAGCACGGATTCGGCGAGGAATTGCGACAGGACGGCCGACGGGCGCGCGCCGATGGCCATGCGGATGCCGATTTCCCGTGTCCGCTCGGTGACCGACACCAGCATGATGTTCATGATGCCGATGCCGCCGACGATCAGCGAGATGGAGGCGATGGCCGCGAGCAATCGAGTCAGGACGGCGGATGATTCCTCCTGGACGCGGGCGGTTTCGGTGATGTTGTTGATGCGGAAGTCGTCGGGCTGGTCCGCGCCAAGACGATGCTGGAACCGCAGGATCTCGCGGACTTCCTCGATGGTGGAATTGACCAGCTTCTGATCGCGCGCCTTGATTGAAATCAGCGCCACGGAGCGCGCCTTGCCGATCGTGCGCCCAAGCAGTTGTTCGCGGGCCGTTGTCAGGGGGACCAGGATCAGGTCGTCGAGGTCGGAGCCGTCCATTGTCTGGCCCTTGCGGGCCAAAACCCCGATGACCTGCATGGGCAGAGTGTTGACGCGCATGATCTGGTCGATCGGGTCGGTGCTGGCAAAGAGTCGTTCGGCGGTGGTCGCACCGAGGATCACGACTTTTGCATTGGTGGCGACATCCTGTTCATCGATCATGCGGCCGTCGGTGATGACCCGGTCGAGCGCCTCGAAATACCCTTCATTGACACCATAGACACTGGTGGACCAGTTCTGGTTCGTCCAGGCGGTCTGGACGATGCCGGCAACAGTCGGGGCGACGGCGACAACATGCCGGGCGCCGCTTGCAATCGCGTCGGCGTCGTCATCGGTCAGGCTGGGGCGGGTTCCGGCGCCCAGGCGGACGCTGCCATCGAAGGCGGCTCCGGGAATGGCCATGATCACATTCGCCCCGAGCTTCTCGATTTCCTCCCGGATGGCCGCCTGCGTACCGGCGCCAACCGCGACCATGACGACAACCGAAGCCACGCCGATGATGATGCCGAGCGTGGTCAGCGCGCTTCGGAGTGGACTGCCGCGCATGGATCGGAGCGATGTGCGCAGGATGTCGAAGGCGTTCATGGGCCAATCGTCCCTGCCACGGCTCCAGATGGCGCCGGTGGCAGATTGGGCCGGTCCGAACGGATGACACCGTCAGCGAGAGCGATAGTGCGCCGCATGTTGGCCGCGACAGTGGGATCATGGGTCACGACGACGACTGCCGTGCCACGTTTGTTGACCGCGTTCAACATGGCGAGGATCTCGCGCCCTGTCGCCGTGTCGAGCGCACCGGTGGGTTCATCGGCAAGCAGCATGTCGGGGTTGTTGACCAGCGAGCGGGCGATGGCGACGCGCTGTTGCTGGCCGCCGGAGAGCTGGTTGGGGAAATGCGACACGCGGTCTGCGAGGCCCACCAGACCGAGGACCGAAAGCGCCTGCTTGCGCCGTTCGCTCGGCGCCATGCCGGCATAGGCGAGCGGCAGTTCGACATTCTCGACGGCTGTCAGCCGGACCAGCAGGTTGAAGCTCTGGAACACGAAACCGATGCGCCGGCAGCGCAGATCGGCCAGTTGGGCGGGGCGCTTGCCGCCCGTGTCTTCGCCCGCCAGCCTGTAGATACCGGTGGTCGGCGGGTCGAGACAGCCGAGGATCCCGAGCAGGGTCGATTTGCCGGACCCGGACGGCCCCATGATCGCCACCGATTCGCCGCGCTCGATGACGAGGTTGACGTCCTTGAGAGCATGGACCGCCACGTCGCCCATGTCATAGCGTCGGCCGACACCCTTGAGTTCGACCAGGTTCATTTGAAGATGCTCAACACGCTGCCACCGCTTTCGGCGGGGCCATCGCTGCCATTGCCCGCGAGCCCGGTGATCACCAGGTCGCCCGGGTTGATTCCCTCTGCCTCGATGGCGGTAAAGCTCTCGTCGCTGGCGCCGGCGATCACGGCAATCGCCATTGCCTCTCCATCGCGTTCGACGAACAGCCTCGCCCCCGGCGAACGGGCCACGCCCTGCGGGCGGAAGCGCAAGGCCGCGGTCGGCACGGCAAGCCTGGGATCGGGCGCGGCGATGATGATCTTCGCGGTTGCCGTCATGCCAGGCAGAAGTAGAAGTTCGGGATTGGGTGCGGTGGCGATGACGGTGTAGCTCACGACGTTCTGCGTCGATTGCGGCTGCTTCCGGATCTGGGTGATGGCGCCCTGGAAGGGGCGCCCGGGATAGGAATCGACGGTGAAATCAACCTGCTGGCCGACCCGAATGCGGCCGATTTCCGCTTCGGGAATGGCCATGTTGATCTGCATCTGCTGCAGGTCCTTGGCGATGGTGAAGAGGATCGGCGCCTGCAGGCTGACGGCGACATTGGTGCCGACTTCAACCGCCTTGACGATGACGGTGCCGTCGTCCGGTGAGCGGATGACGGTGCGCTCGAGGTCAGTTCGCGCCTGGCGAAGCGCGGCTTCGGCGCCTTTCAGGCTGAAGAACGCATCGTCTCTCTGCGTCTGGGCAAGGTCGCGGTTAGCCAGGGCCTTGGCCGCCTCGGCCTTGGTCCCGCTGCCGTTGCTGGCCAGCGCCGTCTTGCGCTCGAGGTCGGCCTCCGCGTCGCGCAGCAGCACCTCGGCCTTGTCGACCCCTGCGCGCGCAACACCCACGGTCGCTTCCGCCTGATCGACGTTGATCTGGAAGGAGAGCGGGTCGATCAGCGCGAGTGGCTGCCCACGGGTGACCTCGCTGTTGAAGTCGGCATAGACTTCCTTGATCTGGCCGCTGACCTGCGAGCCGACGGCAAACAGCGCCACCGGCGTGACGGACCCCGTTGCGTCGACGCTCTGGATGATGCGACGCAGCTCGGCTTCGGCGAGTCGGAAATTGGCTGAGGACTGGACGCGGGATTGCTTGCGGGCCTCGGTTTCGGCGAAGCCGGGTTCGGATGATGACAGCAGCGACGGCAAATTGAGATCGTCAAGGAGCCTTGCCGCTCCCAAATTCCATCCGATCAAACCCAGGACCAGAATGGACCCCAGCGAGAATGCCCATCGCGGGATTTTACGCATCGATACCTCATGGCGTCACATCATATCCCGACATGACTATAGGAGAGGGAGCCTCCTTATAAAAGAGCGAAGAGGAAGGCTAGGCCTTCCTCTTCGTCGTCGTCATGTAGGATTACTTATTTGGATTGCCGCCAGCGTCGTCCCGGCAATCTGCTCCAGCTACGTCAGTACCCGAGCCGCCCTGGAAACAGACCTGTACGCCTTCAGTGACAGAAGTCGAGGTTGTGGTCTGCTCGGGATAGATTGTCTTGTCCGGAGCAACCTTGCCCTGGGGGTTCAGGGCAGTGCAGATGTATGTTGTTGTCTTGGTCGAGGTGGTTGTAACGTCTGCCACTCCGTTCCCGGACGCGCCGTCGTAGGTCACGGAGGAGTATGTAGTTACCGGGTTGCTAATCTGTTCGTCGTAGACCGAAACCGACCACGACCACTTTGCATTCGGCAAGGACGCGTCAGCTCCACAAATCGCGTTTGCATCCAGCGCTTGTGCAAAAGCCGAACCCGACATCATCGTGACGGCAGCAGCCGCCAGAATAAGCTTTTTCATGTTGTCTCTCCTGTTTTGCAAGGGAGTTTCCCCCTTCGTTTTGCACAGGCTCGCCTCCCTTGAGCGCGCTCTGTTACCTCACAAATGAGGGGTATTTGTTGGGAGAGCAATAGAACCGGGGTTATAGATTTGTTAACCATTGACGGCGCGGCCGGTCGCCGGAAGTGCGCACGATGGGACGTAAGACTCTGCTGGAATTGATGTATTCCTGTAGTTTTCCTTGATTTCAAAGTTGCGACGCCTTCCGATTTTCCCGCAAGGGTTTCCAGGTCTCATAGCTGAGCGTGAGAGGATTGCGGGACACACTTGTCGGTCAGTGTCCGCTTTGGCGATCGGCATTCGGAAACCCGCCATTGCCCTCCCGTCACCAAACCGGTCGTTTACCGACAGCGCTGTGAAGCCCCCCACTTCACCCCGCCGCATCCCGCCAAAGCGCCACGATCCGCTTCCGCACCACCTTCCGGTCGTCCCTCAGCAGGTTCTTGACGAGGGCGCGGATCTGGTCGTGCAGGGCGGCGGAGCGGGCCGCCATCAGGCTGCGCAGCAGGGCGATCTCGTCGTCGGTGCCGACCTCTTCCGGCTCGGCCGCGATCAGGGCTTCAAGGTTCTCCAGATCGTGGTCGTCGCCGAGCGCCTCGCCGGCGATGTCGGCGACCTTCGCGCGCAGGCCCATCTCGCCGGGCCAGGCGGCGCTCATGAGCTGCACATGCATGCGGTGGTACTTGATGCGCTTGCGCAGATCGTGCCAGTCGGCGGGGTCGCCGCTGGCGATGGCGGTCTGCAGCGCGGTGACGGCGCGGCCGTAGTTCCGCGCTGTGCCGTCCGCCAGCAGGGCCGTGGCCTTGGATTGGCTCTTGGGCAGCCGCAGCGTGGAGAGCGCCCTGATGCCGTCCTCGCAGCCGCCGATGGCGGCCTCGATCCTGGCTTCCAGGTCGGTCTGCTCGCGGGTGATGCGGTCGCGGCGCGCGGCCAGCCGGTCGCGGATGGCGCGCAGCGCCACGTGCTCCTCGGGGTCGATAGTGCCTTCGAGAAGATGGTCGAGCGTTTCGACCAGCGCAGTCGCGTCGCGCTCGGCCGAGAGTTTTGCTGCGATGTCGCGCACCCGGGCGTTCTCGGCCACGTAGAAATCGGGGCTCGCCGCGCGGATCAGGCGGAACAGGCCGCGGAGCCGCTTAAAGCGCTTGCGCGCGTCGTGGATCGCCTGGTCCCGGCCGTCGGGCTGGTCGCGCAGCAGGCCGATCGCGCCCTCGTATTGCAACTGCGCCACGCGCACCACTTCGGGGCCAAGTTTTTCGCCCGGGCGGATCCGGTAGGTCATGGGTTTGTCTCCGTGGCCGCATTGTCGGGCCGGCCGTGGGTGGCGAGCGCGGCGTTGCTCCAGGCCGGGTCGCCGGTCAGCTCGCGGCCGAGCCAAGCGGGCAGGGCGGGATCGTCGTCCTCCGCGCTCAGTTCCACCTCGGCGATCACCAGGCCCTCGAGGCCGCCCTCATAGACGTCGACTTCCCATTCATGGCCGTCCGCGCGGATGATGTGGCGGGTCTTGGCGATCATGCGGCCGCGGCTCGCCGCCAGCATGGCGCGGGCGTCGTCGAGCGGGACGGGATAGTCGAATTCATCGCGCGTCATCTCCGACAGGCCGAGCTTGAGCGTGAGGCGCGCCTGGTCGCCGTCCGACAGGCGCACCCTGAGCTCGGTGCCGCCGTCGACGGCCAGGTAGGCCTGGACGATGCTGCGCGAGGACACCGCGGCGTCGCGCCAGGCGTCGCCCACCACCATGAATTTGCGTTCGATCTCCTTGGCCATGGGGCATTGTTGACCGAAAGAAGCGTCACATGCAATCGCCGGCGGCTCCGCTTCAGCGTCGCGGCACAGCGCCCGTGTCAGCGGCAGCGGTAGAGCCGCACCGGCTTGCCGGGCCCGCGCGCGATCACGCCCTTGGCCTCGAGGTCGAGCTGGACGGCCTTGAGCCACCAGCCGGCCTTCTCGCCGCCCGGAAACTGCTCGGGCGAGAGACGGGCGAGCAGCGCCTGCTTCGCCTCGGCCACCGTGATCCCCGGCGGGCTGTCGGTCAGAACGGTGAGCAGGGCGTCGCGCATGGCCATGTATTTCACGCGGCTGACCCGGCTCTTGTGATGCGGCGCGGTGATGCTCTCGATCTCGATCCGCTCGTCGGCGTCAGACATGGAGTTCTCCCTTCACTTCGATTTTCGGATTTCGAAACCCCATCCGCGCCCAGGCGCCAAGGAGGCGCGCGTAAAACCGCAAGGAATGCTGTTTGAGGTTCGGCACGTCGTCGGGCAGGGCTGCGGGGTCGGGGAAGTCGCCCGCCATGGTGCGCATTTCGAGCGGCGGGCGGAGGGCATCCGGCCAGAGCCCGGCATAGAGGCTCAGCCAGTGGCCGCCCGGGAATTCCAGGAACATGGGCGTGTTGCAGCAGGTGGCGACGACGCGCCGCGTCCCGGCCTCGGGCTGCAGCCGGAAGGCGCTGAAACGGTCTTCGCCGTCCAGGATCGCGAGGCGGTCCTTGCGCTGCATCACGAACGGCGTCGCGCCCTTGTCGTCGACGATCCGCGGCGCTCCCGGCAAGGCTTCAAGATGGTGCGCGGCCGTCCGGCAGCTCGTGCACAGGCACTCGACGCTGGCGATCGGCGGGCCTTCAACCCGCAGTCTGACTTGCCCGCAGCCGCAGGCCAGGGTCTGGTCACTGTGCATGACGCTCTCCCGGTTTCATTGCTGATTAGACTGGACAGTCCAGTTTGATTTGTCAAGCGGAAGTGCTATGATCGAAGCACGCAAGCGGAGAGGCCAGAACATGTCGAACGGCGCGGCCACACGGGTCCGACGCAGCCGGGAGAAGATTCTCGCGGCTGCCGAGCAGGCGTTCCTGCACAATGGCTTTCTGGGCGCCAACATGGACAGGATTTCCGAGCATGCCGGGGTCTCGAAGCAGACGGTCTACGCCCATTTCCAGTCCAAGGAGGCGCTGTTCCTCGAGGTGATCGCGGCCATGACCGGGGGGGCCGCGCACGACATCGGCGAGGATGTCGAGGACAGGCTCGACGACCGGCCGGTGGGGGACTACCTGGCCACGGTCGCCATCGACCAGCTCCGCGTCGTCATGACGCCGCGGCTGATGCAGCTCCGCCGCATGGTCATCGGCGAGAGCGAGCGGTTTCCGGCGCTCGGCCGGGCGCTCTACGAGAACGGTCCGAAGGTCTCGATCAGGCGCGTCGGCCGGGCGCTGGCCCATTACATCGCGCTCGGCCAGATCCGCCCGTGCGACCCGGATCGCGCCGCCCAACAGTTCAACTGGCTGGTCATGGGCGCGCCGACCAATGCGGCAATGCTTTTGGGCGACAGCGGCATCCCCTCGCGCGCGGAACTGCAGGCCCACGCGCTTGAGGCCGTGCGGATCTTTCTCGCCGCCTACGCCATGCCGGGCTTCACCGGTGACCGCGCGGCGCCCGGGGCTACCTGAACATCGGCGGCCTTGCGTCGATCCAGGCGCCGTCGGCCTTGCCGGACTCGGCCACGGCGAAGACGGCGGCCATGGAGCGCAGGCCGTCTTCGGCGCGGGGGTAGAGAGTTGCGGCGGGGTCCGGCGCGCGTCCCTCCTGGCCGGCGCGGATGGCTTCGGCCAGATCCTTGTAGATATTGGCAAACGCCAGCGGCATGCCCTCGGCATGGCCGATGGTGACGCGGCTGGTGCGGTCGGCCTCGGGCGAGAGGTTTGCCTCGCCGCGCTCGATGGTCTGAAGCCTCCCGCCGAGCGGCATGAAATAGAGCTGGTTGGGCTGTTCCTGCGCCCATCTCAACCCGCCCTTTTCGCCGAACACCTGCAGCGTCAGCCCGTGCTGCCGGCCGATGGCGATGGAGGAAGTCCACAGCCGGCCCACGGCGCCGCCGTCCATCCTGAAGTTCACCATCGCGTCATCCTCCAGCACCCGGCTCGGAATGCAGGAGACTGTGTCGGCGGAGAGCCGTTCGACTTCCTGTCCGCTCACGAAGCTTGCCATGTGCAGCGCATGGATCCCGCAATCGGCGAACTGCGCCGACACGCCGGCCTGGGCCGGGTCATAGCGCCAGCGCACCCGCGGATTGTCGGCGTCGGCCGCATCCGCATGGTGGCCATGGGCAAACTCGGCCTTGATCAGCCGGATCCTGCCCAGGTCGCCGCGCGCCACCATAGCCTTCATGTGGCGCACCAGGGAATAGCCGGTGTAGCCGTAATTGACGGCGCAGATCTGTCCCGTCGCGCGCGCGGTGCGGACGATGTCCTCGCCCTGTTCAATCGTCATGGTCATCGGCTTTTCGCACAGCACATGGAAGCCCGCCTCGAGAAACGCCCTGGTGATCTCGTAATGGGTGGCGTTCGGGGTGGCGACGGTGACGAGGTCGACGCGGTCGGGGCGGGCGCTTTCGCCCGCCAGCATCTCGCGCCAGTCGCCATAGGCGCGGGACGGATCAAGTCCCAGCCGCTGCCCGTAGGCGCGGCCCGCGTCCGGGCGATGGTCGAGCGCGCCGGCGACGAAGTCGAATTCGCCGTCGAGGCCTGCGCCCAGCCGGTGCGCCGGGCCGATCTGGCTGCCTTCGCCGCCGCCGATCATGCCCCATTTGAGTTTTGTCATGCCGGGTTCCCCCCTTGATGTGAAACAGCGTTTGGTCGTGCATTTCAAGGCGCTGTCCACGACGTTCTGGACAGTCCATTCCGGACTCCGTCACCCCGGCCTCCGAGCCGGGGTCCAGCGACCCGGCGACTGCCGGGTCAAAAGACTCTTGCAGCCCAGGGACCTGGGCTCGCTGGATGCCGGATCAAGTCCGGCATGACGGCGTCAAGCAACTCAGCCTCCGCTCAAAACCCGATGGATTGCAGATATTGGCGGTTGGCGGTGGCGTCGCCCAGCGTGTCGGGGTCGAGCAACGGATCGCAATCCTGCTCCACCGTGCACCAGCCTTCGAAGCCATGGTCGAGCAGGATCTGCCGCACGGCGGGGAAATCGACGTCGCCCTGGCCGAGATTGCAGAAGATGCCTTGGCCGCAGGCCTCGTAGAAGCCGGTCCGATTGGCGATCGCCGCGGCCTTGATCTTCGGGTCGATGTCCTTGAAATGCATGTAGGAAATGCGGTCGATGTGGCGCTTCATGAAGGCGACCGGATCGAAGCCCGCATAGGAATGGTGGCCGGTGTCGAAGCAGATTTTGAGAATGGTCTCGTCGACCTCGTCGAGGAGGCGTTCAAGCTCCGGCTCGAAATCGATGAAGCCGGCGGCATGGGCGTGAATGCCGACGGTCAGCCCGTAGTCCTCGGCGCCGAGCCGCGCCACGGTGGCGATGCGGTCGCGGAAGGCCGACCATTCGGCCGGATCCATCTGCTCGGCCTCGCTCGCGCGCCCGGCGGTCGGCGCCCGGCGCGGCGAGATCGAATCGATCAGCACGAGATGCTGCGCGCCGTGGGCCACGAGTGCCTTGCAGGTGCGGACCGCGCCGTCCATCACGTCGTCCCATTGCGCCGGATCGTGGAAGGCGCGGAACACCACGCCGCCGATCAGTTCGAGCCCCTGTTCGTCAAGCGCCTCGGCAAGGATCGCCGGATCCTCGGGCATGAAGCCCACGGGGCCGAGTTCGATGCCGGTGTAGCCGGCCTGGGCGCATTGGCTGAGCACCGTGCGCCAGGCCGGATTGCGCGGATCGTTGGGGAATTCCACACCCCAGGAGCAGGGCGCGTTGCCAATCTGGATCGTCATTCAATTTACCCTTGTGCCTGCTGGATTACCGGTGCGCGGCTGCGCCGATGGTTTGCCATGTTTTCGTTTCGGACGAGGCGAAGGCCGCCGCCACGATCTCGTTGACGGCATGACCGTCGCGGAAGGTTGGCCAGATCGCCTCGCCGGTCTCGATGGCAGATAGGAAATCCCGCGCCTCGATGATGATCTGGTCCTGGTAGCCGGTGCCGTGGCCGGGGCCCTGGCAGAACGGCAGGTAGTCGGGATGCGCAGGTCCGGTCAGGATCTTGCGGAAGCCGCGCACCGCCTCGGGCTCGTCCATGAGGTAGAGCCACAGCGCGTTCTGGTCTTCCTGATCGAAGCGGATCGCGCCCTTCGTGCCGGTGATCTCGTAGGCGTAGCCCATCTTGCGGCCGGTGGCGATGCGGCTGAAATGCATGCTCCCAATCGCGCCCCCCGCAAACCGGCACATCATCTGGCCCTGATCGTCATTGCCGACGGCGCCGCCGGGACGGGTCATATGAACGGTCTCGATCTCGGCAATCAGCGCGCGGATCGGACCGACGAGCGCGAGCGCCGCATTGATCATGTGCGGGGCGAGGTCGCCCATGGTGCCATTGGCGCGGCCATCGGTGCGCCAGTTGGCCGGTGTTCGCGGATCGGCCAGGAAGTCCTCGGTGTGCTCGCCGCGGAACCAGGTGACGGCGCCGATCATGCCCTCGGCAATGAGCTTCCTTGCAAACTGGCTCGCGGGTGTGCGGATGTAGTTGAAGCCCACCATGTTGGCCGCGCCGCTTTTCTCGGCCGCGGCCACCATGGCGCGGCTGTCCTCGAGCGAGGCGCCCATCGGCTTTTCGCACAGCACCGGCTTTTTGAGCGCGAAAGCGGCTTCCGCGATCTCGCGGTGGGTGGATTGCGGCGAGGCGATGACGATCGCCTCGACCTTCGGATCTTCCACCAGCGCGCGCCAGTCGGATGCGGCGCGCCTGAATCCATAGGCGGTGCGGTAGCGCTCGGCGGAGGCGGGGGAGGCGGCCGAGACCATTTCCAGCCGCGGCCGGAGCCCGGTGTCGAACACCGCGCCGACGCTCGCCATCGCCACCGCATGGGCCTTGCCCATGTAGCCGCCTCCCACAATTCCGATGCCGATCTCGGCCATAGTCGGGTCCATCTTGAAATTCAGTTTGCAACCGGTTGCAAAATAAGTATCCTCGGAATCGGAGTTTCGCAAGCGGCATTTTGGCGCCCGGGAAAATCGGGATCCGTCTGCCGCTGGCATCGGGAGGAGACAGCGTTGATGCGTGAGGACACCGTTCGCCTGACCGTGGCACAGGCCATCGTCAGGTATCTCGCCAACCAGTTCATCGAGATAGACGGCGAGGAGATGCGCCTGTGCGGCGGCGGCTTCGGCATCTTCGGCCATGGCAATGTCACCTGCCTGGGCGAGGCGCTGTACGACCTTCGCGCCGAACTGCCGCTCTACCGCGGCCAGAACGAGCAGAGCATGGGCTTTGCCGCGGCCGGCTACGCCAAGCAGTGGCTGCGGCAGCGCTTCATGTTCTGCACCGCGTCCGCCGGGCCGGGGACGGCCAATCTCCTGACGGCGGCCGCACTCGCGCACGCCAACCGGCTGCCGCTGCTGATGCTGTGCGGCGACATCTTCCTCACACGGCTGCCCGACCCGGTGCTCCAGCAGCTCGAGCATTACGGCAATCCGGCGATGGGTTTGAACGACGCCTTCAAGCCGGTGAGCCGCTACTGGGACCGGATCACCCATCCGGCGCAGATCATCCAGTCGCTGCCCGCGGCGATCGCCACGATGCTCGATCCGGCCGATTGCGGCCCGGCTTTCCTGGGCCTGCCGCAGGATGTGCAGGGCTGGGCCTATGACTATCCGGTGGAATTGTTCGAGCGTAAGCTGCACCGCATCCGCCGCCAGGCCCCGGACGAGGCCGAGATCGCGGATGCCGCCGCACTCATCGCCTCGGCGGAGCGCCCGGTGATCATCGCCGGCGGCGGGGTGCAGTATTCCCGCGCCGTGGCCGAACTCACGGCCTTTGCCGAATCCCGCCAGATCCCGGTGATCGAGACCATCGCCGGGCGCGCCAATCTCCTGAACGACCATCCGCTCAACATCGGCCCTGTGGGCGTCACCGGGTCGGACAGCGCCAACACGATCGCTTCCAAGGCCGATGTCATCATCGCCATCGGCACGCGGCTGCAGGATTTCACCACCGGCTCCTGGACCGCCTTCGACAGGCACGCGAAAATCATCTCGGTCAACGCGGCGCGGCACGATGCGGCCAAGCACCTGTCGCTGCCGGTGGTGGGCGACGCAATGGTGGCGATCCGGGCGCTCGACGCGGGCCTCGGCCGCTATCACGCGCCCACCGGCTGGACCACGCTGGCCCAGGCCGAGCGCAAGGACTGGGACAAATATGTCGAGGCCAATGTGGCCCATGGCAACCGGCCCAATTCCTATGCCCAGGCCATCGGCGTCATCAACGCGCTGTGCGATCCGCGCGACCGCGTGGTCACCGCCTCGGGCGGGTTGCCGGCGGAGGTCACCGCCAACTGGCGCACGCTCGACATCGGCACGGTCGATGTCGAATTCGGCTTCTCCTGCATGGGCTACGAGATCGCCGGCGGCTGGGGCGCCCGCATCGCCCAGGCGGAGCGGGAGCCCGATAAGGACACTATCGTGCTCGTGGGCGACGGCGCCTATCTGTTGATGAATTCCGACATCTATTCCTCGGTGCTGACCAACAAGAAGCTGATCGTCCTGGTGCTCGACAATGGCGGCTTCGCCGTCATCAACAAGCTGCAGAACAACACCGGCAACGAGAGCTTCAACAATCTGATCGCCGATTGCCCGACTGTGGCCGAACCCTTCGCGGTGGATTTCGAGGCCCATGCGGCCGCCATGGGTGCCATTGCCGAGACGGTGGCCAACCCGGCCGAACTCGGCGAGGCGTTCAAGCGCGCCAAGGCGAGCGCCAAAACCCATGTGATCGTCATGAAGGTCGACGCCTATGAGGGCTGGACCACCGAAGGCCACACCTGGTGGGAGGTGGGCACGCCGCATGTCTCGGACAATCCGAAGGTCACCGCCGCCCACGAAGACTGGGAATCGACCCGCTCCAGACAGCGCAAGGGGGTCTGAGATGAAGCGCTTCACGGCTGAAACCGCCGATCCCGCCACGATCATCGAGGAAATGCTGCATGGCGGCGGCGCCGTCGCCATTTCGGGGCTGTTTACGGCCGAGGACATCGCGGAAGCCCGCGCCATTGTGATGGCCCATTCGGAAAACGAGACCGAGAAGGTCACGCATTTCCAGGGGGCGGCCGAGCAGGAGGGCAAGATCAATCTTCAGCGCCGGGTGTGGAACCTGCTCGCCAAGGGCCAGGTGTTTTCGCGCATGGCGGCGCATCCGGTGCTGATGGACATCCTGCGCAAGTTCCTCGGCACCGAATTCATCATGGGCTCGATCGCCGCCAACCGGATCCTGCCGGGCGGGCCGGGGCAGGAGCCGCATGTCGACTATCCCTACTGGGATTTCCACCGGCCCGAGACCCATCCGGTGGGCTTCAACGGCTCGTTTCCGATGAACGCCCAGGTCTCGGTGATCCTCGATCCCTTCACCGAGGAGAGCGGCGCCACCGCTTACGTGCCCGGCAGCCAGAAGGAGCTGCGCTATCCGACGACGGAAGACCGGTTCTACGAGCGCTGCGAGCGGATGCTGGGCGAGCCCGGCGACGTGGCGCTGTTTTACGGCGTCACCTGGCACTGCGCCATGCCCAACCGTTCGGAGCATGACCGCAGCGCCATCCTGATCCAGTACCTGCCCAAATGGGTCAAGCCCATGGAGAACATGCCCGCGGCCCTGCCTCAGTCGTTCATCGATCAGGCGAGCCCCGACATGCGCCAGCTGCTGGGGCTCAACTATCCCTATCCCGAAGTGCTCGACGCCGCGCGCGCGGGCAATGCCGAGGGGCGGGTATGAGGCTTCTCGAGGGCATCAAGGCACGGAATTTCCTGGTGATCGGCCGGGTCGGCATGGATCTCTCCCCCGATCCGCCGGGCACGCGGACGCGGGACGCCAGCTCGATGATGGTGGCGATGGGCGGTTCGAGCGCCAACATCGCCGCGGGGCTGGTCAAGTTCGGCTGCAGGGCAGCACTTGTCACGAAAGTCTCCGACGATGCGGTCGGCTGGTATTGCCTGAACCAGCTCGACCACTACGGCATCGACCGCAGCCATGTGGAGGCGATCACGGGCGAATGCCGCACCTCGCTCGCGGTGTACGAAACCCGGGTCGAGGAGCACCAGAGCGTCATCTACCGCAACAACGCGGCCGATTTCCAGCTCAGCGTCACGGATGTCGAGGCGATCGACTATGCAAACTACGGCGCGCTGATCGCCACCGGCACGGTGTTTGCCGCCGAACCGTCGCGCTCGGCCGCCTTCCGGGCCTTCGAGCTGGCGCGCCAGGCCGGGCTGCCGGTGATCTTCGACATCGACTACCGGCCCTATTCCTGGCCGTCGGCCGCCATTGCCGCCGACGTGCTGTCGCGCGCGGGCGCGATGGCCGATCTCATCGTCGGCAATGACGAGGAATTCGACTTCATGGCCGGCGGGCTCGACAGGGGGCTCGACAAGGCCCGTGACCTCGCCGCCACCAGTGCTGCCATCGTGGTCTACAAGCTGGGACCCAAGGGCGCGGTGGCGCTGGCCGAGGGCCGCGAACTGCGCACCGGGATCTATCCGGTGACCGCGCTCAAGCCTACCGGCGCGGGCGACAGTTTCATGGCCGGCCTGCTTGCCGCGCTCTCCGAAGGCCGCGCGCTCGAGGACGCCGTGCTGCGCGGCTCAGCCTGCGCGGCCATCGTCGTGGCGCGCCCCGGCTGCGCGCCCGCCATGCCGACCGCGGCCCAACTCGAGGCCTTCCTCTCCTCCCATCCCGGCCCGACGCCCGTCTGAGCCTCCGCATTTGCCCGAAAGGACCGCCCACCATGCATATCGCTCCCTATGACAACGCCAACAGGCCGATCGTCGATGTCGACAACGCCTGCGTGCCGCTCAACTATTTCAACATCGTCAAGCTCACGAAGGGCCAGGCCTTCGAGTACCGGGTGCCGGGCTACGAGACCTGCATTGTGCCCGCCACCGGCACAATCGATGTCGAGATCGAAGGCGTGTCGTTCAGGGCGCTGGGCAATCGCGGCATCGATGTCTGGGACGGCGAGCCCGAAGGCGTCTATGTGCCGGTCGGCGCCAGGGTGACCATCACCTGCGTGTCGGATGAGACCGAGACCTTCGTCGCCGGGGCCAGATACGACACCGTGCTCGAGCCCTTCGATGTCCGCGCCGACGGGCTCGATGTCGTGCAATACGGCTCGGACGAGACCAAGACACACCGCAAGATCAAGCACATCCTCGGTCAGAAGCACCACGGCAAGGTCGGCCGGCTCCTGGTGAGCGAGCTCTACACCGTGGGGCAGGGCGGCTGGTCGGGCTTTCCGAGCCACAAGCACGACACCGACCGGCTGCCTGACGAGACGCGTCACGACGAGACCTACAATTTCCGCTTCCGGCCCAATTACGGCTCCGGCGTGCAGATGCTGCAGCGCGAGGACAACAAGCCGGGCGACGCCTATCACATCGTCGACGGATCGACGATCTGCCTCGACAAGGGCTACCATCCCTGCTGCGTGCTGCCGGGCTACGAGATGTACTACTTCACCATCCTGGGTGGCTTGAGCCAGCGCTCGCTCGTGCAGTATTTCCAGCCCACCCATGCCTACCAGATGGAAACGATCCCCGGGATCAAGGACATGGTGGCCAAGTTCAAATGAGCATCGCCACGCTTGCGGACGTGCTGCAGCCGGCGCTGAAGAACGGTTACGCCGTGGCCGGGCTGGTGACGCTCGGCTGGGAGGACATGCGCGCCTATGTGACTGCTGCCGAAGCCGAGGGCGCGCCGCTGATCCTGCAGGCGGGGCCGTCCTGCCGGGCACACACGCCGCTGCCGGTGCTGGGTAAAATGTTCCGGCATCTGGCCGAGAATGCCAGCGTTCCCGTCGTCGCCCATCTCGACCACGGCTATACGCTGGATGAGTGCAAAGAGGCGCTCGACAGCGGCTTCACCTCGCTCATGTATGACGGCTCGCGGAAGGCCTTATCGCAGAACATCGAGGAGACCGCGAGGGTGGCCGAGATGGCCCATGCCGCGGGGATTTCCTGCGAGGGCGAGATCGGCTTTGTCGGCTATTCCGGCGGCGAGGGCTCAGCCGGCACCGACCCCGAAGAAGCCGCCCGCTTCGCCCGCGACACCCGCGTCGACGCCATGGCGATCTCGGTCGGCAATGTGCACCTGCAGCAGGACCGTGAAGGCGGGCTCGACGAGGCCCGCATCCGCGCCATCGAGGCGCTGACGACCGTGCCGCTGGTCATCCACGGCGGCTCCGGCGTCCCCGTGGCGCAGCGCGCAGCGCTTGCGAGGAGCTCCAGCATCTGCAAGTTCAACATCGGCACCGAACTCAGGATGGCCTTCGGTGCGGCGCTGCGCGAGGCGGTCAACCGCGATCCCGCGCGCTTCGACCGGGTGGCGATCCTGAAGGAAACCCATGACCCGGTGATGCTTGCAGCCCGCACCATCATCCGCGCGCTCGGCGCGCCACGAAAGGAAGAGTGACCCATGATCACCATCGGACTCCTGGGCTGCGGCCGCATCGGCCAGGTCCACGCCGCGAGCCTCCAGCACATCGACGGCGCCCGCGTCGCAGCCGTCGCCGACGCCTTTCCCGCCGCCGCCGAGGCGCTCGCCGGCAAGACCGGCGCCAAGGTGATGACCACGGACGCGATCATCGCCGATCCGTCGATCCAGGCCGTTGTCATCGGCACGCCGACAGACACGCATTTCGATCTGATCGCGATCAGTGCCAAGGCCGGCAAGGCGATCTTCTGCGAGAAGCCGGTCGACATGTCGGCCGATCGCATCCGCGAGCTGATCGGGATCGTCGAGGCCGCGGGCGTGCCGTTCCTCACCGGCTTCAACCGCCGCTTCGACCCGGGCTTCGCGGGCCTCCAGGCCCGCATCAGGGCCGGCGACATCGGCACTGTCGAACTCGTCACCATCCTGTCGCGCGACCCCGCGCCGCCGCCGGTCAGCTACATCAAGAGCTCCGGCGGGCTGTTCCGCGACATGATGATCCATGATTTCGACATGGCGCGGTTCCTGCTCGGCGAGGAGGTGGTGCGGGTCTTCGCCACCGGTTCGGCGCTGGTCGATCCGGCGATCGGTGAAGCGGGCGACGTCGACACCGCGGTGGCGGTGCTCACCACCGCCTCGGGCCGCATCTGCCAGATCTCCAACTCCCGCCGCGCCACCTATGGCTACGACCAGCGGGCCGAGGTGCACGGCTCGCTGGGGCTTCTCAAGGCCAACAATGTGGCTGAAAACAATGTCGAATTCGCCGATGGCGCCGGTTTCCGCACGGCACCCGCGCAGCATTTCTTCCTCGAACGCTATGCCGGCGCCTACCGCGCCGAGATGCTGCACTTCATCGCCTGCCTCACCACCGGCACGGCCCCGTCGCCGGGGATCCATGACGGGCTCAAGGCGCAGATGATCGCGGACGCGGCTGCGAAATCGCTTGCGACAGGCATGCCGGTCGATCTGGACTGAGGCTGCGAACATGAAAACGCCTCCGGTTCCGCGGGGAACGGGAGGCGCGAGGTGCTGAAACACCCTTGAACCTGGGATGCGGTCTCCGGACGGCCGTCAGGCGGCCTTCATCGGCTGCGGCTCTTCGCCCCTGATGGTCTTGCCCACGGCCTCGAGCGCCCAGGCCTTGATCTGGGCCTCGAGTTCCTCGTTGCGCTGGCGCAGCGCCTCGATCTGGCCGTCGACCTTCTCGCGTTCGGCCTGGTGGATGGCGTTGAGCTCGGCCTGCAACTCCTTGTTGCGGGCCTTGAGCGTTTCATTGTCCTGGCCCGAGAGCGAATCGATCTGGCCCTGCAGGGTGAGGATCTGCGAGGTCGCCTTGGACTGGAATTCGAGCAGGTCGGCGATCTGCAAGGTGTGGGCGATCGCCGCCTCGTCCGCGCCGGATTTGGGCGCGAGGAACATGGCCGCGATGGCAAGCAGCGCAAACAAGGGCACCAGGACGATGCCCAGGCCGGCAAGCGTGCTCAGCAGCCCCATGTGCCCGACATCGAACATGGCGGCGAAGAACAGGGTCGCCAGAATCGTCGCCGTGACGGCGAGACCCTTCGACACCATGCCCATCATGCCGCCTGCGGGATTCGCGGACTTGGCCTTGTTGGTTTTCGGGGCTGCCACATCTCACTCCTTGCGCGATGACCAGACGGGTTCTGGCCGTGACCGGCGCGCCGAACGTCCTCGTCCACGCCTTTCGGGCGGATGACCGGACACGCCGTCTGAATTGGTTCTTCCATGCCGGGATCGCTCAGGATCCAACCGGCGCCGCGGGCCCGCATCATGCATTTCCAAAAAAAGGACGCCCGCAGGCCCACCCTACGCACACGGCTTTAAGGAATGGTGAAAACCGCCTGCAAGTGTTGGCCCGGGGAGCGGTTTTCCGGCCTGTCCTCTGACGAGGGCCGGAACCCGCGCTCAGATCCGGTCGATATTGTCGGGATTGTCGAGCTGGTTGATGGCGGAGCCCGGCGGGTTGAAACTCTCCTTGAGCTCCATGCGCGCCATCTTGATGAGATAGGTCAAGAACTTGTTGTCGGTGTGCCGCGACAGCTCATAGGCGCCGGCGAGCATGCCCTGGATCTTGAGCAGCGCGAGTGTCTTGTCGGTGCCGGTGGGATTGCCGCTCATGGGTTTGCCTCGCTATGGGGACGTTTGGAAGGTGCGATGAATGGCCGTTGCGCGCCCTTGCGCACAAGCAGCGGCCGGTCGACCGAGGCGTGGATCCGCCCGGTTTCCAGTGCCCGCTGATCGACCTCGATATAGGCCACCAGGCACCAGTCGCCCGACAGCACGCGCGGCAGGCCCGCCGGGATGACATGCCAGCCCATGTCGAGCCAGCGCTTGAGCAGATATTGCTGCAGCACGCCGCCGACATGGCTGATGCCTTCCTCCAGGCAATACTCCATCACCGCGCAGAACATCTGCCCCAGAATCCCGGTCGAGCCGACGCCGCGGTATTCGGGCAGCACATAGGTGCGGGTCCAGTCGGCCCAGTCGTTGCGCCGGGGCAGGCCGATATTCTCGCACATGTGCGGGAATTCCTCCGAGACCAGGTTGGGAAGGCTTGTCGGCATCAGCCGCGCGGAGGTGACGACCCGGCCCTCGAGCATGCCGAGCATATAGGTCGCCTGCGGCGTGTCGAAGGGATCGAGCTCCAGGCCGTCATCGCTGATCGGCACCCAGCGGTTGGCCACCGCATAATATTCATGGCGGCGGCGGAGGAACTCCTCGAATTCGCGGCCGTAGAGATCCCGGTTCTGGGTGTTGACGATGTGAGCTTCAATCATCCTTTTCCCCTTCTTGCCTTCGGGGAGAAGGATAGGCGGCCGCGCTAGGTGATGTCGCCTAGCCGATCCGCCAGTTGACCGAGCGTTATCTCGCCTTGTTGAAGTGCCCGCACCACGGCATGAGTGGTGTTGGAGGCGTTGAGTTTGGCGCGGATCTGGGCGGTGTGGAACCGCACGGTCTGCTCGCTCACGTTCAGGATCACGGAAATCTCCCAGCAGCTCTTGCCGGCCGAAGTCCACAGCAGCACTTCGCGTTCCCGCCCGGTCAGCCTGCCGCGCTCGGTCTGCCTGCGCTGGCGCCGCTCGATCGTCGAGGAGGTGTAGATCGCCATCAGGTTGATCGCGCCGCGGTCGCGCGGGCTCAACATCAGCTTGTCCGGGCCGCCGAAGGACATCACCGAGAGCCATTCATCGCGGGAAAACAGCGGCACGACGTAGCCGTCCGCCAGACCGTGCTCGGCGGCCTCGCCGGCGATGCGCGCGGCACCTTCCCGGGCGGTTAAGCGCGGATCCACCTCGTTCCAGACGAAGGGCTCGACCTTGGCAAACACCTGCTGGCAGACCGCATCGGTCTTGGCGTAATCGCCCTCGACATAGAGGTTCCACCAGTCCTCGGGGAACCGGTTGGTCTTGACCAGCGGCGCGATCGAACCGTCGCCCGCGGGCAGGCCGGTGTAGATCATGTGCTGAAAACCGAAATTGCCCACGACCTGCAGGAGGTCGTCAAGAAGGTCCTCGACCGAGTCGTGGCCGTCGACCCGCTCGATGAACTCGAAGACAGCCGCGTCCCGCGTGCTCATTGATGCACCTGAATTGGAAAAACGTCGAAACTGATCAAAAATGCCCCATTGATAATCACAATAACCCACATAATTCCACGGGGCAATTACCGCGGGTTGGGATGCGCCATCCCGAAACCATCCCATGTGCCGCCCCTCCATCAGCCTAGGCTGTTCCACTGTGAAAAACGATGGGGTGGCTGAGTTTTCAGCAACAATCCGGCAATCGCCGGCTCGTGCGGCGCCAAGCGCCCCGCGCGGCCATGGGCTTTCGGTCACGGATAGGTGCGCTCGGTGATCGGCGTGGTGTCGATCAGCTCCTCGATGGCGGCAACCAGGACGCTTTCCGCCGGGTTCATGCTCCGGCGCGGGTTCTTGACGAAGAAGATGTCGGCGACGGGAAGCCCGGAATAGGGCGGCAACGGCCAGAGCAGCCCCGCCTCGACATCGCGGTTCGCGACATGGACGGGCAGGGCGCCGACGCCGATGCCGGCGACGATCATGCGGCGCACTTCCGGCAGGTTGGCGGAGATGCCCTTGATCTCGGGATTGAGCAGCGCGCGTTCCCGAAGCTGGGCCAGCAGGAACAGCGGTCCGCTCTCGACCTCGGTCTGGAACGACACCGAGTTCTCGCCCTGAAGCTCGCCCAACTTGATCTGGGTCTTGCCGTAGAGCCGGTGGCGCGGGCCGCAATAGAGCGCGAACCGCTCCCGGTACAGCGGCTTGGCCACCAGCGCCGGATCTGCATCGCGCATCAGGCAGATGCCGAACGTCGCGCGGTTCTGCCGGACCCGGTTCATGACCTCCGAGCTTTCGGCGATCGACAGCGAATAGGTCACGCCCGGATGGTCGGCATTGAACTCGAAGAGCACCCGGTCGAGATGTTCGGAGACAACATGGCTGGTCATGACGATGTTGATGTGGCCGCTGACGCGCCGCTGGGCCTTGTTGATCAGGCCCGGGATCTGCGAGACCGCGCCAAACAGCGCGTTGCACTCGGCATAGAGCACCTGGCCGGCCTGGGTCACGGCGAAATTGCCGGGCCGCCGGTCGACCAGCGACACGCCGACGGTCGTCTCCAGCCGCTTGAGCGCGCTCGAGATCGTCGGCTGGGTCACGCCCAGGAACTCGGCGGCGCGGGTCAGCCCCTTCTGGTCGACGACGATCATGAAGGTGCGGAGCAGGTTCCAGTCGAGGTTCCAGGGGAACCGCTGTTCGTAAGGCTGCATCATAAATCCTGTCTATAGTTGGGATAGATATTATTTGTTTGATACATAGTAAACCGCCATGCGACAAAATCATTCAGGACCGATGCGCAGGCCACTCCCAACGCGCCGCAGTCCGGCAAATCATTGAACACCAATGGAACAGAAAAGGGCGTCACATGAACGCGTTTACAAAGATCGTCGCGACCGTGCTTGCAGCTGGGTCGTTTGCATTCCTGTCGTCCGGCCCTGTCGCCGCCGACGAACTTGCCACCATCAAGGAAAAGGGCGTGATGCGCATCGCCATGAGCGGCGCCTATCCTCCCTTCAACTTCGTCAACGAGCAGAACGAAGTGGTTGGCTTTGACGCCGCCATCGGCACCGAGATCGCCAAGCGCATGGGGCTCGAGGCCGAAATCGTCACCACCGCCTGGGACGGCATCATCGGCGGGCTCCTCGCCAACAAGTTCGACGCCATCGTCGGCTCCATGTCGATCACCGAGGAACGCCTCAAGGTCGTCGATTTCGTCGGCCCCTACTACACCACCAAGCGCGCGGTCTTCACCAAGGCCGGCTCGCCGATCACCAGCGTGAGCCAGCTCAAGGACGCCACCGTCGGCGTGACGCTCGGCGAAACCCACGAACAGTGGGCGCGCGAGCAGGGCTACACGGTCAAGACCTACAAGGGTCTTCCGGAACTGCTGCTCGAAATCGAGAACGGCCGCGTTGACGCCATCATCGCCGACTCGGTCGCCGTGATCCTCGCCGCCAAGGAAAGCGGCCGCGATCTGGTGGCGCTCAGCGATCTCGAGACCGAGGCCGTCGGCGCGGGCATTGCCATCCGCAAGGACAATCCGGAGCTTGCAAAAGCGATGCAGGAAGCGCTCGATGCGATGCAGGCGGACGGCACCTATGTCGAAATCGCCAATGAATGGGTCGGCGGCGACATCCGCTGATCTCGTAGGAATTTCTCCCCTCGCGCGGCGGTCAGGTCCCTGCGCGGGGGGCTTTTTTCAAGGTAGGATTGCCTGCGGCATGCAGGCCCGCGAGGATGAGACGCGATGAAGACGAATTACGGCCAGTTGACTGTCGAAGAAGTCCGCGATGCGGACAAGGATCGTGTGGTCATTCTCTCGGTCTCGGCCACCGAGGACCACGGCAACCACATGCCGCTCGACACCGACACGGTGCTGGGCATGGCGGTGGCGCAAGGCGCGGCGAAGCTCGCGCCTGAGGACATCCTGGTCATGCCGCCCATTCCCTATGGTTTCAACGAGCATCACAAGGATTTCCCGGGCGTCATCTGGATCGAGCCCGAGACCCTGATCTCGTTCATCACCGACGTCACCAAGTCGCTCGCCCATCACGGCTTCCGCCGGATCCTGCTGCTGAATTCGCACGGCTCGAACCATCCGGTTCTTGATCTCGCCGCACGCAAGACCGTCATCCAGTCCGAAGTGCTGTGCGTCTCGTGTTCCTACTGGAACCTGATCTCCAAGGAGATCAACGAGATCCGCAAATCGGAAACCGGCGGCATTGCGCACGCCTGCGAGTTCGAGGCGGCGATCTACATGCACCTGCATCCCGATCTCGTCGACCTTTCGAAGGCCACCAGGCAGATCGCCCACAATCCGGGCTCCAAGTTCTTCAATCTCGATCTCGCCGGCAGCGGCGGCAAGGCCATGCTGATGCGCTGGTGGTCGTCTGTCTCCGAGGACGGCACCATGGGCGACCCGACGGTGGCAACGGCCGAGAACGGCAAGCTGTTCCTCGACGCCGCCATCAACGCGACCGTCGAGCTGGTGCGCGAGATCCGTGCGCTGCCGCTCTTGCCGCGCAAAGACCATCACTGAGCCTTGAGCGGTATCGCGGCCAAACGGGGAGGAGACGCGCTTTGGACACAGACCTGATGATTCGCGTCTTTCCGTTCTTCCTCAAGGCGGCGTGGGTGACCATCCAGCTGTCGGTGCTGTCATGCCTGCTGGGGCTCGCCTGCGGCGCGCTCGGGGCCGCGGCCAGGCTGTCGCGCTCTTCGGCGCTCCGGCTTGCGGGCGCCACCTATGTCAGCGTCATCCGTGGCACGCCGGCGCTGATCCAGGTCTTCATCCTCTATTTCGGCGGCCCGCAGGTGGGCATCCAGCTCGAGGCCTTCGAGGCGGGCGTGCTCGCGCTCGGCTTCAACATCGGCGCCTACATGACCGAGACCATGCGCGGCGCCATCATCGCGGTCGACCGCGGCCAGACCGAGGCGGCGCGCACGCTGGGGCTGAGCCGCTTCGAGACCTTCCGCTCCGTCACCCTGCCGCAGGCGCTCCGGCTGATGGTCCGGCCATTGGGCGTCAACATCAACGCGCTGATCAAGGGCACGGCGCTGGTGGCGGCGATCTCGGTGGTCGAGCTCACCTACACCGCGCAGCGCTATATCGGCTCGACCTACAAGCCGTTCGAGATGTTCTTCCTGGCCGGCGCCATCTACATGGCCATCATCTATGTCACAGGGCTCGGCGTGAACTGGCTCGACCGCCGCGTGGCGCTCAAATGACAGTGCTGTTGACCAGGTCCGGAGGCTGTCATGGGTCTTGATTTTTCCGTCGTGCCGCCCTTCGCCGCAGCACTGTTGACCGGCGCGCTGTGGACAATCGCGATCACGGCGAGTGCCGCGGTTCTGAGCTTCTTCGGCGGCATCCTGTTTGCCGTCATCGCGCTCTATGCGCCGCTCTTCATCAAGCTTCCGTTCCGGCTGTTTGCCTGGCTGTTCATGGGCACGCCGCTGCTCCTGCAACTGTTCCTGATCTATTTCGGCCTGATCCAGATCGGCATCGACCTGCCGGCCTTCGTTGCGGGCGTCATCGGCCTGGGGCTGCACTACACGGTCTACAATTCCGACATCATCCAGTCGGGCATCCGCGCCGTCGACACGGGCCAGTACGAGGCCGCCCGCACGCTGGGGCTGAGCCGCATCCAGGCCCTGCGCAAGATCATCGTGCCGCAGGCGGTCCGCTCGGTGATCCCGCCGATCGGCAACAACATGATCGCGCTTCTGAAGGATTCGGCGCTGGTCTCCGTGATCGGGGTCGCGGAACTCACGCTCTCGTCGCAGATGGCGATCTCGCGCACCTTCCGGCCGTTCGAGTTCTATGTGGCGGCGGCTGCCTGCTACTATGTCATCAACCTTGGCCTCGAGGCCGGACTGCGCCGCATCGAGCGGCGGATCCAGATCGCCCGCTGAGGCCCGGAGAGACCCATGACCGACAGACCCATCATCGACATAAGGAACGCGGCCAAGAGCTACGGCTCGCTCGAGGTGCTCAAAGACATCAGCCTGCAGGTGAAGCGCGGCCAGATCGTCGCCATCATCGGCCCGTCCGGCTCGGGCAAGTCGACGCTGCTGCGCGCCATCAACGATCTCGATCCGCTGACCTCGGGCGAGGTCTGGCTCGAGGACACGCAGGTCAACAAGAAGCTCCCCACCCGCCAGTACGAGGCCCATATCAACGCCGTGCGCCAGAACATCGGCATGGTGTTCCAGCACTTCAACCTGTTCCCGCATCTGAACGTGCGCGACAACATCACGCTGGCGCCGAAGATGCTCAAGGGCCTGTCCAAGGCCGAGGCCGATCAGCTCGCCGTAGAGCAGTTGAACAAAGTCGGGCTTCTCGACCGGATCGACTACTACCCATCCCAGCTTTCGGGCGGGCAGAAGCAGCGCGTCGCCATCGCCCGGGCGCTCGCCATGAAGCCCAAGGTGATGCTGTTCGACGAGGCCACCTCGGCGCTTGACCCGGAACTGGTCGAGGAGGTCAATCTGGTGATGAAGCAGCTGGCCGAGGAGCACATGACCATGATCATCGTCACCCACGAGATGGGCTTCGCGCAGGACGTCTGCGACCGGGTCCTGTTCATGGACCAGGGCGTGGTGGTCGAGGAGGGCCCGCCGGAGGTGATCTTCAAGGCGCCCGCCAATGACCGCACCAAGAATTTCCTGCGAAAGCACCTGAAAGGACAGAATTAACGTGAAGACCAGCGGCGCAGACCTGAAATCCAATCTCTTCTACCAGTCCCGGCTGACCCGGCCGATGCTCGACCGGTCCGAGGGCATCTACCTCTATGACACCACCGGAAAGCGCTATCTCGACGGCTCGAGCGGCGCGATGGTGTCCAATATCGGTCATTCCAACGCCAATGTGCTGGCCGCGATGAAGACGCAGATGGACAAGGCCACCTTCGGCTACCGGCTGCATTTTCAGAACGAGGCGGCGGAAAACCTGGCGCGGATGACAGCGGAGCGCATGCCCGAGGGGCTCGACCGGGTGTTCTTCGTCTCGGGCGGCTCGGAGGCGGTGGAGAGCACCATCAAGCTCGCCCGCCAGTACAAGCTGGCGATCGGCGAGGCGAGCCGCTGGAAGGTGATCTCGCGCTTTCCCTCCTATCATGGCGGCACGCTCGGCGCCGTGGCATTGACCGGCTACGACCCGCTGACCAAGCCGTTCGAGGCGATGTTCCGGCCCATGCCCAAGATCCCTGCGCCGCTGTGCTATCTCGACCGAGACAATCTGTCGGACGCCGAGCGCGGGCTCAAATATGCCGACATGCTGCGCGACGAGATCCTGGCCCAGGGACCCGAGACCGTACTCGCCTTCATCATGGAGCCGGTCGGCGGCGCCTCCACCGGCGCGCTGGTGGCGCCCGACAGCTATTACGGCCGCATCCGCGAAATCTGCGACGAATTCGGCATCCTGCTGATCTATGACGAAGTGATGACCGGAGCCGGCCGCACAGGCGCCTTCGTGGCGTCGGAACACTGGGGCGTGATCCCGGACATCGTGGCGCTGTCGAAGGGCTTTGCCGCGGGCTATGCGCCGCTCGGCGCGATGGTCGCGCAGAACGAAATCGTCGACAAGGTGCTCGACGCCGGCGGCTTCATGCACGGCTTCACCTATGCCGGCAATCCGCTCGCCTGCGCCGCCGGCTGCGCCGTCCTCGAGGAGATGGACCGGCTGAACCTGGTCGACAATGCCCGGGTGATGGGCGACCTGCTCAAGGCCGAACTGACCCAACTGATGGACCGCTATCCGTTCATCGGCGACGTGCGCGGCAAGGGCCTGCTTCTGGCCTTCGAACTCGTCTCCGACCGCGAGACCATGACGCCCTTGCCCAAGGGTCTCAACGCCTACAACCGGCTTGTCGATCTGGCTTACGAGCGTGGGCTGATCATCTATTCGCGCCGCACCCGGGGCGGCCATGAGGGCGATCATTTCCTGGTCTGCCCGCCGCTGATCATCACGCAGGCGCAGGTCAGTGAGATCATCGGCACGCTGATCGAATGTCTCGACGCGATGGCCCACGAGATGAACCTGCCGGTGACCGGATAATGCCGCTGCTGGACAAATCCACGTCCCTGACGGAGGTGATCGCGCAGATCCGCGACGGCGCCTGCGTCATGATCGGCGGCTTCGGCGTGCCCGGCACGCCGTTCACACTGATTCAGGAACTGGTCCGGCAGGGCCCGAAGAACCTCACCCTCATCAAGAACGACGCCAATGAGCCGGGCATGGGCGTCGACTGGCTGCTGTCCGCCGGCATGGTCCGGCGGCTGATCACCAGCCATGTCGGGCTCAACGGCAATGCGGTCAGGATGATGAATGCAGGCGAGATCGAGGTCGAGTTCGTGGCCCAGGGGATCCTGGCCGAGCGCATTCGTGCGGCCGGTGCAGGCCTCAAGGGCTTCGTCAGCGACATCGGCATCGGCACGCTTCTCGCCCAAGGCAAGCAGACGGTCGAGATGGATGGCGCCACCTATCTGATCGAGCCGGCGCTCGAGGCCGATTTCGCGCTGGTCCACGCAGCCCGCGCCGACACGTTCGGCAATCTGACCTATGCGGCCACCGCGCGGAACTTCAATCCGCTGATGGCGATGGCGGCCAACTGCACCATCGCCGAGGCCGAGATCATCGTGCCCGTCGGCGGCATCGATCCGGACGCGATCCACACGCCCGCGCCCTTTGTCGATCACCTGGTGGCTTTGCCTCAAGAGCTCATGGAGGTCTACGGTGTCGTCAAGCGCTAAGGACAGAATGCTCGCCCGCGCCGCGCGCGACATCACGCCCGGCATGACCGTCAATCTGGGCATCGGCCTGCCCACCCAGGTGATGGCTTATGTTGCCGCCGACTGCCCGGTCTGCCTGCATTCCGAAAACGGCATCGCCGGGGTCGGTGGGCTCGCGGCGCCTGGCAAGGCCGACCGCAACCTGATCGACGCGGGCGGCGGCTACATCACCTGCGCGCCCGGCGGCGCGTTCTTCGACAGCGCCGTCTCCTTCGCGCTTGTCCGGGGAGGGCGGCTCGATCTCACCCTGCTCGGCGCCTTCGAGGTGGCGGCCAATGGCGACCTCGCCAACTGGATCATTCCGGGCAAGTCCGCCGCCGGCGTCGGCGGCGCAATCGAGCTCGCGCAGAAGGCCCGCCGCGTGGGCGTGCTGACGACGCACACCGACAAGCACGGCAATCCCAAGATCCTCGACCGCTGCACCCTGCCGCTGACGGCGGTCGGCTGTGTCAACCGCATCTACACCGACATGGCGGTCTGCGATGTCCTGCCGGACGGGCTGCATCTTGTCGAGCTGGCCGAGGGCGTGAGCCTGGCCCAGGTGCGCGCGGCCACCGGCGCGGCGCTGATCGTTCCCGAGGGATCGATCCCGACTTTCTAGGAGCAAGACCATGATCACCCCGCAAGACGAGACAGCGATCCTGAAAGCGGTCGATGCCGTGTTCGACCGCGAGGTCGAGTTCCTCGCCGAACTCACCTCTCACGCGTCAACTCGCGGCAAGGAGCAGTCGGCGCAGGACTTCATGGCCGCCGAATTGTCCGCGCGCGGCTACGGTGTCGACCGCTGGCGGATCGATGTCGCGGACATCGCCCATCTGCCGGGTTTCTCGCCGGTGATCGGTGACTACGAAGACGCGGTCAATGTGGTAGGCACGCGCGGGACTTCTGGTCAGGGCCGGAGCCTGATCCTCAACGGCCATGTCGACGTGGTGCCCGAAGGGCCGCTCGACATGTGGGAGACGCCGCCTTACGCGCCGCGCATCGCGGACGGCTGGATGTATGGCCGCGGCGCCGGCGACATGAAGGCGGGGCTTGCCTCCAACCTGTTCGCGCTCGATGCGCTCCGCCATCTGGGCCTTGCGCCGGCGGGCCATGTGTTCCTCCAGTCCGTGGTCGAGGAAGAATGCACCGGCAACGGCGCGCTCGCCTGTCTCGCGCGCGGCTACCGCGCCGATGCGGCGCTGATCCCCGAACCGTTTTCCGAGCAGCTGGTCACCGCGCAGGTCGGCGTGATCTGGTTCCAGGTGCACTTGAAGGGCATTCCGGTGCACGTCGCCTATGCCGGCAGCGGCTCGAACGCCATCGAGGCCGCGATCCCGCTGATCGCCGCGCTGCACGAAATGGAGCACCGCTGGAACGCAGCCGAGCGCCGCCATGGTGACTATGCCGGGCACAATCACGCACTCAATCTCAACATCGGCAAGATCGAGGGCGGCGACTGGACCAGCTCGGTGCCGGCCTGGTGCGTGTTCGACGTGCGCATGGGCCTGTTTCCGGGACAGGACATCGGGGAGGCCCGGCGCGAGATCGAGGCGGTGCTTCACGATGCGGCGCGCTCGCATCCGTTCCTGAAGGAGAATGCGCCCGCAATCGTCTATCACGGATTTCACGCGGAAGGTTATGCGCTGTCGCAGGACCGCTCCGAGGGTGCCGCCCAGGCGATCTCCGCGCTGGAAAGCGCCCATCGCACCGTCACCGGTGGGCCGCTCGACAAGATCGCCATCACCGCCACCACCGACGCCCGCTTCTTCGGGCTTTATGCCGACACGCCGGCGCTTGTCTACGGCCCCCGCGCCGAAGCCATCCACGGCTTCAACGAGCGCGTCGAGCTCGAGTCCGTCCGCCGCGTGACCCAGGCCACCGCACTGTTCATCGCCCGCTGGTGCGGCCTCGAAAAGATCTGAAGAGGACCATCCCATGCGCGACGCCGTCATCGTCTCCACCGCCCGCACGCCGATCGGCAAGGCCTATCGCGGCGCCTTCAATGTCACCCAGGCCCCGGTGCTGATCGCGCATGCGATCCGCGCCGCGGTAAGCCGCGCCGGGCTCGAGGGCGGCGAGATCGAGGATTTTGCCATGGGCTCGGCGCTCACCCAGGGCACCGCCGGCGTCAACGCCGCCCGCCACGCGGTGATCGCGGCAGGCCTGCCTGACTCAGTTGCCGCCATCACCCTCGACCGCCAATGCGCCTCCGGGCTGTCGGCCATCGCCAATGCCGCCTGGCAGGTCAGGCAGGAGGGCGTCGACATCGCCATGGCGGGCGGGGTGGAGAGCATCTCGCTGGTGCAGAACGCGAACTGGAATGCACACGCCTACCGAGTCGCCTCCGTGCCCGACAGCTACTACATGAGCATGCTCGACACCGCCGAACTGGTTGCCGCGCGCTATGGCGTGAGCCGTGACGCGCAGGATCTCTATGCCTTCGAAAGCCAGACCCGCACGGCGGCCGCACAGGCGGCAGGCCGCTTCGACGCCGAGATCGTGCCGATGGACGCGGTCAAATCCGTGACCGACAAGGCGAGTGGTGTCGTCTCGGAAGAGGCGGTGACGCTCACCCGCGACGAATGCAACCGGCCTGGCACCACGCTCGAAGCGCTCCAGTCGCTTCAGCCGGTTCGGGGCGAGGGCAAGGTGGTGACCGCCGGCAATGCCAGCCAGCTCTCTGACGGCGCCTCGGCGCTGATCGTCATGTCGGGGCAGGAGGCCGCACGGCGCAACCTCTCGCCGCTCGGCATCTTTCGCGGCATGGCGGTGGCCGGCTGCGCGGCCGAGGAAATGGGCATCGGCCCGGCCCTGGCCATCCCGCGCCTGCTCGCCCGCCACGGGCTCAGGATACAGGACATCGACCTTTGGGAAATCAACGAGGCCTTCGCCTCGCAGTTGCTCTATTGCCGTGACACGCTCGGCATCGATCCCGAAAAACTGAACGTCAATGGCGGGGCGATTTCCATCGGCCATCCCTACGGCATGAGCGGCGCCCGCATGGCCGGCCACATCCTCATCGAAGGCCGCCGCCGCGGCGCAAAACTCGCCGTTGTCTCCATGTGCGTGGGCGGCGGCATGGGCGCTGCGGGCCTGTTCGAGATCTGCGGTTGAGGTTCAGCGCCCGCGGCGGGTCTCGGCCATGATCTCCAGCACCGCGGCCCTGACTTCCTCGTCCTGGGCCAGCACCGCCTGGCTCAGCCGGTGCAGCCGGGCGCGGGCGGCGTGCAGCTGGTCGATGAGGTCGAGCACCACCGGCAGCGTCTCCTCCTCCACCTCCATGTCGTAGCGCAGGCTGCAGACGAGCCGCACCCGGGCCACTTGGGTCTCGTTCAGGGCCGGGCGGTCGGCGTCCTGGTCCGCCTCGATCAGGGCGGCCTGGATCCAGCGGTCCAGGTCGGTGCGGCTGAGCCCGGGAACGATTGCGATCACCTCGTCGAGATTTTTCATGACAGCATCTCCTTGCGGGGATTTTGCGCGTGCTTGGGCGTCCAGCCCTCGAGGAAGGCCGAAAGCTCGGGTTCGTCGCCCTCGGGCAGCACCACCTTGAGGGTGACATAGAGGTGCCCGCGATCGCCGGTCTTGGCGTTCCGGATGCCGCGGTCCTTGAGCCGGAGCCTGGTGCCGGCGTTGGAGCCTTTGGGAATGGTCAGGCTCACCGGCCCGGTGAGCGTCGGCACCTCGATCTTGGCGCCCAGAACGGCTTCCTTGAGCGTCACCGGCACCTCGAGATGGACATTGTCGTCCTTGCGGACGAAATGCGCGTCGGGCTCGATATGCAGCTCGATAAAGGCGTCGCCGTTGGGCCCGCCATTGAACCCCGGTCCGCCCTGGCCCTTGAGCCTCAACGTCTGCCGGTCCTCGGCGCCTTCGGGGATGGTGACGTTCAGCGTCTTGCCGTCGGGCAATTGCAGTTTCTGCACGCCGCCGCGGGCGGCCAGCCGGAACGCCACGCGCAATGTGTAGCTCACATCCTGGCCGCGCGCCTTCATGGAAGCGCGCCTGGAACCGGCGCCGCCACCAAAGGCGCGGGCGAAGAAATCCTCGAGATCGTCATTGCCGGCAAACCCGTCCTGAGCTGCATGGGCGCCGGCGGGGCCCGCGTAATCCCGGTAATAGCGCTGCTGCTGTTTTTCCGCGCCCGAGGCGTCGATCTCGCCCGCGTCGAAGCGGCGGCGGCGCTCCTTGTCCTTGAGGAACTCATGGGCGCCGGAGATCTCCTTGAAGCGGGCCTCGGCGGCCTTGTCGTCGGGATGCAGGTCCGGATGATGCTTCTTGGCCAGCGTCTTGAAGGCGGCCTTGATCTCCTGATCGGTCGCCGTCTGCTTGACGCCGAGGATCTCATAGGGATTTTTCATTCAGTTCGCTCCGGCATTGCGCATGGAAAACGTGACGGCGATGCCGCGCATGGACGCGGAAGATCGCAGGAGAGCCACGGATTCAGTCTCTTATATGATTTTCCGCGTCCTGTCCGCATTGAGCTTGATCAATGGGGCAGGGACCGGCGGTTGTCGCCGCATCGTCTTCGGACCAGAGCGGCCGGGTCGCGCGGACAGTCGCGTTTCTGTCGCAAAAGACATGCCGCGACTTGCCGTTATATGACAGCTTTATGACAGTCTGGCTCTGCAGCTGTGGTATGTGTCCGGACTGCACACTGGACGCGTCATGCAGGCACGACGCAACGGGGATACGTCACTTGACCGAAGCGAATGTCTTTTTGTTTCTGCTGCATATTGCGGGCGCTGCGGCGCTGCTGATCTGGTCCGTCCGCCTGGTGCGAACCGGGGTGGAGCGGGCGTTCTCGATCGAGCTGAGGCTGTGGCTCAGGCGATCGGCGGACAACCGGATCCTGGCGGCCTGCACCGGGCTGGTCGTCGCGGTGATGCTTCAGAGTTCGACCGCCGTGGCGATCCTGGTGAGCAATTTCGCGTCGGGGGGAACCATCGCGTTGTCGCTCGGGCTCGCCATCCTGCTGGGCGCCGATGTCGGCTCGGCGCTGGTCGCGCAGTTCCTGCTGGTCAGGTTCGAGTTTATCATTCCGGTCCTGCTTCTCGCCGGCACCGGCCTGTTCCTGCAGGGCCGCAACAAGCGCAGCCGGCAGACCGGGCGGATCCTGATCGGACTCGGCCTGATCTTCGTCTCGCTCGACATGATCCGTGTCACCACGGCCCCGCTGGTCGACAGCGAAGCCGCCATAAGAGTGATGCAGTATCTGGGCCAGGACCGGCTGACGTCGTTCCTGATCGGCGCCGCCTTCGCCTGGATGGTGCATTCCAGCGTCGCCGCGGTGCTGCTGTTCGTCACGCTCGTGCTTCAGGGGCTGCTGCCGACCAATGCGGCGGTTGCGATGGTGCTGGGCGCCAATCTGGGCGGCGCGCTGATCGCCTATTACCTCACGCTCAACGCCCCGCTGGAAGCGCGGCGGATGATCGTCTCCAATCTGGTGCTGCGCGGCGGCGGGGCCATGCTGGTCCTGCTGCTCATCGCGCTGTTCGCTCCGCCGCTCGATCTCCTGGGAGGCACCGGGGCGCGGCAGGTCATCAACCTGCACCTGGCCTTCAATCTCGGGCTGGCGCTGCTCATCCTGCCGGTCACGGGTCTCGTGGCCGGGCTCGCTGAAAAGCTGATGCAGCCCACACCGGTGGCGGCGGCGGCGCTGGGCACGCTGACGGCGCTCGACCCCGCGGCGCTCGCCACCCCGGAGCGGGCCCTGTCCTGCGCCGCGCGCGAGATCCTGCGCATGGGGGAAATGGTCGAGGCGATGCTGCGGTCGACCATCCGCCTCTATGCCACCTGGGACGATGACGCCGCCAGCGCGATCACCGGCAGCCAGACAGCCGTCCGCAAGATGCATTTCAACATCAAGCTCTATCTGGCCGGGCTCAACCGCGGGGAACTGACCGAGCAGTCCAGACGGAAATCGATGGAACTGGCGACGCTGGCGGCCCATCTCGAGGCCGCGGGCGAATTTCTCGAAGGCAACATGATGGGGCTTGCCCGGCGCCTGGATACCGACGGGTTGGCGTTCTCGACCACCGGCTGGCGGGAAATCTGCGATCTCCACGACCGGGTGCTCGCCAATGTGCAACTGGCTCTCAACATCATGATGACTCAGAATCCCGATGACGCGCGGGAACTCGTGGCGGAAAAGGATCACATCCGCGCCATCGAGCAGAAACTGCAGCGCAACCACCTCGATCGGCTTCGCGAGGGACTGAAGGAAAGCATCGAGACGACCAACATCCACCAGGAAACGCTGCGGGCGCTGAAGCAGATCAACGCCTCCTTCTCGATGGTCGCCTATCCGATCCTGTCGGAAACCGGCGATCTCCTGTCGAGCCGCCTGACTGAAGCCAGACGTCAGTCGGGCTGAGGCGAGGCGCCGGGATCAGTCGGTCAGGGCCAGCACGGTCTGCGGGGCGAAGTGGATCTGGATCGTCTCGCCGGCGACGGGCGGCGGCCGCGTCGGGTCGTTGAAAGTGTCGAGCGAGAGGGCCACATCGCCGATGGCGAGCTTGATGCGAATGACGGCGCCCAGGAAATGCACCGACAGGATGCGCGCCTCCAGCGTCTGGTCGCCGTCGCGGCGGTCGTATCTGAGCGATTCGGGCCGGAGCGCCAGCCGCAGCGTGTCGCCGGTCTTGGCGCCCTGCGGCAGCCCGAGGCCGGCAATGGTGGTCGAGCCGACGCGCGCTTCGCCGCGCGAAACATCGGTCACTGTGGCGTCAAGCTGGCTCAAGGTGCCGACAAAGGCGGCAACGAAGGTCGTGCTCGGATGATTGTAGATTTCCGCCGGCGTGCCGATCTGCTCGATCCGGCCCTGGTTCATCACCATCACCCGGTCCGACATCGACAGGGCCTCCTCCTGGTCGTGGGTGACGAAGATCGTGGTGATGCCAAGCTCCTGCTGGATGCCGCGGATTTCCTCGCGCAGCGAGACGCGGATCTTGGCGTCGAGCGCCGACAGCGGCTCATCAAGCAGCAGCACGGTGGGGCGGGGCGCGATCGCCCGGGCAAGCGCCACGCGCTGCTGCTGGCCACCGGAGAGCTGCCAGGGAAAGCGGTCGGCCAGTTGCGGCAGCTTGATCAGCGCCAGCATTTCGGCCACGCGCTCATCGATCGCGGCGCGGCCGACCCCCGCCACCCTCAGGCCAAAGCCGATATTGCCGGCCACCGTCAGGTTGGGGAACAGCGCATAGGACTGGAACACCATGCCGATCTTGCGCTGGCTCGGCTTGAGATAGGTGATGTCGCGGCCGTCGATGCTGATCGAGCCGGTGCTCGGTGTCTCGAAACCCGCCACCATCCTCAGGATGGTTGTCTTGCCGCAGCCCGACGGCCCGAGAAAGGAGACGAATTCGCCGCGCTTGACGGCGATGTCGGCGTCGCGCACGACCTGCATCGCGCCGAAGGATTTGGAAATGCCGTCGATGGAGAGATAGGGAGCTTCGGTCATCAGTCTTTCACCGGAAGTGCTGGTTTGGGCGCAAGACGCGCGACAAGCTGGATGAGGCCCATGCAGGCCCAGGTGATGGCGAAGGCGATCACCGCGAGCGCCGCCGGCTCATAGGCGCGGTTGGCGCCGAGCAGCTGCATGTAGGGTCCGAAGGCGGGACGGTTGAGCAGGGCCGCCATGGTGAACTCGCCGATGACGATGGCGAGCGTCACGAAGGCGCCCGACAGCACCGCGACCAGGACATTGGGCAGGATCAGCCGGCCCAGGATCGTCATCCAGCCGGCGCCGAGCGACTGCGCGGCTTCGGTGAGCGTGGTCACGTCGATGGTGCGCAGGCCGGTGTCGACGGCGCGGTACATGTAGGGCAGCGACAGGGTCGCATAGCCGAACATCAAGAGGATATTGGTGCCCGTCACCGTGCCGGTCAGCGGCAGCCAGCTCGATGTGTTGTAGAGCCTGATATAGCCGAACACGACGACGATGGCGGGGATCACCAGCGGCAGCAGGGTGATGAACTCGACATAGGGGCGGGCCCGCGGCAGCTTGAGGCGGACCCAGTAGGCGGTCGGCACCACCAGCAGCACGCCGAACAGGATGGTGAACACCGCCATCATCACCGAATAGCTGAAGGTCTCCTGGAACCGCGGATCGGCCAGCACCTTCGCATAGGCATCAAGCGAATAGACCCCGCGCCGCATTTTGAGCGAGAATTCCGCCATGCCGACAAGCGGCAGGATGAAATAGAGCATCCCGAATATGAGCGCCGCCCAGGCTGACAGGCGCATCATTTCTGCCACCTCTCCGAGCGCGCTCTCAGCACGATGTAGATGGTGTTGGCGACGCCGGTGACGACGATCATGCCGAAGGCCAGCGCATAGCCCAGATGCGGATCGCCCAGCACATCGCCGCGGATCTGCGCGAACAAGAGGATCGGCACGATGTTGAGCGACGATCCGGTCAGCGCGATGGCGGTCGCCACGGCGCCGAAGGAATTGGCGAACAGGAGCGCCATGGTGCCGAGAATCGCCGGAAACAGGATCGGGAACGCCACCATCCGCCAGTATTGCGGCCCGGTCGCGCCGAGAATTTCCGAGGCCTCGCGCCATTCGCGCTTCAGCCCGTCAAGCGCCGGCGTGATGATCAGGATCATCAGCGGGATCTGGAAGAACAGATAGGTGATCGTCAGGCCCCAGAAGCTGAGGATGTTGAAGCCCATCATCCTGAGATCAAGGCCGAAATTGGTCTTGAGGAACACCGTCACCAGCCCGATCGGGCCCAGCGTGGCGAGAAAGGCGAAGGCCAGCGGCACGCCGGCGAAGTTGGAGGCCACGCCGGAAAAGGTCAGCAGCGGCCCGCGCACGAATTTCGGCAGTCCGCCGAGCGTGATCGCGGCCGCCATGCAAAATCCGATCAGGCAGCCGAGCGAGGCCGAGGCCAGCGAGATCTTGATCGAAATCCAGTAGGCGGAGCGGATCGAGGCGGTGTTGAGGCCGATCACATTGTCGAAGGTGAAGCCACCGTCGACGGACCGGAACGCGCCCACGACGATGTACATGGTCGGCAGGATCAGGAACAGGGTGACAAACACCAGAAACGGCGCGATGCCCAGCCAGTGCAGCGGCAGCCGGTCCTTGAAGGGAACGCGCCGTATGGCGGCGGGAGGTGGGCTTGGCAGGGGCGTCATCTGGCCACAATCAAAGGAGCGGAAACGAGATCCGCCCCGCGGCGGGCGCGGGGCGGCATGTCAGGCGTAAGCCTTACTGAACGTTGGCGCCGACGACGGCGTCCCAACCGGCAACCACGGCTGCCTTGTTGGCGTCGACTTCTTCCAGTGTCGGGAAGTAGGCCTTCTCGTAGGATTCAGCCGGCGGCAGCGCGTCGAGCAGGTCCTGCGGGATCTTGCCGTCCTTGACCATGGCGTTGAAGCGGGCAGGGTGGCAGTAGCCCTTGAGCCAGCCGAGCTGGCCTTCGTCGGAGTAGAGATACTCCATCCACAGCTTGGCGGCGTTGGGGTGCGGTGCGTAGGCGGAGATGCCCTGCACATAGACGCCGGCGAGGACGCCCGATGCCGGAACCACGACCTCGACCGGCGGGTTGCCGGCCAGCGTGTCCTTGGCGGACAGCGCGTTGTAGTCCCACATTGCGACGATCGGGGTTGCACCCTGCGCCAGCGTGCCGGCCTTGCCGATCACGGGGACGAAGTTGCCGGCCTTGTTGAGTTCGGCGAAGAACTCGAGACCCTTTTCGCCGGCTTCCTTGCCGGCAGCGCCGCCGTTGGCAAGACCAGCAGCCAGGGTTGCCAGGATCGCCTGGTTGGAGGCGCGCGGGTCACCGGCGAGCGCCACCTGTCCGGCATATTCCGGCTTCAGCAGGTCGGACCAGTCGGACGGAGTGTTGGCCACCAGGTCCTTGTTCACCAGGAACGACATCACGCCGTAATAGTCGCCGTACCAGTAACCTTCGGCATCCTTGATGGTGTCCGGAATTTCGTCCCAGGTGGAGACCTTGTAGGGCTGCAGCAGGCCTTCGGCCTTCATCTGCGGACCGAAGGCGAGGCCGACGTCGACGACGTCCGGCGCCTGCGGGCCCTTGTTGTCCTTGTTGGCCTTGATGGCTTCCACTTCGTCGGCGGAGCCGGCGTCGGGGTTGAGCTCATTGACGGTGATTTCGGGGTATTTCGCCTTGAAGCCGGCGATCACGTCGCCATAGCCGCACCAGCTGTGCGGCAGCGCGATGGTGGTCAGCATGCCTTCGGCCTTGGCGGCTGCGACCAGTTCATCCATGTTCTGGCTGAAGGCTGCACCGGCAAAATTCATCGTGAAGGCTGTGGTCGTGGCCAGCACCACGCCAAGCTTTTGAAGTCTCGACATCTTGAACGCTCCTGTTTTCCGCCGAAGCGGTTGTTTGCTTCCCGCTCTGAGCGGCCATTTGGTGATTTTGTCACCGCAGCCCGATCACCTATGCTCCGTTCATGACGGCTGGATGACAGTCGCGGCGATGGCTTCGCTCGATCCGATCCAACCTTATTTTACAGGTTTGCGCAATAGAGAAGAGATTAGCCGGCTCCAACTCCGGTCCGCACAAAAAGACGCGAGCCTGCCTGGCGCAGGCGCTGGTTTTGCCCGCAGGTGGAAGGGTTTGGCTGGTCCCGCCAAGTGGGTCCATGAAGCTCGTCACCGTCTTCGGCGGTGGTGCGTGCCAAGATGGCCCTGATGACGTGCAGCCGCGCGATCTTGCAGTGCAATCCATCTATCGGTTTATCGACTTGGGAAAGCACAGTGACCGTGGATAAGGAACTCCCTCCGACGGCATCACCATTGCTCGGCTCAGTGTCATGAGCCGCAGATGTTCGACGAACACTGTTCTCAGAAAGGCGAGTGAAGGGCGCGAAAGATGTTGACCTGGGGCCGGAGATGGTCAGTGTGCAGGTGTGGTAAAATTCTTCGCACAGACTGCGCTGGTTCTGCTCCTTCAGATTTTCCTCATCCAGACGGGAGCGGCTGCAACAGCGACTTGGGTTCAGAAGTCCCGGGAGGGAGCGGCCATATCGCCGGGGTTTCCTCACAGGGATACATCCAGGGTCGTTGTATACAGAGGCCGCGTCATCCTGAGTGGTGGCTATCAATATGGAGGAACTGCGCTGCAGGACCTGTACTGGTCCGGTGACGGGTTCCGCTTCAATCTTGCGCTCGCCACCACGCCTTATCCGGTCTACACCCCCCTCACTGTTCATGATGACAAGCTGTTTGCGGTCGGCTCCGACAAGATCCGGACATCGGTAAACATGACGACATGGACGGCTGTTGCAACGACGCAATTTGCGGACTCGCTGATCGAGGCCTCTCTGGTCGGCGATTTCAATGGCAGGATGTTCTTGTTCCTTGACGATAAGATACGCCATACCGCAGACGGAGTAACATGGGAGGTGGCTTCGGTCCCCTGGACCGGCGTGCTCAGAAACTACTCTGCGATCAAGCACGACGGGTACATTTTTGTTTTTGGCGGTTCGAAACCAGGCGCGGATCCCATGCCTGAGCTTGGGTATGCAGACAGGACGTCGGTCAACAAGGTCTGGCGAACCGATGATCCGATCAACGGGACATGGACCGAATACGACGCGCCTTGGGCGGCGCGGCTCTGGCCGCAGGGCGTCTCGAGCGGTGGAAATTTTTACATGGTCGGCGGCTACAACAACATGGCGGCAACCAATCACGACGGTGTGTGGAGATGCACGACCGTCATGGCGTGCGAGCGCCTGACAACCACAGCGCTATATCTGGCGAACCCCGAATCTGCCAGCAAGTACATCGACCCCAGGCTGAAGCCCCTTTCCTACTCCCCACGCCATTGGCCTGCGGTCTTTTCGCTCAATGGCCGCGTGATGATGTGCGCAGGGAATCGCAATCCGGACGGCCCCGGCACCGTGAACGACTGCTGGGAACTGCAGGACTAGCAGGCCGTGTAACCGGATCAAAGTCTTCACAAAGAATGGTGGGCGCGACAGGGATTGAACCTGTGACCCCTGCAGTGTGAATGCAGTGCTCTCCCGCTGAGCTACGCGCCCGTCGCTGAGCCCCGCGAGGTGCGGTGCGAACGGTTCTGCGGCGGTATAAGCGCTGCGCGGGGCAGGCGTCAAGCGTCAGATTGGCGATCTTGGCGCGCGCGCACCGTCGGGTCAGCGCGCCGGGGCGAAATTTGCGATCAGCTGCTCCACCATCGCCGCGTCGAGCTCGTCGAAATGGGCGATGACGAGATCCGGGCTGAACTCCGCCACCGGCTTGTCGGAATAGCCGAAGGGAACGGCGATCGCGGGCACCTTGGCGTTCTGGGCCGCCAGGATGTCGTTGATGCTGTCGCCGATCATCACCGCACGGGCGGGACTGCATCCGGCCATGGCGATGGTGCCGAGGATATGGTCGCCATGGGGCTTCTTGACCTTGAACGTGTCGCCGCCGGTGATGGCGGCAAACCTGGCGGTCAGCTCCAGGCTGTCGAGCAGGCGCAGCGCCAAGGCCTCGGTCTTGTTGGTGCAGACCGCGAGCTTCATGCCCGCCGCCTCGAGCCGGTCCATGGCCGCCATCAGGCCGGGATAGGGCAGGGACCGCCCCGGCATTCCGGCGGCGTAGTGGACGAGGAATGCGTCGAAGGCACTTTCGAGCTGTTCGGGCGAGGAGGGGTGGCCGTGATGCGCCCAGGCCCGCTCGATCATCACCTTGGCGCCCTGGCCGACCAGCCAGGTCATGTCCTCGAAGGCCACATGCGACAGCCCGTTCAGATCCATCACGTGATTGAGGCTCGCCATCAGGTCAGGGGCGGTGTCGATCAGCGTGCCGTCGAGGTCGAAGATTACCAGGGGAGAGGTCATGCGGGCTCCGGGCGGGGATGGTGGCGGCGGGTGGGCTCGCTGGCTCAGTAGCGCCTGATTTCAAGGCAGGCAATGGCGGACATGCGCAATCGGGACGCGGCTCTACCCCCAGTGGCCTGCACTGCTCATTTCCCGGGCATCGAGGGCTGCGCGCGGGCTTTGCCTGCCGCATCTTCCATGCTAACAGGCGGACCGGTAGCAACAAGGATGGACGCTGGCATGGACGCCCGCCAACTCAAAATCGCCGCAGCCCAGGCAGCCCTCGGCCATGTCGAGAACGGGATGCGGCTCGGCATCGGAACCGGATCGACCGCGGACGAGTTCGTCCGCCTGCTGGCCGAGAAGGTCGCCGACGGGTTCCAGATCCAGGGCGTGCCGACCTCGGAGCGCACGGCGCGGCTCTGCGTCGAACTGGGCGTGCCGCTCTATTCGCTCGACGATCTTCCCGAGCTTGACCTGACCATCGACGGCGCCGACGAGGTCGACGCCTCGCTCGGCCTGATCAAGGGCGGCGGCGGCGCGCTGCTGCGCGAGAAGATCGTGGCCGCGGCCTCGGCGCGAATGATCGTGATCGCCGACGAAAGCAAGCTGGTCGACACGCTCGGCCGCTTCCCGCTGCCCATCGAGGTGGCGCCCTTCGGGCTGGCCGCGACCCGGATCGCCGTCGAGCGGCTGGCTTCGCGGCTGGGCCTCAGCGGCGACCTTGTGCAGCGTCCCGACAAGGACGGCGCCTATCTCACCGACGGCGGACATTTCATCCTTGATGCATCTTTTGGCCGCATTCCGGATGCAGAAGCCCTCGCAAACGGGCTTGCCGCGATCCCCGGTGTGGTCGAACACGGACTATTTCTCAACATGGCGGATGCCGCGATCATCGCTTCGGAACATGGCGCGCGGACCCTGCTGGCCAAGAACAAACAGGAGTGAAACCGACATGACTAATTTCACCGGTCTCAAGCGTTTCGGCGCGGGGTTGATCGTGGCCTCTAGCCTCGTCATTGCGGGCCACTCGGCGCGCGCGCAGGATCTCAGCCCGGAACACATCGCCGCGGCCCGCGCCGCCATCAGCGCGCTCCAGTCTACCGATCAGTTCGACGCGGTCATTCCGGTCGCCGCCGAGCAGCTCAAGACCGAGCTGATTCGCTCCAATGCCGACCTGCAGGAAATCATCAGCGTCACCATCGATGAAGAGGCGCTGAAGATCGTTCCCCGCCGCGCCGATCTCGAAAGGGAGGCCGCGCAGATCTACGCCAAGGCCTTCACCCAGGAAGAGCTGACGGCCATCTCCGATTTCTACAATTCCGGTCCCGGCAGGAAGCTCATCGACAATGGACCGCTGGTGACGCGCGAACTGATCAAGTCGGCCGAGATCTGGTCGTCCGGCATTGCCCGCGACCTGGCCCAGAACGTCAACACGGCGCTGCAGGAAAAGATCGGCGCGCGCCCGAAGGTCACCGACGAATCGACGCCAGCGCCCAAGCCCTGATCGAGGCACGTGCGGGCCCGCGGACATCTGTCCCCGGTTGGGTCCGATCCTGCCCGCCATCACGCAAGTGTGTGGCCCCTTTGAAAGCCCGGACCGGTTCTGGGCTTTTATTTTGCGCCCGCATGGCTAAATAGGACGGCCGCCGCCCGGGTTCTCCGGTCTGCGCCAAACCGCCCTGGCGCATCCGTCGCGCCGAACCCCGCGAGAAGGATTTTCGCCATGACCGAATTCGATTATGACCTGTTCGTCATCGGCGGCGGTTCCGGCGGGGTGCGCTCGGCACGGCTCGCCGCGGGCCTCGGCAAGAAGGTGGCGATCGCCGAGGAATACCGCTTCGGCGGCACCTGCGTCATCCGCGGCTGCGTGCCCAAGAAGCTGCTGGTCTACGCCTCGCAATTCTCCGAGCATTTCGAGGACAGCCGCGGCTTTGGCTGGAGCGTGGGCGAGAGCGCCTTCGACTGGCCGACGCTGATTGCCAACAAGGACCGCGAGATCGACCGGCTTGAGGGGCTCTACCGCCGCGGGCTGGAGAATGCCGGCGCAGAAATCATCGCCTCGCGCGCCGAACTCACCGGACCCAATTCCGTGCTCATCAAGGCCACGGGGCAGACCGTCACCGCCAGGCACATCCTGATCGCCGTCGGCGGGGCGCCCAACCCGCATGCGGCGCTGCCCGGCCACGAACTCTGCATCAGCTCCAACGAGGCCTTTCATCTCGATGAACTGCCGAAGGCCATCCTGATTGCCGGCGGCGGCTACATCGCGGTGGAATTCGCCAATATCTTCCACGGCCTCGGCGTCGAGACGACGCTGATCTACCGCGGCCAGGAGATCCTGTCGCGCTTCGACCAGGACATGCGCCGCGGCCTGCATGTGGCAATGGAGGAGAAGGGCATCCGCATTCTCTGCCACGAGGTGTTCGAGAAGATCGAGCGCGGCCCGGACGGGCGGCTTCTGGCGCATACCAGCAAGGGCAAGGCGCTCGCCGCCGACCAGGTGCTGCTGGCGCTCGGGCGCGACCCCAACACACACGGGCTCGGGCTCGAGGCGGCGGGGGTGAAGACCGGCATCAAGGGCGAGATCCTGGTCGACGAGTATTCCTGCACCAATGTCGAGAGCATCTACGCCGTTGGCGATGTCACCGACCGGGTGCAACTCACCCCGGTGGCGATCCACGAGGCGATGTGCCTGGTCGACACGCTCTACCGCGACCGCCCGACCTCGCCCGACCATGACATGATCGCGACCGCGGTGTTCTCGCAGCCCGAGATCGGTACCGTCGGCCTGTCGGAGGAGGAGGCGGGCAAGCGCTTCGACACGCTCGAGATCTACCGCGCCGAATTCCGGCCGATGAAGGCGACGCTGTCGGGGCGGGCCGAGAAGATGATCATGAAGATCGTCGTCAACGCGGACGACCGCAAGGTGCTCGGCGTCCACATCCTCGGCCACGAGGCGGGCGAGATGGCGCAGCTGCTCGGCATCGCGCTCAAGGCGGGTTGCACCAAGGACGATTTCGACCGCACCATGGCCGTCCACCCTACCGCGAGCGAGGAACTGGTGACGATGTACACCCCAAGCTACCGGGTGAAGGGCGGCGAACGGGTCTGAGCGACTGCGCCGGCGGCGAGGCCGGGCGCGGCCCGCTCGAGAGCCAGGCGAACAGCCGGTCGGTCCATTCGAGGCCGCGCCACTCCTCGCCCTCGAGCGGATCGGCGAAGGCGTCGCGCGGGCGGGGCGGGCTTGCGTGTTTCCAGATCGTCATCCATGCCAGATGCATCGTCTCGCCTCCTTGTGTTGCGATAGGCTTGAGGTAGGCGCCCGGGCGACGGAACTGTAGCGGCGGGATTGAAACGGACGTTTCAGCGGTGAAAAATGGCATTCGCGCCAACTCCTGCCTATCTTCGGGCCGGGAGTCCTCTTTCTTCGGAGCCGGCCATGGCGGACGCCAACTGGGATGATCTGCAGCTGTTTCACGAGGTGGCCGAGCGCGGCGGGCTGAGTGCGGCCGCCGCGGGCACGGGGCTCAGCGCCGCCACCATCGGACGGCGCATGCTGGCGCTCGAACGTGCGCTCGGCCGCTCGCTGTTCATCCGCAGCCAGCAGGGCTACCGGCTCGCCCATGACGGCGAGATCCTGCTCGAGCGGGTGCGGGTGATGCGGCAGGCCGCCGACGGCATCGCCGAGTGGCACCGGGACGCCTTCGCGCTGCCGCTCGTCTCCATCGCCGCCGAGCCAGGCCTCGCGCCGTTCGTGGCCCAGAACATCGCCGCGATCCGCACCGCATCGGACGGTTTCCGGCTCTGCGTGAAGACCGCCGGAGCCGATCTCGACATGACCTTCCGCGAAGCCGACGTGGCGGTGCTGGGCACCGAACCCACCTCCGGCAATCTCGCCAAGCGGCGCAGCGTCGCCGTGCGCTATGCGGTCTACCGGGCCCGCGCGCTGGCCGGGGTCGCCGACCTGCCGTGGATCTCCGTCGGCACCGAATCGGCGCGCGCGGCATCCGACCGCTACGTGTTCGAAAACCACGAGCCCGGGATCCTGACCTGGACATCGGAAGCAAGGCTTGTCGAAACGCTGGTGCAGGCAGGCGCCGGGCGCGGCGTGCTGCCGGTGTTTGCGGGCGACGCTAATCCGGCGCTGGAGCGCGAGGACGGGATCATCGCCGCACTCGACCATCCGCTGTGGATCGTCGCCCATGACGACGACCGGCGCCGGCCGGAGGTGCGGCTGGTGATCAACCGGGTGGCGGAGCTGTTCGCGCGCCATGCGGCCCGGTTCCTGGGCTGACACGGGGACCGCGCCCGTGCCGTCCTCGTTCCCCGGCGACCCGAATCGGTGTCAGAGTGGCGCCATGAACCGCGACGCCTTCTTCCATCACCTGACCGTCACCGATCCGCGCCTCTTCCCGGACGGGTTGACGGCGGCGCAGCGGGCGGGGCTCGCGGTCAAGCTCGATGTCTGGGCCCGGTGGTATGCGGCCGATCATCCGATTCTATTTCTCGCAGCCGCGCTGGGCCAGATTTACCGCGAGACCGGCGGGCGGATGGAGCCGGTGCTGGAAGCCTTCGCGCCCGACCGCGCCACCTCCGCCGAGCGGCTGCAGAAGGCTTACGACGCCGGTCGGCTCACATGGGTCAAGACTCCCTACTGGTTGCCTGACGAGACAGGACGCCACCCGGTCGGCGGCGGCGACATCCAGCTCACCCATCGCCGCAACTATGTGGGCGCCGAGGAAAAACTCCGGACGCGATTTGGTGTCCGCGTGCCGTTGTCGGAGAATTACGACCTGATCCTCGACCCGGTCATCTCCGCCCATGTCGCCTTTTCCGGCATGATCGAGGGCTGGTTCCGGCCCTGCAAGCTCGGTGATTTCTGCACCGACGAGGGGCTCGACTACCGCGCCGCACGCGATATCGTCAACGGCGACACAGGCCATGTCGGCGACGAAATATTGCGCAACTGCCAGATCTTCGAGGCGGCGCTCAGGGCCGCCGGCGCCGAGGAGGGTTTCGGTCCGCCCGAAGCCCGCGTGGACTGGCCGGCGCCGGAACGGTCATTCTTGCGCATGCGAATAGACACTCTTTTTCAACGGCTTGCGGGTCTTTTCAGGCAAGCTGATTCAGGCCGTTGAGAAACTGATTCATCCGGAACCCGGGCGCCTGGCAGGCTCTAGGTGTGAGCTCTCAATAGGTTGTCCATTCGGAGCAGATTTAGGAGACTGGAGTTACCACACAACAGTTTTCCAGGATCGCTCCGAATGAACATCCACAAGAATGCCCGACTGACCCCGTT
>NZ_JAUXOD010000049.1 GCF_030682515.1 Hoeflea sp. | reverse complement strand
TCGGTGGCGGCCGCGTCGCCGATTTCCCAGTCAAAGATCAGGTTGCCCGGCGCATTGGGGTGGATCTGCGGCGCGCCGTCCTTGAGCGCCTCGACCGCGCTGGTGACGACCGGCAGCGTTTCGTACTCGATCACCACGGCTTCCGCCGCGTCCCGTGCCTGCGCCTTGGTGTCGGCGACCACGATGGCCACCGCATCGCCGACATAGCGCACCGTGTCCTGGGCCAGCGGCCGCCAGACGCCCATGTTCATCGGCGAGCCGTCCTTGGAATGGATCATCCAGCCGCAGATGATGTTGCCGATGGCGTCTTCGCTCAGTTGCGCGCCATTGAGAATGCCGATCACACCCGGCATCTTTTCAGCCGCCGACGTGTCGATGCTCAGAATTTTTGCATGGGCATGTGGCGAGCGGACGAAATGCGCCTGCTTCATGCCCGGCACCACCATGTCGTCGGTGTACTTGCCCTTGCCGGTGATGAACCGCTTGTCTTCCTTGCGCGCCACGCGGGCGCCGATACCTTCCATTCCCATGTCTCAAACTCCTCCGGTTGAGTGATGGAGAAAAGCCGGTGCGGGATGTGGAAAGCAGCGCCGGTGACTGGGATCTGCCTGATAGGCGTCCGGATCCCTGTCCGGCTCGCCCGCTTCAGATCACTGTCGCTTTGCCTGCCCTCTCACGTCCACAGCCTTTCGCCATTGCCTGTTCAGGCAGTGTCTATTCGGCTGCTATCCGCGCGCCGTCGCCCATCTTGGAGGCGGCGTCGAGAACGGCCTTGACGATATTGTGGTAGCCCGTGCAGCGGCAGATATTGCCCTCCAGCTCGGCGCGGACGGTCTTCTCGTCAAGCTGGCCACCGTGCCGCTTGATCATGTCGACCGCCGACATGATCATGCCCGGCGTGCAGAAGCCGCACTGCAATCCGTGATGCTCGCGGAATGCCGCCTGGACCGGATGCAGCTCGCCGCCGGACGCCAGTCCCTCGATGGTCATGATCTCCGACCCGTCGGCCTGCGCGGCCAGAATGGTGCAGGACTTGACCGCCTTGCCGTCGACATGGACGACGCAGGCGCCGCACTGGGATGTGTCACACCCGACATGGGTTCCGGTAAGTCCGAGATTTTCGCGGATGAACTGGACCAGAAGCGTCCGGTCCTCGCATTGGCCGGAGACGGATCGCCCGTTCACGGTCATTGATACAGTCGCCATCAAATTCCTCCCTGGGGGTGTATTTTCCTTCCTCACCCGTAGCCATCATTTTACTTTTTTGAAAAAGGATCAACAGGGAAACTTGGAATAAAGCGCCCGCGCGTCAAGACACCGCGCGAGTGTCCCGGACCTCGACTGTCGGAATTCCAGCACCGGCCGCGGATCCGTTCCCGCCGGGCCGGAGACGGGGGCATGGGCTGTACGCCTTTCGTCTGAGCCCGCAAAAAGCGCTTGCCGGTCATGGTTTTTCCTCCTATAAGCTGACCGGACGGTCGGTTAATTTCACGGACCCGTCGTCAGGAATGTTTGGGAGGACAGTCCGGAAATCATCGGCCACCATTCCGGCGCCGCCTTGTCGCATCCGGCGTATTTGCTGGCGACGGCAACTGCGCGGTGATATGCAACATGCCCTAGGCAGTTACAAAAAATAACCTTACTTTCTGGGGAATTGCCGTTTGGGGCCGCACCATCAATCTGGGAGGATACAATGAAGAAACGCAATTTCCTGAAATCCGCCGCCGTCGCGGCGCTGGCTTTGTCTGCCTTCGGCGCATCGTCGATCGGCGCCGTCGCGCAGGAAGTCACTCTGCGCATGCACCAGTTCCTGCCGGCCCAGGCCAATGTGCCCGCCGATGTTCTCATTCCCTGGGCCGAGAAGATCGGCACCGACTCGGGCGGTCGCATCAAGGTCGAGGTTTTCTCGGCCATGTCGCTCGGCGGCACGCCGCCGCAGTTGATCGACCAGGCCCGCGACGGCGTCGTCGACATCGTCTGGACGCTGCCGGGCTACACGCCGGGCCGGTTTCCCCGGGTCGAGGTGTTCGAGCTTCCCTTCATGATGACCAATGCGGAAGCCACGTCGCGCGCCTATTGGGATCTGTTCAAGTCCGACATGGAAGCCCAGGAATTCCAGGGCATCAAGATCCTGGCCACCTGGGTCCACGGACCCGGCGTCATTCACGCCAAGGGTCAGGGCGTTCGCAGTCTTGACGACATGAAGGGCAAGAAGCTGCGCGGACCCACGCGCGTGATCAACAGCCTTCTCGCCGAAACCGGCGCCGAGCCCATCGGCATGCCTGTCCCGGCCATTCCGGAAGCCCTGTCCAAGGGCGTGATCGACGCCACCGTCATCCCCTGGGAAGTCACGCCGTCGCTCAAGATCGCCGAACTCGTCAATACCCACACCGAGTTCTCCGGCGACCATGCGCTCTACACCGCGGCTTTCGTTCTGGCCATGAACCAGGCCAAGTACGACAGCCTTCCCGACGATCTCAAGAAGGTGATCGACGACAACACCGGTGCCGATTTCTCGGCCCATGCCGGCAAGACGCAGGCATCCTTTGATGCGCCCGGCCGCGGAATCGCCGAGGCTACCAAGAACGAGATCGTCGTTCTGGACGAGGCCGAGGTGGCGCGCTGGAAGGAAGTTGGCGAAAAGGTGCGCGCCAACTGGTTTACCGAGATGAAGGACAAGGGCATCGACGGCGAGGCGCTTTACGCCAAGGCGCAGGAGCTCATCGCCAACTACAGCAAATAAGTCGACCGACGTTCCCTATCCGGCGGAGCGTGCCTCACAGGGCTGCTCCGCCGGTCAGACATTGCGAGTTCCGACAATGACCATACTTGTTGCCGGCGCAGGCATTGCCGGACTGACCTTTGCCTTGACCTGCCATCAGATCGGGATCCCGGTCAGACTGTTCGAGCAGGTCGACGAGATCCGGCCGCTCGGGGTGGGGATCAATCTCCAGCCGCACGCCATTCGCGAACTGATGGAGTTGGGCCTGCAATCCTGGTTCAACGACATCGGCATCAGAACCCGGGAAGTCGCCTATTTTTCCAAGCATGGACGCCCGATCTGGTCCGAGCCGCGTGGCATCGAGGCGGGATACAATTGGCCGCAGCTGTCGGTCCATCGCGGCAAGCTGCAACTCATGCTGATGGATGTCGTCAGAGACCGGCTCGGCTCGGACGCCGTCGCGACGGGATGGAAGGCCACGGGGTATTCGCAGGACAGGAATGGCGTGACCTTGACCCTCGCCAACCGCAAGGGCGAGACCAGAACCGAGCGTGGCAGCCTTCTCGTCGCTGCGGACGGGATCCATTCGGCGATCCGCGCCCAGATGCATCCCGGCGAGGGTCCCCCGGTCTGGGGCGGCGCCGTCCTGTGGCGCGCCACCAGCCGCGCCAGGCCCTTTTTGACCGGCGCCTCGATGGCGATGGCCGGGCACGAATGGCAGAAATTCGTGACCTACCCGATCTCTCCGACAGATCCCGAAACCGGCCTCGCCGACATCAACTGGGTGGCCGAGATCAAGAAGGCGCCCGATGCGCTGTGGAACCGAGAGGACTGGAACCGGCCGGGCAACATCGCCGACTTCCTTCCGGCCTTCGAAAGCTGGAACTTCGAGTGGCTCGACATTCCGGCCCTGATCCGAAGCGCCGGGCAGATCTATGAATACCCGATGGTTGACCGCGATCCGCTTCCCGCCTGGCGCGACGGCCGTGTCACGCTGATGGGCGACGCGGCCCATCCCATGTACCCGATCGGCTCGAATGGCGCATCGCAGGCTATCCTCGACGCCCGCATCCTGGGCAAGTGCGTCCTCGACCGGGACCTGTCCGAAGCCGCCCTCGTCGCCTATGAGGACGAGCGGCGCCCGGCGACCACACGAATCGTGCTCGCCAACCGCGGCAACGGTCCGGACCAGATCATGCAGGTGGTCGAAGAAAAGTGTGACGGCCTGTTCGACACGATCGACGAGGTCATGAGCGCCGAAGAGCTCGCCGATCACGCCGCCCGCTACAAGGCGCTGGCAGGGTTCGATCGCGAAACGCTCAATTCGCGCCCGCCGCTGATTCCCGAGGCCGGCGTCCGGGATACGGCCGATGCTTGAGCGGATCGACCGCTGGATGCGGCAGCTGGCGGCATTCCTTGCCATCCTCGGCGGCCTGGCGCTGGTCGCGGTCATCCTGGTCACGGTTCTCTCGGTCTCCGGCCGGGCGCTGCTGTTCCTCGGTTTCGGGCCCGTCCGCGGCGACTTCGAATTGGTCGAACTGGGCACAGGCTTTGCGGTCTTCGCCTTTCTTCCCTGGGTCCAGATCAACCGCCAGCATGCCTCCGTGGAGATCCTCACCATGCAGATGGGCGCGCGGATCAACCGGCTGATCGATATGGGCGCCGATCTGCTGATGTTTGCCATCGCAGTTCTGTTGACCTGGAAGCACTGGGAAGGAACGCTCGACAAGCTGGCCTATGGCGAAACCACCTTCATCATCCAGTATCCGATCTGGTGGGCCTATGCCTCCGGTCTCGCCGGCGCCCTGGGCTTTGTGCTGACCAGCTTCTGGTGCGTGGTTCTGAGCGCCCGGGCGCTTGTAACCGGGCAGGACCAGGCCCAGGGGGAGATGCAGCATTGAGCCATATCGACATCGCGCTCCTGTCCTTTCCGGTCCTGCTGGTGCTGATCTTCCTCAGGGTGCCGATCGGCCTTGCCATGCTGGTCACCGGCATCGGCGGCAGCTATTTCATCAACGGCTCATTCCTGATGATCTTCGCCCAGCTCAAGAACCTGACCTGGGGCACGTTTTCGAGCTACTCGCTGTCGATCATTCCGCTGTTCCTGCTGATGGGCCAGTTCGCCACCCTGGGCGGCATGTCGCAGGCCCTGTTCAAGGCGGCGGAAACCTGGATGGGCCACAAGAAGGGCGGCGTCGCCATGGCGGCCGTCGGCGCCTGCGCCGGCTTCGGCGCGATCTGCGGTTCGTCGCTCGCCACCGCAGCCACCATGGGCCAGGTGGCGTTGCCTGAACTCCGACGCTACGGCTATTCCGGCGAACTGGCGACAGGGGCGCTCGCCGCCGGTGGCACGCTCGGCATTCTCATCCCGCCCTCGGTGATCCTGGTGATCTACGCCATCCTGACCGAGCAGAACATCGCCAAGCTGTTCGTGGCGGCCTTCATCCCCGGAATCCTGGCGGCACTGGGCTACATGATCGCCATCGCCATCTATGTCCGGGTCAAGCCCGGTTCGGCCGGACGGCGCGAACGCGCGCCCTATTCCGAACGGTTCCGCAGCCTGATCGGCGTCTGGCCGGTGCTGATCGTGTTCATCGCGGTCGTCGGCGGCATCTATGGCGGCATCTTCACCCCCACCGAGGCGGCGGCCATCGGCGCCTTCGGCACGGGGCTGATCGCGCTGATCAATGGCGGCCTGAACCGATCCACGCTCAAAGCCTCCATTCTCACCACCGCCAGCGCCACCGGCATGATCTTTCTCATCGTCTTCGGCGCAGGCGTCTACAATGCCTTCCTGGCCTTGAGCCAGTTGCCGCAGACCGCCGCAGCCTATGTCGGCGACCAGGGCTTCAATCCCTGGATGGTGATGGTCGTGGTGCTCATCCTCTACCTCATCTTCGGCTGCGTCATGGATTCGCTCTCGATGATCCTGCTGACCGTGCCGATCTTCTTTCCGATCATGTCGGCGCTGGATTTCGGCCTGTCGCCCGAGGAGTTCGCGCTCTGGTTCGGCATCATCGTGCTGGTCGTCGTGGAGGTTGGACTGATAACGCCCCCGGTGGGCATGAATCTGTTCGTCATCAATTCGATGGCCAAGGACACGCCGCTTTCGGCCACCTATCGCGGCGTGTTTCCCTTCGTCATGACCGACATCATCCGCGTCGCCATCCTGACCATGTTCCCGGCCATCACCCTGATCGGTGTCAGGCTGCTCTACTGAGCCCTACGGAGGCCGGAGGAGGCCGCGACGCGCCGGCTCAAAGGCCGATGGCGCCGATCGTGCGGGCAAGGTCCGCGTCCACCGGGATTCCGTTCTCGAGAAAGCCCGTGCGGATCTGCTGGCGCCGGCGACCCGGCAGCCGCGCGCCCTCGGTGCCGGCCACCATGTCGGCCATCACAGCCATGCGTTCGGCGCCACCCGGTCCGAAAGCGTCGGGATCGATCGCGATGATCGCCTGCCCGGTGCCGGGCGGATCGCCCTTGTCGTCGAAGAACGACGTCTGCTGCCAGGCGTAATTCGCCCCGGTCAGTCCGGCGCAGAGCAGTTCCACCATCAGCGCCAGCGCCGTGCCCTTGGCGTCGCCGAGCGGGATCATGGTTCCGGCCATGGCCGCCTTGGCGTCCGTCGTGGGACGGCCCTCGCAATCGAGCGCCCAGCCTTCCGGAATCGCTTCGCCCTTCTGCGCGGCCGCCATGATTTTGCCGCGCGCCACCTTGGACAAGGAGATGTCGACCACGACGGGATCACTGCCTGCAAGCGGCGCGGCAAAGGCGATCGGATCGGTGCCGAACAGCGGCCGCCGTCCGCCCCACGGCGCCATTGCCGCAGGCGCGTTCGCCACCATCAGCGCCGCCACGCCGCGGTTGGCCAAGGCCTCGACGATGACGCCCGCCACGCCGCAATGATGCGAGCGGCGAATGCCGGCAATGGCGATCCCTTGCGTTCTCGCCGCATCGGGCAGCCAGTCGAGCGCCAGATCCATTGCCGGATAGGCAAAGCCGCTGGCCGCGTCGATGGCGAGCGCCCCCGGCCTCAATTGCGCGCTCGACGGCCTGGCAAAGCCATCGACCTTGCCGGCCCGCGCCTGGGCCGCATAGGCCTCGACCCGCCGCAAGCCATGGCCGGACTGGCCCGCGAGTTCCGCCGCCAGCAGCGCCCGGGCCACCGAGGCCGCATTGTCGGCAGAAGTCCGGCTGCGCTGGAGCGCGCCGCTGATCAGTTCCGTCACCGCCTCGGGCATCATCGTCAGCATCTCGCTCATGTCTTGCTCCCCAGCGTTTCCAGCACCTTCTCGGCGATCAGGTGGCTGACGCGCTCATTGGATTCCTGGGTCACGCCTGCGATATGCGGCGTCAGCACGAGATTGGGAAGCGACTTGAACTTCTCGCCTGCTTCCGCCGTCAGCGGCTCGCTCTCGAACACGTCGAGCGCCGCGCCGCCAAGCTTGCCCGCCTTCAAGGCCTCCGCCAGGGCCGCCTCGTCGACAATGCCGCCGCGCGCGGCATTGATCAGCATCGCATCGGGTTTCATCAGGGAGAGCGCCCGGGCGTTGATCATGTGCCGTGTCGCCTCGGTCAGCGGCGCGTGCAGCGACACCACATCGGAAAGTTCCAGCACCGCGTCGAGCGAGACGTTGCGGGCGATCTGCCAGCCCGGGTGATCGCCCATCAGGTAAGGGTCATAGGCCACGATCTGCATGCCCAGCATATGCGCGCGCCAGGCCACTTCCCGCGCGATCGAGCCGTAGCCGACCAGCCCGATGGTCTTGCCCGCAAGCTCCCGCCCCATCATCGATTGCCGCGGCCAGGTGCCCGCAGCCACGTCGGCCGAGCGCAGATAGGCGCCGCGCAGCAGCAGCATCGCCGTCGTGATCACATATTCGGCCACCGACAGGTCGTTGGCGCCGGTGGCCGGGATCACCTTGATCGACCGCGCCTTGCAGGCGGCGACATCGATATTGTCGAGCCCGACGCCGAGCCGTCCGACGACGCGCAGTTTCGGCCCCATACCGAGCAGCGTCTCGCGCACCTCGGTGCGGTTGCGCACGATCAGCGCCCGCGCGGAAGCCAGATGCGCGTGCAGCGCCGCCGGATCATCGACCAGCCTGGGATCGTAGAGCGTGTCATGAACCCGGGCGAGGCGGGCAACCGCTGCCTCGTCCATGAATTCGGTGATGACAATGTCCGCCATGGGAGGTCTGCCTGCCTACGCCGAGCGATAGAGCTTTGTCATGGAGAACTCTCGGTGTCCGAGCGCTTCGGCGGCGGTGGCGCGGCCGTTGGAGGTGCGCAGGATCATCTCGATCAGCGCATCGCCGGCCTCGTCGATGGTCATCTCGCGCCTCAGG
>NZ_JAUXOD010000041.1 GCF_030682515.1 Hoeflea sp. | reverse complement strand
CCATCCTTCAACCCGCCAAGCCCCGACCCCCCTGCGATGAAAAAGGCGCAACAGATCACTGCTTGTCCAACTCACAAGAAATGTATCTGCCGTCCTCCGAAACACGCCGAAACCGAAGCCTCATGAATAGGTCGGGCTAGACAGGCCAGGCCCGTTCAACATTGAGCGACATCAAATGGCTGCCGTTCCCATCGCCCTTCGTTCGATCAGGCGCGCCCGCGCCGCTGGTCTTTGTCATCCCCGCTCAGCCTTCGCCAATAGAAAAAAAGGCCCGGACGCCAATTGTCCGGGCCTTCTCGTCCGCCGGGAAAGCGGTCATTTCCCCGGCGGTAAGGGGATTGTGGGCCGCTTACTTGTAGCCGACCTCGTTGTAGATTTCCTGGGCGCGGGCCTGGTTCTTGCCGAGTTCGTTCAGGTTGAGCGTGTCGGCGGTGAAGCTGCCAAGGCCCTGAACCACGGACGAGGCGGCGACGCCTTCGACCACCGGATACTCATTGTTGCCGTTGGCGAAGTAGGACTGCGCCGACTCCGAGGTGAAGTATTCCAGCAGCTTGACTGCATTGTCGCGGTTGGGCGAGTTCGCGGCCACGGCTGCGCCGGAAATGTTGACATGAGTGCCGTTGCCGCCCTGGTCGGGGAACACGATGCCGATCTTGTCGACGCCTTCGCTCAGGCCGTCGACCTGGGAGGCGATGCCGCGGGCGAAATAATAGGTGTTGGCCACCGCAATGGTGCATTCGCCCGAGACAATGGCCTTGATCTGGTCGGTGTCGCCGCCCTGCGGTTCACGGGCGAGATTGTCCTTGAGACCCTGCGCCCAGGCCTTGGCGGCCTCGTCGCCATTGTGGGCGATATAGGCGCCCAAGAGCGACAGCATGTAGATGTTGGAGCCGGTGCGGGTGCAGACCTGGCCCTTGTACTTGGGATCGGCCAGCGCCGCATAGGTCTGCGGCGGCTCGGTAACCTTTTCCTTGTCGTAGAAGATCACGCGGGCGCGCTTGGAAATGCCGAACCAGTGGCCGTCGGGATGGCGCAGGCTTTCCGGCACCCGCTCCTTGAGCACTTCGGAATCAACCGCGGCCAGGAGACCCATCTGATCGGCGCGCCACAAGCGGCCGGCGTCGGCGGTGATGAACACATCGGCCGGGCTGTTGGCGCCTTCGGCCTTCATCCGCTCGATCAGTTCTTCTTCCTTGCCCTCGATAAGGTTGATCTTGATTCCGGTGGCCTCGGTGAAATCGCTGTAGAGCCGCGCGTCGGTGTCGTAGTGTCGCGACGAGTAGATGTTGACCTCGCCTTCGGCATGAGCCGGTACGGCAAGGGCGGCAAAGGCCGCGACTGAGGCAAGAAGCGCCAGCAGGCGTGGTGCAGGATTGGTCATGGGTTCCTCCGGGTGGATATAAACTTGAACTTCGGCGTCATGTTTATTAATCGGGCGATTTCCTGTCAACCGCCGGACCGGCAATAAGTGGAGTTTTCTGCGAAGGTATTGGTTGAAGCGGCACTGCGACCGGACAGGCAGTCGATGCGGTTGGGCGCCGCGGCGGCTTGCAACATCGCGACCAAGCTGAAATGTTGGGTCCCGCGACGCGGCTGGACCACGCGCGACAGTGGCTCCTGGGCACCGGTGCATCTCTCGGCCGGACCCGCAGGCCGATTTACCTTTCCCGGGCTTGCCCCATCCGGAGTTGAGACATGACGCACGCATCTGAAACCATCGGCTTTGTCGGCGTCGGCCTGATGGGGCACGGCATGGCCCGCAACATTGTCGAAAAGGGCTTTCCGCTGACGGTCATCGCCCATCGCAACCGCGCCCCCGTCGAGGACCTGGTGGCGCGCGGTGCGACAGAGGCAAGGTCGCTGGAGGAGCTGGCGCGCGCCTCGTCGACAATCTTCCTGTGCCTGACCGGATCGCCCCAGGTCGAGGCGGCGATCGCCGGCCTGAAACCGGGCCTGGCGAAGGGCAGCGTCATCGTCGATTGCTCGACCAGCGATCCCACGGTCACCGAACGGCTGGCGCTCGAGTTGGCCGGCAGCGGCGTCGATTTCGCCGACGCGCCCCTGAGCCGCACGCCCAAGGAGGCCTGGGAAGGCACGCTCGACTGCATGGTCGGCGCCACCGATGCGGTGTTTGGCCGCATCGAGCCGGTGATCAAAGCCTGGGCCGGCAAGATCGTCCATGTCGGCGGCATCGGTGACGGCCACAAGATGAAGCTGCTCAACAATTTCATCTCGCTCGGCTATGCCGCGCTCTATTCCGAGGCGCTCGCATTGGCGCGCAAGACCGGCATCCCGGTGGCCGCCTTCGACAAGGTGATCCGCGGCGGCCGGATGGATTGCGGCTTTTACCAGACCTTCATGGGCTATGCGCTCGAGGGCAACCGGGAGGCGCACAAGTTCACCCTGACCAATGCCTACAAGGACATCCGCTACGTCGAATCCATGGCCAACGCCGCCACCGTGACCACGACGATGACCGGCGCCATCAAGAATTGCTTCGCCCATGCCGTCGCCAATGGCGGCAACGGCCCGGAAGACTATCTGCCACATCTGTCCGATTTCATCGCCAAGGCCAACGGGATCAGGTGAGCGGGCCCTGATCCGGGTCGCAATGCAATGTTTACGTATGGCTTTTACAATGCGCCCAGAATTTGGAAACAGCCAGATCCTCAATTCCCCGCGTCATGACCCGGCATGAGCAGGGGGATATGGGTTTCGTGGCGCCAGACGGGCACCTATCATGCGTTTTGTTCAGATGTGGAATCCGTTCGTATTCGTCGGCCGCGAGATCGCGTCGGAGCGGCGGATCGAGGAAACGCTGCGCGAACTCTACAGCAGCTGGCCTCACGTGACCGCCACACTGGGGATCGCTCTGGCAGGCCTGAGCGCCGTCATGTCCGGTGCGGTGTGGACCGGCGTGCTTGCCACCCTGGTGGCGCTGGCCTGCCTGATCCTCCGGATCGTCATCGAACGCCTCTTCGTCCTGCGCCGCCCGGGAGACCTGGATCCGAAGTGGATACGTCTCTTCGTCATCGGCTCCCTGCTGTCGGGTTTCGGCTACGGCCTGGCCGGCGCCATGCTGGTTTTCAGCGCGTCCCCGGCCACCCAGACCATCACCGTGGCGGTTACCTGCGCGATCGCCCAGGGCGTCGCCGGCAGAGCCTACATGATGCCCGGCACCGCCTTCATCAACATCGCCTTCGTGATCGGGCAGACATGCCTGGCCGCCACCGTCGCCGGCAATGTCGTGTTCCTGCCTGCAGGCCTGCTGTACTTCGCCTTCCTCACATCCTTCATCGTCAAGATGGTCAACAACCGGCTGCGCCAGCTCCACGCCGAACAGACGGCCGACCGGCTGCTGTTCGAGATCACCGAGAAGAACGAACTGCTCCGGATCGCCAACGAGGCGCTGGCCACCAAGGCCTACGAGGACCCGCTGACCGGGCTCGCCAACCGGCGCCGGTTCGACCTCGTCTTCGACGAAAGCCTCCTGGCCGCCCGGAAGACCGGCGCCGCCCTCTCGCTGCTGATGATCGATGTCGATCACTTCAAGTCCTTCAACGACACCTATGGACACCAGGCCGGCGACGAGTGCCTGCAGGCGCTGGCAGCCGCGATCCAGGCCACGATCGCGGGCGACGGCAGCCTGGTCGCCCGCTATGGCGGTGAGGAGTTCGTGGCGCTCGTGCCCGGAATGGATGAGGCCGGCGCCGCGGCCCTGGCCGAGCGCGCCCGCATTGCGGTGCGGCTGACGCCGCTCGACGCCCTGCCCAACGCCCCGCCGCGCCAGACCGTCAGCATCGGACTGGTCTCCTGCCTGGCCGGAGCCGACACGACGCGCGAAGCCATGCTGGCGGCGGCCGACGAGGCGCTGTACGAAGCCAAGAAACAGGGCCGCAACCGCGTCTGCGTCGCCACGGCGCCGGGCGAGACGTTGCTCGGGGCCGTACCCGCACCCATCGCCGATCACGGGTAGATGTGGAACCTCAACAGATTGTCCTCGGCAGGGACCGGGGGCAATAGGCGCTGGAGGAGCACCCTCGACCCGAAGCCGGCGCTTTGGATCGGCGGGCGGCAAGGCGCGGATGAAAGTTTGGTGGTGCGTTTTTTATTCCACGAACCAGTCTCAGCTGCCTTGCGGCGGAAATGGCGAATATCCGCGACGTTTCGAGGTTGTGAAGGCCTCGAAACGATCCATAATTCAATGACTTGCTAAGTATGCCGTTGAGCTGCCTGGGTGTTTGGTGTGAAGTTTTGGCGTCGGAAACAGTCATTTTGTGCGCGGTAGACCGGGAAATTGAGGCGAAATTCTTGCAGTTATGCGGGCTGGCATTGTCGTTATGCGGGATCGAATTGTCGTTTGGCGGGATCGGATTGTCGTTATGTGGGATCGCTTTGTCGTTGGGCGGTGTTGGTGAGTTTGTTCCCGGAGGTGGCATGACAACTTGCAAGTGTGCTGTTGGGCGGATTGCAATATGATGGAACGGCTTTGCATTTCCGCGAAGCCAGACTCCGAGAAAGCGGTTTCTTGTCGGGCGCAACGTTTGGCGAGCGAATTGGGGCACTGAACTCGGACATATCTCGGTTGGGACATTTCTAAAAAGCAGGAAATAATCGCACGAAATTAGAATAAATTTCTAAAAATGGAGTCGTGGGTCCTGACTTTGAGAGCCCTTCAAAATTTGAAGCTCAAAACGGGCTTTCAAAGCCTCTAAGCGACATTTCGAAGTCGTTTCAAAGACATTTTCATTGCTCTCAAAGTTGCTGAAGGCGAAGTGAAACAGTTTTGCTTTCTGCATGACACCCCGTTGTGATTGTACCAGACGTTCCGGTATTGTTCACTCAGTTCCAGCGTAGCCAGAATCCCGGACAACTCATCCGCCGTGTGGCGGAGAACATGGAGAATGCAGATGCATCCGCCAAGCGATGACTCATGCGTTGAACAAACATGCCCCATCGACTGCCTCGTGCCCTATGCAAACAATGCCCGGTCCCATTCGAAGAAACAGGTCCGACAAATCGCCGAAAGCATCAGGCGGTTTGGTTTTTGTAATCCAGTTCTGATTGCCGATGACAACACGATCATCGCCGGTCATGGCCGCGTCGAAGCCGCAAAGCTGATCGGAATGATGGAAGTGCCTGTGCGCAAGCTCTCGCATTTGTCGCGGGATGAAGTACGCGCCTACATCCTGGCCGACAACAAGCTCGCGGAGAACGCCGGTTGGGACCGGGATCTGCTGGCGATCGAAATGCAGGGCCTTATGGATCTGGAGTTCGATATCGAGGGTCTCGGTTTCTCCACCGTCGAGATTGATCTGACCATTGGCGGCGAGCAAACCGCTTCTTCGAAGATGGACAATGTCCTGGATCAGATTGAACTCGTGGGATCAGGGCCAGCGGTGACGCGGGCAGGAGACCTCTGGCAACTCGGGCCGCACCGACTTCTCTGCGGCGATGCCCGGTCAACTGAGGATGTCGCGCGCCTGTGCGATGGAGAGACGGCGGCGCTGCTGTTCACCGATCCGCCTTACAATGTGCCGATTGATGGCCATGTCACTGGATTGGGTCGGATCAAGCACCGCGAGTTTACCCTGGCCTCAGGCGAGATGGACGAAACTTCGTTTACAGCTTTTCTCAAGGAATCCCTGGGCGCCGCATCTTCGCAGCTGAAGGATGGCGCCATTGCCTATGTTTGCATGGACTGGCGCCACATGCGTGAAGTGCTCGATGCCGGCCATGCGGTCTTTGATGAACTGAAGAACCTCTGCGTCTGGAACAAGACCAATGGCGGCATGGGATCGTTCTACCGGTCCAAGCACGAGCTGGTGTTTGTGTTCAAGAAGGGAACAGCACCCCATATCAACAATTTTGGTCTGGGGGATACCGGACGCTATCGAACCAATGTCTGGGACTATCCGGGCATCGGTTCTCTCGGAGCCAACCGGGATGAAGAACTGGCGATGCACCCGACCGTCAAGCCGGTGGCCTTGATTGCGGATGCAATACGGGATTGCTCGAAGCGGGGCGACGCTGTCCTCGACGTGTTCGGCGGATCAGGCTCAACATTGATTGCCGCCGATCAGTGTGGACGCGTTGCACGGTTGATCGAGATCGATCCGCTCTATTGCGACACCATCATTCGACGGTTCGAGCGGGTCACCGGAGAGCTGGCGCGGCTGGCTGGGAACGGAGCATCGTTTGCTAACGTGGCCATCGAACGGAAGGACGCGCACGAGAGCGATAATGACTCTGCCCCGGTTTCCGGTCACGGCTCCACGGAGATCGGTGCCCCTGAGGGGTCGGTCTCCCACAACGCCATGGTCGCAATGGCCGAAGGAGGTCGGTGATGGCCAGAAGAACTGACGATCACCACGCCGGCTCGAACAAGGCTGAGAAACGGGACCTGACCCGCTTCCAGAAATCCCTGCTCAAGGAGGCCAATCGGACGATCACACTTCGCAGCGACGGCCACGCCCAGGAGGCAACGCTTGAAGAAGCCGTCATCCGCAAACTGTTCCAGGTCGCAACCAGTGGCTCGCCGCATGCGCTGGGCCACGTGCTGCGCAACATCAATGACGCGCAGATGCTCAATCAGGCGCTGATCCGTGAAGAGGTGGCAAAGGGCAAGCAAATCAAGCAGTGGCTGCAACAACGCCTCGATCGAGCGGTTCGCGAAGGGGCTGACCCGGTCTGGGTAATCCCCCATCCGGACGACATTGTCATAGACGAAGACGAAGGCTGGTCCGTAAGGGGGCCGGTCGACGTGGATGAGTTGAAATCCATCAGGCACCAGGTCACTATGCGGGACATCTTACTGCTGCAGTCTGTGCTCGACGAGCGATTATCTGACGCTCCGCGTCTGGAAGAGTCCGACGGGCCAGCCGTAGAAACCGCCGGCAGCACCTCCCAGGTCTTCGCGAACTTGCTCAATAACAACCTGCCGAAGCGGTTCCAATTGTCAGCCGCTGGAGTGGTTTTAGAGATCATGCGTTTCCAGCGTCTGACCAAGCGCGAACTGCTTAAGACAACGCACCTCGCCTGGGCCGCGATTGGCCAGCCCAAGCCCCGAGGCGCGACCCTGCCGCCCTGGTCCGAAGCCGGTCCGCGGATAGAGCGCACGATGCGTGTCATCAACGACGCTCTTGGTCAATTGAAGCCGGGCACGCTTATCAGCGAACGAGACATCGTGGAGAGGTTGAGCGAGATGTTGCAACGGTAAACCGGCCAGCAATACGGGTCGGGTGCTGCCAATAGCTCGACGATGCGGATGATCTCAAGCTTCTCGGATGCGGAGTATCTCATTCGTCGTCGCCCCCACCCATTATCATGCTTTTTTTGAGCAGACGGTTTTCCAGTGTCAGGTCAGCGACGCATTCCTTCAGGGCATTGGCCTCGCGACGCGTGTCTTCACCTCGTCGGTAGTGGCGGCCCGTGCTGTGTCACCAGCCAAGCGGCGCATGCCGGCTTTGACCTGCTCCCCATAGAGTCCGCGTCTATTAGTTAGCTCTGTTCAGGTTTTGGTCTTCCTTTGACCGGTTAGCATATTCCCGTGGTATCAGACCAGCGAGGCTGGAATGCGGGCGGTGATGGTTAAAATCATCGCACCATTCCGCCACCAGATTACGGGCATGGTGTAAGTTATCGAACAGGTGCTCGTTCAAGAGTTTGAACCGCCCCGGGTTTGCCGGAGGCCATTTTCGTTTAAGCTATGCGGCCATAGCTGCTTCGTCCAGCATGGCGTAATATTGTTCTTCAGCTTCGGCTGGCGGTATATTCCCGATGGGCTCCAGAAGTCGTCGGTGGTTGA
>NZ_JAUXOD010000040.1 GCF_030682515.1 Hoeflea sp. | reverse complement strand
TGCAGACGAGCCCCAAGCTCAGGTACGGTGTCGCAAGCACCAAGACCCAATCGGGGTCTCGTCTGCACGTGCAATTATGCACGTATCAAAGAGACAAGACCCAACTCCCATCCAGATTTCGGGAGAGTCTTGGGTTTCGGTTGACGTGGGACCCTTTTTTGGACCACCCGGCTGGGAAATTTCCCGGGGGTAACACTCACGGCGGACCGGATGCGCCGGAGGCATCATGAGCGATATCGGCGGCTTGTTGCCTCTGGCGCTGTGTAGCCAAAGGCTGGATGCAACCGCTTAGAACCAATTGAGCAGTGTTAAAAAGAACGGCGTTAGGAAGTCGATGCGCGAACCAACAGAATTGGTTCAAGAAGAGTGCGGCTTTCGGTTTGGCCCGGGGCTTCACCCGACAGCAGCTCAATGATCCGGCGGGCTGTGAGAAGCCCTATCTGGAAGCAGTGCGGATCGATGCTGGTGATCGGCGGCACGCAGATGTCGGAGATTTCGTAGGCGCCGAAGCCTGCGATGGCGATCGCGCCCGGCACATCGAAACCTCTGCGCTGGCATTCGGTCAGAGCACCGAACGCGGCCAGATCCGAGACGCACATCACCGCTTCGGTGTCGGGCCATCTGGACATCAGTCGGGCTAGTGCGTCGGCGCCTTCCCGCATGGAAATCGGCGGCGGACCCGCCTCGATGAGCCGGGTGGCGTCCAGGCCACGGGCTTCCATCTCCCGGACAAAGCCGCGTCGGCGGTCGAAGCCCCGGGTGTCGCGGCTGGCGTCGCCGCCCAGAAAGGCGATCTTCGTGCGGCCCGTCGCCACCAGGTGCCCGACGATCATGGCGGAGGCATCCGCATTGGAGAAACCGACGACGGAATCGATCGGCTCGGTTGGAAGGTCCCAGGTCTCGATCACCGGAATGCCGGCATTCGCTAGCATCGTGCGGCATTTGCCGGAATGGGTGCCGCCGGTGACAACGATCGCTTCGGGGCGCCGCGTCAAAAGCTGACGGACAAGCCGCTCCTCTTCCTCCTGGTTGTAGTTGGTGTATCCAAGCAGCACCTGGAGCCCCCGTGCCTGCAGCCCCTCGGTCAGGCCGCGCACCGTATCGGCGAAATTTGCATTGTTGATCGAGGGAATGGTGGCGGCCACGAAGCCGGTCTTTCGCGACGACAGGCCGGACGCCATGCTGTCCATGACGTAGCCGAGACGGTCCGCAGCGAGCAGGATGGCCTTGCGGGTCTCGTCATTGACATAGGCATCGGACTTGAACGCCCGCGATACGGTCATGGGAGAAACGCCCGCCTCGCGGGCGACATCGGCCATGGTCGGTGTTTTCCTGGGAGGCTTCATGCGGCGTGCGATTTCCGGGTTGCTTGGCTGTGCATGAACAGGTTCGAGGCGGCGGTCGGGCAATGGCAGGCCCGGCCTTGCAAGGGCCGAATCCTGTCCGAGAGTTCAGGTTCTAGCGATGAATGATATCGATAACAACAGGCGGGCTCAAGGGCCGGGCTGCCCCTGGAAGACATGCGGGTCCTTGCTGACTGAACCTGCGCGCTGGCCGCGATGTCGGGTTGCGGGCTCCCGGCGGTGGCCATCTGCCTAGACCGGAAACGCGTGCGCAAGCGTCACATGGTGGTGAATGCGGCCATCGAAACATTCGGCGACGATCTCACCCGTGGCCTCGCGGGATTGCGCCCGCGCCGGGCTTTGCAGCGCCTCGCCCATGGCGGCAAGGTCCGGATAGCTGATCGCCAGGATCAGCGGAAACTCCGGCGCGCCTTCGTCGCGGTCCTCCCCGAACATCACCCGCACCTCCTGGGCGCCGGCAAACTGTTTCCACAAGGGGACAAGCCGGTCCATGACGGCGGAGCGGAAGGCCTCGGTCTTGCCGGGCTTCACGGAGCCCTCGAAGAGGGCGTAGCGGGTGATCATCTGAACTGCTCCTTGTTGGGTCCCTTGAAATATTCCATCACCGCAGCCTGGTCTTCGCCGCCAAGACCGGCGGCGGTCAGCATCCGGTGGATTTCGGCGCACAGCGCCGTCATCGGCATCGACGTGTGGCTGGCGCGCGCCAGATCGAGCGCCCCGTTCAGGTCCTTGACCATGTTGTCGATGCGCCCGGTGCGGCGGTAATCCCTGGTCACGAAACGCGGCATGTATTCCTGCAGGATGGCGCTGTCGGCGCGCCCGCCCTTGAGCGCCTGCGGGATCTTTGCGGCATCAACACCCGCATCGAGCGCCAGCTGGGTGGCCTCCGCAACCGCCAGGAAACCGAGCCCGCAGAGCACCTGATTGATCAGCTTGGTGGTCTGGCCGGCGCCGCTAGGCCCCATATGCGTGTAGTTGCTGGCGACATGGCGCAACACCATGTGCGCCTGTTCCACATCGGCGGCGTCACCACCTGCCATCAGGGTCAGCTCGCCAATCAAAGCCTTGGGCGCTCCGCCCGACAGCGGCGAGTCCACCCAGCGCAGGCCCAGCGCTTTTGCGTCCTCGCTCAATTGCCTGGTGGCCACCGGATCAATCGAGGACATGTCGATGATGATGGTGCCGGGCCTCGCGCCATCGGCCACGCCGGCTTCGCCAAAGACAGCGCGCCGGACGATCCCCGGCGAATTGAGGCTGGTGATGACGTAGTCGGACTGCGCCGCGGCCTCGGCCGCGGAACCGGCCGCAATTGCGCCTTTGGCGACCAGCTCCGCGACTTTCGCCTCGTCAAGGTCAAAGACGGCAAGGCGGTTCTCAGTCTCAAGCAGGCGCGTTCCGATCGCTCCGCCCATGGCGCCGGCCCCGATCAGAGCCACTCTCTCAGTCATGGTCTTGTCCTTCCAGATAACGCGCCGCCCGGGCGACGATGGCATCAAGCGGCTGGTCGATGTCGATGGCGATTGCCTCCTCGTCGGCACCGGGCGCCTCAAGGGCCGCAAACTGACTGTCGAGCAATGCCGGCGGCATGAAGTGGTTCCGGCGCTCGCGCATGCGCCGGCCGATGACCTCGCGACTTCCGATGAGATGAATGAAGCAGATCGCGGCATCGGCATGATGCCGGATCCTGTCGCGGTAGCTGCGCTTGAGAGCCGAGCAACCGATGATCAGCGGCGCGGGGCTTTGTGCAAACTCGCGGCCGATCGCCTCCAGCCAGGGCCAGCGGTCGGCATCGGTCAGGGGAATGCCATGGGACATCTTGTCGACGTTTTCCCTGGGGTGCAGCGCATCACCATCGACGAACCGGAGTCCGGCGTGCCGCGACAGGCTCTCGCCGACGCTTGTCTTGCCGCAGCCCGCAACCCCCATGATGATCGTGTGCCGGGCCATTTCAGAGCGATGCGGTGATGCCGCCATCGACATACAGCGTGTGGCCATTGACGAAGGATGCGGCGTCAGACGCCAGGAAAACGCAGGCGCCGACAAGTTCCGCGACCTGGCCCCAGCGCCCGGCAGGGGTGCGCTTTTCGAGCCATGCGCTGAATTCCGGATCGGCAACGAGGGCTGCGTTGAGGGGCGTATCGAAATATCCCGGCGCGATGGCGTTGCATTGCAGCCCATGCTTCGCCCAATCGGTGGCCATGCCCTTGGTCAGGTTGCCCACGGCACCCTTGGTGGCCGTATAGGGCGCGATCGAAGGGCGGGCGAGCGCGGTCTGGACCGAGGCGATGTTGATGATCTTGCCGCGACCACGGCCAATCATGTGGCGGGCGACAGCCTGGCCGACATTGAACACCGAACTCACATTGGTGCGCATGAGGCGTTCGAACGCATCGGCAGGGAAGTCCTCCAGCGGCGCACGGTGCTGCATGCCGGCGTTGTTGACGCAAATGTCTATTGCACCTGTTATCGCCTCGAAGCCGTCGATGGCCGTGCGGACAGCGCCATGGTCCGTGACGTCGAAGGCCAGTTGGTGGATGGTTGCGCCGGTTTCGGCCAGCCGGGCTGCGGCTTCGGACAGCTTTGCGGTGTCGCGCCCGTTGAGAACCAGGTTGGCGCCGGCCTTGGCGAGGCCCTGCGCCAGAGCGTAGCCTATTCCCTGAGACGAGCCGGTGATGAGGGCAGTGCGCCCGCTCAGGTCGAAAAGGCCAAGATCCGCCATGAGACATTCCTCGATAAATTGTTGTCGACTTTGAAGATTGAGATCTATATGTTATCGATAACATAGTCAACGTTGTTTCCGGAGTTTGTGATGCCCGCTTCTTCCCGTGCTGTCGAGATACTGCAGATCGGCCCCTACCCGGACTGGGACCAGCTGCCCCTCGACGAGGCTTTCACGATGCACCGTTATTTCGAGGCGGAAGACAAGGCGGGGTTTCTCGCAGCCGTTGGTCCGGATGTGCGGGGAATTGCCACGCGCGGTGAACTGGGTGCCGATCGCGCCATGATCGAGGCGTTGCCCAAACTCGAGGTCATCAGCGTCTATGGTGTTGGCTACGATGCGGTGGATCTCGCCGTCTGCCGCGAACGCGGTATCCGCGTGACCAACACGCCGGATGTGCTGACCAGGGATGTCGCCGATCTCGGCGTCGCGATGATGCTGGTGCAGTCGCGCGGCATGATCGGCGCCGAGAAATGGGTGCGCGACGGATCATGGGCCGCCAAAGGGCTCTACCCCTTGAAGAACCGTGTTTTCGGCAGGAATGCCGGAATTCTTGGTCTTGGCCGGATCGGGTTTGAAGTGGCGAAGCGCCTTGAAGGCTTTGACATGGATATAGCCTATTGCAGCACCGCCCCAAAGGACAATGCTGGCGATTGGAAGTTCATGTCCGATCCGCGTGAATTGGCCCGCCACGCCGACTTCCTGTTCGTGACACTCGCCGCTTCCGCCCGGACCCGCCACATCGTGGGCCGCGAGGTGATCGAGGCGGTGGGGCCGGAGGGCATGATCATCAACATTTCGCGCGCGGCCAACATCGACGAGGAGGCGCTTCTCGATGCGCTGGAGCAGGGGCGCCTGGGATCGGCGGCGCTCGATGTCTTCGAGGGGGAGCCGAAGCTCAATCCTCGGTTCCTGGCGCTCGACAATGTGCTTGTGCAACCACACCACGCGTCCGGAACCTTCGAGACCCGCAAGGCCATGGGCAAGCTGGTGCGCGACAACCTGATCGCGCATTTTTCCGGCGCCGATCTTTTGACCCCCGTTCTTTGAGGAACTTCCATGCGTGCAATCGTCATTCATCAAGCCAGGGACCTGCGCATCGAGGCTCATGCGGAGGAGCAGCCGGGCGAGGGCGAGGTTGCGATAAAGCTCGCCTGCGGCGGCATTTGCGGCTCGGACCTGCACTACTACAATCATGGCGGCTTTGGCGCGGTTCGGCTCAGACAGCCGATGGTTCTGGGGCATGAGGTATCCGGCCATGTCACCGCCCTGGGAGACGGCGTCTCGAGCCTTGCCATCGGCGACCTTGTTGCGGTCTCGCCCTCAAGGCCCTGCGGCCATTGCAGCTATTGCGGCCAGGGATTGCGAAATCATTGCGAAAACATGCGGTTCTATGGCTCGGCCATGCCGTTTCCCCATGTCCAGGGCGCTTTCCGCGAACATCTCGTGGCGCTTGAAAGCCAGTGCATCAAGGCCGACGGGCTGACTGCCGGGGAGGCGGCGATGGCCGAGCCGGTGTCGGTGTGCCTGCACGCAACACGGCGAGCGGGCGACCTGCTGGGAAAGCGCGTGCTGATCACCGGGTCCGGGCCGATCGGCAGCCTGTGCGTGCTGGCCGCGCGGGCGGCGGGCGCGGCCGAGATCGTCGTCACGGATCTCTCCGACGCCGCGCTTTCCTATGCCGGCAAGGCCGGCGTCGACCGGGTGATCAACACCCGCACCGATCCGGAAGCGCTTAGCGCCTATGCGACCGGCAAGGGCAGTTTTGACGTGCTCTATGAATGCTCGGGCGCTGCAGCCGCCCTGGCCGGCGCCATCCCCGCGATGCGGCCGCGTTCGGTCATCATTCAGCTTGGCCTCGGCGGGGACATGACCCTGCCGGTGCAGGCCATGACCGCCAAGGAGATCGACCTGCGCGGATCCTTCCGCTTCCATGAAGAGTTCGCCATGGCGGTCAAGCTGATGCAGGCGGGGAGGATCAAGGTCGAGCCGCTGATATCGCACACTATGAAGTTCGAGGATGCGGTGGCAGCCTTTGATCTGGCCGGGGACCGCTCGCAGGCGATGAAGGTCCAACTCAGCTTCGGCTGAGGCGCCTGCTGACGCTCACCATTGGGTTGCGCCGATCTTTGCCAGGGCCGCGTTCGCCACGTCGACATCCTGATCGCCGCTGCCCGAGCCAATGCCGATGCCGCCGACAAGCTCGCCATCGACCATGACCGGCAGTCCGCCCGGCAGGCCGGTGACCGCGCCGCCGGTCGCCGCGGCAATGGCGGGACGGACCGGCTCGGGAATGGCACTCGACGGCTTGCCGGTCGACGCCGCGGTCAGGGCCTTGGCGCGCGCGCTCTTGAGGCTGAGGAATTTTGCGCCTGTCATCTTCAGTTCGGCAAGCGTGCCGCCGGATGCATCGACAATGACGATGCATTGCGGCTGGCCCATCGCCTCGGCGCGGTCAATGGCGGCAGAGAGCATAACCAGAACGGCTTTGTGGGTCAGGAACTTTCGTGTTTCTATCGGTTGCAAATTTCAATCTCCGTGGCTAAATCGGTCGTGTTATCGATAACACAACGCTGCGCCAAAAGACAAACGAGGGGTGAGATCAGATGAGTTTCTTCGAGGTACTGGAACCTGAGTTCGCCAGCTTCGTCCTGGGCAACGCACCGGTCAAGCAAGTGGCAACCGGCTTTGACTGGACCGAAGGCCCGGTGTGGTTTGGCGATGCCAATTGCCTGCTTTTTTCCGATATCCCCAACAACCGGATCATGCGCTGGACACCGGGGGTGGGTTTGAGCGTCTATCGGGAACCCTCCAATTACGCCAATGGCCAGACGCGCGACCGGCAGGGGCGTCTGGTGTCGTGCGAACACGGGACGCGCCGTGTCACGCGTACGGAGCTCGACGGGTCGATCACCATCATCGCCGACAGCTACCAGGGCAAGCGCCTCAACTCACCCAATGACGTGGTGGTCAAATCCGACGGCACGATATGGTTTTCCGACCCCCATTACGGGATCATGACGAATTACGAGGGCTACAAGAGCGAGCAGGAACTGCCCTGCAATGTCTATCGCGTCGACCCCGCCGATGGGTCGATCCAGGCCGTAGCCACGGATTTTTGCGGGCCGAACGGGCTTGCATTCTCACCCGACGAGTCGCGGCTCTACATCGCGGATACCGGCCGCATGTTCGGCTCCGACCCGCAGCATATCCGCAGCTTTGCATGTGACGGCAGCGGCAGGTTGTCCGGCGGAGACGTCTTCCACGTCATCAGTCCCGGCTGCGCCGACGGTTTCCGGCTGGACACCGACGGCAACCTCTGGTCATCGGCGGCGGACGGCGTTCATTGCATCAATCCCGATGGCGTCCTCCTGGGCAAGATCCTTGTCCCCGAGCTCGTGTCCAACCTGTGCTTCGGGGGAAGGGCCAAGCAGCAGTTGTTCATCACCGCGACCACAAGCGTTTATGCGATCAGCTTGGTTCGCGAAGGTGCCGTCACTCCCTGACGCTGGCAAGGCCAAACCAAGTTCATCGGCCCGGACGAGGAAAATCGCGCTCGAACAGGTCGTTCAAGCGCGATTGTTCTCTTTTCAAATCCCATCCGGCGAGGGGTCTTGCCGGATGGGCGTTCTCATGATTACCGGTTGAGCGCGCCGACGCCGGAGAAGCGGAACGCTTCCTGTTCCAGAGCATCGATCTCTTCCACTGACATGCCGTCATGGGCAATCAGGATACGTCCAAGAAAGACGAAAGGCAGTTCCGCTTCCCGGCCTTCAAGATGATACTTGATGACCTCGGCGGTTGCGGCGCCGACATCGTCGCCCATCCGCATCGGTGTTACGTCCAGTTCCTTGCGGCGAATAGCTTCCAGTTCCAGCCCCGTTCCGCCCCATCCGGTGGAGATGATGTCGCCGTGCTTGCCGGCGGCGCTGATGGCTTCCATTCCCCCCATGGCCATTGCGGTGTTGGCGTTGTGGATTAGCGTGACTTCCGGGTAGGCCTGAAGAATGCGGTTGGTGCCGTCAAATCCGCCTTCACGGGTGTATTCGCCATAGTGCTCGTACACCATGTTCCAGTTGCCGCGCTCCTTGACGCAATCGGCGAACTCGCCGGAGCGCTGGTTGTCGGTGATGCCGGGAATGCCACGGATGAGCGCGTAGGGGATGTCATTGCCGTATTTCTCGAGCATGAAGTCACACATCTTGGCCGCGCCGAAGGAGGATGAGAAGTCGAACCAGTTGTCCGGCTGGGTTTCGATGTCCTTCAACGGCGTGTGGAAGGCCCAGACAAAGGTCTTGAAACCGTCGTTCTTCGCCAGTTTGTCGATGTTGTCAGCCTGGGTGGCGAGTTCGGACGGACCGAAGATCACGAAATCATAGAGATCGGAATCCTGGTCGACCTGGGTGGCGTAGGTGCTCTGGAGTTCATGCTCGACCTGGCGCGAGGCGAACTCGGTGGTCTCGTAGGGAATGGAGAGCTGATCCAGACGCTTGGTCATTGCAAGGAATGCGCGCGCCCAGAAATCCGAGACATCAGCCGAAGGATAGATCAGCGCGATCTGCACCGGCTTCTCGACGGGCGTGCTAATCTTGACGGCCTCGCTTCCCACGACCCGCTGTATCTCGTCCACCAGCCCGTCGGCGTTGACTTCCTCGGGCAGCCAGTGATCGCGCTCGGCCGAGCCGGGCAGTTCCTTGAGCGGAAGGCTCTGGGCAAGGCAGCCGGTGCTTGCGATCGCCGCCATAGCAATGCCGCATAAAAGGGTTTTCATGTTCATGTCGATTCCTCCCTGATTAAGTCTTGTAACGAGTGTCTGTGTCCTGGTGGTGCGATCCTGACGGATGGTTCCCATGTGTCAGGACAATCGCCCCACCAAATCAATGGCTTGTGAGCTGGCTCTTCGAAACAGATGGGACCCATCTGTTTCGGTCAGATCACTGGCGGGCCCATGAGTCCGCCAAGGCCAAAGATCAGCGCCAGGATGGCGATGATGGTGAGCAGGAATTTCATCATCCTGCGATTTTCGGGCGTGAGAAGCATCTCCAGCAGGCTGCTCTTGCCATCGCGGTCCTTCCGCTGGATCCATGTGTAGAAGGCGACCGAGACGATGATCACCACCCCTGATGCGACGGATTGCCAGAAGAATTCCATGCGCAGCGTCACCAAGGCATTGATCATCATCGCCAGCAGCAGAACGCCCGACAGAGATCCGATCATCGACCCGCGACCGCCGAACAGGGATGTTCCGCCAACGACCACAGCGGCAATGACGTGCAGGTTGAAGAAGGGAGCGGAGGTTGCCTGGATGGCGTTGAGCTTGCCGGCAAGCATGACGCCGGCCAGGCCAGCCATGGCGCCCATCAGCGCGTAGACGTAAACCTTGTAGGTATCGACCGGGATGCCGGTCAACTCGGCGGCCTCCGGGTTCGAGCCGATGGCCTGCGCGTATCTGCCAAGATGCGTGCGGCTGTAGATGAACCATCCGGCGGCCAGCGTGACCAGGCCGATCACGACTGGCAGCGGCAGGAAGCCCGGAATCTCGCCACGGCCGATGGCGACGATCTCCTCGGGAAAACGGGACAGCACGATGCCCTTGACCGCAATCAGGCAGAAGCCCCGGTAGACAAGGTCCATGGCCAGCGTGCCGATCAGGTCGGGGACCTTCAGGCGGGTTATTACCATTCCGTTGATGAAGCCGCAAAGCGCACCGAGCGAGATTGCGGCGGCGACGGCAAGCCACCAGGGATAGCCCCAGCTCTTCACCATGTAGCCCATCACGATCGCGGTGAGCGCCGCGACCGAGCCTATGGAAAGATCGATGCCCCGGGTGACGATGACCAGGGTCATGGCCATCGCCATCGGCATGTAGAGTGCCGCTTCCTTGAGGATGATGTCGAAATTGGAAAGCCGGAAATAGCGGCCCGGCTCAAGCACTGCCATGACCATGAGGATCGCCAGGATCATGACCATGGGGCCGATCAGCGACATGTATCCTTCGGTCCTTTCGCGGAAATTCAGTGCTGCCGGTGTCGTGGCGCTGGTGCTGCTCATGCTGCGGACTCCTCGATTTCATTTGCTCCGACAATCATTCCGAGCACTTGCTTCGAGGAGCTCTTCGCTGTTTCAACGACACCCACCCGCCGGCCCCGGCGCATGACCTGCACCCGGTCCGAGATCTGGAAGACATCGTCGAGAGAGTGGGAAATCACAACCACTGCAATGCCCTGGTCCCTGATGGTTTCGATCAGTTTCAATGTGCGGGCTGTCTCTTGCGGGCCAAGTGCGGCGGTCGGCTCGTCCATGACAAGCACCTTCAAATCCGTCGAATAGACTGCGCGCGCAATCGCGACGGCCTGGCGCTGGCCGCCGGAGAGACTCTCGGTCGCGGCATCCATGCTTCGCAGCGTGACCCCGAGGCGCTCCTTGAGCACCCGTTCGGCCTCCAGCTTCATCTTCGCATTGTCGAGCCAGCGGAGCCCAAGAAAGGTTCGGGTCAGTTCGTTGCCAAGGAACATGTTGGCGGCCGGAGTGAGATGGTCCGCGAGAGCGAGCGTCTGGTAGACCGCGTCGATGCCCTTGGCGATTGAGTCGGCGTGACTGTTCATCACCAGCGGCGCACCGTTCATGGTGATCTCGCCTGATGTCGGCTGATAGACGCCGGTGAGGATCTTTATAAGTGTTGACTTGCCGGCGCCGTTGTCTCCGACAATCGCCAGAACCTCGCCGGCCCGTATATCAAGGTCGACATTCTCAAGCGCCGTTACACCGCCAAATCGCTTGGTGATGGACCGCATGGTGATGATCGGGACCGTTTCCGAAGTTATCACTTTTTACTCCCCCGCAGGCTTCAGAGCCGCATGTTATCGATAACACAATAATGAAGATTTGAGGCTTGGCTTGTCAACCGATTATTTTCCAGTCGACCAACAAGGTGTGGTTCCGATTTAACTCATTGAAAAGACTGGACGGCATCTAAATGAATTTTGAGGTGCCTGATAAGCCCTGCCGCTTGTTCGCGTTCGGGAGGTCTGTGGCGCGGCTGAGGGGAGCGTGGCGTCATCGAAAATTCCTGGCGCCTTGCCTGCACCTGCCGCGCACGTATGTGCCTCGCATGCCAGGCCTGCGCCGACGGGGATGGATTGCATTCTAAGAAGTGTGGGGGCAGACGAGCGGCTACAGCGTGTGGCCCGGGACAAGCCGCGTCGGGACGACGGTCATGTCCTGAACGGGCTCGTTGCGAAGCCGCCCGACAAGCAGCTCGGCCGAAATTTTGCCGATCTGCCGGGCCGGAATTGCGGTCGTCGTCAACCGGTGTTCCAGGATCGAGGCCGCCTCGTGGCCGCCCCATCCGGCAATGCCGAAGTCTTCGGGCACGCGGATGCCCTTGCGCTGGCAATAGGCGACGCCGCCGTTGATGTCGTATCTTTCTGGTAGTAGATCATGTCGAGGTCCGGACTGCGGTTGAGCAGGGTCTCCGTGCCGTAAAAACCTGCGTAGAAACCCTGCAGATCATTCAGGATGTCTACGGCGACGACCGGCGCGCCGCCTCGCTGACCGCGCTGGAAAAGCCCTCGAACCGCTCCGGTCCGGTTGTCTGCCGGTCGCGCATCGCACCCGGGAAGCCGGGCCGTTTGTGTCCACGGGCAATGGCATGGCGGCCCATTTCATGACCGGATTCGAACTGGTTGAACCCCGCCGACATATCGAGCGTCTTTTCCACGTCATAAACGCTGCCTTATGTTTCAGGGAAATGTCCACTTCCCGCCCTTTCAGGACCTTCGTACGGAGCACACGAACGACTGCAATCGGGAAGTGGGTTCAGGATAGGGAACGGCAAAAATGAGGGCGTAAAGCGGTCGCCTCGCAGCAAGTCGTTTAGAATGGAATGGAGGTGCGTCAAGGTCGGGAAAGAAGTATAGCTTGATGTCTATTGGCGAAAGCTAACCGCGATCACCATCAACAGCCCTGCGCACCAGATTGCACCGCGTCTCGATGACCTTCCTGACTGTCTTCAGGATCGGATGGAAGGCGCCGCTCTCCGACACCTCTTCGAACAATGCTACTGCCTCGGTAGCGATGGCATCGGCCATGGCCGTCAGTTCGCCGGCCAGCATTCGTCTCGAAGCCCTGGTTGACGGCACCAGTGATGCCCAGTGCTCCATCAGGATCGTGTCCGGCAACGATCTTCCGCCCATCGTCATTGCGAGCTTCTGCGAGATGCGCGGATAGGCGGCAGTGCAGACAGCGTCATAGATCGGCGCCAGGTCCGGCACCTTCCCGCGGTAGAGCAGGGCGTAGTTCTTCGCATGGGCGTCGGCATTGCCGATCAGGTAGTGGAAGATCAACATCCGCTGGAAGCGCAGGATCTCGGCAGCAGGTCTTCCGGTCGTCCGCCGGATGAGCTCCTGGCACTGGCTGATGCCGGGGCCGCCTTCCTCTTCGTATTTGAGCTCGGGGGGCACGCTCAGCGCCTGGCAGAAGTCTTCCTGGTGTATGCGTTCGATCCGGCCATCACCGTGCGTGATGCGGTCGTAGCGTTCGACCAGGAAGTAGTCGCTCTTGCCGGCGACGCCTTTCGACACCAGGGGAAAATCGAGGCCGAGACGGCGCGCGAGGCTCATGCAGAAGACTTCGTTCTCGACTGTGCCATCCAGTTCCTCGTTGAACGGCTTGAGGATATGGGTCGTCGGCCGCCCGGCCTTGGGCAGGGTGATCTGACCGTCAATGACGGCGACGGCGAGCTTGTCCTGAGCCCCGGCCAGGGAGAGGCGCACGTCCGCTTCTCCGCCGAGGAGCGGTCTCTGCCTCAGCAGAGCCAGGATCTCCTCGAGCCGCTTGTCATCGAGCGGCTCGATCTCGTCTGATGTCGGAGCCGGTGGACTCTGGCCTGGAGGAAGGAGCGACAAGGCGCCCGCGCATTCTCCTCCGATGATCTCCAGCAGGCCGAACGCGTTTTCCGAGGAGACCCCGAGCGCAGATCCCAGGCGACGTCTCGCTCGATCATCCGGCAGGAGACCCGAAAAGAAGGGACGAGCGATGCGATCGCCGAAGGGCTCATCTTGCAGCGGCAGGGAGACTGACAGCGCGGCCGGGTCAGTGGCAAGAAAGCCACGGTCATAGGTGAAGGTGAGCGAGGCGTCGTCGTCCTGTATGAGCTCGCCCGCCTTGCGGTCCTTCAGATAGACATCCAGCAGGCGGCTCATGAGTTCGCCCCGCGGGCAGCAATGCTCACGGTCAAGCCGAGTGTCTGAAGGACGCCAAGAGCCAGCCCGAGGCGACAGCTCTCCTTGCCGGCCTCAAGCTCACGCACGAACCGCACGCCGACGCCTGCGACGGCTGCGAGCTGTTCCTGGGTCAGTTGCTGACGCTTCCGTTCAGTGCGAATGAGGTGGCCGAGTGCCAGGCTATCTGAGACTGTTGCCATGTGGATCATCCCTTTCGGGACGATTGAAGCACATTCGAAAGCGAATTGCACTAAAAAGAACCGATCGGGACTTTTATGGTTCAAATGAAGGTAATCGCTACCGAATCGCACCGATCGGGACTCAGAGCTCCCGGAGGCATGCAAGGCGACTGATGGCGCGGGCTGACCGGCGCGCCTAACTGATCCGGAAAACTGCACCGGAAAACTGTTCCGGTTGTCGATTTGGCGGGCTGCCTAAGTGATTGTTTCATATAGAAAAATAGGCATTGGCTGGGGAACCTGGATCCCCAGCTAAGGTTTTTCGACCCCCTCACAAGCATCTGAAATGGTTGGTGAAATCCGATCACCGCAGTTCTTGTAAGACAAAATTGTCATACACTCCCGGGGGACAGTCGTGCAAGACAATTCCCGACGGAAGCGTAAAGCTGAGGGCCAGCGCCGAATAATGCTCATTGCGTCCGTCCTGGGTCAGCCCTTCGTTCGGTGAAAGCCGCGCTGACCTGTGATGGGTGCCATTTGCCGTTGGCCAGCCTCGAACGCACATGAGACGCGTAGGTCACAGCATCCGCAGGGTGCTTTGCCTTGTGCCGTGTCGCGTTGCAGAAGTGGCAGGCGGCGACGATGTTCGGGGCAACATCCTTGCCGCCATCGCATCGGGCTTCGACATGTTCGGCAGTGCATTGAAACCGCGTGGCCAGACCGGGCGGAATCCGATAGCGCGCGATGAACTCCTCGGGACTGGAGTCCCACATCGGCATCTGGCAATAGTGGCAGCGCCATCCTTGTTGTCGGGCCGCCTGGTTTCTGAGGTTTTTGAGTCTGTTTCTTGATCGCATGAGTCCACGTCCTTTGCTTCATTTCTGAAGCGGACGTGCAATGACCCGTATGGGTCATCCCTCAATTGGGAGGAATTATCCTCGCACAAGACGACGTATATGAAACACGTCACTCCGCAGTCTTTGAACGGTACGAACGACCAATAATGGCCTTTCGCTGACGAGTTCGGTAAAACTCCAGGCAAGCCAAATGTCTTGCCTCCATCCGACATCAACCTAACACGAAATAGGGTCCGATCAAGAGCACGTCCGTTGCCTGCCCGATCGGGAAGTATTGTACCTTCTCATCCGAAATCTTCCTTATCGGGATGTTTTGATGGATTTTTGAGAATTCTTCCTGTACGGTAAGCCAGCCATGGAGGGCGTCCTCATGATCCGTTCAGCCGCAGAATTCGGTGCACTTGTCAAAGAGAACAGAAAAAAGCAGGGATGGACACAGGCCCAGCTCGCAGAACGCTGCGGGACCGGTGAGCGCTTCATCGTCGACCTGGAGAACGGCAAGCCCAGCTGTCATCTCGAAAAGTCGCTCATCGCGGCGCGCACCGTCGGCATTGATCTCGGCGACCTTAAATCCGCGACGCCGCCCGTTGCCCCTGAAGCCGATGACGATCTCGGCTTCCTGCCCCGTTTCTCCTGATCAGGTGCCACCGTGACCACGATCTACTACGAGACATGGCCCGTCGCCCACCTCATCGACCGCGATGAGATTTCGCTTGCCTATGAGCCGAGCTGGGAAAGCCGCGCCTCGGCATTCCCGATCTCTCTGAACATGCCTCTGAGGGCAGGCCCTTATGGGGCTGATCAGGTCATGCCCTGGCTTGCCAATCTTCTGCCGGAAACGCACCTCTCCGAGATCGGCCAGCAACTGAAAATCTCGCCTCAGGATATTGTCGGCCTTCTCATGAATCTCGGCCGCGATACAGCGGGAGCCTTCTCGATCGGCGAGCCGCGCCGAGACGGAAATAATTTCCGTGTCATTCCCGATGAGGCAGCTCTTGAGCGCATCTTGAATGAACTGCCCGCGCGACCCTTCCTGGTCGGGGAGCAGGGCGTGTCGATGTCGCTGGCGGGCGTTCAGGACAAGCTGCCCGTCTACATCGGTGAGGACGGCGAGATCGCCATTCCCGTCGACGGCACGCCTTCCACGCACATCCTGAAACCCGACATCAAGCGCCTGGCCGGCAGCGTTCAGAATGAAGCCTTCTGCATGACCCTGGCCAAGCTGTGCGGTCTGGAGGTGGCCGAGGTCACCACCGGCAGAGCGGGAAAGCGCGACTACCTGCTGGTCACGCGGTATGACCGCATCGCCGACAGCCAAGGATCGATCCGCCGCATCCACCAAGAGGATTTCTGCCAGTTGCTAGGGTTCTTCCCGTCCGAAAAGTATGAGCGCGCAGGGCTTGGTCAGCGCGGTGGCGCTTCACTCGTGCAGATGTTTGACGCGCTTGCGCGCTACGTCTCTCCCGCCGAACGGCTGAGGCTGCTCGACGCGGTGATTTTCAACGTCCTGATCTGCAACTCCGACTCCCATGCCAAGAACTACTCCGTTCTCATTGGGGCGGCCGGCACGGCCAAACTCGCACCCCTCTATGACTTGATGTGCGCTGCGGCTTACAAACAGGTAGACCAGTCTCTTCCTCAGCAAATCGCCACAAAGCGAAATGCCAATGAGCTTCACGGCGATGATTGGCGTCGATTTGCCGAAGCCGTCGGGTTGAGCCCAGTCTCGATGATCAGGCGGGTTGGTGAAATGACGGACCAGGTCGTGAGCCAGCTGGACGCCAGACCTGACATGCTTTTTGGCGGGCAGGGGACTGGCGTGGAGATGGCAGACAAACTCCGACACCTGATAAGCAAACGGTGTCGGCGGATAGACCGGCAGCTCGGCTAGAAAAGTGTGTTTCTTATTTTTCACAGTGTCGAGGCGTCGCCAACCCACGAACGGCTGATGAATGCCGCACACGTGTGTGAGGTTCTCTACGCTCTGGGTCGCGACCACCGGCAAGTGAAGGGGCAGCTGTGATTCGAAAAGCACCGGCATTTTCGCAACGAGCAAACGGGCAGTCCTCGCACAGAAGTCTGTTTCCACAAGCGCGTAGAAGGTGTATCGCGCAGAACCATCTCTCCTAAAGCCTTGGCGGGCGCGAATATCATCGACTCTGCAACCTTTCAGTATATTGTCAAAACGAGGATTTGCGAGGGACAGTATATGGGTATCGACTTGAAACGGTTTGGCGGATGGGTAGCGGTCTGCGCCGTCTGCTATGCAGGCATGCGATACGTCGCTTGGCCGGTTGTCTTTTATGCGAGCAAGCCAGCTTACGAACTGGCACTTAGTATTCTTCTTTTCGCGGTGACGGTGGCATTCTGGATTGGCCCATCCATGCGGCATATTATCGAACCGAAAGAGGGAGATTCTCGCAATACCCTTACGGCGCTGGCTTACGTCGTCCTCATGGCCATGGGCCTCGTGTTCTTCTACGCAGTGACACGAGATTGGGAGGAGCAGCACCTTGGCACGTTGGGCGACTTCCTCGGTGGCACTCTCAACCCGATCCTCACGTTCCTGACATTCGTCGGTCTGATCGTCACCATCATTTTTCAGCAGCGGGAAGTCCACAACGCCAAAATAGAGACGACGAAGATGGAAAGGGAGCGGAGGGAGGATCGCGACCGTGCCGAAAAGCAGCAGTTTGAGGCCACCTTTTTCCAGATGTTGAATTACCACAACTCCATCGTGAACTCGTTTGATGTCCATCGTGGTCAGCCCAAAGGCACCCTAACCGGACGAGAGTGCTTCAAGTTCTTCTTCGACAACATGCAGCGAGCTTACATTAGTAACCATTCACCAAGTGAGCGCGAGAGGGCTATGCACGCGTATGACAGTGTTTGGCAAGTCTTTCAGAAGGATTTGGCGCACTATTACCGCTTCCTCTACAATCTTGTCCGGTTCGTGAACCAAAGCAAATTCCCGAAGACAAAATACATCCGCATTATGCGGGCGCAGCTGTCAGATTTCGAGATGTCCATGCTCCTGTACAACGGGCTGACCAAAGAGGGAGCACGATTCAAGGAATATATCGAACTCTTCACACTGTTCGACAATTTGCCCGATAATGCCCTGCATAGTCCGTCGCACAAGGATTTCTACGACAAAAGCGCGTTTGACGAATCCGCATCGAAAAAGCTTCTTTCGTTCGTGGATGTTGATCCGGACGAAGCGACCGAAAATAAGAATAAGGCCGCGCCTTGATAGGGGATGAACGTGACGGAACTTGATTTTAGTAAGAATTCCGAGGACGACAGACTGCTTTTGATTATATTCGACAATGAACGGCCGGTCAGTGCGGCGCATGTAGCGGCAGTTCTCAAGGCACTCGATAGCGACTATCGGCAGATGACGGGGAGGGATTTGGTCCTCGCCCGTATGGAGCTCGGCTCAACGTGGCTGTGGCTGGTCGACATAGCGGTTTACGCTGGGGGGGCGCTGAAAGACACGGCCGCAGCCACAAAAGCTTCAGCAGAGTTGTGGGTGTTCGCGAAAAAGATTCGTGACGCCATCAAGCCAAAGAAACAAATCGTTGTTAGTGGTCATGAGCCTGCAGCCCTCGATGAGGGGGTTGATAAATCTATAATGGCTATCGCGAAGGCGGCGGAAGCTACGAATAGCAATGTCAGGATGAGAAAGACGGTCACGACTAGTGCCGGCGTACAGACCATTGAGGTTGAAGTCACACCTCTGGAGGCAAAAGAGGCCCGCAAGCGTATGCGGCAAAGACCCAAAACGGCGAAGAAGATCGTGGACAGTGCATCTCAAGCTGAAGATCATTACGAGGTTGCGAGAACCTTCCGCGAGCTGCCGCCGATGACCGGAGAGTTGGAGGCTGTCATTCAGGCTATTGTTCAGGCGCACGTAACCAACGGCGGCGCATACATTCTTGAGCAAGTCGCAAGTACACTGGAAGCTGAAGGTCGCTGGGATATCGCTAGCGTTATCCGGCAGAACCTTGGTGGTGGACGAGGTACAGCTCACGTCGAAAATTGACGTTGGCCAGCCGGTTCAAACGAAGTTCACAATTGACTTGTGCATACGATCCTGGATAGGTCCAGCAGCTAATGAATATGAAAAACAACAGCCTTTATAGTGCTCTTGAACAGTTCGAGGCTATTGAAGCAAATCTCGCAAAACTGCAGCGCCTATCCGATGATATTTCGGGTTTTATCCCCACTGGAATTTCATTTGGGTCGAACCCCTTATATGAGGACAAACTCCGCGCAGCCGAAGCAATTGTGGAGCATATGCCTGCCATAGACGGATGGCGTCTTACGTTAGAGTTTTTTGATCTGGAGACAATTGCTCAGACTAGGCTTGATCTGGCGGAACTAATGGAACTGAACCGCCCCGGGTTTGCCGGAGGCCATTTTCGTTTAAGCTATGCGGCCATAGCTGCTTCGTCCAGCATGGCGTAATATTGTTCTTCAGCTTCGGCTGGCGGTATATTCCCGATGGGCTCCAGAAGTCGTCGGTGGTTGA
>NZ_JAUXOD010000018.1 GCF_030682515.1 Hoeflea sp. | reverse complement strand
CAATCGTGTGTTCAAGTCCTACGACGACATTGTCGACCACTGCTCTTATTCCTGGAAAAAACTCCAGAACCAGCCTTGGAAGATCATGTCTATCGGCCGCAGAAAATGGGCCTATGGGTTCTGATCAATGAGGCTTGGTATGACAGCGTGATGCCCATATCAACGGTCTCGACGTGGGGGTCTTCCCGCCAGTGGAATTCGACATTGTAATTTTCGCAAAGCTTGATCATACGGCCACCTTTTTTCTCATGTTATTTCCTTTTTCGTTCGCCCCGCTCCAGGAGAGAAGAGCGGCCAATCTGCCGTTCATGCAAATATACTGACTCATACAAGAAATTTGTACAACATATTTTTCATCTATTTTAGTCTTTATCATATTTTCTTCATTTTTTATTTGCGTCTGTCGACTTCTAGTCAGTTTAATCTATAGTATACAAGAGAAACGGATACGTCACACCGCCATGCATGCCTTATTCGGAATGCGTTCGATGAGTTGTCAATTTTTCTGATGGACCAGAGGTCGTCGACTGTTCGGGCTGCTGCTTTTCGCAGAAGGGCCTTGAGCTTTCAGAAGGCCATCTCAATTGAAGTCCAGCGAGTATGGCGGGGGGAACATAAGCTGTGTGTGCGCCAGCCTTTTCGATTGCCTCGCGCACGCCGCTGATTTTATGGGCTGGCAGATTATCCACGACCACAATGTCGCCAGGACGAAGCTCAGGCGCAAGGACCTGCTCTGTATAGACCAGGAGGCAGCGCCGTTCATCGGGCCATCGAGGAGCATCGGCGCGGCCATGCCATTCAGTCGTAGACCGGCGGAGAAAATGGTTGTCTTCCAGTGGCCGTGGGCCGCTGCCGCCCGGCATGGCTCGCCGCGCGGGCTGCGTCCGCGCGACCCCCCATCTTCGTGGATGCCCCAGTCTCATCAATGAAGATCACCTCTCGGGGCCGAGATCGAGCTGGCCGTAAAGCCAGGCTATGTGGCGTCGCAGGACATCTGGATGCTGCTTTTCCGCGGCATGCGCTGTCTTTAGGGGATGGCCCGCCCCCGGCTTCGAGATCTTTATGCCGGTGTCGATGAGAGAAAGGATCGAACCCATGACCATAGTGACCCTTGGAATTAATCTGGGCAAGAACCTCAATAGTGGTCTGGGTCTGGAGGCGGATGAGCGGGTCGTCCAGCGCCGCCGTGTCAGGCGAGCGACTGTTGTCGAACTCGCGGACAGGCTTAAACCCTGTACCGTCGCATGGAGGCATGCTGCGTCGCGCATCACAACGGTCGTCCCTTTGCTTCGAAGCGCCCTAAAGTGCGTGCACAAAAAAACGACAATGACGCCGCAGGTATAGCCGAAGCCGCAACGCGGCCAAGCATGCGTTTCATCGTGTTGCAGAGCCAGGACTGGCTCGACCTGCAGACCCTGCACCGCGCTCGCTCTCAGGGGAGACCCCAGGCGGCCCGAAACCATCAGGCCCTACCGGACGGCCTGGCGCTGCCGGCCCAGACCCTCAATGCCCAATTCGATGGTCTCGCCGCCCTTGAGATAGGTCTGCGGCTTCTGGCCCATGCCGACGCCGGGAGGCGTGCCGGTGGAGATCACGTCGCCAGGCTGCAGGCTCATGAACTGGCTCACATAGCTCACCAGATGCTGCACGCCGAAGACCATGGTCCTGGTCGATCCGTCCTGGTAGCGGTGGCCGTCGACCTCGAGCCACATCTTGAGGTTCTGCGGGTCGGCGACCTCGTCGCGGGTCACGAGCCACGGGCCGATCGGGCCAAAGGTGTCGCAACCCTTGCCCTTGTCCCAGGTGCCCGAGCGCTCGATCTGGAACTCGCGCTCGGAGACATCGTTGACGACGCAGTAGCCGGCGACATGCTCCATCGCGTCGGCCTCGTCGATATAGACGCCGCCCTTGCCGATGATGACACCGAGCTCGACTTCCCAGTCGGTCTTGACCGACTTGCGCGGGATCAGCACCGTGTCGTTGGGGCCGCAGATGGCGCTGGTGGCCTTCATGAAGATCACCGGCTCCTTGGGAACTTCCGCGCCGGTCTCGGCGGCGTGGTCGGAATAATTGAGCCCGATACAGATGAACTTGCCGACGCGGCCGACGCAGGGACCGATCCGGGCTTGGTCGAGTTCCGGCAGGCTCTCGGGGTCGATGGCGGCGATCCTGGCCAGGCTTTCGGGCAGAAGCGCCTCGCCGGCGATGTCGCTCACCACCGAGGACAGATCGCGCGGCTTGCCCGCGGCGTCGAGAATGGCGGGCTTTTCCTGTCCGGGGGCGCCAATGCGAAGAAGTTTCATGTCATCTGATCCTTGTGTCTGGTCTGGCAGGTCGGGCTGCAGCCATCCTGGCCTTTATGAAGATAGTCTTGTGTAGTGATAACGGTTTCGGCTCGATTGAGAAGCCTGCCGCCGCCGCTCGCCCACAGGCCATGCACCCCGGGCCACCTGGGCGGCCCGCGTCTTCAGATGGTCCAGCCGCCGTCGATGGCGTAGGCCTGGCCCGAGGTGTAGGTGGCATTGGCGAGATAGACGGCGAGATCGGCGATTTCTTCGGGCGAGCCCAACCGGCCCATCGGCTGGCGGGCGATGAAGGCGGCGCGGGCGGTGTCATAATCGCCCATCGCCCGCATCCGCTCCTGCAGCGACGGGCTTTCGACCGTACCGGGGCAGATGGCGTTGCAGCGGATGCCCTGCCCGACATAATCGGCGGCGACCGACTTGGTCAGGCCCACGACCGCGGCCTTGGTGGTGGAATAGGCGAAGCGGTTGGGCACGCCTTTGATCGAGCTTGCGACCGAAGACATGTTGATGATCGCCCCACTGCGGCGCTCCAGCATTCCCGGCAGCACCGCCCGGATGGTGCGGATCATCGAGCGCACATTGAGGTTCATAGCGAAGTCGAAGTCCGCGTCGGTCATCTCGAGGATAGAGCCTGCATGGACAAAGCCCGCACCGTTGAACAGCACGTCGACCGGACCGCTCGCGGAGACGGCGGCAGCGACATCGGCGTCATCGAGGACATCGAGCCTGCGGGACTTGATACCCGTCTCGCCCGCGAGTTCGGACAGCGTCGTCTCGTTGATGTCGGTGGCAATCACGCGGGCGCCGTGGGCCGCGAAGGCGAGCGCCGTGGCGCGGCCGATGCCCTGCCCGGCTGCGGTTACGAGGACGGTCTTGTCTTTGACCCAGTCTGCCATGTTTCACTCCGTTCGGTTCCGCTCAGGCGGGCTTGCGTTCGACAATGTAGATGTGGTCGGCGACAAGCACCACCTCACCTTTCTGGTTGATCACCTCGGTGCGCTCGACCACCCGGCCCATCTCGCTGCGCTTCGGATCATCCTCCTTGGCGGCAATCGTGGTGCGGGTGTGGATCGTGTCGCCGATGAACACCGGCCTGACAAAACGCAGGCGGTCATAGCCATAGGAAAACGCCACCGGATTGATGACGCTCGCCGTCAGCCCGACGCCGATGGAAAACACCATGGTGCCGTGCGCGATGCGCTGGCCGAAACCTTGGGTCTTCATGAATTCGGCATCCATGTGATGCGGGAAGAAATCGCCGGTGTGGCCGGCATGGACGACAAAATCGGTCTCGGTGATGGTTCGGCCGTAGGTCACGCGGCCGCTGCCGATCTCGTAGTCCTCGAAATAGACTGTCTGTTCCATGGTCACGGCCTTTCGTGCAGCGGGGTCGCGGGTGCCGACGAGGACTGGTAGGCCGCCTCGACCAGCGCCATGGTGATCCAGGCGTCCTCGACGGAACTCACAAGCTCCGCGTCCTCGCCTGAGGCAAAGCGTTGCAGATTGGCCATCCGGCCGACAAAGGCGTCGGGGAACCAGGCGCCCTCGAGCGGCACCGGGATCCAGCTGTCGCCGCCTCTGGGACGGATCTCGAGAATGTCGGGCTCGCCGCGCGGATAGTCGAGATTGACGCCCAGCTGCAGATAGGCAGCACCCTCGGTGCCGCAGATGCGGAACTCACAGGCCTGGTATTTGCGGCCGAAATCATGGTCATGGTTGATCGACAGCGCGCAGCGGACCCGGTCGCCATAGTCGAGGATGGCGCTGGTGCGGGTCTGGGCGACATCGTGGCCCGGATGGCCGATGGACTTGGCGTGCACGCCCTTCGGGTCACCCAGCAGTTGGCGGATCAGGTCGAGATAGTGGATCGAGTGCATGGCGATCTCGATGCGCGGCAGGCCCTTGAGGAACGGCCACATGTGCCACGGCGTCGCCAGCGCCAGCCAGGCGTCAAAATCGACGACCTCGCCGAGCCAGCCCCTGTTGATGGCGTCTTTCAGCGCCAGCATCATCGGCGCGAAGCGCAGCTGGAAATTGACCGCGGCTTTCAGCTTCTTGGCGCGGCAGATCTTGAGGATTTCCGTCGCCGCCTCGAGATCGCTGCCCATCGGCTTCTGGATCAGGACGGCGGCGGCATCGGGCAGCAGCCTGAGCACGGCCGCATGCGCCTGCGGCGGGGTGGCGAGATCGAAGATCGCACCGGGCACGGATGCGGCCTCTTCCGCCGAGGCATAGGCGGTCACGTCCCAGTCTGCGGCGAGCTTCTCGGCCTTGGCGCGGTCCGGGTCGTAGAGGCCCGCCACCGGGAAGCCCGCCTTGCGGTAGGCCGGAAAATGCGCGTCGCCGACGATGGAGCCGGCGCCGAAGGTGACGATGCGGCGGGGGCTGGAGGGCATCGGCCAGGATTGCTTGAGGCTGGTGGGGTCAAAACGCTCAGTCATATTGGCACTCCGCGCCTGGATTGCATCTCGAAGACCCCCTCACCAAGCGCGCCCGCGCATTCGACTGCGTCTCATGCGGGCTTGCTATCCTCTCCCCGATGGGGAGAGGAGGTCCTGACAAAATTCTCGCCGCCTCTCCTCTCCCCCACGGGGAGAGGATACGAAGGCCGGGCGAGCACAGCGAGCCCATGGCCGAAGTTGGTGAGGGGGGCGCACCCGAAATTGACGAGCGGGCAAGCGCACCCGAAGACAAGCCCTCACGCATGATGGAACACCTCCTCCATCATGGCCCACCACTCGCCCTCTTTCCTTGTCGCAAGCGGCGCCTGGCAGGGCATGCAGACGTCCCACCAGTCCCGCGTCTTCGGATCGGCCGCCATCTTCGCCGCATCGGCTTCGAAATCCGTGCCGTGGTACTCCCAGTAGCCGAACAGCAGGTTCTCGGGCTCCTTGAGGAAAATCGAATAGTTGCGGATGTTGCATGTGGAGATCATGGCGAGGATTTCCGGCCAGACGGCGGCGTGGAGCCGCCTGTATTCGGCGATCCTGTCGGGCTTCACGCCGATCACCATTCCCATTCTCTGCATGGTCAGCCCTCCGTGCGCGTGATCGCGGTGGTGAACTCCGGAATGCTCCGGCCGCGCACCGCGTCCCAGTCCCAGTCGATTCCGATCCCCGGTTCCAGCGGCGCCAGGGCATGGCCGTTGTCGATCTTCATCCGGGTCGATGTCAATTCGTCGAGCTGGGGAATGTACTCGACATATTTGCCGTTCTGCACCGCGCAGGCCAGACTCACATGCAGCTCCATGAGGAAATGCGGGCAGACCGGAATGTCGAAGGCTTCGGCCGCATGGGCCACCTTGAGCCAGGGCGTGATGCCGCCGATGCGGCCGACATCGACCTGGACGATCGAGCAGGCGCCCTTCTGCATGTATTCGCGGAAGTGGCGGATCGAATAGAGCGATTCGCCCACCGCAATCGGCGTGGAGGTCGAGCGCGACAGCCGCACATGGCCGTCGATGTCGTCGGCGGGCAGCGGCTCCTCGATCCAGGCGAGATCGAGCTCGCTGAGCCTGTCGGCGCGGCGGATCGCCTCGTCGACGGTGAAGCCCTGGTTGCAGTCGGTCATGATCTCGTAGCCGTCGCCGACGGCCGCGCGGACGGCCGACAGCCTGGCATGGTCCTCCGACCCGTGCGGCCGGCCGATCTTGACCTTGGAGCCGAGGAAGCCGTTCGACTTGGCCTCGAGCGCGTCCTCGACCAGGGCTTCGGTCTTTATGTGCAGCCAGCCGCCCTCGGTGGTGTAGAGCGGGCAGCGGTCCCGGGCCCCGCCCGCGAGCTTCCACAGCGGCAGGCCCTGCTTGCGCGCGCGCAGGTCCCAGAGCGCGGTGTCGATGGCGGCGAGCGCGATTGCCGTGATGGCGCCGATGGTGGTGGCGTGGGTTGCGAATTCGAGCTCGTGCCAGATCGCCTCGATCCGGTCGGCATCGCGGCCGATCAGCCGCGGCGCCAGGTGATCGGAGAGAAGCCGCATCACCGAGGAACCGCCGGTGCCGATGGTGTAGCTGTAGCCGGTGCCCGTCGCCCCATCGGAATCGGTGATGGTGACGATGGGGGTTTCCTGGCTCACGAAGCTCTGGATCGCGTCGGTGCGCAGGACCTTGGGCTTGAGGTCGACCATGCGCAGTTCGACTTTTTCAATACGCGCCATGGCTCTAGCCTCTCAGACTTTTCTCGGTGTTGGCATCGAACAGGTGCGACTGGCTCAGGTCGAAGCTCAGCTCCACCCTGTCGCCGGAACGGAGCGGCTGCGGGTTGAGCATGCGCGAGATCCAGTCGTCGCCGGCGAATTCGGCGAAGACCAGGGTCTCGTTGCCGAGCGGCTCGGTCAGCGACACCGGCACCTCGACGGCGTGCACGTCGGCCGCCTCGCCGGAATGGATGCCGTGTCCGGTGGGATAGAGATCATCGGGGCGCAGGCCGAAGATCACCTTCTGGCCGGCGGTGACGCGGTTCCTGAACTGGCCCGGTAGCGGCAGGGTGTCGCCGTTGGCGAAGCGGAGCCGGCCGTCATCGACGGTTGCGTCACGCAGGTTCATGGTCGGCGATCCGATGAAGCCCGCGACAAAGCGCGTCGCCGGGCGGCGGAAGACCTCTTCGGGGGGGCCGACCTGTTCGATATGGCCGTCGCGCATGATGACGATGCGGTCGGCCAAGGTCATCGCCTCGACCTGGTCGTGGGTCACGTAGATCATGGTCGACTGGACCTTGGCGTGCAGCTTCTTGATCTCGGTGCGCATCTGCATCCTGAGCTTGGCGTCGAGGTTGGACAGCGGCTCGTCGAACAGGAACACATCCGGGTGGCGGACGATGGCGCGGCCCATGGCGACGCGCTGGCGCTGGCCGCCCGAAAGCTGCGACGGGCGGCGTTCGAGCAGTTCCTCGAGCCCCAGCGTCCTGGCCGCATCGGCCACCGCGCTTGCGATCTCCTGCTGCGAACGGCCGGCGATCTTCAAGGAGAAGCCCATGTTCTCGGCCACCGTCATGTGCGGATAGATCGCATAGGACTGGAACACCATCGAGATGTTGCGCTGGCGCGGCGGCAAATCGTTGACGGCGCGGTCGCCGATATGGATGTGGCCGCCGCTGATCGGCTCGAGCCCGGCGATCATCCTGAGCGTGGTCGACTTGCCGCAGCCCGAGGGGCCGACAAGGGCCACGAATTCGCGGTCGGCCACATCGAGGTTGATGGCGTGGACCACTTCCAGGCTGCCATATTTCTTGACCAGGTTCTTGAGCGATACGGTAGCCATGACTATCCCTTGACGGCGCCGGAGGTCAGTCCGGACACGAGGTGTTTCTGGACAATGAAGGTGAGGGTCAGCGCCGGGATGATCATCACCACGGCGAGCGCGCACATGCCACGCCAGTCGATTGTGAATTCGGCGGTATAGTCGAGAAGGCCCACCGGCAGCGTCTTGGAATTGGTCGAGCGCGTGAGCTGCGAGGCAAGCGCGAACTCGTTCCAGGAAATCAGGAAGGCGAAGATGCCGGCCGAGGCGATGCCCGAGCGGGCGAGCGGAAACTCGACCTGCCAGAAGGCCTGCCAGCGGGTGCAGCCGTCGATCTGGGCGGCCTCGGCCAGATCGCGCGGGACCTGGCGGAAGAAGCCGTCGATCAGCCAGATGGTGAAGGGCACGTTGAGCGCGACATAGGCGAGGATCAGCCCGAAATGGGTGTCGATGATGCCGAGTTTCGCATAGACGAAGAACAGCGGCAGCGACAGCGCGATGCCGGGCACCGTGCGGGTCAGCATGAAGCCCAGGAAGATCGCTGACTTGCCGCGGAACTGGTAGCGCGCAAACGCATAGCCGCCGGCCATGCCGACCGCCAGCGCGATCACGGTCGAAGTCACCGAGATGATGAGCGAATTGCGGAAATAGTCGAGCACCGGAATGCCGCCCTGGCCGACGCCGGAAAACATCGCGATATAGGCGTCGAACGACAGGCTCTGAGGGATCCAGACCGGCGGCTTGGCCATGATCTCGACGGTGGGTCTCAACGATGACAGCACGATCCAAAGGCCGGGAAGGCAGATGATCGCCATGGCGATGAACAGGCCGATGAGATGTCCGGTCTTTAGCAGTGCACGCTTGATGCGGTTTGCCTGGTTCTCGTCCATGATCACCACTCCGCGCCGATTTGCTGACGGGCCTTGGCCAGCTGCCGGAAGAACATCACCGTGAACAGGATCGACAGCAGGATCGCGACATAGGCCATGGCATTGGCGAGACCCATGCGCGCATCCGAATAGGCGGTGCGCGAGATCAGCGTCCAGAGGATCTCGGTGCGCTTGGCCGGGCCGCCATCGGTCATGATCTTGACGATGTCATAGGCACGCGCGATGTCGAGCGAGCGGATGGTCATGGCGATATAGGCGAACGGCATGATGAACGGCCAGGTGACATAGCGGAAACTCTGCCACGGCGTACAGCCGTCGACCTTGGCGGCCTCGAGCGGCTCCTTGGGCATGGCCATCAGTCCGGCCAGGATGAAGATCGCGAAGACCGAGGTCGAGGACCAGACCTCGGCGATCAGGATCGAGGTGAAGGCGAGCTTGCCGTCTATCAGCCAGGGGATTGCCTGGTCGGTCAGGCCCAGCGACTGCAGCGCATTGTTGACGAGCCCGATATTGTCGTTGAACATGAACTTGAACTGGAAGCCGACGAGGATCGGCGAGAACATCATCGGAAACATCATGATGGTGCGCAAGAGCCGCTGGCCGCGGGTGGCCTTCTCGACCAGCAACGCCAGGAACAGGCCCAGCACCATTTCGACGTTGAGCGCGACGGTCAGCAGCAGCACCGTGCGCCCGAAGGCAGCCCAGAACTCCCTGTCGGCAAACAGCCTGATGTAGTTGCGCAGGCCGATGAACTCATAGATCGTTTCCGGCCGGGTCAGCCGGAACGGCGTGAAGCTCGAATAGAGCGACAAGAGCAGCGGCACGATGACCACCGCCGCAAGCACGACGAAGGCGGGCAACAGCAGCAGAACATGCGGCGCAGGCTTCCAGCCTCTCATCGTATCCTCGCATCATATTTATCTGTGCAGGGTATCACGCGTCCGGAAGGCCGGCACGATCCTGGGGCAGTGGGGGGGACGGAAAAGGGCGCGGACCGGCCGCGCCCTTTCCGGGAGGAGGCTGTCAGAGCTCTCCGGCATCCTCGAGAATGGCCTTGGCTTTCTCAGCCGCGGCATCGAGGGCTTCCTGGGTTGTCTTGTCGCCGAGAATGGCGGCCTGCAGTTCCGGATAGACGGCGTTGGAGATCTCGATCCAGGACGGCGACTGGGGAACCGGATAGGCGCCGGCCGCCGCCTGCTGGAAGGCCTCGAGCACTTCCTTGCGGTACGGATCGTCGCTGGCCTGTTCGATCACCCACTCCCAGACCGCATCGCGGGTCGGCAGCGGGCCGGCGCCGGCCTCGAGCTTCTGGCTGTCCTCGTTGGTCAGGAACCAGACCAGGGACGCGGCGGCCTCCTTGTTGGCGCAGCTTTCCGTGACCGAGAAGCCGTGATGGCCGGACCAGCCGGTGCGGACGCCGGACGAGCCCTTCGGAGGGGCAACCACGCCGACATTGCCGGCGACCTTGGAAGCGCCCGGATCGTTGAAGAACCCGGCCCAGCCCGGCCAGTCGAGGTTGAGCGCGATGGTGCCCGAGGCGAAGCCCTGGCCGAGATCGTCCCAGAGGTAGTTGGTGGTGCCGGCCGGCACGGCCTTGGCGTTGTAGAGATTGACGAACCAGTCGAGAGCGCGGACGCCTGCCTCCGAATTGAACGCCGGATTGCCGTCGGCATCGAGATATTCGCCGCCTTCGGCGCGCAGCATTTCATAGAAGCGGCCGTTGATGGCCTCTTCCTTGCCTGCGTACTGGGTGCCGTAGAATTCCGGCGGATTGGCGAAGAACGCGGCCTGGTCGCTGACCTGCTGCCAGGTGTCGGGCGGCGTCAGGTCGTAACCGTATTTTTCCTTGAACTTGGTCTTGTTGGCTTCGTCGGCAAAGAGGCTCTTCTGGTAGTACATGGCCGAGACGTCGAACTGGGCGCGCGGCAGCATGACCAGCTTGCCGTCCATGGTGGACGCGCCGATGTTGGCGTCGACGAAGGCGTCGATTTCTTCCTTCGGCAGAAGGGCTGCCAGATCGGCGTAGATGCCCGGATACTGCGGCGCGAAGGATGAGTGGTTCGAGCCCACGCACCAGGTGATGGTCCCCACCGCGATGTCCGACTTGATTTCCTTGTCGAGCTCGAAATGGTTCTTCTTGGAAATGACGTTGACCTTGGCGCCGGTGGCCTGTTCCCACTCGCCGATGCGCGAATAGAGGCTCTCATATTGCTGCCCGCCGATGAGCTTGGCATCGATGGTCACGCCCGTGAAACTGCCGGGCATGTCCTGGGCGAGCGCCGAACCGCCGACGACCAATGCGACAACGCCGGCTGATACGCCGGCCAATAGGTTTTTCATGAGCCTCCTCCCGAGACGTTGAAACTGCAGGGCAAAACCCCAAACCCTCACTGATGAGCGGTTCATTCATATACAAACATCATCTTCACCAGCGGTCAAGAGTTTCCCGGCGCTGCGCGGAATGTTTCATTGTTATTTGAAGTGTCCCTGCGTATATAAATCCCGGCATTCACGGAGAAACGCATGGACCAGGAAGACGACCGCTATCGCGCGCCCGCGCTCGACAAGGGGCTCGACATTCTCGAGCTGCTGGCCGAAATCGATGGCGGACTGACCCAGGCCGAGATCGCCAAGCGGCTGGGGCGGAGCCCGAACGAGTTCTACCGCATGCTCGACCGGCTGGTGCGGCGCGGCTATGTCACCCGCATCGACGGCGACCGCTATTCGCTGACCTTGAAACTGTTCGGGCTGGCGCAGCTGCACGTGCCGGTGCGCCGGCTGGTCTCCTACGCCACCCCCTTCATGCGCGAGCTTTCCGAGGCGACGCGGCAGGCCAACCAATTGACCGTCTTCGACCGCGGCTCGGTGGTGGTGGTGGCGCAGCAGGAAGCGCCGGGCTACTGGGGCATCTCCATCCGCGTCGGCTCGCATATCAGCCTTTACGACACGGGCTCCGGCCATGTGCTGCTCGCCTTCCGCTCCCCGGAGGAGCGGCAGATGATGATCAACGAATATTCCAGCAGCAGCGAGAAGCCGTCGCTGGCCAAAGAGTTCTTCGAGCGCCTCGACCAGATCCGCGCGCGCGGCTACGAGATGATGCCGAGCGCCCAGACCGCCGGCGTCTTCAACCTGTCGGCGCCGGTGCTGGGGCCGGACGGCCGCGCCATCGCGGCGCTGACGGTGCCCTATATCAGCCTGGTCAACGTGGCCCAGGCGCCCGACATCGACGAGACGCTGGCGATGCTGACCAGGACCGCGCAGCAATTGTCGGAACTGGCCGGCGCGGAGCCGCAGAGCGCTGCCTGAATTCTTATTTGAATATTTTATTTCCCTGTGGGAGTATCATTCCGCGCCGGGCATGCTGCTCTCCGGCGCTTGCGAGGAGGAACAAGCATGATCGTCGACACCCATCTGCACGTCATTGACCCCTCGGCGCTCGACTATCCCTGGCTTGCCAGCGTGCCGCCGCTCAACAAGCCATGGTCCTATGAGAGCTATGCGCTCGAAGCCCGCCGCGCCGGCATTTCGCAGACGCTGCACATGGAAGTCGACGTCGCGCCGGCACAGATCGAGGACGAAACCCACTATGTCGGGGATCTGGCCCGCCTCCCCGGCAGCCTGATCACCGGCGCGATCGCCTCCTGCCGTCCCGAGGATCCGGGCTTTGCGGCCTATCTCGACCGGCAGCGCGAAAACCCGCTGGTCAAGGGCTTTCGCCGCGTGCTCCACGTCGTGCCCGACGAAGTCTCGCAGCAGGCGCTGTTCCGGGACAATATCCGGCGGCTGTCGGGCACGGGCCTCAGCTTCGATCTTTGCGTCCAGGCGCGCCAATTGCCGCTCGCCATGGCGCTCGCCGACCTCGCGCCGGATGTGCAGTTCATCCTTGATCATTGCGGCGTGCCCGACATCAAGGGTGACACCAGGCAGCCCTGGCGGGAGCATATGAGCGAGATCGCCAAGCGGCCCAACGTCACCGCCAAGATCTCGGGCGTCGTCGCCTATGCCGATCCGGAAAGCTGGGTCGCCGAGACCCTGCGCCCTTGGGTCGAGCACACGATTTCCTGCTTCGGCTGGGACCGGGTGGTCTGGGGCAGCGACTGGCCGGTGTGCACGCTCGGCGGCGGGCTGATGGACTGGGTCGCAGCCACCCATGCGGTCCTGGATGGCGCCAGCGCAGACGAGAAGCAGAAACTGCTCTCGGGCAACGCGAAGCGCATCTGGAGCCTTTGAGGCTCAGCCGAAACTGTCGGCAAACAGGCGGTTGATGTCCGTGACCACCCGGGCGCCGGCTTCCCCGCCTTTGACGCCTTTGTTGAGGCGCTCGGAAGCTGCCTCCTGGAAAGCCATGTAGCCGCGGTGGCGCGGCCTGATCCAGGCCCGGTCGAGCGTGGTCCGGGTGTTCCTGTAAAACCCGTTGGTCGCCGCATTGACGGCGTCATCCTCCCAGCCCTTGGCATGACCGGGCTGGCCGCCCGCCCGGGCAAACGGCCCGCGCTGCACCTCGCCGCTTGCCACCCAATAGGCGAAATCGATCGCCGCTGCGGGATCCTTGCAGAAAGCCGAGACCGCGATGCCGGTGCCGCCGAGCGCCGATCCCGCCGGGCCGAGCTGACCTGCCGCGGGGATATCGCCAAACCCGATCCGCCGGTCCCTGAAGCCGGCGATGCCGTAATTCACGTAGCCATAGATCAGCGGCGCACAGGCTATCTCGCTCTCCGCCCGGCTCATCTGTTCGAACACCGCGATCGGGTCCATATCGAAGCAGCCGGGCGCGCACAGCCCGGCCAGCTCGGAGAGAAGCCCGTAGATCGTCTCGCCCTCGGCCACCGCGATCAGCTCCCCCGGCCCCTGCGTCGCGCACGGGGTGCCCAGATTGGCGGCGAGGGTGAAGAAACACATCAGCGAATGCGGCGGGCGCAAGGGTAGCAGCACCCTTCCCTGTTTCGCCAGATCGAGCATGGCGTCCCAGATGCTAGGCGCCGCATCGATAAGATCGGGTCTGTAGGCCTGGACCTGGGCCGCGGCATCGACCGGAAAGGCCCACTGCCGTCCCTCCCAGGTGTAGCTCTGATAGGATCCGCCGATGCTGCCAGCCGCGAGCGCCGCGCGCTCCGCCTCGCGGCCCGGGACATCGAGGGCCGCCAGGCAGGCCTGCGCGGTGATCTCGCCGACATGGGGGTGATCGATGACGATGAGATCGTACTGGCGCGCCAGTTCCTCGACAGGAAAGGATTCGAAATCCTGCAGCGAGCGCTTGTCCCAGTCGATCTCGACGCCGGTCTGCTCCTTCCACACTTGCGCGCAGGCCACCATCGGGTCATAGCCGCGCGGGTGGCTCCAGGTCATGCCCTTCAACTTAATCCCGGTCACAGCCCGAACTCCGCCCGGATCGCGGCCGAGTTCTCGCCGACGCGGGGTGCGGCGCGGGTCGATTTCGGCCGGGCACCATTGACGCGGAGCGGCGAGCGGGTGGTCAGGAGCGAGAGATTGGCGTCGCGCTCGACCC
>NZ_JAUXOD010000016.1 GCF_030682515.1 Hoeflea sp. | reverse complement strand
CGCCCACCGGCAAGCGCCATTGCCTCAACGGCCTGGCGCTGACCTTCCGGCCGGCGGCCGATCAGAACACCTGATCACTGCAGCAATCGGGTCAGAGCGTGATGGCGAGCGCGATGGCCACGCGCAGTTCGGCGATGCCTTCGCCTTTTTCCGATGAGGTGGCGATCACCTCCGGATAGGCAGCCGGCCGCCGCTTGATCGCGGCCAGCGTCTCGGAGATCAGCCGCGGCACGCCGGCCGCCTTGATCTTGTCTGTCTTGGTCAGCACCACCTGGTAGGACATTGCCGCCTTGTCCAGGAGATCCATCACGCCTTCGTCGTTCTTCTTGACGCCATGGCGACTGTCGATCAGCAGATAGACGCGCTTGAGCGTCGAGCGTCCGCGCAGATAGTCGAACACCAGCTTGGTCCACAGATCGACCTGCTCCTTGGGCGCCTTGGCGTAGCCGTAGCCGGGCATGTCGACAAGCGCCATCGGCGGCAGGTCGTCCTCCGCACCCGAATAGCCCTCAGGCACGAAGTAATTGAGCTCCTGGGTTCGGCCCGGCGTGTTGGATGTGCGCGCCAGCCCGTGGACGCCCACCAGCGCGTTGATCAGCGACGACTTGCCGACATTGGAGCGCCCGGCGAAGGCGATCTCCGGCGGGCCTTCCGGCGGCAGGAACTTGAGCGCCGGCACGCCGCGGATGAACACCCAGGGCCGGGTGAACAGCGTCGCCGACAACTCCTTGGCGGCCTGCATGGCCGGATCGGCCGACAGTAGGGTCATGGCTCCCGCCTTTCGCGCGCCACTCAGGTCTTCTTCGTCTTGGGCTTGAACAGCGACATCAGATTGTCCCACAGCTCGATCCTGGCGCCCTGGCGCTTCATGATGAAGCCCTGCTGGATGATCGAGAGCGTGTTGTTCCAGGCCCAGTAGATCACCAGGCCGGCAGGGAAGGTGGCCAGCATGAAGGTGAAGACCACCGGCATCCAGTTGAAGATCATCGCCTGCGTAGGATCCGGCGGCGTCGGGTTCATGCGCATCTGCAGGAACATGGTGACGCCCATGATCAGCGGCCAGACGCCGATCATCAGGAACAGCGGCACGTCATAGGGCAGCAGGCCGAACAGGTTGAACATAGAGGTCGGATCCGGCGCCGAGAGGTCCTGGATCCAGCCGAAGAACGGCGCGTGCCGCATCTCGATGGTGACGTAGAGAACCTTGTAGAGCGCGAAGAACACCGGGATCTGCAGCAGCACCGGCCAGCAGCCGGCCACCGGATTGATCTTCTCTTTCTTGTAGAGCTCCATCATGCCCTGCTGCAGGGCCATCTTGTCGTCGCCGTGCTTGGCCTTGAGCTCCTCGAGCTTGGGCTGCACCTTCTTCATGTTGGCCATCGACACATAGGACTTGTTGGCGAGCGGGAAGAAGATGAGCTTGACCACGACGGTGGTGGCGAGGATGGCGAGGCCGAAATTGCCGAACACCTTGAACAGATAGTCGATCAGCCAGAACATCGGCTTGGTGATGAAATAGAACCAGCCCCAGTCGATCATCAGGTCGAAATTGAGGATGTTGTGCTCTTTCTCGTAGGCGTCGATGATCGGCACCTGCTTGGCGCCGGCAAAGACCAGCGTCTTGGTGGTGACGCTGCCGCCCGGCGCGATGGCCTGGGCGTCGGACCTGAAATCCGACTGATAGCGGGCGCGGCCGTCGGTGAAATGGGCGAATCGGGTCTCGAATCCCGCGCCCTGCGGCGGGACAAGCGCTGAAGCCCAGTATTTGTCGGTGATCCCCATCCAGCCGGCGGTTGCCTTCTCCACGGCGATGATCGGCGTGTCCTCGACATCGGAATAGTCGATCTCCTGCAGGCCCTTCTCGCCGATGACGCCGATCAGGCCTTCGTGCAGGACATAGATGCCTTCCGTCGGGGGCTTGAAGAACCGCGTGATCCGGCCGTAGCCCGCCACCGAAGCGGCCGCCTCGCCGGAATTTGTGATGGTGTCCTCGAAGCTGAACAGGAAGTGTTCGTCGACCGAGATCACCCGGGTGAAGAGGAGCCCGGCGCCGTTGTCGTAGGTCAGGGTGACCGGGGACGACGGCGTGAGCGTCTGTCCCTCGGCCGCCGACCAGACCGTATCGGGCCCGGGCGCGGGACCCGATGCCGCGTCAGCAATGAAGCCGACCTCGGCAAAATAGCCGTTGTTGAGCGCCGCCGGGCTGAACAACGTGATGTTGGCGCTGCCGGGGTCGATGGTCTCGCGGTATTCCTTCAGAAGGATATCGTCGATCCGCGCGCCTGCGAGATTGATCGAACCGGACAGGGCCGGCGTGTCGATGACAATGCGCGGCGAGCCGGCAAGAGCCTCCTCGCGTGACACGCCGGTCGGCGTCGCAACGGCGGACGGGATGCCCGCGCCATCGCCGGGCGCCGCCCCGGTCACCGGTGCGGGAACGGACTGTCCGGTCCCGGTGCCCGGCTGGGGCGCCTGTGCCGCCTGCTGGGCCTGCAGCGCTTCGGCGGCGGCACGCTCTTTTTCGATCTTCGGGCTGACATAGAGGAATTGCCAGGCGACAAGGACAGCCACGGACAAGAGGATTGCGACGAAATAATTGCGGTTGTTATCCATCACTCATTCCTGGTGGCCGGGCTAGGAGTGCCTGGCGTTATGATGTTGTCCGGTGCGCCGGAATCAGTCTCCGCGCGCTGATGTCGTTGCCGTGCCTGGCCACCGCTTTCGCCCATCCGTTCGCAAAGGGCTGCGACGAGCCTGTCAAACGGAGCGGCCAGCGTGTCCCGGCGTGCGACAATCACATAGTCATGTCCGGGCTTGAAGGGAACCCCTGCAATGTGACGCACAGCCTCTTTGAGACGGCGGCGCATTCGGTTGCGCTCCACCGAGTTGCCCTGCTTCTTCGTCACCGTGTAGCCGATGCGGGGGGCCTGGTCGGGTTTTCCCCTGTCGAGGGTTTCCAGCAGAAAATAGGGTCCGCGCAGGCGTTTGCCCTTTTGCACGGCGAGGAAATCCGGACGGCTCTTGAGCCGCCCGGGTTTCTTGGTGATGTCGTCTTCCGCCACGCGAGGGTCTTTCTTCGCGGGCCAGCCGTCAGCGGTCAGGCCGACAGACGATTGCGACCGCGGGCGCGACGGGCCTGGATGACCTTGCGGCCGCCCTTGGTGGCCATGCGCGCACGAAAGCCGTGGCGACGCTTGCGAACAAGCTTGGATGGTTGGTAAGTACGCTTTGGCATTTATTTTAATACCGCGGTGTGCGGCCCTTCTTGGAACATCTGCGTTTGGGTGTTCAGTCCGTGATAAAACGCTCCCGGAAACCGGAAGCTTCCACGGACGAGCGGCTTATACGCGCCTTGCCGGCCAAAAGTCAATGAGCGGCCCCCGGACACCGGCTCTCACGCCGCCCCGCCCGTGCCGGCGCCGGCCTGCCCGGGGCGGATGCAGCGCCAGTCTGGGTCACTTTGCTTCACAAGCCGGTGACAAGGGGCCCCTGGCGCTTGCCTGCGGCCGTCCATTGCGTCAAGTCCTGTGACATCGCCTGCATCAAAAGCCCAACACAGGAACGTCCGACCGCCATGAATCTTGACCGCCGCACCCTCCTCTCGGGCCTTGCCGGCCTCGCCGCCGCATCCGTGCTCGCCCCGCATCCTGCCGCGGCCGCGCTGACGGGGTTTCGCCCCGCCGGGCAGGCCCGGGCCGATCATTCCGCCTTCGACGCGCTCGTCAGGGCCCATGTCAAGCCCGACGCCCAGGCCTACAACCGCGTCGACTATCGCGGCGTCAAGGCCAATCTCGCCGCGCTGAAGGCCTATGTCGCATCGCTGGAAGCGATCAACCCGGTCACGCTGTCGCGCAACGAGGCCCATGCCTACTGGATCAACCTCTACAACGCCAAGACGCTCGAGATCGTCGCCGAGGCCTTTCCTGTGAGCTCGATCAAGAAGATCAATCTGGGCGGCTCGTTCCTGTTCGGCTCAGGCCCGTGGAAGGCCAAACTGATGCGGGTCAACGGCCAGGACCTCTCGCTCGACGATGTCGAGCACGAGATCGTCCGCCCGCTGTTCAAGGATCCGATGTCCCATTACGGCCTCAACTGCGCCTCTTACTCTTGCCCCAACCTCGCCACCACCGCCTTCACCGGGGCCAATGTCGACGCGCTCCTGCGCGAGAATGCGGTCGACTATGTCAACCATCCACGTGGCGTGGCCGTCACCAATAGCCGCATCACCGCCTCCAAGATCTACTCCTGGTACGCCGGCGACTTTGGCGGCAAGGGCAAGCTCAAGAGCCACTGGTCCTCCCTGGCCGATCCGCAGAAGGCGGCCGCGATAGCCGCGGCCGAGATCGCCGGCTATGACTATGACTGGAGCATCAACGCGCTTTGAGGCGATGATGACGCGCGCCTCACGCCACCGTGAGCTTTGCGCGGCTGCGCCTCACGCGACTTTGGCGGAACGCGAGGGATTGTCATTGGCGCAGGAAGGCGCAACCATCTAATCAGTCTGCGAGACCAACCCGCGGCGCCGATGTCGCCAGAGTGACCCCGGAGACGAAAACATGACCGTGCAATCGCCGACAGGGCAGATGGACAACGCCATGCCGAACACACCGGAGACCGGGCCTGCGTCCTGCACGAGCCCGGAGTCGGACGCCTCCGGGCAATCCAGGCGGGGAACCTGGCGGCGGTTTCTTCCGCTGGCCGTGATTGCCGCCGGACTGGCCGCGGGCTATGCGGCCGGACTTCAGGATTATCTGACACTCGCGGTCCTTGCCGAGCAGCGCGAGACCATCAAGGCCTTTGTCGCCGAGCGCCAGTTCATGTCCATCCTGGGCTATTTCGTCCTCTACACGGTGGCGGTGGCCTTTGCCTTTCCCGCGGCCTCGGTGCTGACGATCTTCGCCGGCTTCGTGTTCGGCTGGTGGGTCGCCGCCATCCTGACGGTCTTTGCCGCCACCCTGGGCGCCACGGCGATCTTCCTTGCCGCCCGCTCGGCCTGTGGCGACCTCCTGCGCAAGCGCGCCGGGCCTTTCATGGCGAAGCTCGCGGAGGGTTTTTCCCGGGATGCCTTCAGCTACCTGCTGGTGCTGCGCCTGGCCCCGGTGTTTCCCTTCCTGGTCGTCAACATCGCCCCGGCCTTTTTCGACATCAGGCTGCGCACCTATGCGGCCGCCACCTTTTTGGGCATCATCCCCGGCACCGTCGCCTATTCCTGGCTGGGCCAGGGGCTCGACAGCGTCATTGCGGCGGCCGGCGCCTCCGGACGCGAGATTTCGGTGTCCGATCTGGTCACGCCCGAAATCACCATCGCTTTCCTCGGGCTTGCAATCGTGGCAGCGATCCCCACCCTTATACGGAAGTTTCGCGGGGGCGCCTGAGTTGCGCTGGAACGACACGCCGCCAGCGGCCCCATTCGACGGAAAGACAGTCCCATGACCAGCCGATTGACACCCGACATCTGCATCATCGGCGGCGGCTCCGGCGGGCTCTCGGTCGCGGCGGCGGCGGCCGCGTTCGGCGTCAGCGTCGTGCTGATCGAAAAGGGCAGGATGGGCGGCGACTGCCTCAACTATGGCTGCGTGCCCTCCAAGGCGATGATCGCCGCCGGCAAGCACGCCCACGCCATTGCCGAGGCGCCGAAGTTCGGGGTGAGCGCCGGCGATGCCGTCGTCGATTTCCGCAAGGTGCACGATCATGTGCAGTCCGTCATCGGCGCCATCGCGCCCAATGATTCGGTCGAGCGGTTCCGCGCCATGGGCGTGACCGTCATCGAGGCGGAGGCAAGGTTCGTCAACAAGACGACGGTCATGGCCGGCGACACCGAGATCCGCGCCCGGCGCTATGTCATCGCCACCGGATCCTCGCCCCTGGTGCCGCCGATCCCGGGACTGGACACGGTCCACTACCTGACCAACGAGACCCTTTTCGAGCGCACCCGCGCGCCAAAGCATCTCATCATCATCGGCGGCGGGCCGATCGGCATGGAAATGGCCCAGGCGCACCGAAGGCTCGGCGCCGAGGTCACCGTGGTCGAAGGCATGAAGGCGCTCGGCAAGGATGATCCGGAGCTCGCCGCCATCGTCCTCGACAGGATCCGCGCCGAGGGCGTGACCATTCTCGAGGGCTCCAAGGTCGCCTCCGTCGAGAAGCGCGGCAAGACCGGCATCAGGGTTCATTACGAAAGCCAGGGAGGCAAGGGCTTTGTCGATGGCAGCGACCTGCTGCTCGCCGTCGGCCGGCTCGCCAATGTCGAGGGCCTCGGCCTTGATGAGGCGGGGATCAAGCATGACCGGCGCGGCATCAAGGTCGGCGCCAATCTGAGATCTTCCAACTCTCGCGTCTACGCCATCGGCGATGTCGCGGGCGGGCTGCAGTTCACCCATGTCGCGGGCTATCATGCGGGTCTCGTGGTGCAGCAGATCCTGTTCCGCCTTCCGGCGAAGGAAAACCGCGACATCATCCCCTGGGCCACCTACACCGATCCCGAACTCGCCCATGTCGGGCTCACCGAGGAAGAGGCGGCCAAGCGCCATGGCGGGCGGATCTCGATCCTGCGCTGGCCCTATGCCGAGAATGACCGGGCCCAGGCCGAGCGCAAGACCACCGGCCTCATCAAGATGGTGGTCGACCGCAAGGCGCGCATCCTGGGCGTCTCCATCGCCGGCGCCGGCGCCGGCGAGATGATCAACATCTGGGCGCTCGCGGTGGCCAATTCGATGACGCTCAAGGACGTGCGCGGCTATGTGCCGCCCTATCCGACCATGGCTGAAATAGGAAAACGCGCCGCGATTTCCTATTATAGTCCCTTGACGCGCAAGCCGCTCGTGCGCTGGATCGTCGGCTTCCTGAGGCGGTTCGGTTAAGAGCGGGCGGGAGAGGGCGGGACCATGGCGGACACCAGAGCATCGGACACTGAGGCAGGGGAGGCAGCAAGCGAGCCCCGGGCGGCAAGCCTGTCCTCCAAACTGTTGTGGCTGACGATCCTGTTCGTCATGATCGCCGAAGTCCTCATCTTCGTGCCCTCGGTCGCCAACACCCGCGTGCGCTGGCTCGCCGACCGGCTCAACACCGCCGCCGCCGCCGCCGTGGTGATCGACGCCGTCAACGAGATGGAGCTTCCCCAGTCCATCCAGGACGGCGCGCTGATGGCCACCGGCACCAAGGCGATCGTGCTGCGCAAGGACGGCGCCTCGCGCATGATCGCGTCGGCCGACATGCCGCCCGTCGTCACCCACCAGTACGACCTCTCCGCCGTCACGCCGGTCGGCGCCGTCATCGACGCCTTCGATACGTTCCTGTTCGGCGGCGACCGGGTGATCAGGGTCTACGGCCCCGTCGCCGACGATCCCGCCATGCAGATCGAGCTTGTGCTTGCCGACGCGCCGCTGCGCCACGCCATGCTGATCTACGGCCGCAACGTCTTCTTCCTCTCGGTGCTGATCTCCATCATCACCGCAGGTCTCGTCTTCTTCGCGATCAACCGCATCATGATCGGCCCGGTCCGGCGCATGACCGAGAACATGCAGGCCTTTTCCGAGGATCCGGAAAACCCGCGCCGGGTGATCGTGCCGCGCCAGGTCGGCGACGAACTGGGCGTGGCCGAAGGCCATCTCGCGGCCATGCAGTCGCGCCTGCAGCAGACACTGAAGGAACAGCGCCATCTCGCCGATCTCGGCCTTGCCGTCTCCAAGATCAACCATGACATGCGCAACATTCTCACGTCGGCGCAGCTGATGTCGGACCGGCTGTCGATGATCGATGATCCGATGGTCAAGCGCTTCGCGCCCAAGCTCCTGCGCACCATCGACCGGGCGGTGAGCTATTCGGGCGAGGTGCTGGCCTATGGCAAGGCGCGCGAGGCCAAGCCGCGGCGCCGCTTCATCAATCTGGCGACGCTCGCCGGCGAGGTCCGCGACATCGTCACCGAGGAGACCGAGGCCGACATCACCTATGTGCTCGACATCGACACGGGCCTGGAGGTGGAGGCCGACAGCGACCAGATGTTCCGGGTGATCTACAATCTGGTCCGCAACGCCGTGCAGGCCTTCGGCGCCGACCCAACGGATGATCCGGCGCTTGTCCGGCGCATCACGCTTTCGGCCCGCCGCAGCGGCGCGGTGGTCGAGATCCTGGTCGCCGACACCGGCCCTGGCCTGCCCGCCAAGGCGCGCGAGAACCTGTTCCAGCCGTTCCGCGGCTCGGCCCGCTCCGGCGGCACCGGTCTCGGCCTCGCCATCGCCCGCGAACTGGTGCTCGCCCATGGCGGCTCGATCACGCTCGACGAGACCGTCGCCCAGGGCGCCGCCTTCCGCATCGAGCTGCCCGATCAGCCGGTGCCGCTCGACACGTTCCGGGCCCGCGCCTGACGGCGTGGCGCCCGGTACGTCATCCCCCCGCCCGCGCAGTCGCAACAGCCGTCGAGAGCGCCGCAGCCCTGGACGCCAGGCGCCGCCACGCTCTGCGCCCCGCGCACCGCCGCACGGGCTCCGTCGAAGCCCCGCCGGGCCTGCCGCGGAGGAATTGCGCCGGGATCGTTTTTTTCGCCAATTGCGCTTGCAATCCCCCGCTGTCCGTTTTAGGAGAACGCCTCGCAGACGACCGACGCCTGCAACGCGCGCCCGTAGCTCAGCTGGATAGAGCACCAGACTACGAATCTGGGGGTCAGAGGTTCGAATCCTTTCGGGCGCGCCATTTCAAACCGGGGTCCATTCCGAAGACATGAATTACATTTGATACCGGAGAGATGGTTTACACTCTTTCCGGGGCGAATGGGTTTGTCGCAGGCTCAGCCCCGTCCTGTTTATCATCAAGGAAACCCATCTGAACTGGGTGAGGCGCCTTCGACCGCGGAAAAGGCGAAATCGAAGACCGGCGGCAAATTGAACGGCCGGGAACCCGGCTGCCACGGGTTCAATCTCAGCCCCGTGCCGCATGCCCCCGCTCTACCGGCCCTGGAATTCCATGACATCGGTCCGGTGCAGCCAGGTGTCATCATAGGCCGGAGCGGCCTGGGTCTTGGTGGCCTGCGCCACGTCCGCCTGCCTGAAGCGGGCCCGGTACTGCGCGGGCGTGAGCTTCAGTCGGGCCATGAACACCTTGCGCATGTTGTTTTCGCTGCCAAGGCCGGAATTCATCGCGATTTCCTTGAGTTCCTGCTCGCTCGCCTCCAGCAGGCGGCAGGCATGGCGAAGCCGGACGTCCGCGATGAACTCGCCGGGCGTCATTCCGGACTGCTCCTTGAACAGTCGCATCAGGCTTCGCTGGCTCATCGCTGACCAGCGTGCCAGCGTCGCGATCTGCAGATCGCCTGCCGGGTTGTCGACGATGTGCTGCTGCAGGCGGCGGACCACCGGCAAATCCGAGAACTCGGCCAGCAGATGCATGCTGTATTGCGACTGACCGCCGCTGCGCCGCTGGTGCAGGACCATCTGGCGGGCGACCTCGAGCGCCACGATGCGGCCGGCATCCTGCTCAATGATCGCCAGGGCCATATCGATCCCCGAGGTCATGCCGCCAGACGACCAGATCCGACCGCTGCGCACATAGATGGCGTCCCGGTCCACGGCAATCGTCGGGTGGAGACGCGACAATTGCTCCGCATAGAGCCAGTGGGTTGCCATGCTGGCTCCGTTTGCAAGCCCGGTCGCGGCCAGGATGAAGGCGCCATTGCAGATCGTGCAGACCCGCTCCACCCGCTTGCCCCTGTCGCTGAGCCAGGCGATCAGTTTGCTGTCCTTGGCCGCGGCAAGCGCCGCCGGTCCGCCGGGGATCATCAGCGTGTCCACGGTTTGAGGCAGGCTGGCGAAGGCTCGGTTTGGTTTCAGCTCCAGCCATTCCCCGGCGGCGGCGACGGGCTTCCCGTCGGAGGTGAAGGTGTGGATGTCATAGAACAGGCGCCCCGTGACGTAGTTCGCCAGGCCGAAGCACTCGAGCGGCCCGGCCACATCGCTCGCTGCGACGCCCTTGTACAGCAGCATGGCGACCGAATGCTTGGCGGGTTCAGTCAAGACGGCACCTCTCCATTTTTCTGAGTCTACCCTACAGAACGGCCCGCGAGAAAGACACAAAATGGTCTGCTTGCGTGACAGTTCTGCCAATTGTCATTCCAAAACTGCCAAAGCGCCGCGCTCGGCCAAACCGCCCTTGTCTTTCCCCGCAGGGCTTTGCATTCGAGTCCCTGGAAATCGAAAGAACCTGTGTCTTCAGGCATATGCGGGATCCTTGATGTTTAAGCTCACGAAGACGTCCGGTGTTTTTTGCCGGCCAATACCGTCACAAGAGGCTGCGCGCGGATGCGCGCAAAGCGATCCCGCGAAGGGCAAGCAGCCGCGTCTCGCAGGCCGTGCGCCTGGGTGCGCAGATGACGGCTGCCGCATCGCGCGCGCTATCGTTAAGCGATCGTATCCCTGCCGGCAAATCCGCCCCGCGCGCTTTCCGCCCGCGCTTTGTCCGAAGCCACCGGCCATGCGCCTCGGCACCGCAGTCCCGATCAAATCTGACGTAGGAGACCTGTCATGAGCAACGATCTCGGCCTTGATCCTTCAGACCTTGAAATCGACGACGCTCTGCCAGGTGCCGCCGAAGAGGCGATCCTGCTGGCCCAGGTTGATGCCGGGCGCGACCCTGGCGCCGGCTCATCCTCCAGTGAGCAACCGTCAGGGAACGCGCCCGGCATCAGCGTCATCGCTCCGGACCGTGACGCCAGGATCTATCTGTCGGCGCCCGCCAGCCTTGAGGAGATCCGGCTAGACGGAAACGACCTGCTGCTGATCCAGCCGGACGGATCCCAGATCAGGATCACGGGCGGCGCGCTCACGGTGCCGACCTTCATCATTGGCGACATCGAGGTACCGCAGGAGGTGCTGATCGCGGCGCTGGCCGCCAACGGCTTTGACGTCGCCGCCGGTCCGGGAGGGGCGCTTTCGCTCTCACCCCAGGCGCCGGCCGGCTCGGGCGGCGAGCTCGAGCCATCAAGCGACGCCACCCTCGTCGGAGATGTTCGCGGGGTCCTGGGCCTCTTGGGAGACAGCGCGGAAGCGGAAGATCAGAGTTTTGAGGAGGGGTCCGACGTCCCCGCCGCGCAGGACGCGGTGATCACCCCGACCCGCACCAATAACGCGCCGGTCGTATCTGGCGCGGTGACGGGGGCTGCGGTCGAGGACGGCGCTTCCGTCTCGCTCTCGGCCCTTGCCAAAGCCGCCGATGTCGATGCGGGGGCGATCCTATCCGTGGTCGACCTGCCTGCGACCCTCCCGGCCGGCGTCAACTATGATGCGGCGACGCAGCGCTTCACGCTCGACCCGGCACACGCCGCCTACCAGTCCCTCGCCGCAGGCGCGACCACGACGGTGACAGTGAATTATGGCGTGTCGGACGGCATCGCCACGACCCCCGCCTCGGTGAGCTGGACCGTCACCGGCACCAACGACGCGCCGGTTGTGACCGGGGCGGTGACCGGAACCGCGGTCGAGGACGGAGTGTCCGTGTCGCTCTCGGCACTCGCCAATGCTACCGATGTCGATGCAGGCGCGGTTCTTTCGGTCGTCGACCTGCCGGCCACCCTTCCGGCCGGCGTGAGCTATGACGCGGCGACGCAGCGCTTCACGCTCGATCCCTCGGTTGCCGCCTATCAGTCGCTCGCAGCGGGCGCTGTCACGACGGTGACGGTGACCTACGGCGTGTCGGACGGCATCGCCACGACGCCCGCCTCGGTCAGCTGGACAGTCACCGGCACCAATGACGCACCGGTTGTGAGCGGAGCTGTGACCGGAACCGCGATCGAGGACGGGTCTTCCGTCTCGCTTGATGCGCTCGCCAATGCCTCCGATGTCGATGCAGCCACGGTGCTGGCGGTCGTCGACCTGCCTGCCACGCTTCCGGCTGGCGTCAGCTATGATGCGGCCACGCAGCGCTTCACGCTCGACCC
>NZ_JAUXOD010000011.1 GCF_030682515.1 Hoeflea sp. | reverse complement strand
CGGCCCCCAGGACACGGTTGACGCCATGCTCGTGGCGTTCGATCGCCGTCGCAGGCTGGTGACCGACCTGCTCAATGGCCTGCCCGGCGTCTCCTGCGTGCTGCCCAAGGGCGCGTTCTACGCCTTCCCCAACATCTCGGCCACCGGATGGAAAGCCAAGCCGCTTGCCAACGCGCTTCTCGACGAGGCCGGCGTGGCGCTCATCGGCGGGCCGGATTTCGGCGTGCTGGGAGAGGGCTATATCCGCGTCTCCTGTGCCAATTCCGATGACAACATCGAGAAGGCGATGGAGCGGATGGGCGATTTCCTGGAGAACCGCAAGCCCTGAACAGTCAAGGGCGGCTTTCGCCGCCCTTGTTTGTCATGCCGTCTTCTTGGGAGGAGTAGAGAGGCATGTCTGATGATCAGGCTGCGCTCAAACAGTTAACACCACGTTAACCAGGAATGGTGCGTTTTGGCTGTTCTCTCCACGCCAGGTGTCAGAGCCTGGCCGTCAGAAGCTTGAGCCCGGCAATCCCGAAGGCCACGGCGAATGCACCTTCGAACCACCGCCTGAGGCGGACATAGATCCCCACAACCCGCGGATTGGAAAACAGCACAGCGTAGGCGACGAAGATCGCGACACTCTGCAAACCGACAATGATCACGACCGAACACATTTCCCAGGCCGTGGCGGAGGCCGGCACGCCGACCGAATAGAGGGCGCCAAAGAACAGGATGGCTTTCGGGTTAGTCAGATGCATCGCCAGCCCTTTGCCATAGGCGCTCCGGCGGCTCCGGGCGGAAACCGTCCGGAGTTTGGCCGGTGTCGACGACATCGCGGCGCGGGCGCTCCTGTAGGCAAGGAACAGCAAGTACCCGGCGCCCAGATAGCGCAGCAGCTCGAACACCCACGCATTGGCGAACATCACCGCACTCAGGCCAAGCGCCGCCGCAATCGACCAGATCCACGACCCCGACGTGATGCCCGCAACCAGGGCCAGGGCCTGGGAACGGCCATGCGCCATGGCCGTTCCGGCGATTGCCAGCGTCGATGGCCCCGGGCTCGCGGTCGCCAGAAAGGCCGCGGTCAGGATCAGGGGAATGTTGATGTGGTCGAACATGATCCGCCGACAATGGCACTCTGTTCGCCGCAGAACAACGCGGAGATCCATGACATTTTCTGAAGTCCGTCATTCACCGCCGTGATGGGATTGGTCGGCCCCACGGATAGGCGCGGCATAGTATATTCGACCGGGCATGAGAAAGGGAGCCGCCCGGACAGGCGGCTCCCTTCGCTTCAGTGCTGCGATCTCAGTCAGCGCCTCGGGCGATCGCGCCCGGCTTCACCAGCCGCTTCTGGATTGCCCAGACGATCACGGCAGTACCAAGGCCAATGGCGTCGGACAGGTAGCCGGAGTCGATCATCGAGATCGCCGCCAGGATGAGGACGCCCCTGAGCAGCATGTTGAGGTTGCCGAAGAACCACCCCTGCACCGCCGAGGACAGGAGATACACGCCGAGGAGCGCGCCCAGCACGACATGGATGATGTCCGGCCACTCTCCCTGCATCAGCAACTCGGGCGAGGAGAAGAACATGAACGGCACGATGAAGGCCGCCAGTCCCATCTTGAAGCTCTCCACGCTCGTCTTCATCGGATCCGACCGCGCAATGGCCGCCCCCGCATAGGCGGCAAGGGCCACCGGCGGCGTGATGGCCGACATCACCGCAAAGTAGAAGATGAAGAAATGCGCCGTCAGCGGTGCGATCCCCATGGTGATCAACCCGGGTGCGATGACGCTCGCGGCCACGGCATAGGCCGCGGTCGTGGGCATGCCCATCCCCAGGATGATCGAAACAATCATGGCGAAGAACAGCGCCAGGATCTGGGTGTTTGCGGCCAGGCCGAGCAGCAGCGAGGAGAAGCGGGTCCCGAGCCCGGTGAGCGCGATCACCCCGACGATGATGCCCGCCGCAGCGCAGACCGCGACCAGCTGTAGGGTCATCTTGGTGGAGATCTCGAGCGCGTAGAGGATCTCCTTCACGCCCATCCTGTAGGGCGTCAACCAGGAGACCACGACTGCAGCCCCCATTGCCAGAGTACCAGCACGAATGACCGAATAGCCCATGAACAGCGCGCCGATCAGGATGAAGATCGGGATGAACAGAAATACCTGGCGCGCCAGCTTGCTGAATTTCGGCAGTTCCTCGCGCGGCAGGCCCTTCATGTTGTATTTCTGCGCCGCCAGGTCGACGTTGAAATAGACCGACACGAAATAGAGCAGCGCCGGGATGATGGCCGCGACCACGATCTCGGAATAGGCGATGCCGGTGATTTCCGACATGATGAAGGCGCCGGCGCCCATGATCGGCGGCAGGATCTGCCCGCCGGAGGAGGCAGCCGCCTCGATCGCCGCGGCCGTCTGCGGCTTGTATCCGACCTTCTTCATCAGCGGGATGGTCAGCGAACCGGTGGCCACCACATTGCCCGCCGATGTGCCGTTGATCATGCCCATCAGGCCCGAGCCGAAGACCGCCACCTTGGCGGGACCGCCCTGACGGTCACCCGCCACCGCGAAGGCGAAGTTGACGAAATACTCGCCCACGCGGCTCGCTTGCAGGAAGGCGGCAAAGGCCACGAACAGGATGATGTAGGTGGACGAGATCGCCGTTGTCGGTCCCAGGATGCCCTGGTCGGTGAAGATGTAGGTGAAGAAGCGCGTGAGACTGTAGCCCTTGTGGTAGAGGATGCCCGGAAGCCAGGGCCCGACAAAGCTGTAGAGCACGAAGATCGAGGCGATGATCACCAGCGCCATGCCCGCCATGCGCCGGGTCAGCTCCAGAATGAGCACCACGCCGATCAGCGCCGCCCACATGTCGGCTTCCTTGGCGAGTGCAGTTCCCGCACGCAGCCGCAGGAACGGCGCATGGTGGATGATGTAGAGGGTGGTGGCGATGGCCGCGAGCGCAAGGGCGATGTCGGCAAGGTCAATATGCGCGCGCCTCGCGTCGGGCATGAACCAGCCGACCAGCAGGATCCAGACAGTTCCCAAGGCGAGCGGGACACCGAATGTCCAGCGCCAGGCCAGGGCATTGGCCGCCTGATCGAGGCTGGGCGCCAAGCCGAACCAGGGCAGCAGCACCTGCACCAGGGCCACCAGGATGAGGCCAACTCCCGGCAGGATCAGCAGGTCGCGGCGGCGCCGGTTTTCCCCGTCAACCTCGGTAAATGTCAGCGATGAAAACAGCAGGAAGCCGATCACCAATCCGCCGCCGACATGGATCAGGCGATAGGTCCAGGTCTCAAGCGGATAGAGGTTCATCACCCCGATGTGGAAGGCTGTGTAAAGAACGCACAGCGCCGACAGGATCAATCCGGTCGTCCCGGCGGGCTTGCGCTGGTTGGCTGAGAAGATTTCGTTGTCGACGCCTGCCGCGATTGCTGCATCGGCCTCGTTAGGTGCTGGCGTTGTCATGCATTCCTCCCCCCGGAACGGCTTTGTGAAAGGGCGCCCCTTGTGCAGGGGCGCCCGCAGGTCACGGTGTCCGAGACCCGATTACTTGAGGGTGTCGGGGATGGTGATCCCTTTTTCCTCGAAATATTTCACCGCGCCGGGGTGGAACGGCATGAAGGTGTTCTTGTCCCAGTTTTCGGCCTTGGTCTCCGATGCCGTGGCGTGGATCTGGAGCATGCGTTCATTGTTGTCGAGCGCGAGCTTGGTGATCTCGTAGGCGAGGCTTTCCGGCATGTCCTTGTGCGCAATGGCGAAGTTCCACAGCGCGACCGTATTCTGGTCGTAGTCATGGCCGGCATAGGTGCCTGATGGGATGACGAAGGATGCCATGGCAGGATAGGCTTCCAGCACCTTGGCCTGTTCTTCCGGGGTGAAGCCGAACATCACCACGTCCTGCTGTGCTGCCAGTTCCGAAAACGCGGCGATCGGCACGCCCGCCGCAAAAGCGAAGGCGTCGATCAGGCCGTCCGACAATTGTCCGGCGGCATCGGCAGCGCCGGCATTGGAGACATTCGCCTCGATGCCCAGCGCGGAGATGAATTGCGGCCAGTAGGTGCCGGGCGTACCGCCGGCAGGGCCGACCGAGACGCGCTTGCCGGCAAGGTCGGACACGGATGTGATGCCCGATGATTTCAGTGCCACGACCTGGAAGGGCGTCTGATACATCGGGAACAGCGCGCGGATGTCGGTATGCTCGAGGCCCGGAGCGAGTTCGGACTTGCCGTTCCAGGCATCGTAGGCGGGGCCCATGGTGACGAGGCCCATCAGGTGATCGCCCGTCTGCACCAGAGTCACGTTCTGGACAGGACCGCCGGTGACCTCGCCGGTCGCGTTCACGCCGAGCGCTTCAGAGATATACCCGCCAAAGCCATTGCCGTAGACGAAATAGGTGCCGCCCTGCGAGGCGGTGCCGATGGTGAGTTCCGATGGCCAGCCGGTCTTGTCCTGCGCAAGCGCGCCGGTCGCGATCACGGCCGCGACAGCGGCTGCGGTGATGGTCTTGATAAACATGTAACCTCCCAAGTAGCTGCGGGAGCCTCCTGCTCCCGCTCGCACCCGATTTCAATCGCCTCCCAGGCTCGAGCTCAACCGAAGACTACCTTTTTTGGGCCGGGTTTCATAGTTTGGGCGGCCAGATGGGTGGAAATCGTAACATTGCGGGGGGAATCATGGGGGGAAAAGGTACGCTATTGGTCGCTGTCCTCGCTGGCCGCGCCAAACTGCGCCTTGTCCAGTCCGTGTTTCTGCATTTTCTCCCACAAGGTCTTGCGCGACAGCCCGAGGGATTCGTAGACGGGCTTCAGATTGCCTCTGTGGGCGGCCAGTGCAGCCTCGATTTCGCGGCGTTCGAACTCAGCCACCCTCTCGGCAAGCCGCCCCGGCGGATCTTCCGGCACCAGTCCCTCGCCAAGGCCAAGGGCATAGCGGTCGGCGGCATTGCGCAGTTCGCGCACATTGCCCGGCCAGTCCCTGGCGGCGAGCTGGGAAATCACCGCAGGCGGAACCTCCGGCGCCGCGACGCGGTGACGGCGTGCCGCCTCGACAAGAAGGCGCAGGAACAGCAGCGGCACATCCTCACGCCGGGCCGACAGCGGCGGCACATGCAGGGTGACCACGTTGAGGCGATAGAGCAGGTCGGCGCGGAACCTGCCCGCCTGCACCTCGGCTTGCAGCGGCACGCGCGCGGTCGCCATGAACCGGACATCGAGATCAATCGGCTCGTTGGCGCCCAGCCGAGTCACGGTTCTTTCTTCGATCACCCGGACCAGCTTTCCCTGGAGATCGAGCGGAACCGAGGCAATATCGTCAAGCAGGATCGTCCCGCCGCGGGCATGTTCGAATTTGCCATAGCGCGCGCGTAGTGCGCCAGCAAAGGCCCCGGGCTCATGGCCAAACAATTCGCTTTCGATCAGTGTCGCTGGCAGGGCGGCACAATCGATCGTGACCAGAGGTCGATTGGACCGCGAAGACAGGTCGTGCAGCGCCCGCGCCACGACTTCCTTTCCGGCCCCGGTCGCGCCTTCGATCAGCACGTCCGCCTCGCTCGGTCCGATGGTCCGGATCCGGCGGCGCAGGTCGATCATCATGTTGGAGCGGCCGATCAGGCGCTGTTCGAGATCGTCCACCTGCCCGGCGGCCGCCCTGAGCACCCGGTTTTCCAGCACCAGACGCCGGTGATCGACGGCACGCGCCACGATGTCGGACAATTGGCTTGCGGCGAAGGGCTTTTCGACAAAATCATGCGCCCCGTCCCGCATCGCCCGCACGGCCAGCTGAACATCCCCATGGCCGGTGATCAGAATGACGGGAATATCCCGGTCGATCTCGTGCACGCGGCTCATCAGCGTCAGTCCGTCCATTCCCGGCATGCGGATATCCGTCAGGACAATGCCCGGGAAGCCGAAGCTGACCATTTCCACGACCCGCTCGGCCGCGGAGAACTCCATCACCTGGAATCCGGCCAGATCGAGCGCCTGCGCCGTGGCGGCGCGCAGATCGGGTTCATCATCAACAAGAAGGACACGCAAGGACGTCATTCGGCAGCACTTGGCATGGCGGGGGAGATCTGAACAGCATTTTCGTCCGAGGCCGTGAGAAGCCGGATGGTGAAGACGGCGCCACCGGCCTGCGACGACGCGACCTCGATGTCGCCCCCGAAATCCTTGATGATGTTGTAGGAGATCGACAGGCCGAGGCCCAGCCCCTTGCCCACACCTTTGGTGGAGAAGAAGGGATCGAAGATGCGCGGCCTCAAGGCCTCGCTGACACCCGGCCCGTTGTCCGAGACGCGAATGACGACATGATCGCCCTCGGCCAGGGCATCGAGTGTGATCCGCGGAACGTCTTCGCCTTCCGCGGCATCGGCGGCATTGGAAAGGATGTTGACCAGCACCTGCTGCAATCGCACCGGACCCGCGATGGCCAGGGGGAGATCGGGGGCGATCCGCAACGTCAGCTCGGCCTTGGCGGCCTTGAGCCGCAGCGTGGCGATTTCGACGGCCGCCTCGATCACATCGGGCAGAGCGACGGCCCCAAGCTTCTGGCCCGGCTTCCGCGCGAAACTGCGCAAATGGCCACTCAGCGTCCCAAGGCGGCTGATCAGGTTGATGATGCGGTCGATATTGGCCCGGGCCTCGCCCGAGCGTCCGCGGTCGAGCAGGACCAGCGCATTGTCGGCATAGGTCCTGGCTGCAGCCAGAGGCTGGTTGAACTCGTGGCTGAGCGCCGCGGACATCTGCCCCAGGGCGGCAAGCTTGCCCGCCTGGACGAGATCTGCCTGCGCCTGTTTGAGCTCGGCCGTCCGCATCTCGACACGCCGCTCCAGGTTGGCCTGCGCCTCAGCCTGCAGCTGGAACCGCTCGGCCAGACGCAGGCGCCGCTGCCAGAGCATCGCGCCCAGAAGCGCCATGACTCCGACCGACAACAGGGCCACCACCGCGGCGGTCAGGGCCTCGCGACGCGCGGCCACCGTGTCGATCAGCACATGGACCTGCCAGTCGGCACGCGGCATCGACATGTCGCGCTGGACGAATTCGCTGGACCCGATCCGAAGCAGATGGCGCGTCCCGTCGTCGTGGTCGTCTGCCACGTCCAGCAGTCCGATCGGAGTGTCGGCGTAGCGCCGCGTCGCGGCGATGCGGGCGCTTGCAGCCGGATCGAGCGGGCGCAGCACGTGAAAAAGCCACTCGGCGCGACTTGAGAGAAAGATGACGCCGTCAGGATCTGTGACGAGGACCGCATAATCGCCGCTGAGCCAGGTCTGTTCTATGGCGTCCAGATCGACCTTGAAGACCAGCACGCCGATGATGTCGCCTTCACCCCGCACGGGAGCTCCGAAATAATACCCGCGCTTGAGGCTGGTCGTGCCCAGCGCAAAGAAACGGCCCGTTTGTCCCAGCATGGCCTCGGTAAAATACGGCCGGAAGGCGAAGTTCTCGCCGACAAAGGACTTCTCCTGCCCGTGATTGGAGGCGGCAATCGTCAACCCGTCCGCAACCATGAGGTAGATGTCCGAGGCATCTAGCATTTGCTGGATTCGCTCCAGATACTGGTTTGCCTCCGCGACGAGCGCTTCGTTGCCGGGGTCGGCGGCCAATTGTCGGATCAGCGCCTGTTCGGCGATCAGCGCCGGCAGGCGTTCAAAACGATCAAGCTGGCCGGTCAGCGACGAGCTTGCCAGTTGCAGCACATTGTCCCCGCGGCGGGCTGTTTCCTCCATCACGCGGTCAAGCGTCGCGCGCCACGTCACCCATCCCGCCAGCACCGAAGCACAGGCCGCCAGCAATGCTGCAATCCACAACCAATGCCGGATCGTTCCCGATGCCATATCTTCTCCCCTCACTCAGACCGACCTTAACTTCGGGGAGGCCCTGCTGCAACGCAGCTATGCGGTCGCTCTCAACCCCTCGGACCCGGAGACAGGCGCGGGACAAGGCCGAGGTTCAGAGTGTGTCGAGGCGACGGGGGCTGGCAGGACCGTCTGGAGGGGTCAGACCTTTGCGGCCGACACCGTCGCCTCGATGTGGTCGACAAGCGGATCCGGCAGGCCGAGGCGTCCGGCCAGCAGGTCAAGAAAGCCGCGTTCCGCCCTGGAGTCGGGTTCGATCGTGAGCCGTGCCGCGGTGAACATCTCCACCTTCTGCACCTCGGTCACTGCCGATCTCACGATGCCATCCATATCGACCGGCTTGGACAGCTCTTCGTCAAGAAAAGCCATCGCATCTCCGCCCAGTCCCGAAAGAGCCAGCTTGTCGTGAATGCGGACGCGCTCCGCATCGTCGACATGGCCGTCGGCGCGGGCCGCGGCGATCATCACCCGAACCAGCGACAGCGCGAAATCGTCGGTCACCGCATCCGGCTCGGCCGAGAACTCGGAATCCGATGGCGGCGGCAGCAGTTCCGGCTCGCCGGCGGTCTGGCCGATCATCGGATCCTTGCCGGCCTGGTAGTTCTTCCAGGCCTGGTAGCCCAATCCGGCGATTGCCGCCATGCCGCCAAGCTTCAGCGCCGATCCGCCGATGGCCCGACCCGCGCCGGTGCCCAGAAGCACGGCGACGATCGCGCCCGTGGCCAGCGGGTTGTCCTTGGCAAGTTGCGTGGCCTGAGTGGCCTTGTCCCGGACGGTCCCCTGGGTGCCGGGAACGTTGGAGCGGAGAAACTGGTCAAGCAGGGCTTTGGGGTCAAACATCGCAACAGGTCCTTGTCCTCGGTCGGGCGGATGTCTTCCGCCGCTTCCCTGCTCAGATAGGAAGGCGATGACCCTGTTGCAAACCGATTCCGAGGGTGTGAGCCGATTAGGCGGACAGGCGCGAGGCTTCGGTGGCGAGCCGTGTGATCCCGTCCCAGTCACCGGCTTCCACAAGCGCCGTGGGCGCCACCCACGACCCGCCGACACAGATCACGTTGGACAGCGAGAGGTAATCGCGCGCATTGTCGGGCGTGATCCCGCCGGTGGGGCAGAACAGCGTTCCCGCCAGCGGCGAGGACAGGGACTTGAGATAGGCCGCGCCGCCCGCCTGTTCGGCGGGAAAGAACTTGAGCACCTCGTAGCCCTCTTCCCTGAGCGCCATGACTTCGCTCGGGGTCGCAGCTCCCGGCAGCATCGGAACCGGGGACTTGCGCGCCACGTCGAGCAGTTCCTGGGTGGTGCCTGGCGACACGATGAACTGCGAACCGGCCGCAACCGCCTGGTGGAACTGGTGCGCGTTGAGAACCGTGCCGGCGCCCGGCACCGCGCCCTCGACTTCATCGGCAACCGCCCGGATCGCCTCGAGCGCCACAGGGGTCCTGAGCGTGATCTCGATCGCCTTGAGGCCGCCGGCCACCAGCGCGCGGGCCAGCGGCACCGCATGGGCGAGATCCGTGATGACAAGCACCGGGATGACAGGCTGCAATTTCAGGATGGAAATGAGGGCCTGGGTCTTGTCAGCCATGTCGCTGGTCCTTTCGCATCGTCAATCTGAGCGCCCGCAATAGCCTTTCGTCTCAGGATTGTCCATGTTGCCGCCGCTTCGCGGCGCCTGACCGATTGCCTGAAACGCATGGACGCGCTATTGCGCGATCATGACGTCACATCCAGAAGCTCCCGCCTCCAACCAGCCGGTCGTTGTCGCCGCGCTCTATCATTTCGCCCGGCTGTCCGGCCATGAGGCGTTGCAGGATCCTTTGGCCAGCCTCTGCGAGCAGAGGGGCGTGAAAGGCACCTTGCTGCTCGCCTGCGAAGGCATCAACGGAACCATCGCCGGGTCACGGCAGGCGATCGACGCCGTGCTGGCGCATCTTCGCGCCATTCCGGGCCTTGAAGCGCTGGAGCACAAGGAAAGCGGCGCCCACAGGATGCCGTTCCGGCGCATGAAGGTGCGCCTGAAACAGGAAATCGTCACCATGGGTGTTCCCGACATCGACCCGCTCGAGGGCGTGGGCGCCTATGTGGATCCCAAGGACTGGAACCGGCTCATCTCCGATCCAGAAACCATCCTGATCGACACCCGCAACGACTATGAAGTGGGGATCGGCACGTTCAAGGGCGCAATCAACCCGCAGACCGGCACGTTCCGCGAATTTCCGGGCTGGGTCGAAGCGGCGGGCCTCGATGACAAGACCAAGCCGATCGCCATGTTCTGCACCGGCGGCATCCGCTGCGAGAAGGCCACTGCCTTCATGCGGGCCAAGGGCTATGAGAATGTCTATCACCTCAAGGGCGGCATCCTGAAATATCTCGAGCAGGTGCCGGAAGAGGAAAGCCTGTGGCAGGGCTCCTGCTTCGTCTTCGACGAGCGCGTCGCCATCACCCACGGCCTGCGCCAAAGCGATGAAATCCTCTGCCGCGCCTGCCGCAATCCGGTTTCGCCGGAGGACCAGGCATCGCCGCTGTTCGAGGAAGGCGTCTCCTGCCCGCATTGCCATGCGAGCCGCAACGAGGCCGATCGTGAGCGGTTCCGCATGCGCCATCGGCAGATGCTGGCCGAACGCAAGAAGGCTCTTGCCGATACGGACTCCGCATGAGCCGGCCCACCCAGCGGATCGTGATCGTCGGCGCGGGCATTGTCGGCATCGCCACGGCGGCGCTCCTGTCCGAGCAGGGCCATGCCGTCACCGTGATCGACCGCACCGGCATCGCCGAGGAGACCAGCAAGGGCAATGCCGCAGCACTTGCCTTCTCCGACATCATGCCGCTGGCCTCGCCGAAGATCCTGCTCAAGGCGCCAAGGTGGCTGCTCGACCCGCTGGGCCCGCTGTCGATCCGCCCCTCCTATCTGCCCAGGCTCGCGCCGTGGCTGTGGCAGTTCTGGAAGGCGAGCCAGCCCGGCCGCCTTCAAACCTCGATAGCTACGCAGACCGCGTTGATGCGGCTCGCCGAATCCGAGATGATGGCGCTGGTCGAGCGAGCGGGCATCGGCCCGATGGTCCGCCATGACGGTTCGCTCGAGCTCTACGAAAGCGAAGCGGAATTCAAGGCCACCGCCCAAGGCTGGACTGAGCGCGAGCGGGCCGGCATCGGCTTCGAGCATGTCCGCGGCGGGCGGCTCGCCGAGCTTCAGCCCGGCCTTTCGCCACGCTTTGTCGCCGGCACCTTCGTGCCGGGCTGGAAAACGGTGTCCGAACCGCAACATTTCGCACGGGCGATCTGGGCCTATGCCGAGCGCCACGGCGCAGTTTTCCACGAGGCAGAAGTGCGGGCGCTGGAACGGTCCGAAAATGGCCCGGTTGTCCGGCTCGCCGATGGCACGGTCCGCCAGGCCGATCGCATCGTCGTCTGCGCCGGCGCCTGGTCGACGCGGCTGATCAATCCCTTGACCCGGCTTCGCATTCCGCTCGACACCGAGCGCGGCTACAACACCACGCTGCCGCCGGGCGCGTTCGATCTCAAGCGCCAGCTGATCTTCGGCAATCATGGCTTCGTCCTCACGCCGCTCGAAACAGGCCTGCGCGTCGGCGGCGCTGTCGAATTGGGGGGGCTCGACCTGCCGCCGAATTTCGCGCGCTCCAGATCCATGCTCGCCAAGGCCGCCGAATTCCTGCCGGGGCTGAAAACCGCGGGCGGCGTCGAATGGATGGGATTCCGCCCGTCGCTGCCCGACAGCCTGCCGGTGATCGGCGCCCTGCCCGAAGATCCGTCCGTCCTGCTTGCCTTTGGCAATGGGCACCTGGGCCTGACCCAGTCAGCGGCAATGGGGCGGCTGATCGCCGATCTCGTGGCCGGCACGGCGCCAGCCATTGACATTGCCGCCTGCCGGCCCGACCGTTTCTGAAACCCTCAACCGAGACCAAGTCATGGCGCGCAATCGTTTCTTCTGCATCGACGGCCACACCTGCGGCAATCCGGTCCGCGTCGTCACCGGCGGCGGCCCCCAGCTTCAGGGCGAGACCATGCTGGAGCGCCGGGCGCATTTCCTCGCCGAGTATGACTGGATCCGAACCGGGCTGATGTTCGAGCCGCGCGGCCACGACATGATGTCGGGCGCCATCCTCTATCCGCCCACCCGCGACGACTGCGACATCGCCTTCCTGTTCATCGAGACGTCGGGATGCCTGCCGATGTGCGGCCACGGCACCATCGGCACCGTCACCATGGTGATCGAGAACGGCCTGGTCAGCCCGCGCGAACCCGGCGTGCTTGCCATCGACACGCCGGCCGGCCGGATCGTCGCGCGCTACCAGCAGACCGGCCGCAAGGTCACCGAGGTGCGATTGACCAACGTGCCCGCCTTCCTGCACTCGACCGGCATCAGGACATGGTACGAGGGTCTGGGCGAGCTGACCGTCGATGTCGCCTATGGCGGAAATTTCTATGCCATCGTCGACGCCCAGGAGAACTTCGCCGACATGGCGGACTTCTCCGCCGCCGATCTGGTGCGTATGAGCCCGGCGCTCCGGGACCGCCTCAACGCCGAACACGAGTTCATCCATCCGGAAAAACCGGATATCCGGGGCCTGAGCCATATCCTCTGGACAGGGGCGCCGACCCGGCCGGAGGCGAGTGCCCGCAATGCCGTGTTCTACGGCGACAAGGCCATCGACCGCTCGCCCTGCGGCACCGGGACATCGGCGCGCATGGCGCAATGGGCGGCGCAAGGCAGGCTCAGGCCCGGCGACGACTTCGTCCATGAGAGCATCATCGGATCGCTGTTTCACGGCCGTGTCGAGGCTGCGACGGAGGTGGCGGGCAAGGCGGCCATCATCCCGTCGATCGCCGGCTGGGCGGTGGAAACCGGCCTGAACACCATCACCATCGACGATGAGGAAGACCCCTTCGCCCACGGATTTGTCGTGCGCTGATCAGCTCCAGGCGGACGACTTCAGGCCAGGCTGCTGTCCGGCATTTTTGCCTCTGTCCAGACTCCGCCCTTGCAATGCAGGCAGGCGGTTTCCGCACGAGACTGCAGCATCCCGCATTCAAAGCAACACAACTTCGGCGACGCCTCCCATTCCCTTGAAGTGAGCTCGATCAGAGGCGGCTCACAGATTTCATGCGGCGGTACGATCGGCATTCCGGCAATCGGTTCCCTGGCGCGGAAGACGCTGAGGTCGCCATTGGCCTCGAGGAAGGCGTGCTCGACCTCGCCCAGATTGCTGATGCCTTTGATCCGGAGCAGCGCCAGGACCTCGGACTTGCCGATGCCGCGGTTTGATGTCTGGTCGGGGTTGAGCCGTCCCGACCGGACGATCCAGTTCGGAATCCCGTTGATCGCCGTCTGCGCCTTGTCCGATCCCAGGATCAGATAATCGAGACCCTTGTTGATCAGCACGATCACCGTGATCACCAGCATGGCATGCAGCAGCGGAACGTCCGGGTAGAACAGCGAATCCCCGACCGCCGACCCGAGTGCGATCACCAGCAGGAATTCCACCATCGACAATTGCGAGATACTGCGGCCGCCGATCCACCGGATCAGGCCGAAGGTGTAGATGTAGATGAGGACGGTGCGGAACAGGATCTCCAGCAGGAACGTCGGCGGTTCTTCGCCCAGCAGCATGCGCGCCCAGTCAAAGGGGATGACGGCTTGATCCATGAACAAGGCTCCGGCTGGTAATCTGCGCGACAACGAACGGCCGCCGCGCAGGTTCCACCGGAGCCGGGGATTTCACTCAGCCGCCATGGGCCATAATCAGGTCCCGGTACCAGTAGCCGGACTGCTTGATGGTGCGGACCTGTGTCTGGTAGTCGACATGGACGATGCCGAAGCGCATCGAATAGCCCTCGGCCCATTCGAAATTGTCCATCAGGCTCCAGGCGAAATAACCTTTCAGCGGATAGTTTTCCGCAATCAGGTCGGCCGCCACGGACATATGGGTGGAGATATACTCAAGCCGCATCGTGTCGCTGACCGCGCCATTTTCAACCCCGGTGTTGTCGGCCGCGCCATTCTCGGTGATGTAGAATTCGGGCAGCGTGTAGCGCCCGTACAGATCCTTGACGATGTGGGAAAGCCCTGAGGGTTCGATTTCCCAGCCGATATCCGTCTTCTCCAGCCTGACCGCGGGCGCAGTCGCGACATGCGGGAACGGCGAGGACGGATCGTCGCGGACCCGCATCGGCGTGTAATAGTTCAGCCCCCAGAAATCGAGCGGCTGCCGGATGGTCTCAAGGTCTCCCGCCTTGATGTGACGCAGGAGGTCCGGGCAGCCCTCGAGCAAGGACTGCGGGTAGGCGCCCTGGAACAGGGGGCCGAAGAAGGCGCCATTGTGGAAGTCGTTGGCGCGCCCCTCGGCCTTCCGGTCGGCATCGCTGTCACTGCCCGCCATCACGCTCATGGCATTGAGCACGATGCCGGTGGGTAGCTCGGGCCGCTCGGCCCGGATCGCCTGGACGCCGAGGCCATGGGCGAGATTGGTCACGTGAAGGGCAGCCATCGCCGCTTCGGTGGACCGCTCGCCGGGGGCGTGAACGCCCATCAGATGGCCGAGATAGACCGAGCACCACGGTTCGTTGAAGGTGACGATCGTATCGAGCCTGTCGCCCAGGCGCCGTGTCACGAGCCCCGCATACTCCGCGAAAGCCGATGCGGTCTCGCGGTCGGTCCAGCCGCCGCGCCCCATCATCACCAGCGGCAGGTCCCAGTGATAGAGCGTCGCGAACGCCTTGATGCCGCGCGCCCTCAGCCCGTCGACCAGTCTCTCGTAGAAATCGAGGCCCTTTTCGTTGATGGCGCCAACGCCGTCCGGCAGGATCCGCGGCCAGGCGATCGAGAAGCGATAGGCCTGGGCGCCAAGGTCCGACATCAGATCGAGGTCCGCCTCGAGGCGGTTGTAATGGTCGCAGGCCACATCGCCGCTGTCGCCGCCCTTGACCCGTCCCGGCATGTGGGAGAACGCATCCCAGATCGAGGGCTTGCGGCCATCGGCCTGAACCGCCCCCTCGATCTGGTAGGACGCGGTCGCCACGCCGAAAACGAAATCGTCGGGAAAGCGGCGGGCGAGTGACTGGGGCGAAGTGTCGTGTGTCATTGCGGTCCTGCGAGAAGTGTGAGGAAAACAGGCTTCAGGCGGCGGGGAGCCGCTCGATGAAGGCCCTGATGATTTCGGTCAGTTCCACCGGCTTCTCGATGCAGGGCAGATGCGCGGCGCCGGGGATCTCCTGGTACATCGCTCCGGGAATGAGCCGCGCCAGTTCGCCCACCAGCGCAGGCGGCGTCGAGCCATCCTCGGTACCAACCACGCAGATGACCGGCAGCTGGAGCGCGGCACTCGACTGGGTGAAATCGCTGTCGCGGATCGCCGCGCATGTGCCGAGATAGCCTTCGAGCGGGCTTCGCTCCAGCATCATCCGGTATCCGGTGAATTCAGCGTTGTCCGGGCTGCGATAGGCTTTCGTGAACCAGCGCTCCAGGATCACGTCGGAAATGCCGGCTATGCCCTGCTCCGTGATCGCTGAGATCCGTGCGTCCCACATCTCCGGCGTGCCGATCTTGTGGCCGGTGTCGCACAGGATCAGCGCCCGCACCAGATCGGGCCGGATGGCGGCCAGTCCCTGGGCGATCATGCCGCCCACCGACAGTCCGCAGACGATGACTTTCCTGGCGTTGAAATGATCGAGCAGGGCAGCAAGATCGTTGACATGATCGTTCGTGGTGATCGGGCCCTCGGCGCACTCCGACAGGCCATGGCCGCGCTTGTCATAGGCGATGATGCCGAAGTCGCCCGCGAGCCTGACGATCACGTCGCGCCAGATGCGGTAATCGGTGCCGAGCGAATTGGCAAACACGATGGTCGGCCGGTCCGGCGCCGCACCGATCACCTGATGATGGATGACGATACCGTTCAGGCGTGCAAATTGCATGGCGATGCTTCCTTTGAGGAGGTATCTTCGGATGGGAAGCCCGATTTACGCCACGCGACGCCGGCACGCAAACAAATACAGCCGTCAAGAAGCGGCGGCTCGTCTCTCCGAGCCGCCGCTTTCAGGTTGGGATCGTCAGACGTAGCGGTTGACGGCGTTCTCCAGATATTCCTGGCGGCCGGACTTCGGCTGCGGATTGACGTCGGCGCCCATGACATAGTCGGCGATGTCGGAAAGCGTATGGGAGCCGTCGAGCATCTTCTTGGCTTCAGGCGTGTCCCAGCCGGAATAGCGCTTCTCGACGAAGCGCGTCAGCACGCCGTCCTCGACCATCTTCGCTGCCGCTTTCAGGGCCCGCGCGCAGGTGTCCATCCCGCCGATATGGGCATAGAGCAGGTCTTCAGGATCGAGCGACTGGCGCCTGAGCTTGGCGTCGAAATTCGTGCCGCCGGTCGAGAACCCGCCGCCCTTCAGGATGGCGTAATAGGCGAGCGTCATTTCCGGCACATTGTTGGGGAACTGGTCGGTGTCCCAGCCGGACTGGTAATCGTTGCGGTTCATGTCGATGGAGCCGAAGATCCCGAGCGCCTGGGCGAGCTCGAGTTCATGCTCGAAGGAATGGCCGGCAAGGATGGCGTGTCCCTGCTCGATGTTGACCTTGACCTCGTTCTCGAGCCCGTGGCGCTTGAGGAAACCGTAGACCGTGGCGACGTCGTAATCATACTGGTGCTTGGTCGGCTCCTGCGGCTTGGGTTCGATCAGGATCGTGCCCTTGAAGCCGATCTTGTGCTTGTACTCGACGACAAGATTGAGGAAACGGCCAAGCTGGGTGTCCTCGCGCTTGAGGTCGGTGTTGAGCAGCGTCTCATAGCCCTCGCGCCCGCCCCACAGCACATAATTGGCACCGCCAAGCTTGTGGGTGGCGTCGATGCAGGTCTTCACCGTGGCCGCGGCGAAGGCGAAGACGTCCGGATCGGGGTTGGTCGCCGCGCCGCCCATGTAGCGGCGGTGGGAAAACAGATTGGCCGTACCCCACAGCAGCTTGACGCCGGTCGCCTCCTGCTTGCGGGCGAAATAGTCGACGATCTCTTCGAGGTTGCGCGTGTTCTCGGCGAAGCTCTCCCCTTCGGGGCGCACATCGGCGTCGTGGAAGCAGTAGAACGGCGCACCCAGCGCCGAGAACATCTCGAACGCCACGTCGGCCTTGAGCTTCGCCAGTTGCATCGTGTCGGCCGGAAACCAGGGACGCTCGAAGGTGCGGCCGCCGAACGGATCGCCGCCCTCCCAGGCGAAGGAATGCCAATAAGCGACGGCGAAGCGCAGATGGTCTTCCATCCGCTTGCCCATGACGGTCTCATCGGCATTGTAGTGGCGGAAGGCCAGCGGATTGGTGCTGTCCGGGCCTTCATATTTGATCTTGGTGACGTCGCCGAAAAATCCAGTGCTCATGACATGGCTCCTTTGAGTGCGGGATAGAGGGAGCGATACCGCCCGTAGGCCTCGTCAAAGGCCGGAGCGAGATCGCGATTGGGAAGAATGGTGGATTCGGTCGCGGGCTGGGTGCAGACCGAAAGCGGGTCGGCGTGCTCCGCCGCGATCAGGCCGAGGCGGGCCGCGCCGAACGCGGCGCCGAAATCGCCGCCCTCGGGAATGTCGACCGGCAGGTTCAGGACAGTGGCCAGCGCCTCGAGCCAGTAGCGGGACCGCGATCCGCCGCCAATCGCGGTCACCCGCGTGAGCGAGGTTCCCGCCTGGGCGAGCGCTGCGAGACTGTCGCGGAAGGCGAAGCTCACGCCTTCGACCACGGCGCGGGTCAGGGCCACGCGGTCGGATTCATGCCCGAGGCCGGCAAAGGCGCCGCGGATCGATGCGTCATTGTGCGGCGTGCGCTCGCCGGAAAGATAGGGGAGGAACAGCACCGAGCCCGGCGCCTCAAGGGTCTCTCCGAGCTCGGAGGTCAGCACCGCGGGCTGGGTCGAGGTCACGCCCGAAAGCCAGTTCAGCGAATCCGTGGCCGACAGGATCACCCCCATCTGGTGCCAGGTGCCCGGCAGCGCGTGACAGAAGGCGTGCACGGCGCTGTCGGGATTGGGCAGATAGCGGTTGTTGGCCGCAAACAGCACGCCCGACGTGCCGAGCGAGGCAAAGGCATGGTTGTCGCCCACCGTTCCCATGCCGCAGGCCGACGCCGCATTGTCGCCAGCGCCGCCGGCAATGGGAATGCCCGTGGGCAGCCCCAGCTCCGCGGCCACATCCGCGCGCAACGAGCCCGCCCGTTCGGTGCCCTCGACCAGCGCCGGCATTTGGCTGCGATCAAGACCGGTGGCCGAAAGCAGGCCATCGTCCCAGGCGCGCTTTCCGACATCGAGCCAGGAAGTTCCGGCCGAATCCGACATCTCGGAGATAGCCTCGCCCGTGAGCCAGAGCCTGAGGTAATCCTTGGGCAGCAGCACCTTCGCCACGCGGGCGAAGGCCTCGGGTTCGTTAGCCGCCATCCATTTCAGCTTTGGCGCCGTGAAGCCCGGGAAGACGATGTTGCCGGTCAGCCGCCGGAACTGCGGATCGGCGTCGAGCTCTGCCGCCTCCTTGAAGCTGCGCGTGTCGTTCCACAGGATGCAGGGCCGGATCACCTTTCCGGCCCGGTCGATCGTCGTGGCCCCATGCATATGCCCCGACAGGCCGATGCCGCGCACCTTTGCGAGTTCCGCCGCGTGAAACTTTGCCAGTTCGGCAAGCGCCGCCCGCGTGGCCGCGATCCAGCTGTCCGGATCCTGCTCCGACCATCCGGGATGCAGCCGCTCCACGGTCAAGGGCGCGCTCGCCGACCCGAGGATGCGCTGGCTGTCATCGATCAGCAGCGCCTTGAGCGACGAAGTTCCGAGATCAAGACCGAGATACATGGCTGAATGTCCTTTCCATCAGAAGCTGAGCGTGGCCGACCGTCATGGCAGATTGTCCTTGAGAAAAATGTCGATGCGAATCCGTTCCTGGTCGCTGAGCGGATCGAGCCCGTCGGCATGGGCCTTGAGCACGCGGATGGCGCTGCGCACCTCATGGCCGCAATCCTGATTGATGATTGCGTCAAAAACGCCGTCGGCCAGCGCCCGGCGCGAATGCTCGGTCACCTCATGGGCGACCACCGAAAGCCTGCGCGCGGGTCGCGCCGCGATCCCCTCGATCAGCCCGCGGTTGCCGGCGCCGAGATTGTAGATCGCCACGATCGCGGGATCCGCATCCAGCGCCGCCCCGACAGCCTGTCCGACCGTATCGGCGTCGTCATTGGTTTCCACGGGCCCGACGATGGCAAGATCGGGGAACTCCGCCTCCAGCACCGCCGCGAAGCCCGAGGCCCGGTCCATGTGATCGGACAGTTTCAGGGAGCCCGCGACCACGAGCACCTTGCCGGACCGCCCCGCGCAGAACCGTCCGATCAGGTTTCCCGCGGTGCGGCCGGCGGCGATATTGTCGATGCCGCAATAATGCACCCGCCGGGATCCCGGCAGGTCCGAGACAAGCGTGGCCACCTGAACGCCCTGATCGATCAGCCGGTCGACTGCGGCTCGAATCTCCTCGGTATCGGTGGCGACCAGCGCCACGCCGGTGACGGTCTTCGGGTCGATCGCGTCCAGGACCCGGACGATCGCATCCGGATCGAAGGGAGGAACGGTCTCGATCCGGATCGATGTGCGATCGATGGGAGACCGCTGCATCGCCGAGGCGATTTCCGCCTCAAGCACGCGCATGAAACTGTTGGGCCCCGACGGGATAATGAACACAAGCGGATAGATCCGCCTGCGGGCCAGGTTCGCCGCCGTGAGATCGCGAATATACCCGAGCCGGTGGACAGCCTTCTCCACCCTCTCGACGGTTTGCCGGCGCACGCCCGGCCGGCCATTGAGCACCCGGTCAACGGTCGCCAGACTGACGCCTGCTTCTGCAGCAATGTCATGCACCGTTGGCCGCATGGTCTCCTCCTGCCCCGCGTTCTAGAGCAATTCCTGAGGTACGTAAATCAGGAATGCATCACAATCCACGACTGCCGCCACGCCGTCGACAAGCCTGGGCCAGAGGCAAGCGGAAAGCCCCTATACTTGACGCAACGGGCGCAATATGGCCTAAGGCAGCGCCTGCCGTTCACCGCCGCGCCTTGCCTGGCCGCAGCGTATCCAGCGGGCGATCGCAGCCGGCGCCAGCCGCGGCGCGCACCATCCAACCGGACCTGAAAGCAGGCGAAGACACATGGCCAACACTGCAACGCGGGTGCGCATCGCACCGTCTCCGACCGGCGAGCCGCATGTGGGCACCGCCTACATCGCGCTGTTCAACTACCTGTTCGCCAAGAAGCACGGCGGCGAGTTCATCCTGCGGATCGAAGACACCGACGCCACCCGTTCGACGCCCGAATTCGAGCAGAAGGTGCTGGACGCCCTCAAATGGTGCGGCCTGACCTGGTCCGAAGGCCCCGACATCGGCGGCCCCTACGGCCCCTACCGCCAGTCCGAGCGCAAGGACATCTATCTTCCGTACGTCGAAAAGATCGTCGCGAACGGCCATGGCTTCCGCTGCTTCTGCACGCCCGAACGGCTCGATGAAATGCGCGCGGCCCAGCGGGCTGCCGGCAAGCCGCCGAAATATGACGGCCGCTGCCTGACGCTCACGGCCGAGGAAGTCACGAACCGCATGCAAGCCGGCGAGCCGTCCGTGGTGCGGATGAAGATCCCCACCGAAGGCTCCTGCACATTCGTCGACGGCGTCTATGGCGAGGTCGACATTCCCTGGGACGCGATCGACATGCAGGTGCTGCTCAAGGCCGACGGCATGCCGACCTATCACATGGCCAATGTGGTCGACGATCATCTGATGAAGATCACCCATGTGGCGCGCGGCGAGGAATGGTTGTCCTCGGTGCCCAAGCACATCTTGATCTACCAGTATCTCGGCCTTGAGCCGCCGGTGTTCATGCATCTGTCGCTGATGCGCAACGCCGACAAGTCCAAGCTGTCGAAACGCAAGAACCCGACATCCATCTCCTACTACGCGGCGCTCGGCTATCTGCCCGAAGCGCTGATGAACTTCCTCGGCCTGTTCTTCATCCAGATCACCGAGGGCGAGGAAATGCTGACCATGGAGCAGCTCGCGGGCAAGTTCGATCCGGAGAACCTGTCCAAGGCCGGCGCGATCTTCGACCTGCAGAAGCTGGACTGGCTCAATGGCCGCTGGCTGCGCGAAGGCATCTCGGGAGCAGAGTTCATTGCCCGCGTCCTCGCCTGGGCGCAGGAGAACGACCGCTTCGGCGAAGGCATGAAACTGGCGCAGTCGCGCATCACCAAGCTCTCCGACCTGCCGGACCTCACCGGCTTCCTGCTCAAGGGCGACCTGGGCCTGACGGCTGCGGATTTCTCGGGCATCAAGAAGGTGTCGCTCGAGGACGTGCTCCAGATCCTGCAGGCAGTCCAGCCGGATCTCGAAACCATCTTCGAATGGACCGCCGAGAGCATCGAGGCGGAACTGCGCGCCATTTCCGAGCGGACCGAGATCAAGTTGCGCAACCTGCTTGCGCCGCTGTTCATCGCCGTCTCGGGCTCCTCGCGGTCCCTCCCGCTTTTCGAGTCCATGGCCATTCTCGGCCGCTCCGTCGTCCGCCAGCGCCTCAAGCAGGCCGAAGCCGCCGTCAAGGCGGGCGTCGATGCCGCCAAAGCCAACAACGGGTAATCCCATGACCGACACCACAACCGAACCCGTCCTGTCGTCCGATGTCACCGAGGTCCGCGCCCAGAAGCTCGCGAAATTGCGCGAGACGGTCGCCGAGGTCTATCCGGCGCATTTCCACCGCACCCTGACGAATTCGGAGCTGGCGGAGAAATATGCGGACATTGAGCCCGACACCCTGACCGGCGACATCGTCACCGTTGCCGGCCGGGTCTATTCGTCGCGCAATTCCGGCATGTTCATGGATCTTCACGACGCTTCGGGCAAGGTCCAGATCTTCAGCCACAAGGACACCACGCCCGAAGAGGCGCGGGCGCTGCTGCCGCTGATCGACCTCGGCGACATCATCGGCGTCACCGGCGAAGTCCGGCGCACCAAGCGCGGCGAACTTACCGTCAACGCCCACGAGATCACCATGCTGACCAAGTCCTTGCTGCCGATGCCCGAGAAGTGGCATGGGCTCACGGATATCGAATTGCGCTACCGCAAGCGCCACCTCGACATCATGACCAACGAGGATTCCAAGCTCCGCTTCCAGCAGCGCTCGAAGATCGTCTCCGGCATCCGCCGCTTCATGGAAGACGACGGCTTCATGGAAATCGAGACGCCGATGCTGCATTCGGTCTATGGCGGCGCCACGGCCGAACCCTTCAAGACCCACCACAACACGCTCAAGCTCGACATGTACCTGCGCATCGCGCCGGAGCTTTACCTGAAGCGGGCCCTGGTCTCGGGCCTTACCGACAAGGTGTTCGAGGTCAACCGCAATTTCCGCAACGAGGGTGTGTCGACGCGGCACAATCCCGAATTCACCATGCTCGAATGCTACTGGGCCTATGCCGATTACGAAGACATCATGGGCCTGGTGGAGCGGCTGTTCGAAAAGCTGGCCATGACCATCCATGGCACGACCGAGTTCATGTATGGCGACAAGGAATTGTCGTTCAAGGGCCCCTTCCCGCGGGTCCCCATGCCCGACGCCGTCAAGGATGCCACGGGCATAGACTTCCGCGCGATGGCGACGGACGAAGAGGCGCGGGCTGCTGCAAAAGCTGCCGGCTTCGAGATCGAGGATGACTGGACCTGGGGCGAATGTCTGGCCTTCATCTTCGAGGAAAAGGTTGAGGCCACGCTGATCCAGCCGGCCCACGTCACCCATTTCCCCAAGGACATCTCACCCTTCGCCAAGGAAGTGCCGGGCGAACCGCGGCTGGTCGAGCGGTTCGAGACCTATTGCAATGCCTGGGAACTGGGCAACGCCTTCTCCGAACTCAACGATCCGGAAGAGCAGCGCAAGCGCATGGTCGAGCAACTGGAGCAGGCCCATGCCCGCGGCGAAAGCGAAAAGCAGCTCGACGACGAGTTCCTCGACGCCATCGACCAGGGCATGCCGCCCGCGGGCGGACTGGGCATCGGCGTCGACCGCCTGATCATGCTTCTCACGAACGCGCCGTCAATCCGCGACGTCATTCTCTTCCCGGCACGAAAAGCCCGCTCGGAATAGACCCTCCGCGGGGTTTGCCGGTCGCATGCTTTGTGTCCGGGTGACCGCGTGAAGCGTCAGTGGCCGGGCGCTGCGGCAGGCTTGTCTTTTGCCGCAGCCGCCTTCTTGGCTTGGCCGCCCGTGGAAGCCGTCTCGGGCGCCTCGTCGACCACATCGCCATCGCAGCCTTCGACCAGTTCGATCTCGTGATTGACGGTCTCGATCTCGGTGAGGCGCATGTCGACGCGGGATCCGAAGTAGAGGCCTGCCCCTGTGGGCAGGGCATCGACATAACGCACTTCCCAGGGTTTCGTGGTGGCCATGGTCTTGGCGGGATGCGGCGCATGCACGATCTCCGCGCCGATGGCATTCCCCCGAAGCTCCGAGCGCGCGGTCGGTCCACGATGATAGGCGACCTGCACGATCACCAGGTCCGGATGCATCGTGTCAGCCAGGTGACGGGCAAGCCTCACCCCGGTCCGGACCCGTGCCAGCGGCTCAAGGTCGTCCGTGGAGATAACGGCAATCAGGCGCTTTTCCTCGCCACGCCTGAACTCGGACTGGTAGAGTGTCTTGCAATGCCCCCCGGGCTTGTTCGAGAAACCGGGGATCATGCTGGCGGGCGCGAACATCAGCGCGGCCGTTCCGGAAGCTCCCAGAAAAAGCAGGAAGCCGCCCGAAAGAAGCGCAAGCTTTCGGGAGACTTTGAATGCATGAAACAGTCGGCGCTTTGCAGCGGCCATACGAGGAGCACCCTTTTACGCAAAACTACACCCTCGCACTATAAAGCTGCGCGCTTTCGCAATTGTTAACCCCGCGCTCATCAGCGCGGACAGGTCTGTTTCAGACTGGAGCGGGCGTCCGGAAACGCCTGTCCACCGCGCCTTCACGCCCGTCGATGGAGAGCTGCATCGGCGAGCGCGCGCGGCGGGCAATCACCTTGCCCCTGGCCATCACCAGCAGGCGTGTGGCGCGCAGCCGGATCGCCTCGACCGGATCGCCGGCATCCAGAACCACCAGATCGGCCCGCTTGCCGACCTCCAGCCCATAGTGCTCAAGCCCCATGATCGCCGCGCTCTCCTTGGTGACCATATCGTAGCAGCGGCGCATAGCGGCGGGACTGGTCATCTGCGCCACATGCAGCCCCATGAAGGCCACATCCAGCATGTCAGCGGTCCCCAGCGAGTACCAGGGATCCAGCACGCAATCCTGGCCGAAGCCGACCCGGATGCCGTGGCTGAGCATTTCCGGAACCCGGGTCATGCCGCGGCGCTTGGGATAGGTGTCGTGACGGCCCTGCAGGGTGATGTTGATGAGCGGATTGGGGATAGCCGCCACCTGCGCTTCCGCCATCAGTGGCAGCAGCTTGGAGACGTAGTAATTGTCCATCGAATGCATCGAGGTGAGATGCGATCCCGCCACCCGGCCCTGCAACCCGAGCCGCTGCGTCTCGTAGGCGAGCTGCTCGATATGCCGCGACAGCGGGTCATCGGTCTCGTCGCAATGCATGTCGACCATCAGCCCGCGGCTTGCCGCGATCTCGCATAGCTCGGTCACGGAGGCGCGGCCGTCGGCCATGGTGCGCTCGAAATGCGGGATGCCGCCGACCACATCGACGCCGAGATCGAGCGCCCGGATCGTGTTTGCGCGCGCGGTGGGCGAGCGGTAGAGCCCGTCTTGGGGAAACGCCACAAGCTGCAGGTCGATGTAGTGGGAAATCTCCTGCCGGACCTCGATCAGCGCCTGGACGGCCAGCAAGCGATCGTCGCAGACATCCACATGGGTCCGGATCGCAAGCAAGCCCATCGAGGCAGCCCAGTCGCAATAGGCGAGCGCGCGCTCCTTCACCGCCTCGTGGGTCAAAAGCGGCTTGAGTTCGCCCCACAATCCGATGCCTTCCAAGAGCGTGCCCGACGCATTGATCCGCGGCAGGCCATAGGACAAGGTCGCATCCATGTGGAAATGCGGGTCGACGAAGGGCGGCGAAACAAGATGGCCGGTTATGTCGATCGTCTCTCCGGCTTCCGCTTCGATTGAGGGCGCTATCGCCGCGATCCGTCCGTCGAGGATGCCGATGTCGGCGGTCGTCCCGTCGGGCAGGACGCCGCCTTTGAGAATTGTGTCAAAACTCATCTCTCGCCTTTCTGGTAAGGGATCATCAGCGCCTTGGGATAGGTCGCGCGCCGGGCGACGACGACAAGGGCCACGATCGACAGCACGAACGGCATCATCAGGAAGATCTGGTAGGGGATGACGCCGCCGGTGATCTGCTGGAGGCGGACCTGGTAGGCGTCGAAGGCCGCAAACAGGATCGCCCCGATCAGCGCCTTTCCGGGCCGCCAGGACCCGAACACCACCAGCGCGATGGCGATCCAGCCGCGCCCGTTGATCATCTCGAAGAAGAACGAATTGAACGCCGACATGGTCAGGAACGCGCCGCCGATCGCCATCAGTGCCGAGCCTGCCATCACCGCGCCGATCCTGACCGCCGTCACCGAAATGCCCTGCGCCTCCACCGCTGACGGGTTTTCCCCCACCGCCCGCACCGCCACGCCCACCGGAGTGCGGTAGAGCACGAAGGCGACGGCCGCCACGGTGAAATAAGCGAGATAGGTGAGCGGCGTCTGGTTGAACAGCGCGGGTCCAAGCACCGGGATATCCGACAGCACCGGAACCGCAAAGGGCTGGAACGGCTCGATCTTCGGCGGCGACGTCACCTCGGGCAGCAGGATGCGATAGGTGAAATAGGTGAGGCTCGAGGCCAGCAGGGTGATGCCGATGCCGGTGACATGCTGCGACAGGCCCAGCGGCACGGTGAGGAAGCCGTGCAGCAGCCCGAACATCGCCCCGGTCATCGCCGCCACCAGCACGCCGGTCCACAGGTCCCCGCCCATATAGACCGTGAACCAGCCGGTGAAGGCGCCGGCCACCATGATGCCCTCGATGCCGAGGTTGAGCACGCCGGCGCGCTCGCAGATGAGTTCGCCCATGGTGGCGAAGATCAGCGGCGAGGCGATGCGGATGGCCGCGACCCAGAAGCTGGCGGTGAACAGGATCTCGATGGCCTCGCTCATGTCATCTCCAGCGCACGCGGTAGCGCATCAGCATGATTGCCGCGACCATGGTCAGAAGCGAGGTCGCCACCATCACCTGGGCAATGTAGCTCGGCACATTGGCGCTGCGGCTCATGGCGTCGGCGCCGACGAAGATCCCGGCCACGAAGATCGCCGCGGCGATCACGCCGAGCGGATTGAGCATGGCGAGCATGGCGACCACAATGCCGGTGTAGCCGTAGCCCGGCGACAGATCGAGCGTCAGGTTGCCCTTGAGCCCGGCCACCTCGGAGAAGCCCGCAAGCGCCGCGAGCCCGCCTGACAGCAGCGCCGTCTTGACGATCACAAGGTTGACCGGAATGCCCGCGAAGCGCGCGGCTTCCGCATTGTGGCCGACCGCACGCATCTCGTAGCCCAGCACCGTCTTCTTCATGATCACCCAGACCACGATGGCCGAGACGACGGCGAGCACGAAGCCGTAATGCAGGCGCTTGCCCTTGATCAGGCGCGGCAGTTGCGCGTCCGCGATCACCCGTTGGGACTGCGGCCAGCCCAGTCCCGTCGGGTCCTTGAGCGGCCCTTCGAGCAACATCGAGACAAACAGCAGGACGATGAAATTGAGCAGTAGCGTGGTCACCACCTCGTCGACGCCAAACCTTGTCTTGAGGATGGCGGGTCCGAGCAGCGTCAGCGCACCGGTCAGCATGGCGGCCATCATGATCAGCGGGATCAGCCCCGCCGAGGGCAACGTGACCGCGCCGGTGCCCAGTACAACCGTCATCACCGCCCCAAGATAGAGCTGCGCCTCGGCGCCGATGTTCCACAGCCGCGCCCGGAAGGCGACAGCCACCGCGAGCCCGGTGAAGATCAGCGGCGTGGCGCGGGTCAGCGTCTCCAGCAACGCGAATTGCGACCCGGCCGCCCCCTTGAACACCAGCCAGAACACCGTGAGCGGTGAGGCCCCGGCGATCATCACCAGAACCGAGGAGAATACGATCGTCGCCAGGATCGCGCCCGCCGGCCACAGGATGGTGGCGGCGCCCGATGTCGTGGCTCTGGCTTCAAGCCGCATGATCGGCCCCTTCGGCGACGCCGTGACCGGCCATCAGCTCGCCCAGTTCCATGACGCTGAGTTCGCCCCGGGCCGAGGGGCTGGACAGGTGTCCGCGATGGATCACCACGATCCGGTCAGACAGCGTCTGGATCTCGTCGAGGTCCTCGGAGATGATCAGCACGGCGGCGCCCCGGTCGCGCGCCTCGATCAGCCGCGCATGCACATAGGCCACCGCGCCGACATCGAGACCGCGGGTCGGCTGGCTGGCAAGAATGATGTCCGGATCGCCATCGAGCGCCCGTCCCAGGATCAGCTTCTGCATGTTGCCGCCCGACAGCAGCCGCACGCGGGCGTCGGGCGACGGGCATTTGACGTCGTAGGCCTTGATGATGTCGCCGGCAAACGACGCCGCGGCGGCCCAGTCGAGGAATCCGAAACGGGAGAACCGCGGGCTGCGATAGGCTTCCGAAATCACGTTCTCGGCCACGCTCATGTCGCCGATCATGCCGGTGGCGTGCCGGTCTTCGGGGATGCGCCCCAGCCCCTTGTCGAGCGCCGTGCGCGGCGACCAGTGCCGCGCGGTCTCGCCATGGACGATGATATCACCCTCACGGGCCTCGAGCGTGCCCGCGATCAGCGCCGCCAGCGCCGCCTGGCCATTGCCCGATATCCCGGCGAGGCCGGTGATCTCGCCGCCACGCAGTTCGATCGAAACCTGCCTGAGCGCAGCACCGCCCATGCTGCGCGTGGACACGTCCTTGAGCGCGAACAGCGTGACGCCCGGCGTCGACGGCCCGATCTCGTTGACGGGCAATTGCCCGCCCACCATCAGTTCCGCCAGTTCCCGCCGCGTCGCCTCCGACGTTCTGCGCTCACCGGCGAGCCTGCCGCCGCGCAACACCACGACGCGGTCGGAGACCGACTGCACTTCACCGAGTTTGTGCGAGATGAAGATTACCGACAGCCCCGCAGCCACCAGCTTCTTGAGCGTGGCGAACAGCGCTTCCGTCTCCATCGGCGTCAGTACCGCCGTGGGTTCGTCGAGGATGAGGATCCGAGCCTCGCGGTAGAGCGCCTTGAGGATTTCGACCCGTTGCCGTTCGCCCACCGACAGCTCCGTGATCATCCGGTCAGGATCGACATCAAGCCCGTAGTCGGTCGCGAGCCTGCGGATCTTCTGTCGGGCCTCGGCCTTGCCCAGGTTGAACGACCAGAGCGGCCTTGTGCCGAGCACGATGTTTTCAAGCACGGTCATCTGGTCAGCGAGGGTAAAATGCTGGTGCACCATGCCGATGCCCGCCGCCAGCGCGGCGTTGGGATCTCCTGGCGGAAGCGGCTTGCCAAAGACCTCGATCTGCCCCTCATCGGCGGTGTAATGGCCGAACAGGATGTTCATCAGCGTGGTCTTGCCCGCACCGTTCTCGCCAAGCAGGGCCACGACTTCGCCGCGCGCGAGCGACAGCGAGATCGCGTCATTGGCGACAAGCGGGCCAAATCTCTTGGTGATGCCCGCGAGGCGGAGAACGGTCTCCGCCTCCGGGCGCTCAGCATGGTCCATCAGTTGGACTTGGGTTCTTCGTCGTTGATCTCGACCACGAAGGAGCCGTCCTTGATCGCCGCTTCACGTTCCATGACCAGCGCCATCGCAGCTTCGGGGATCTTGCCCTCGAAGGTTCCAAGCGGCGCCAGCGAGCAGCCGCCTTCCTTCATGAAGGAATAGACGCCATAATTGTCCGCCTTGAACGTGCCTGCCTTGACCATCTCGATGGCGCGGTCGAGCGTCGGCTCGAAATGCCACAGCGCCGAAGCGACCACGGTCTCGGGATAATCGGCCTGGGTGTCGATCACATTGCCGATCGCCAGGATGCCTTTCTCCTTGGCCGCATCGGAGACCCCGAAGCGCTCCGCATAGAGGATGTCGGCGCCGCCATCGATCTGGGCAAACGCGGTTTCCTTGGCCTTCGGCGGATCGAACCAGGAGCCGATGAAAGCCACCTGGAACTTGGCGTCCGGCGCGGTTTCCTTGACGCCGGCCATGAAGGCATGCATCAGCCGGTTGACTTCGGGAATCGGAAACCCGCCGACCATGCCGATGTTCTTCGACGTCGTCATGGCGCCGGCGATGATGCCGGACAGGTAGGATGCGTCCTGGATGTAGTTGTCGAAGACGGCGAAATTCGGCGCATCATCCTTGGGCAGGAAGCTCGAGCCCATCAGATAGGCGGTTTCCGGATAGTCGGCGGCCACCTGGCGGGCGGCGTCCTCGACGCCGAAGACCTCGCCGACGATCAGATCGTGACCGGCCTCGGAATATTCGCGCATGACGCGCTCATAGTCATTGTTGGAGGTGTTCTCGGAAAACACATACTCGATATCGCCGCGAGCCACGGCCGCATTGGCCGCCTTGTGGATGCGGCTCACCCACTGCTGCTCCACCGGCACGGTGTAGATGGCGGCCACCTTGAGCGGCCCCTCGGCACGGGCTCTGGTGAGGAAACCAGGCATCGAAAGCGCTGCCGCACCGGCGGCCGTTCCGGCAAGAATCTGGCGACGGCTGAGGAGATTGAGGCGGCCTGTAGTGGTCATTCTGGTCATGGCTGACGCTCCTGTTGAACGATGATGTGAACTGAACCCGTTTTATTTTTGACCAAATGATAAAACGCAGCATCGTCCTTGGCAACAGGCGTTGACAGGCCTTTGCACAATACTGTGGCAGGGGCATTTTCAGCTCGTCCGGCAGGCACCACCTTCAGGCGGCAGTGATGTGGCTGTGACCAAAGAACGTCGGGTAAAGGCACGCCTCGCGATTGAGACGGTGGCTGCCGCGTTCGAACACGAACAGGTTTTCCCAGTACCCCGTCACCGCATAATGAACACCGTCGGGCAGAAGCGTGACCCCGCAGGGAAACCGCATGCCCATGTTCCGCGTGTCGAAAGCATGCAGCACCTCGCCTGACGCGCCGTCGAACACCATCAGCTGGTGCGAACTCGGATAGGTCGCGATCGCTTGGTCGTTCCGGGCGTCGTAGCGGATCGACAGGCCGTGGCGCATCTTGGCGGTGTCGCTCCGGCTTCCCATCCGCCGTGGCGGCTTGCCCTTTGCCAGTTTCAGCGTTGCGGCGGACAGATAGGCGATGCCCGGCTCCGAGGTTATGTCCTCATCATCGGCCACGCGCTCGTTACGCAGGTCTCGGGCCAGATCGGCATCGCCTCCAAGCCGCGCCTGGATCGCGAAGATCCGGTCGAGCGCGCCCGCGGCCAGATGCCGGACCTCGGTCTCCCGGCGGTCGGTGACGCGCTTGTCTTCAAGCTTGCCGCTCTGCGTATCGATGATCGTGACGCAGGCTTCGGGCACCCGGCGCGGAATGCTCAGCCCCCGCGCTCCCTCGCGCGGCAGCGAGCCGTAATTGGCGATGACCAGATACCGGTCATTGTCGATCAGGCGGATGTCGTGCGGATCGATGCCGTGGGTGGAATAGCTGCCGCGGATCTTCAGCGTATCGGTGTCGCGGATGGTGATGCGACCGTAATGATCCTCGATCTTGCCTCCGCTCAGGCTGCGCCGGGGCGCGCGTTCCGACAGGAGCACGCTCTTGCCATCAGAGAGATAGGCGGCATGGCCGCCGCCGCGCCAGCCCTTTGAGAAAGAGGGCGCCACCGCCACGAGATCCAGCGTGTCGGGATCGAAGGCGACCTGGTCGGTCGCCTCGAACCCGCACATGACGCCCACGGATCGATCCGGCGAGATCTCAACGTCATGGGCATAGGCCGGCAGCAGCGTCTGCCGCATCTCGCCATTCATTCCGATCCGGGTCAAGAGCCGGAAAGGCCGCTCCGGATCGGAGATGTTACGGGCAAAATAGCGGTCCTCCTTCACCGGAACCCCGCCGACCTGCGCCTTGTCCGGCATGTATCCCGGCACATAGACCGAGGACGCGCTGAGCGGCTTCACCGGCAGAACCGTCTCCGCCGCCAGCGCCCCTTCGGACGTGTCCTGTGTCGCGCACCCGGCCAGCGGCGCCGCCGCCAGGACGCCCGCCGCTGCCAGGAATGACCTGCGATCCATGGACATGACGCTCAATGCGAACCTCCGCCGCCGCCGCCTTCGCCTTCGCCCCCTGTGGTGCGCGGTTGAACCTCTCTTCCTCTTCCCGACGGCGGGTAATATTCAGCCTGTTGCACACAGGCGCCAGATGCACCCGCTGCAGCCAGGACCCCCAGCAGTTTGAGGCGCGAACGATCGACAGTTTCTTTTTCCGACTGGGGTTGCATGCTTGACTCCTTTGCGATGCACGATTTCATGACCACGCCGCCAGCCAGATGGCCGCGGCAAACACAAGCGCCAGAGGCACAAGCTCCTGACCCTTGATTTCATCCTGGGCGCCTGACTGGGCACCCGCTGCCGGCAGCCGGTCGCGCGACCAGCGCGACAGAAGCCGGATTGCCAGATGCCCTCCCACGCCCAGGCAGGCGGCCAGGCCGGCCGCCCCTGCCCAGATCGCCGCCAACGCCGCCGCCAGCACGAAGGCGCTCGCAACAATCTCGACATGGCGCAGGTCATGGTTGCGGATCACGAGCCGGTCGCGCCGATGGGCGTGACAGCAGCCCGCTTCAACGCAGGCGAGCTTGACCGGAATGTAGGCGGCGTTGATCGCCACCGCATAGGCCGCGAGCAGGAGCGCCGCGTCCTCCCTACCCTGGAAGAAAAGCAGCAGCGCGGCGATCAGGGCGGCCAGCGCCGAGGCGGTTGTGGCGCCCGACCACGACGCCGAGGCCTTGCGCGACATATCCTGCAACGCCACCGCGATGAGGATCCGGAAACCGGTGCCGCCAACAAAGAAGAATCCGTAGATGAAAGCCAGCGCGAAGGCCGAAGGCCAGTAGGCCGATCGCGTGACGGGCGCCGCCAGCATGCCGAAAGCGGCGGCGCTGCCGATGGCCGATGCGAGTCGCAGCAGCGTCGAACGCGATAGATGAAGTTTGTCCCCGGCCAGACTCAGCATGCGCAATCCTTGAAGGCCTGAATGCCCTCAAAACTCCCTGGTTTCCAACAGGAAGATTACTGACCGGTCCGGACAGATCCTTGATGAATATCAATCTTTCGATATTTTCGCGTGAGGCTGTCAGCGGCCTCCGGCGGCTGGCGCCGCGCCGTCGTGATGACAGAAGGGGAAGACGCGCCGTCGCCTAACGCCACGGCCCTGTGCATGTCGGACCGTGAGGCCGTGACGGCCACACCCGGGGCACGTCTTCGCTAGACACCCCACCGCAGGGCAGCAGTGTGCAGCGGCGCATCCCAATGGGACAGCATGTCGTCGTCCATGAGCGTCAGCGTGATCGAGCAGCCCGCCATGTCGAGCGAGGTGACATAGGAGCCGGTCAGCGACCGGGCGATCCTCAGTCCGTGAGCGTCGAAAATCCGCCGGGCGCTGTTGTGCATGAGATAGAGCTCCATCAGCGGCGTGCCGCCAAATCCGTTGACGAACAGCAGCCCGTTCCGGCCTTTGACGTCGCCGAACTCCTTGCAGATCCCCTCGCAGATTTCGGTGGCGATCTCGTCGGCGCTGGCAAGGGGCGCCCGCCTGCGGCCGGGTTCGCCGTGAATGCCCACGCCAAACTCCATGTCGCCGGGCCCGAGATCGAAGGTCGGCTTGCCCGCGGCGGGCACCGTGCAACTGGTCAGCGCCACGCCAAAGGACTTGGACTGGCGGTTGACCCGCTCGCCCAGCGCCAGGAGGTCTGCAAGGCCCATTCCCTGTTCCGCTGCAGCGCCGACAATCCTCTCAACCACCAGTGTTCCCGCAACGCCGCGGCGTCCGGTGGTGAACAGCGAATCCTCCACCGCGATGTCGTCATTGGTGATGAGCTGCAGGACCTCGATGCCCGCCATGTCCTTGAGCATCTCGGCGGCCATGTCGAAATTCATCACGTCGCCTTCGTAGTTCTTGACGATGAACAACACGCCCGCGCCGCCATCCACGGCCTGGGCGGCTTCCAGCATCTGGTCGGGCGTGGGCGAGGTGAACACCTGCCCCGGACAGGCGGCGTCGAGCATGCCCATGCCGACGAACCCCGCATGCAGCGGTTCATGGCCGGACCCGCCGCCGGAGATCAGCGCGACCTTTCCTGGCTTGAGATCCCTGCGGCGGACAAATTTGCCGGATGGATCCAGCACCACGATATCGCCATGCGCGGCGGCAAACCCGGCAAGGCTTTCAGCCAGGATCGTTTCAGTGCCATTCATCAGTTTCTTCATGCTGTCCTCCCTTTGCGGCCGTCAGGCCTCCTCATCCGGATCGCTTGCGATAACCAGTGCCATACGGTGAATAAAATCGGCCACCGCATGGTCAAATTGCCGGTTGCGCTCCTCGCTGCCCAGATCCGGCGCGGTTACGGTCAGATGCCGGGTTCGCTTGCCCGCGGCAGGCCCGGCCACGCGTCCCGGATGGGCCGCGTGATAGAGCGCCAGGAAATCCTTCTGCTCCGCCTGGCTGAAATGGCAGACCGAGAAGATCACCGGCAGGTGCCGCGCGGGCAAAGGCGTGAGATAGCTGGGACTGGCGATCTGGGTCACGAAGCTGCGGTGCTTTCCGAGCGCGTCGGCCAGCCGCTGGCGTGTCCCAGAGGGCCGCCTGTCGACGATCGCCGCAAGCTTCTGCTTGTAGGCGCGGATCGCCTCCTCGCCGGTTTGCGGCTTCATTTATTCTATCTCCCCCGGCGCCCAGAGCCGGACCGCCGCCTTGATGACCGACACCCGGGCCGGCGCCACCGAAAGCCGGCGCAAGCCTGCATCGAGCAGCAACCCTATCATGTCCGGGTCGCTTGCGGCATCGCCGCACAGGCTGGTTTCGATCCCGCTCGCCAGACCATAGCTCGCCACAGTGCCGATCAGGCTGAGGACGGCCGGGTCGGCGGCCGAGCCGAGCGCGCCGAGCCTCGGATTGTCGCGCGACGCCGCCAGCACATATTGCGTGAGGTCGTTCGAACCGATCGAGAAGAAGCTGGCCGCGGCGAACCGTGCCGGCGTGATCGCCACCGATGGCACCTCGACCATGATCCCGAGCTCGGGCATCCGGTGGATGATACCCGCCTGGGCGAGGTCGGCGGCCTCCGCGGCAAACATCGCCCGCACCGCGTCAATCTCGCCCGGGACGGACACCATCGGCAGCATCACCTTCAGCGCCCCGTGCGGGGCCGCCCTGAGCAGCGCCCGGATTTGAACCCTGAAGATCTCGGGCTTGGCCAGAGACAGGCGGATACCGCGGACGCCGAGAAAGGAATTGTCCTCGGCAATTGTATAGCCCTCGACCGGCTTGTCGCCGCCCGCGTCGATGGTGCGAATGGTCACCGGCTTGCCGTCTGCCCAGTCGAGCACCTTGCGATAGGCGGCGAGCTGGGTCTCCTCGTCGGGAAGCCCGCGCGCGCCGCCGAACAGGAATTCGGTCCGCATCAATCCGACGCCGTCGACATGGTCGATCGAAATCCGCTCGACATCGCTGGGGTCGGCGATATTGACGAGCACCTGGACGCTCTCGCCGTTTCGGGTGACGGCGGGGTGGGAAGCCAGGGCATCGGCGTCGCGCTGGTGCGCCCGGCTGGCGGTGCGGCGGGTGTTGAAATCATCGATCTGCGCCGGATCCGGAGACAGCAGCAACTCGCCCGATTGCGCATCCAGCAAGGCGTTCGCCGCCTCATCAATTTCAGCGTCGCCGATGCCCACGATCATCGGCACGCCGCGGGCGCGGGCCAGCATCGCCACATGGCTGGTGACGCTGCCGCTGCGCAACGCAAGGCCGCCGCCCTTGCTCCAGTCATGCGACAGGAACCGGCTGGGCGCGACATCCTCGTCGACATGGATGACGCCCGGCGGAATGGATTCGGCGCTCTCGCCGGACAGGGCCTGCAGCACGGTGTCGCAGATGTCGGCCAGATCCGCCGACCGGGCATTGAAATAGGCGTCGCCGGACGCCCGGTAACTGGCGATCTCGGCCTCCAGCACGGTTTTCCACGCGGCAGGGGCAGTGGCGCCGGAGGCAATCAACTCCGCCGCGGCGGCGGTAAACGAGCCGTCCTCGAGCATCGCCAGTTGAAATTCCAGGATATCGGCCGCATCGCCGGCGAGCTGGCCCATCGCGGCCGCAATCGAGGAAGCCGCCGTCTCGACCGCCTCATTGAGCGCGTGAAGCTCGTGCTCCGGCGTTGCCTTGGCGATGTAGGCGCGCCCCTGCCTGCGCGCCAGGTGAACCGGGCCATGGGCAAAGCCCGCGCTGGCCGACTGGCCGGAAATTCTACTGGGGCTCGCCATGCCCGCCGCCTTCATCAAATCCGCGTTCAACCAGCGCGATCAGGGCTGCGACCGCCGTGGTCGACTGCTCGCCCTGGGCCCGCAACAAAAGCCTCGTTCCCTTGGGCGCCTTGGCGCCCATCACCTTGACGATGCTCTTGGCGTCGATCCACGGACCGTCCTCACTTGTGGCAAACTCCACCGTGCAGGGAAATGTCTTGGCTAGCTTGGTGAATTTCACCGAAGGCCGGGCATGCAGCCCCACCTCATTGGTGATGATCACTTCGGAAACCGCCTTGGCCGTCATGTGTGATGTCCTTCCAACCCGCTCACAGGGGCGACAGTTCTTCGGCCGTCGCCACCACGGTGGCAAGCGGGGCGCCGCCCGACGCTTCCGTTGCCGCCATGATCGCGCCCTCGACGATCGGCGCATTGCAGATGGCGATCAGCGACGCGCGAGGCTCGCCGATGAACTCGATCGCCATTTCCGTATTGGTCTCGGCCCCGCCCAGATCGACCAGCACAGCCACGCCCGCATCGGACCAGGCCTTGTCGATAGCAGCGGTGATTGCCTCGACGCTGGTTCCGAGCCCGCCGGCCGGATCTCCGCCGCACCAGGCGAGCCCAACCTCGTCGCCCACCATTTGCCGCACCATGTCGGCGACACCTTCCGCCACCAGGGGCGAGTGCGACACAATCACAATCCCGACATTCATGCCTCAAGCTCCTTGATGTGTTTGCAGCGTCCGGGCGACGACGCCCGCCAGCAGCGCAACCGATGCCGCGCCGGGATCCATGTGCCCGATCGACCGTTCGCCGAGAAAGGAAGCCCGGCCGCGCGTGGCGAGCATCGGAACCGTTGCATCGGCCGCGGCCCGGGCCCTGGCTGCGACCTCGTCCGGATCGGCGCCCTCGCGCATGGCATCCAGGATCGGATAGAGCACATCCAGCATGGTCTTCTGTCCCGCGTGGGATTTCCCGCGCGCGGCCACGGCATCCACAGCCTTTTCGTAAGCCATGACGAACGCCTGGCGATCGAAATCCGCCGGAAGCTCCTTGCCGAGCGTCATCAGCAATGTGCCCACCAGCGGGCCGGAGGCGCCGCCGACCGTCATCACCAGTTTCATGCCCGCGGCCTTGAGCGCTTCCGGCACCGGCTTGGTTGCCAGCTGGTCGAGCTCGCCCAGAACCGCCTGGAAGCCGCGCTTCATATTGGCGCCGTGATCCCCGTCGCCGATCGCGCTGTCGAGCTCGGTAAGCCGGTCGGCATTGGCCTCGATTGCGGCGGCCATTGCGACGACAAGGCTGCGGAAATCATCGGACGTCATGCCCGTCTTGCTCTCAGACATCGGTGATCCTCCTGTCGTCCGCTCCGAAGAAAAGCGGCTGCTTGAGGGAAACCGAAACCGGATCCCCCGCCTTGAAACCGGAATAGGGATCGGCAAGCAATGTGATTTTCTGCCCGTCCACCAGAATATGCAGATGGTTCTGGTCGCCGAGATGCTCGATCCAGTCGACCCGACCATTGCCCTGCGCCACAGAAGCCGCGGCTTCGACCAAAATGTGCTCGGTCCGCGCACCGATGGTCCTGACCCCATCGGGCATCGATTGACAGGGCAGCAGCCCGGGCTTGATCAGGTTGATATGCGGATGACCCAGGCGCGCGGCGACGTGCAGATTGGCGGGCGCGGTGTAGATCTCGCGCGGACTTCCGATTTGGGTCAGATGGCCTTCCGCGAGAATACCGATCCTGTCCGCCATGGTCATGGCCTCGATCTGGTCATGCGTCACATAAAGCAATGTCGCGCCGATCTCGCTCTGGATGCGTTTGAGCTCGAGCCTGAGGTCGGCTCTCAGCTTGGCGTCGAGCGAGGACAGCGGTTCATCCATCAGGAAGATCGACGGCTCGCGCACCAGGGCCCTGCCGATCGCCACGCGCTGCATCTCGCCGCCCGACAGCTTCGTCGACTTGCTGTCAAGCTTGTGGTCGATGCGCACCATTCTGGCGATGTCGCGCACCCGTGCGTCGATCTCGCCGGCCGACCAGCGCCGGGCCGGCGACTTCAGCGGAAACGCGAGATTGTCGAAAACGCTCAGATGCGGATAGAGCGAATATTGTTGAAACACGAAGGCAACATCGCGCTCCGCCGGCGACAGCCCGGTCACGTCCTCCTCACCGATCCGGATGGATCCCGCATCCGGACGCTCAAGCCCGGCGATAAGCCTGAGGGTGGTGGTCTTGCCGGCGCCCGTGGGCCCCAGCAGGACCACGAATTCGCCATCGGCAATCACCAGGTCCATGCCGGTCACGGCGCGGCTGGTGCCGAAGGATTTGCCGAGGCCTTCCAGCCGCACTTCAGCCATGAGCCATCTCCCCGGCACGGACAGTCCGGATCGCCTTGCCGGTGTCCTTGCGGAACAGCGACAGGCGCGTTGCGTCAAGATCCAGGCCGACGGCCTCGCCGATCCGGAAAACCTGGTCCGCCGGAGCCCGGACCTTGCAGAAGCCATAGGCGGTCTCGACCACCACGATCTGGGTCGTGCCGAGGTATTCGACGCCGTAGATGCTGCCCCGCAGGGGTGCTGCATCGGAAAAGCGCACATGCTCGGGACGCACGCCCAGCACCATGTCGCCGGCGCTCACGTCCTCGAGCGCTTCCGGAACCGCGACCGCGGCGTCGCCAACCTGCACCGATGTCGCGCCCTTCGCGATGCCGCCGCCGAAGCCGATGAAATTCATCGGCGGTGAGCCGATGAAATCGGCGACATAGATCGACGCCGGGTGGTCATAGATCTGTTGCGGCGACCCGAACTGCTCGATCACGCCATGGTTCATGACCGCGATCTTGTCGGCCATCGCCATCGCCTCGAGCTGGTCATGGGTGACATAGATCGTGGTGGCCTTGATCCGGTTGTGCAGCTCGCGCAGCTCATGCACCATGACATTGCGGAACTCGGCGTCGAGCGTCCCCAGCGGCTCGTCCATCAGGAAGCACTTCGGCCGCCGCACGATCGCACGGCCGAGCGCCACGCGCTGCCGGTCACCACCGGCCAGTCCCGACACCGGCTTGTCGAGAATGTGGTCGATCTGAAGAAGCCGCGCGGTTTCCTCGACGCGCGCCCGGATTTCGGCCTTGGCAACGCCCTGGGCCAGCAGCGGAAAGCCGATGTTCTTGCGCACATTCATGTGCGGATAAAGCGCAAAAAGCTGGAACACGAAGGCGATGTCGCGGTCACGCGCCCGGTTGAACGTCACATCCTCCTTGTCGAGAAGGATAGAGCCGCTGGTGGGAAGCTCCAGTCCGGCAATCATCCTGAGCGTCGTTGTCTTGCCGCAGCCTGATGGCCCGAGCAATGCCAGGAATTCGCCATCCTCGACGGTGAAGCTCGATTCCTGCACGGCGACAAAGCTGCCGAAGGACTTGCGCAGGTTCTCGATGCGGATTTCGGCCAAGGATCTACTCCGGAAATTTCGAAACGACGATGAACATCACCGTGCCCGCGAGCAGCGTGACGAACGACCAGGTGTAGAGCGCCAGCGCGAAGGGCTGGAACATCATCAGGAAGCCGAGGCCGATGACGGCCGTGGCGAGGTTCTCCATCGGCCCGCGGCGCAGATAGATCGGCCTCTTGCGCAGGCTCTCCGGCGGCTTGGTCTGCGTGGTGCTCATTTGCGAACGGCTCCGAAGGTGATTCCGCGCAGCAGGTGCTTACGCAACAGGATCGTGAACACCAGGATGGGGACCAGGAAGATCGTCGTGCCCGCACCGACGGCCGGCCAGTCCATGCCGCCCTCGCCGATGATGGTCGGGATGAACGGCGGCGCCGTCTGCGCGGTGCCAGACGTCAGCAGCACCGCGAAGGCGTACTCGTTCCAGGCAAAGATCAGGCAGAAGATCGCGGTCGCGGCGATTCCGGTGGTTGCCTGCGGCAGCACCACTTTGACGAAGGCCTGCAGCCGTGTGTAGCCGTCGATCAGCGCCGCCTCTTCATATTCGCGCGGGATCTCGTCGATGAAGCCCTTGAGCAGCCACACCGCCAGCGACACATTGACCGCGGTGTAAAGCAGGATCATCCCGAGCGCCGTGTCCGAAAGACCGAGCTCACGGTACATGAGATAGATCGGGATCGCCACCGCGATCGGCGGCATCATCCGGGTCGACAGGATGAAGAACAGGAGATCGTCGGCAAGCGGCACCTTGAAGCGGGAAAACCCGTAGGCCGCGAGCGTGCCGAGAAACACCGCCAGGAATGTCGATCCGAACGCGATCACCAGCGAATTGACAAACCGCGGCCAGTATTTTGACGCGCCGACCACGACCATGGACCGGTCACGGGCAATTTCCTCGCAGACATTGGCCGGAGGCCCGAGGCTCTCGATATAGTCCTGGGTCTGCCGCGACCTGGTGGTGAACAGGTTGCAATAGCCTTCCACAGTCGGCGTGAAGAGGATCTTGGGAGGATAAGAGATCGAGTCTGGCGGCGATTTGAGCGAGGTCGCGAAGATCCACAAGAGCGGAATCATGGTGATCAGCGCGTAGATCACCACCAGGGTCCCCGCGATCCGCTTGGACCAGATTCCCGGCTCGACGACGGAATGGGCTGAGGAAAGTCCGCTCATCGCTGCTTCACCCTGTTCAAAGCCTTGACGTAGATATTGGCGAGACCGAACACCGCGACGAACAGGATGATCGCGAAGGCCGATGACGGGCCTGTCCGCCAGGCTTCGAACGCCTGGCGCTTGAGCGTGATCGAGGCCACCTCGGTGATCGAGCCGGGTCCCCCGCCGGTCAAGAGATTGACCATGTCGAACATCTTGAAGTTCTCGATGCCCCTGAACAGCACCGCCAGCATGATGAAGGGAAGCGCCATCGGCACGGTGATGGACCAGAACTGCCGCCAGGGCGATGCGCGGTCGACCTCCGCCGCCTCATAGATGTAGTCGGGAATGGATCTGAGGCCCGCCAGGCAGATGAGCATGACATAGGGAGTCCACATCCAGGTATCGACGATGACGATCGACCAGGGCGCGAGGCTCACGGAGCCGAGCATCTCGAAGGAGCTCGGCTCGATGCCGGTGAAGAAGGAGACGATGTAGTTGAACAGCCCGATCTGCGGCTGGTAGAGGAACCGCCAGAAATTGCCGACCACGGCGGGCGACAGCATCATCGGAATGAGGATCACCGTCGTCCAGAACGCGTGGCCGCGGAACTTGCGGTCGATAAGGTAGGCGAGCGTGAAACCGATCACCGTCTGCAGCAGGATAGACCAGAACACGAACTGCGCGGTGGTCTGCATCGCGATCCAGACATCGGGATCCGTCAGCAGGCGCTCGTAATTGCGCAGGCCGACATTGACCACTTCCGCATTTGGCCGGTTGGCGCGGTAATTGGTGAACGACAGCTGGATGGTCCAGATCAGCGGAAAAATGTTGATGACCAGCAGCAGCAGCATCGTCGGCGCGATGAACAGCCAGGCGATCGCCTTGTCGGAGAGGCCGCGCACCCGCCGCACGAGTCGGGGCGGAGTGGCCTTTGCCGCCATGGTGGCGGCACGATCAATCATGCCGGTGTCGTTGTTCACTGGTCCGGATCCATACATTGGCAGAAAGAGACAATCCTGGTGCCGCCGCCCCGATCAGGAACCGGGGCGGCAGCGACGCGAGACGAGAAGCCTTAGAGTTTGCCGTCGTCCTCGAAGATCACCGTCCAGTCGGCAATCAGATTGTCGAGCGCTTCCTTTGCGGTGCCCTGATCGGCAACCACATAGTCATGCAGACGCTTCTGCATGGCCTGGAGCAGGCTGGCGTAGGAGGGCTCCTGCCAGAAATCCTGCACCTGGTTCATGGCGACCAGGAAGTCGCCCGCAAAGGGCTGCGAGCTCGGGAATGCCGGATCGTTGAGAACCGCATTGTGAACCGCATAGCCGCCCAGCGCCCACCACTTCTTCTGGATCTCCGGATCGGCGAACCATTTGATATAGGCCAGCGCGCCGTCCATGTTGTCCGTGTTGGCCACCACCGAAATGCCCTGCCCGCCGAGGGTCGAGGCCGCAATCGTCTGGCCCGGATTGACGAAGAACCCGGTGACCGAGCCAACCTTCTCGTCCTTGGCCATGCCCGGCATGAAGGCGAACCAGTTCATCATCATGGCCACCTGGCCTGACTTGAACGCATCGAGGCCTTCGCCCATGTAGCTGTCGGTGTAGCCGGGCGGCGTGCAGCACTTGTAAAGCGCCTTGTACATCTCGAGACCTGCAACCGCCCCTTCGGAGTTGACGGCGCCCTCCATGTCATAGGCGCCGGGCGTCATCTCGTACTTGAACCCATAGGGATACATCGCCGAGGTGGCGCCCATGGTGATGCCCTCGGAGGCGCGCTCGGTGAAGATCGCCGCGCCATAGACGGTCTGGCCGTTGACTTCGCGTCCCTGGAAGAATTCGGCGATCTGCTTGAGTTCGTCCCAGGTCTTCGGCGGCGCCAGGTCCGCCCCGGTCTTGGTCTTGTAGTCAGCCATGATGGCCGGATCCTCGAACCAGTCCTTGCGATAGAACCAGCCATTGGCGTCGCCCATCGCCGGCAGTGCCCAATAGTTCGGCGTGCCCTTGGGCCAGGTCGAATAGGCGTTCACGGCCGCAGCCGCGAAATCGTCCATCGAGATGCCTTCCTTGTCGAAGAAGTCATTGAGCTTGACGTAATAGCCGTTCTCGGCCGAACCGCCCAGCCACTGCGAATCGCCGATCAGCAGGTCGCACAGCTTGCCGCCGGCGTTGAGTTCGTTGAGAATCCGGTCGGCGAAGTTCGGCCATGGCACGAACTCGAAGTTCATCTTCGTGCCGGTCTTGGTTTCAAAATCCTTGGACAGCTCGACCAGGGCATTGGCCGGGTCCCATGCGGCCCAGCAAAGCGTCAGTTCATTCGCCTTGGCACTCGTCATGGACGCCGCCGCCATGAGCGCGGCCGCGCTGACACCAAGCGCAATCTTGTTCAAACACTGCATGCTTTCCTCCCAAAAAACAGGCCGGCCCCTTGCCGGACCCTTTTGCAGAAACACCTCAATCCTGCCGACGAAACCATGCGGAGCGAAACCCGCAAATGTTAAGTCATTTGTTGAGTGAAACAGCTTTTACTAAACATTGCAATCGGGAATTCAAAGCGCCGGAAATTTCCTGTTTTGATCATATTGCGTCGCAAAATGGCCGTTTATCGAAGTGTTTTCATATATTAACAGTCGCACCGAGGTGCGACCAGCCTTGAGCCCATGTTGCATCGCCGCACAATTACTAAACATTTCCGGCACCCCAAAACCACCCGACCCGGCCCGCGCGGCGCCCGGGACAGGTGCAGCGTCGCATGGCTTGCCCCCGTCATTCCGGGTCTGAATATCGCAGGGCTGGCCAGGCCAGACCGGTCCAGCTGGACCGCGTCCGCCAGACCAGTGGCGGATTTGAGTTGCACATCGCGTCCAATCCGGCACAACAGGCGCACGGCCGACTCCCCACTCCCCGGGAGCCCGCCGGAATGCCACCTCATTGCCTGGAAAGGACACGACCAAGATGACCGATGGCGCTTATGACAGCCTGTTGGCCCTCAACTGCGGCTCATCCTCGATCAAGTTCGCTCTCTTCACGCCCGGCATGGAGCGCACTCTTTGGGGACTGGTCGAAGCCATAGGCCACGGCCAGATGCCGAGGCTGGTTCTTCCGGGGCGGGAGACGGTCGCCTTCGGCACAGAGAATGACGGCCATGCGGACCTGCTGCCACGGCTGATCGACGAGATTGTCCTTCCCCACGCAGGCGCAATCGGCGGCGTCGGCCACCGGGTGGTCCATGGCGGCGAGCGGTTCGCCGCGCCGATGGCGATCGACGCCACAGTCCGGTCGGGCATCGCCGATCTGGCACCGCTGGCGCCCGGCCATCAGCCGCACAACCTGGCCGGCATCGATGCCGCCATCGCAGCACTTCCCGGAATCATCCAGGTGGCCTGCTTCGACACGGCCTTCCATGCCAGCGTGCCCGCGGTCCGGCGCGAGATGCCCCTGCCCCGCGCCTATGCCAGGCAGGGCCTGATCCGCTATGGATTTCACGGCCTGTCCTATGAGCACGTGGCCCAGAACCTGCCGCGCCTGGGCGTGCCGCGGGGCCGCGTGGTGGCCTGTCATCTGGGCAATGGCTCGTCGATCAGCGGCATGATCGACGGGGTAAGCCGCTGGACATCAATGGGGTTTACACCGCTTGACGGCCTGATGATGGGGCAGCGGCCCGGCAGGCTCGATCCCGGCGCGGTGCTCTGGCTGCTCGAGCAGTTCGGGGGCGATGCGGAGAAGGTTTCAAAGTTGCTCTATCATCAAAGTGGCCTGTCGGGCGTGTCGGGGATTTCCGGCGACATGCGGACCCTTCTGGCGAGCGGCGAAGCCGACGCAGCCTTCGCCGTCGACATGTATGTCGACCGGCTTGTCGGGGAAATCGGCGCCGCGGCGGCCAGCCTGGAAGGCATCGATGCGCTGGTGTTCTCCGGCGGCATCGGCGAAAACGCGGCGCCGATCCGCGCGCGAACCCTGGCGAAACTGGAATGGCTGGGCTTCGCCGTGGATCCTGAAGCCAACGCCGCCGGAGCCGAGCGTCTGACGCGGGACTCCAGCGCGCGCCCCGCCTTCGTGGTCAGGGCCGACGAGGAACTGGTGATCGCCAGGGCCGTGGCGCGCACCCTCGCCCGGTAAGCCCGCCAGCCGCGCAAAAGCGGGCTTGCGCCCTAAACTTTTTCGGGTTCAAATCCTGCCATGAGCTACCGCCAACCCAGCTTCACCCTCGGCGTCGAAGAGGAATATCTGCTTGTCGACCGCGACAGTCTGGATCTCGTGGCGGCTCCGGAATCGTTGATGGCGCAATGCGTCGAGGAGCTTGAAGGCCAGGTCAGCCCCGAGTTCCTGCAATGCCAGATCGAAGTCGGCACCAGCGTCTGCAGAACTGTCGCGGAAGCCGGCGCGGATCTGGCCCGCCTGCGCTCCGTCATCGCCCGCATTGCCGCAGACCACGGCCTGGCGCCGCTGGCGGTCTCCTGCCATCCCTTTGCCGACTGGCACAAGCAGCACTTCACCGACAAGCAGCGCTACCGCGAACTCGAGCACGATCTCGGCGGCGTCGCCCGGCGCATGCTGATCTGCGGCATGCATGTGCATGTCGGACTGGACGACGACGAAACACGCATCGACCTGATGGCGCAGTTCCCCTACTTCCTGCCGCATCTCCTGGCCCTGTCGACTTCGTCGCCCTACTGGAAGGGGGATGACACCGGTCTCAATTCCTACCGGCTGACGGTGTTCGACAATCTTCCCCGAACCGGACTGCCGCCGCGGTTTACCTCCTGGTCGGAATACCAGCGCTCCGTCCAGATCATCATCAACAGCGGGCTCATCGATGACTGCACCAAGATCTGGTGGGATCTTCGCCCTTCTGCCCGCTTTCCCACGCTCGAATCCCGCGTCTGTGACGTCTCGCCGCGCCTCGACGATGCCCTGGCGCTGGTCGCACTGACGCAATCGATCATGCACATGCTCTGGCGGCTCAGGAGCAACAACCAGCGCTGGCGCATCTATGATCGGTTTCTGGTAGGCGAGAACCGCTGGCGCGCCCAACGCTACGGCGTCTCGAACGGGCTGATCGATTTCGCCCGGGGCGAGGTCGTGGCCTTTCCCGTCCTACTGGACGAACTCATCGAGCTCGTCCGCGAGGATGCGGAAGCGCTGGGATGCTCTGAGGAATTGCTGTGGACCCGCCGGATTGTCGAGCACGGAACAAGCGCCGACCGGCAGCGCTCGATCCATGCACGGGCGATTGCCGCCGGGGCCAGCGCCCGGGAAGCCCAGAAGGAGATCGTGCGATCGCTGATCGATGAATTCAGCGAAGGGCTTGAAAACCACCGGCAAGCCCAGGCGACTTCCATGCAGACCGCCTGACAGGGACGCTGAAGCGGGCCGCTGTTGTCGTCATCAACGATCATCGACCCCTCGCCGTGCAGGTTTCTTCCACGGAACCAGAAGCCAGGCTGCCTTCGCGGCGCCGGTCGTGCTATCGGATCTGGCTCGCAACCCAATGAGGCCTCACGCTGATTTCGCTTGACCCCGACCTGATCATCTTTGACTGCGACGGCGTCCTCATCGACAGTGAGGTGATCAGCGCCCGCGTACTGATCGAAACCCTGGCCGGCGTCGGCGTCAAGGTCGATGCCGCCCATGTGCAAACCCATTTTCTCGGCCGCAGCTGGGCCAAGGTCGCCGCCGAAATCCGTCATTCCCACGGCTATCTGCCGGGGACGGATTTCGAGGAGAAGTACCGCACCGAGCTTCTGGCGCGCTTCGAGCTGGAACTTGAGCCGGCACCGGGCATCCACGCGCTGCTTGCCCAACTGACGACAAGCGCCTGCGTGGCGACGAGCAGTTCACCTAAACGGGCGATGCGGTCGCTGGAACTGACGGGACTGTCGGTTTTCTTTGAGGCACGCATCTTCACGGCGTCCGAGGTCGAAAAGGGCAAGCCCGCGCCGGACCTGTTCCTGCATGCCGCCCGACGCATGGCGACGGATCCCGCCCGATGCCTTGTCATCGAGGACTCGCTGCCCGGCATCGAAGCCGCGCACAATGCCGGCATGCAGGTGATGCGCTTCACTGGCGGCAGCCACCTGAAGGGGATGAGCCAGGAAGCGCTCAGCCTTGGCGGAACGGTGCGCTGCTTTGACAATTGGGCGCTTTTCTTCGAAATGGTGCCTCAAGCCAATCGGCAAGCCGACGAACGGATGGGCAAATGAGCAACGCGGGCGATCACGAAACCAGCCGTCTGGACGACGCCGCCCGCGCCGGCTGGCTCTATTATGTGGCTGGCAACACCCAGGACGAGATCGCCCGCAAGCTCGGCGTCTCGCGGCAATCCGCCCAGCGTCTGGTGTCCCTCGCCGTGAGCGAGAAACTCGTCAAGGTCAGGCTCGACCACCCGATTGCCCGATGCATGGAGCTCGCCCACGGCCTGACGGAAAAATTCGGCCTCGTTTCGTGCGAGGTAGCCCCTTCCGACCCGGATGCCCCGGCAGCCCTGACCGGCGTCGCGCAACTGGCGGCCGGCGAGATCGAGCGCCTGCTCAAGTCCGACCATCCGAAAATCATCGCGCTTGGCACCGGTCGCGCCTTGCGCGCCAGTGTCGAACAATTGCCCAAGATGGATTGCCCGCAGCACCGCATCGTCTCCCTGCTCGGCAACATGATGTCGGATGGCGCGGCAACGCCCTACAACGTCGTCATCCGCATGGCGGACCGGGTCAATGCGCGCCACTATCCGATGCCGCTGCCGGTTTTCGCCCGCTCCATCGAGGAAAAGCAGCTGCTGCAGCAGCAGGAGGCAGTCCACAACATCCTCGAACTGGCCCGGCAGGCCGACGTGACCTATGTCGGGATCGGCAATATCGGCGACAACGCGCCCTTGCTGATTGATGGATTTGTCAGCCGCGAGGAGATGCGGGCGCTGCTCAAGGCGGGCGGCGTCGGCGAGATCACATCCTGGGTCTTTGATCGCGGCGGCAGGCTGATTGACGGGCTGACCAATGACCGGGTGGCCAGCGCCGTCCTGCACATTGCGCCGGCAAAGCCGGTGATTGCGATCGCGGTGGGAATTCCCAAGGCAGAGGCGATCCTCGCCGCCATGCGCGGAAGACTGATCAACGGGCTGGTCACCGACGAAGCCACGGCAGAGCATTTGCTCAATCATTGAGCAAAACCCACAGTCTTTAAGCTCATGATTTCGTTATTTAATTCTTTCCGCTGCCGTTTTCTGAGCAGGTGCAGCATCGATTCTGCATTGACTCTGATCTGGAGCTGAACGAATAATTGCCCGTCTAATTGGCATTTGCCCATTTTGGGCATTGGGAGGAATTCATGAAGAGATTTGCAAACGCGCTCCTGTGCGCGTCGGCGTTGTCGATGCTTGGCACGGCGGCGCTTGCCGAAACCCTGACCATCGCCACCGTCAACAACGGTGACATGATCCGCATGCAGGCACTGACCGACGATTTCACGGCGAAGAACCCTGGCATCGAGCTCAACTGGGTGACGCTGGAGGAGAACATCCTTCGCGAACGCGTCACCACCGACATCGCAACCCAGGGCGGTCAGTACGACGTGATGACCATTGGCACCTATGAAGTGCCGATCTGGGCCAAGCAGGGCTGGCTGCTGCCGCTCGACGGCCTGGGCGACGACTACGACACCGCAGACATCATCCCGGCCATCGCCGGCGGCCTGTCCTACGAGGGCAAGCTCTATGCCGCGCCGTTCTACGGCGAGAGCTCGTTCGTGATGTACCGCACCGACCTGATGGAAAAGGCGGGCCTGACCATGCCCGACGCCCCGACCTGGGATTTCATCGCCGATGCGGCGCGCAAGATGACCGACCGCGAAAACGGCATCAACGGCATCTGCCTTCGCGGCAAGGCCGGCTGGGGCGAGAACATGGCGTTCCTGACCGCAACCGCCAACGCCTTTGGCGCGCGCTGGTTCGACATGGACTGGAAGCCCCAGTTCGACCAGCCCGCCTGGAAGAACACCCTGCAGTCCTATGTCGACCTGATGAACGAGGCCGGCCCGACCGGCGCGTCCTCGAACGGCTTCAATGAGAACCTGGCGCTGTTCCAGCAGGGCAAGTGCGGCATGTGGATCGACGCCACGGTCGCTGCGTCCTTCGTGTCCAACCCGAAGGACTCCACCGTCGCCGACAATGTGAGCTATGCGCTCGCGCCCGACACGGGCCTGGGCAAGCGCGGCAACTGGCTGTGGGCCTGGTCGCTCGCAGTGCCCGCCGGCACGAAGAACGCCGATGCGGCGCAGGCCTTCGTCTCCTGGGCCACGTCGAAGGCCTATCTCGAGCTGGTCGCCTCGAAGGAAGGCTGGGCAAACGTTCCTCCCGGCACAAGGACCTCGCTCTACGAGAACCCGGAATATTCCAAGGTGCCCTTCGCCAAGATGACTCTCGACTCGATCAACGCGGCCGACCCGACCAACCCGGCCGTCGATGAAGTGCCTTATGTCGGCGTGCAGTTCGTGGCGATCCCCGAGTTCCAGGGCCTGGCCACCACGGTCGGCCAGCTGTTTTCGGCAGCCCTTGCCGGACAGATGTCGGTCGACGACGCCCTGGCGCAGGCCCAGACAGCGGCAACGCGTGAAATGACGCGCGCCGGCTACATCAAGTAGCACCACCCTCCCGGGGCACCTGGCCGCCCGTTGCAAGACGGGCGGCCCATTTCCCGCCAGCATCACGCCGGCAACCTGCCAGAATCCTCAACATCAGCCGAACGCAGGGAGAGAACGTCATGGCCACCCGCCAAACCCAGAGCCTTGCAGCCATCATGCGGGCGCCGGCGATCATCCTGCTGCTGATCTGGATGGTCGTGCCGCTGGGCATGACGCTCTACTTCTCGTTCCTGAACTACAACCTGCTCAATCCCGCCAACACGAGCTGGGCCGGCTTCTTCAACTACCGCTATTTCTACACCGACCCCGCCTTCTTCCAGTCCGTCTGGAACACGCTGGTTCTCGTCCTGGGCGTCCTGCTGATCACCGTGGTCGGCGGCATCGCCATCGCCCTCCTGATCGACCAGCCCATGTTCGGCCAGGGCATCGTCCGAATCCTCGTGATCTCGCCCTTCTTCGTCATGCCGCCGGTCGCGGCACTGGTGTGGAAGAACATGATCATGAACCCGAGCTACGGCGTGTTCGCCGACATCGCCCACTTCTTCGGCGTCGATCCCGTCGACTGGTTCGCCCAGTACCCGCTGTTCGCGATCATCATCATCGTTGCCTGGCAGTGGCTGCCCTTTGCCACGCTGATTCTGCTCACCTCGCTGCAGTCGCTTGACGGAGAGCAGAAAGAGGCCGCCGAGATGGACGGGGCAGGCTTCATGAGCCGCTTCATCTATCTCACATTGCCCCACATGGCCCGTGCCATCACCGTGGTCATCCTGATCCAGACCATCTTCCTCTTGGGCGTCTATGCGGAGATCCTGGTCACCACCAATGGCGGTCCGGGCTACGCTTCGACCAATCTGGTGTTCCTCATCTACCGCGCAGCGCGTCTCAACTTCGACATCGGCGGGGGTGCCGCCGGCGGCATCATCGCGGTCGTGCTGGCCAATTTCGTCGCCTTCTTCCTGATGCGCGCCGTCGGCAAGAACCTGGATTAGGAGACACGATATGGCACGCGCAGTCACCACCCGTACCAAGGCCATCAACACCGCGGTCGCCTGGACCGTCGCCCTCGTGATCTTCTTTCCGATCCTTTACACGATCATCACCAGCCTGAAGACCGAATCCGAGGCGATCGCCGGCTTCAATCTGATCCCGTCCTTCACCATCGAGAGCTACATCGCCGTCCAAACCCAGAACGACTACTTCAAGCCGTTCATGAATTCGGTGATCCTGGCGATCGGCTCTACGATCCTGGCGCTGATTGTGGGGATCCCGGCGGCCTGGGCCATGGCGTTTTCGCCGACCAGGCGCACCAAGGACATCCTGATGTGGATGCTCTCCACCAAGATGATGCCCGCGGTCGCCGTCCTGGTCCCGATCTATCTCATCTTCCTGCGCACCGGGCTGATGGACACCCGCATCGGCCTCACGGTGATGCTGATGCTCATCAACCTGCCGATCGTGATCTGGATGCTCTACACCTATTTCCGCGAGATCCCCGGCGAGATCCTCGAAGCAGCAAGGATGGACGGCGCCTCGCTGTGGAACGAGATCGTCTACATTCTCACCCCGATGGCCATCCCGGGCATCGCCTCGACCGCGCTGCTCAACATCATCCTGGCCTGGAACGAGTCCTTCTGGACGATCCAGCTCACCACCACCAACGCGGCCCCGCTCACGGCCTTCATCGCCTCGTTCTCGAGCCCGCAGGGCCTGTTCTGGGCCAAGCTGTCCGCGGCCTCCACGCTGGCCATCGCGCCGATCCTGATCATGGGCTGGTTCAGCCAGAAGCAACTTGTCCGCGGCCTGACCTTCGGCGCCGTGAAGTAGAAACCGGGGGAAACCGCCATGGGCAACATCACACTTCGCAACGTCAAGAAATCCTTTGGCAGCGTCGTCATCATTCCCGACATCAACCTCGACATCGAGGATGGCGAGTTCGTGGTCTTCGTCGGCCCTTCGGGATGCGGCAAGTCCACCCTGCTGCGCCTGATCGCGGGCCTCGAGGACACCTCGTCGGGCACCATCTCCATCGACGGCCGCGACGTCACCGGCGAGGCGCCGGCCAAGCGCAAGCTGGCGATGGTGTTCCAGTCCTACGCGCTCTACCCGCATATGACGGTGGCCAAGAACATCGCCTTCCCCTTGAAGATGGCGGGCCAGGACAAGGCCACCATCGAAAGGAAAGTGGCGGACGCGGCGCGCATCCTCAACCTGACCGACTATCTGGAGCGGCGGCCCGGCCAGCTGTCGGGCGGCCAGCGCCAGCGCGTCGCCATCGGCCGCGCCATCGTGCGCCAGCCATCCGCGTTCCTCTTCGACGAGCCGCTCTCCAACCTCGACGCAGCACTTCGCGGAACCATGCGGCTCGAAATCAGCGAGCTGCACCACCAGCTCAAGACAACGATGATCTACGTCACCCATGATCAGGTCGAGGCCATGACCATGGCGGACAAGATCGTGGTCCTGAACGGCGGCAATATCGAGCAGGTCGGCTCGCCGATGGAGCTCTACAACTCTCCGCGCAACATCTTTGTCGCGGGCTTCATCGGCTCCCCGAAGATGAACCTGGTCGCTGGCGCACCGGCGGAAAAACACGGCGCAAGGACCATCGGTTTCCGCCCCGAGCATATTGCGATCTCGACGACGGAAGGCCAGTGGAAGGGCACCGTCGGCGTGGCTGAGCACCTGGGATCCGACACTTTTCTCCACGTCCACACCGACGATCTCGGGACTGTGAACGTCCGCGCCAGCGGCGAGATCCGGGTCAATCATGGCGACACGGTCTGGCTCACCCCCGATCCGGCGCGGATCTACCGGTTCGACGCCGCGGGACTGGCCATCTGATGGCACGGCTCGCAGGAAAGACCGCCGTGATCACCGGCGCGGCGCGCGGCATAGGCCAGGCTTTTGCCGAACGATACGTTGCGGAAGGCGCGACCGTCGCCGTCGCCGACATCGACCTCGAACGGGCGACGGTAACCGCCGCCCGGATCGGCCCGCAGGCCTTTGCGGTGCGTCTCGATGTGAGCAACCAGGCCTCCATCGACGCCGCCGTCCAGACCGTGGCCGAGCGCACGGGCGGCATCGACATCCTGATCAACAATGCGGCGCTGTTCGATCTCGCCCCGATCGTCGAGATCACCCGGGAAAGCTTCGACCGCCTGTTTGCGATCAATGTCGCGGGCACCCTGTTCACGCTGCAGGCCGTCGCCAAATCCATGATCGCCCGCGGCAAGGGCGGCAAGATCATCAACATGGCAAGCCAGGCCGGCCGGCGCGGCGAGGCCCTGGTCGGCGTCTATTGCGCCACCAAGGCCGCCGTCATCAGCCTCACCCAGTCCGCCGGTCTCGACCTGATCAGGCATGGCATCAACGTCAACGCGATCGCGCCGGGCGTGGTCGATGGAGAGCATTGGGACCATGTCGACGCGCTGTTTGCCCGCCACGAGAACCTGGCGCCGGGCGAGAAGAAGCGGAGTGTCGGCGCGGCGGTTCCGTTCGGCCGCATGGGCACCGCCGAAGACCTGACCGGAATGGCGGTGTTTCTCGCCACCAAAGACGCCGATTACATCGTCGCCCAGACATACAATGTCGACGGCGGGAACTGGATGAACTGATGCCCGATACCCATCTCCCCCAACCGCCGGAAGCCGCCACCACGGCGCTGCGCACCGAAACGCTGGCCATGCTGCCCACGAGCGTCACCACCCCCGGCTATGACCGCCGCGCCTTGACGCCGGGAGTGCTGCATGTGGGCGTGGGGAATTTTCACCGCGCTCACCAGGCGAGCTATTTCCATCGGCTTTTCGAGCTGGGCGAGGATCTGGACTGGGCGATCGTCGGCGCCGGCATGATGCATTTCGACGAGGCCATGCGGGACAGGCTCGCCCCCCAGGACTGGCTGACCACAGTGGTCGAGCTTGATCCCGAGGGCTACCGCGCCAGCGTCATCGGGTCGATGATCGACTTCATTGCCATCGATCCGGGCGCGCTGGTCGAAGCCATGCAGGATCCGCAGATCCGCATCGTGTCGCTCACGGTGACAGAGGGCGGTTATTTCCTCAGCGCGGAAACAGGCGGCTTCGACCGCACCCATCCTGCCATTGTCCGCGAGGTGGGCGCGAGCCACTCGCCCCAGACCGTCTTCGGCGTCATCCTTGCCGCGCTCAAGGCGCGGCGGGCTCGGGGCCTTGCACCCTTCACCATCATGTCCTGTGACAACCTTCCCGAAAATGGCCATGTGGCGCGCGCCACAGTCCTGGGCCTGGCGCGGCTGATAGATCCGGAGCTGGCGGACTGGATCGCCGAGACCGTGGCGTTCCCCAACTCGATGGTGGACTGCATCACGCCGGCGACCGGCGCGCGCGAGATCGATCTGGTCCGCACCAGGTTCAGCATCGCGGATGCAGCCCCGGTGGTCTGCGAGCCCTTTCGGCAATGGGTGATGGAGGACAACTTTCCGCAAGGCCGTCCGGCGCTCGAGAAAGTCGGCGTGCAATTCGTCCGCGACGTCGCCCCCTACGAGCTGATGAAGCTCAGGATCCTCAACGGCGGCCACGCGGCCATCGCCTATTCCTCCGCCCTGCTCGGCCATCATTATGTCCACGACGCCATGGCCGATCCCCTGATCTCGGGGTTTCTCGCCAAGCTGACGGCCGAGGAAATCCTGCCCACCGTGCCGGTCATCGAAGGCGTCAGCCTGACCGACTATATCGCGCTTGTCGCCAAACGGTTTTCCAACTCGGCTCTGGGCGACACGATCCCGCGGCTCTGCCTGGATGGCTCCAACCGCCAGCCCAAATTCATCCTGCCGACCATCGCAGCCCGGCTGGACTCAGGCCAGTCGATCGACGGACTGGCGCTGGAAGTGGCGCTGTGGGCGCACTATTGCGCAGCGGCACAGGACGGTTCGGCGATCGCGATCGATGACCCGAATGCGGCGCGGCTGATGGAGCGCGCGGTGGCCGCCCGGGCGGATCCGCGCGAATTCCTGGCGATGCCGGACATCTTCGGTGCGCTCGCCGAAACCGGGGCCTTCGTCGATGCCTTCACCGCGGCGCTCAGGCGCCTGCAGCAAGATCCCACCCGCAAGGTGATCGGCGACTACTTGGCTGATTGACCCGGCCTAGCCGGAAGCGGCCACAATCAGCCGCGTCTGATATGCATCCAGCACCTCGGCCAGGTCGTCGGTCACAGGCTCGTCGGTCACCAGATGGCCGATGGCGTCAAAGCCCGCGACCAAGACAAGGCCGCGGCGGCCGAACTTGGTGTGGTCGGTGACGACGTAGGTCTTCTCGCCGCGCGACAGCATCATCCGGGCGAACTCGGCTTCCTCGAGATCAAAGTCCATGACCCCTGACACGGCATCGATGGCGCCCGCGGAAATGATGGCGTGGGTGACGGAGAATTTCGCGATGAACTCGATCGCCGAGACCCCGAAGGCCGCACCTGAATCGCTCCTGAGTTCGCCGCCCGCCATGTAGACCTTGTTGCCATTGACCGTCGCCAGCGTCCGGGCGATGTCGGATGAATTCGTCACCACGGTCAGGCGCCGGTGGCCGAGCAGTTCGCGCGCCACGAAGCTCGTCGTGGTGCCGGTGTCGAGCATCACCGATTCCCCGTCATGGATGAGGCGCGCCATGTCCCGCGCGATCCGCCGCTTGGCGTCGGCGTTCTCGCGCATGCGCCGCTGGAACGGTGCCTCGCCCACCTGGCCCGCCAACCCCACCGCGCCGTGGATCTTCAGCACGGACCCGTTTTCCGTGAGCGGACGCACGTCGCGTCGGACGGTCTCGAGCGACACGCCGAGCCGGGCGGCGAGCTCTGAAATGGTCACGGTGCCTTCGTCGGCAAGCATCCGCAGGATCTCGGCATGGCGTTTGGAGAGCATCGGCATACACCTTGTGTATCTGTCTTTTTTCTAGGCGATCTCTGCTGGCTTATCAATCAAAACAAACCTAACCGGGCATCAAAACGAAAAATAACCACAGGATTGATTGACAAGGGCCGGGTCGTGGTGTGGGATTGAGAAGTAACAAGCCACGCACGGGTGCGCTGCCGAGGGGTCTTCTTGTGGCCTGCGGAAAAAGTGCCGGGATGCGGGATCCAACAGGGTGAACAGGAGGCTCGACATGCATTCAGCCAATATCTTTTCCGGCCGCTCCTTCAGGCGATTGACCGCGGCGCTCGTCATTTCGGGCGCTTCCTGTCTCGGCCTGTCGGCGCCAGGTCTGGCGCAGGAATCCACCGACCCGATCAAGCTCACGCTCCATGACTGGACCGGCCAGCTGATCACCACCGAAATAATGGGCGAAGTGCTCAAGAAGGCCGGCTACTCGATCGAATATGTCCAGGCCGATTACCTGGCCCAGTTCGCGGGCCTGGAAACCGGCGACCTGCACGTGGCCATGGAAATGTGGGAAACCACCGGCCGCGAGGCCATGGACGCCGCCACCGCCACCGGCAAGGTCGAGAATTTCGGCCCAACCGGCATGAAGGCCAAGGAAGAATGGTGGTACCCCTCCTACATGACCGAGAAATGCCCGGGCCTGCCCAATTGGGAAGCACTCAAGGACGAGGCCTGCGCCGAAGCCTTCTCGACCGCCGAGACCGCGCCCAAGGGGCGCTATCTGGGCGGCCCGGTGACCTGGGGCGGATTTGACGACGAGCGCGTCGAAGCCCTCGACCTGCCGTTCGAGGTCATCCATGCCGGCACCGACGCGGCCCTGTTCGCCGAACTTGAAAGTGCCTACCAGCGTCAGGCCCCGATCATGCTGTGGATCTACGCGCCGCATTGGGCGCCCGCCAAGTATGAAGGCGCCTGGGTCGAGTTCCCGGAATATTCTCCCGAATGCTACAATGATCCCGCCACCGGCATCAATCCGGACGCCGCCTATGACTGCGGCAAGCCGTTCGGCGAGATCTGGAAGGTCGGCTGGTCCGGCATGAAGGACAAGTGGCCGGGCGCCTATGAGGCGATCAAGGCCTTCACCATCGACAATGACGAGATGGGCAAGATGATCACCGAGGTCGATCTCGACGGCAAGACGGTTTCCGCCGTCGTGGCCGACTGGATGGGCGCCAACGAAGCCCGCTGGTCGGGCTGGATCAAGAAGTAAATCGCACCGGGCCTCATGCGCCCTCTGCCTGGACAGATCGGCAACCGGACCTTTGGGCCCGGTTGCCGATGCCTCCCTGCCCTCCCGTTCCTGCACGCAGGGCCGGCGCAGGTCCGATCCTCCATCAGAATTTCATGTGTCTCCGACCGGGTTGTTCATGACCTCTCCTGAAGCCAAACTCGTTTGCCGCAATGTCTGGAAACTGTTCGGCCCCGGCGCGGCGGAGTTCCTGGCCGGGCACAAGGGCCAGCCCGATGCGGCCGCGATCGCCGAGGCCGGCTTCGTCGGCGCCGTGCGTCAGGTTGATCTCGATGTGCACGAGGGCGAGATCTTCGTCATCATGGGACTGTCGGGATCCGGCAAGTCGACGCTGGTCCGGCTCATGTCCCGCCTCATCGAGCCATCCGGCGGCGACGTCATGTTCAAGGGCGAGAACCTGCTCAAGGCCTCCCAGGCGCGAATGATCGAGATCCGCCGTCACCAGATGGGCATGGTCTTCCAGCATTTCGCGCTGCTGCCGCACCTCACCGTCCTCGACAACGTGGCCTTCCCGCTCGACATCCAGGGCATGGGCCGGGCCGGCCGCGAGGCCCGCGCCCGCGAAATGATCGAGCTTGTCGGTCTGGGGGGAAAGGAAAACGCGTTCCCGCGCCAACTGTCCGGCGGCCAGCAGCAGCGCGTGGGCATCGCCCGCTCGCTCGCCGTCGAACCCGAGATCTGGTTTCTCGACGAGCCTTTCTCCGCGCTCGATCCGCTGATCCGCCGCGAGATGCAGGACGAGTTCATGCGGCTGCAGACGGTTCTGCACAAGACCATCGTCTTCATCACCCATGATTTCGACGAGGCCATCCGGCTCGCCGACCGGATCGCCATCATGAAGGACGGCGAGATCGTCCAGGCCGGCACGCCCGAAGAGATCGTGCTGACGCCGGCCACCTCCTATGTCGCGGAATTCACCCGCAACGTCGCCCGCGCCAAGGTGATCCGGGCCCAAAGCCTCATGGTCGCTGACACAACAAGCCCCGCCGGCGGACCGACCGTTTCCGCCCGCGCCAATATCGCGGAAGCCGCGCCCTTGTTTCTCGACGGCGTTGCCCATCTCGGGGTCACCGATGACGGCGGCCGGATCATCGGCCGCCTCGACCGCGACGCCGTGGTCAAGCTGATGCTGCAGGGCTGACCATGGCGATGCAGGGCGCTCCGATGTTGGCAACAGATGCAGCGCAGGCCTCGCCGCCACCGATCCGGCTGCCGATCGCCTGGATCATCGCCATCGCTGTCTTCGTGGCGTTCTGGCTCTATGCCAAACCCCTGGCTCCGGCAGCCTTCGAGTTTCCGAAAGCCTGGTATGTGCCGATGGCCAGGTGGATCAGCAGCGCCATGAAATGGCTGATCGACGAAGCCAGTTTTGGTCTTTTCAGCTTCACCGACCTGACCCGCTTCATATCGGCCGTGCTGGACGTGCCCTACAGACTGGCCCTGAGCCTGTTGTCCACCGGCTTTCTCGAAGGCAGCGGCTCCTCGGCGGTCCAGATCGTGCCGCCCCTGCCCTGGATCGCCGTCATCGGGATTGTGATGCTGCTCGGCCACTGGCTCGGCGGCACACGGCTCGCCCTGCTGGCGGGCGGCTGCTTTCTGTTCCTGGCGGTCTTCGGGCAATGGACCAGCGCGATGGTCACGCTGGCGTCGATCCTGGTTGCCGCTCCGCTTGGCGTTCTTCTGGGTTTGCTGTTCGGCATCGCCGCCTGGCGCTGGCGCTGGATCGAGCGCCTGGTCACGCCGCTGCTCGACCTGATGCAGACCATCCCGGTGTTCGCCTATCTTGTTCCGGTGCTCTTCCTGTTCGGCTTCGGACCCACGGCGGCGGTGATCGCAACGCTGATCTTCGCCACGCCGCCAATGACCCGCATCGCCATCCTGGCGCTCCGCGCCGTGCCCGGAGAGATCATCGATCTCGGTAACATGGTCGGCTGCACCGACCGGCAGATGACCTGGAGGGTGATGGTGCCCGCCGCGCGCGAAAGCCTGATGGTGGGCATGAACCAGGTGATCATGCTGTCGCTCAACATGGTCATCATCGCCTCGATGATCGGCGCCGGCGGCCTGGGCTTCGACGTGCTGGCGGCGCTGAGACGGCTTGATTTCGGCGCCGGGCTCGAGGCGGGCTTCGCCATCGTGGCGCTCGCGATCGCCATGGACCGGCTGAGCCAGGCGGCAGCGGACAAACTCTCCGCCCCGGCTCCCGCAGTTCGGCATTCCGGCTTGGTTGCACGTCACCCCTACATCGCAGCAGCTTTGGTTCTGGTTCTGGTCACCACCGCGTTGGGATATGTCATGCCGGGCATCCGCACCTATCCCGCAGCGCTGCAGCTGTCGACCGGCACCTTCTGGTCGGAGGTCGTGGCCTGGATCAACATCAATTTCTTCGACACGCTCGAAGCCATCAAGAACGCGATGCTGCTCAATGTGCTGATCCCGTTCAAGCGGTTCCTCGGCGATCTTCCGTGGTTGGGCGTCATCGCGCTCTTGGCCTTTGCCGGCTACCGCCTGGGCGGCTGGCGACTGGGGCTGCTGACGGCGGGCCTCGCGCTCTTCATCGCCGCCACTGGCCAGTGGGAAAAGGCCATGATCACCGTCTATCTCTGCGGCATCTCGGCCATGCTCGCCATGCTGATCGGCCTGCCGATCGGCATCTTCGCCGCCACACGCGACCGGCTCTGGTCCTGGGTGCAGGTAGCCATCGACACGCTGCAGACGCTGCCGAGCTTCGTCTATCTGATGCCGGCGGTGATGCTGTTCCGGGTCGGCGATTTCACCGCCATGATCGCGGTCGTGGCCTTCGCCATCGCGCCGGCGATCCGCTACACCGCGCTCGGCATCCGCAAGGTCGACCCGAAGCTGATCGAGGCCGGCCGCGCCATGGGCTGCACCGAGTGGCAGATCCTCACCCGCATCCGGCTCAAGCTGGCATTGCCCGAAATCCTGCTCGGATTGAACCAGACCATCATGTTCGCGCTGTCGATGCTGGTCATCACCGCGCTCGTCGGCACCCGCGATCTCGGCCAGGAGGTCTATATCGCGCTCACCAAGGCCGACACCGGCCGGGGCCTGGTCGCGGGCCTGTCGATTGCCGCCATCGCCATCATCGCCGACCGCCTGATCTCGGCCGGCGCCATCCATGCCAGACGCCGCCTGGGCCTGGAGTAACCCATGACAAATCCCGCCACGCTCGACCGTATCCGCGCCCTGCCCTGCTTTTCGGGCGCCATCGACATTGCCCCACTTTCAGGCGGTTTGAGCAATGAGAACTGGCTGGTCACGGATGCAGCGGGCAAGCATGTGGTCCGGCTCGGCCGCGACTTTCCCTTCCACCATGTCGACCGCGCCCGGGAAGTGATGACCGCCAGGGCGGCCCATGCAGCCGGTTTCGCGCCGAGGGTCGAGTATTCCGAGCCCGGCATCATGGTCTCGGCCTTCCTCGACGCCAGGACCTTCAGCGTGGCGGATGTCCGCGCCAATGCCGAACGGATCGGCCAACTCCTCCGCGATTTCCACGCGACCATGCCGCATCACGTGGCGGGCGCGGGTTTCATGTTCTGGGTGTTCCACGTCATCCGCGACTATGCCCGGACGCTGAGATCCGGCGGATCGCGCATGGCGGACCAGCTGCCCGGCTGGCTCGAGCTTTCGGGCACGCTTGAGGCGGCGCAGTGCCCGCTGCCGATCGTCTTCGGCCACAACGACCTGCTGCCCGCCAACTTCCTCGATGACGGGCACAAGCTCTGGCTGATCGATTTCGAGTATGCCGGCTTCTCCACTGCGATGTTCGACATCGCCGGCGCCGCATCGAACGCCGAAATGAGCCCCGATGAAGCCGCCGTCCTGCTTGAGGCAGCGCTGGGATCGGCGCCCGATCCCGCCATCACCCGCGCCTTTCATGCCATGCAATGCGCCTCGCTTCTGCGCGAGACGCTGTGGAGCCTTGTCTCGGAACTGCACCTTGACGCGCCGGGCGTCGACTACCGCGCCTACACCGCCGAAAACCTCGCTCGCCTGGATGCGGCGCTTGAGCATTATCATTCGACCTATGGAAAGACATCACCATGACACTCCCCGACAGAGCCCAGATCGTCGTCATCGGCGGCGGCATCATCGGCTGCTCCACCGCCTATCATCTGGCGCGCGATCACAAGGCCGATGTGATCCTGCTTGAGCAGGGTCAGCTGACATCAGGCTCGACCTGGCACGCCGCGGGACTGGTGGGACAGCTGCGCTCGTCGGCGTCGATCACCAAGGTGCTCAAATATTCGGTCGATCTCTACAAGCGTCTCGACCAGGAGACCGGGCTCGAGACCGGCTGGAAGATGTCGGGCTGCCTGAGGCTCGCCACCAATCAGGACCGCTGGATCGAGTATCGCAGGCTCGCGACGACCGCCCAGAGCTTCGGCATGGACATGCACTTGCTGTCGCCGCAGGAAGCCAGGGCGATGTTCCCGCTGATGCAGGTCGACGACCTGGTGGGCGCGAGTTGGCTTCCGACCGACGGCCAGGCAAGCCCGTCGGACATCACCCAGTCGCTGGCCAAGGGCGCGCGCATGCACGGCGCCAAGATTTTCGAGAATGTCCGGGTCACCGGCTTCGAGATGAAGGACGGCCGCATCCTCGCGGTCAAGACCAGCAAGGGCGACATCGCCTGCGAGAAGGTGGTCAACTGCGCCGGGCAATGGGCGCGCCAGTTGGGCGCGATGGCGGGCATCAACGTGCCGCTGCAACCGGTCAAGCACCAGTATGTCATCACCGAGAAGATCGAGGGCCTGTCGAGCGACGCGCCGACCATCCGCGATCCGGACCGGCGCACCTATTTCAAGGAGGAGGTCGGCGGCCTTTGCTTCGGCGGCTACGAGCCCAATCCGCAGGGCTGGACCATGGACGACGTGCCCAATCAATGGGAGTTCCAGCTCTTCGACGATGACTACGATCATTTCGAGCAGCACATGATGCAGGCGATCGAACGGGTTCCGGCGCTGAACTCCGTCGGCGTCAAGCAGATGATCAACGGCCCGGAGAGCTTCACCCCGGACGGCAACTTCATCCTCGGCGCGGCGCCCGAATGCGTCAACATGTTCGTGGGCGCAGGCTTCAACGCCTTCGGCATCGCTTCGGGCGGCGGCGCCGGCTGGGTGCTGGCGCAATGGACAATCGACGGCGAGGCGCCGCTCGACCTCTGGGTCGTCGACATCAGGCGCTTCTCGGACATGCACAGGGACCGGCAATGGGTCAACGACCGCACGCTCGAGGCCTATGGCAAGCACTACGCCATCGGCTTTCCGCATGTGGAGTACGAATCAGGCCGGCCGCGGATCGTCTCGCCGCTCTATGAGCGGCTCAAGTCGCACCGCGCCGTCTTCGGCTCCAAGCTCGGCTGGGAACGTCCCAACTGGTTCGCGCCCGAAGGCACGGAGCCGCGCGACGTGCCCACCATGGGGCAGCCAAACTGGTTCGGCGCGGTGGGCGACGAACACCGGCACGTGCGCGAGAAGGTGGGCATCTTCGACCAGTCCTCCTTTGCCAAGTACGAGATCAGCGGTCCTGACGCGTTGTCAGCGCTGAACCGGATCTGTGCCAATGACGTGACCAGGCCCGCCGGACGTCTGACCTACACCCAGCTTCTCAACACCCGCGGCGGCATCGAGGCGGACCTGACGGTCGCCCGCCTGGCGGACGACCGCTTCTATGTGGTCACCGGCACCGGGTTCAGAACCCATGACCTGGCCTGGATCCGTGAGCATGTGCCTGAAGGCGCCGATGTCCGAATCGACGACATCACCGAAGCCTATGGCACGCTCTCGCTGATGGGGCCGCATGCCCGCGACGTGCTGGAAAAGGTGACCGATGCCAACGTTGCAAACGAGGCGTTCCCCTTCGGCCATGTCCGCGAGATCGGGATCGCCGGAGCCACGGTGCGGGCGCTGCGCGTAACTTATGTTGGTGAACTGGGCTGGGAGCTGCATGTGCCGATCGAGGCGACCGGCGACGTCTTCGACGCCCTGATGGAAGCCGGCCGGCCGTGGGACATCCGTCCCGTGGGCTACCGCGCGCTCGAATCGCTCAGGCTTGAAAAGGGCTATCGCGCCTGGGGCTCCGACATCACGCCCAACGACACACCGTTCGAAGCCGGGCTCGGCTGGGCGGTCAAGCGCACATCCAACACCGGATTCATCGGCGATGCCGCACTGGCTGCAGTCGCTGGCCTTCCCCTGACCAAGCGCTTTGCCGGTTTCATCATCGACGATCCCGATGCGCTTCTGGTGGGTCGCGAGACGATCCTGCGCAATGGCGAGCCGGTGGGCTACCTCACCTCGGGCGGCTACGGCTACACCATCGGCAAGTCGATCGGCTACGGCTATGTGCGCAACGCGGACGGGGTCACCGACGAGTTCCTGCAGGAGGGCGATTACGAGCTGGTCATCGCGCTCGACCGCTTCCCCGCCACGATCGGGCTGAAGCCGTTCCTGGATCCCGCCAACACCCGCGTGAAGGCCTGATCCCTGTCCGGGTCAATGGACCCTGAGCGCAATGCAGCGGCTCGGCGTGGTTCCCTCCTCGCCGGGCATCGACACATAGGGTCCCGTATCGTCGATCAGGGCACACACGCCGGCGGCTTCGAGCTCCTTGATCCGCGCGCTGAATCCCGACTGCCACAGCACGTCCTTGACCGTGAGAATGATGGTTCCGCCCGGCGCGCAGATCCGGAGCAGATCATCAAGCCCCTCGACACCGACATGGCCGCTGGTGAAGACGCCCGCGGAAATGATCGCGGCGACCTGATTGTCCGCAAACGGCAGCCGCGTGCCCAGCGCCGCCTGATGCAGCGCCTGGTAGATGCCCTTGCGCCCGGCCACCGCCAGCATGCCGGCCGAGATATCGAGCGCTTCGACATGATTGAAGCCGGCGATCGCCAACCACTCGCCGATCAATCCGGTACCGGCGCCCGCATCCAGCAACGGCCCGGCCCCCTTGGGCACATGCCGGCAAAGAAGCGCGAGCGAAATGGCCGGGTGGCGGTATCCGGCGAGCGACATGTCCTGATCGTAGTTTTCCGCCCAGGCATCATAGACGCGCGCCACATCCTCGGAACTGCCAGCCTGGTAGACCGCCCCCAGCCGCGACGTCTTGTCTTCTGCGCTCATATGCCCCTCCGTTTTTCAACCACTTGCCAGTTACCATAGAATTTTCAAAGACTTTGTGGAACTGTAGCGGAACCGGGACAGCAGGAAAAGGAGGCGCACCGCCATGTCGATCGATAGAGAAACCCAGCTTCACGCGAGCCTTTCCGCCATTCCGGCGCTTTCGGGCTACGACGGCCCTATCGAGCGCCTCGGCGGACTGACAAACCTGGTTTTCCGCGTGGGCGACGCCTGCGTGCGCCTGCCGGGCGCCGGCACCGAGGAATACATCAACCGCTCCCATGAGGCCGAAGCCGCGCGCGCCGCAGCGCGAGCCGGCGTGAGCCCGGAGGTCATCCACGCCGATCCCGAAACCGGGATCATGGCCACTCGCTTCATCGAAGGCGCCGCAACCATGACCCCGGAGCGGTTCCGCGCCGACATCGGCTCCGTCCGCCGGGCCGGCGAAGCCTTCCGGCGCCTGCATACCTCCGGCGCGCAGTTTCCCTTCACCTTCGAGCTGTTCTCCATGATCGACGATTACCTGCGCATCATGTCGACCAAGGACGTGGCCCTGCCCGATGGCTATCACGATGTGGTAGCTGAGGCGCAGACGGTGCGGGCGGCGCTGTCGCGCAATCCCGTGAGCCTGGTCGCCTGTCACTGCGATCCCCTGTGCGAGAACTTCCTCGACACAGGCGAGCGCATCTTCATTGTCGACTGGGAATATTCCGGCATGAATGATCCGATGTGGGACCTGGGCGACCTGTCGGTCGAAGCCGGGTTCGATGCCGGACAGGACCAGGTGCTTCTGGACGCCTATTCGGGCGGCAGCCCCGGCGCCACGGACCACGCCCGCATGGTGATCTACAAGGCGATGTGCGACCTGCTGTGGACCTTGTGGGGGCTGATCCAGCTCGCCAACGGCAATCCGGCCGACGATTTCCGCGCCTATGCCGACGGCCGCTTCGCCCGCTGCCGATCGCTGATGGCCTCGGCCGAGTTCTCGGCCTGCCTCAGAACCTTGCAAACCGCCTGAATTTCGGGTCCAGCTGAACACGGCACAACCCGTTTCCGAGATCCGGCAATCCTATCGACATCATGGACAGTCCTATGCGTTTCCTCGTCATTCAGCATTCGGAGAAAGAACATGCCGGCGCCTTCCGGGCGATGTTCGAGCGCGACGGCCACCAGCTTGCGACATGCATCGCGCCGCAGGAGATCAACGATGTCGACTTGAGCGATATCGATGGTCTCTGGGTGATGGGCGGTCCGATGCAGGTCTGGCAGACGGACGAACTGCCCTGGCTTGCGAGCGAAATCGAGGTGATCCGCCACGCGGTGCTGGAGCGCAAGCTGCCCTATTTCGGCATTTGCCTCGGCCATCAGCTGCTGGCGAGCGCGCTGGGCGGAAAGGTCGGTCCGGCGGCCCGGTCGGAGATCGGACTGCTCCATGTCGACAAGGTCGGAAACCCGGAACTGCTCAGCGGCGTGTCCGACCGGTTTCCGTGTTTTCAATGGCACAGCGCCGAGGTCAGCCACTTGCCGCAAGGCGCCCAAATTCTGGCCGCCTCCGGGCGGTGCGACGTGCAGGTCATGGAATGGGGGACGACCGCTAGTTCGGTCCAGTTCCACGCCGAGATGGATGCCGCCACGCTTCGGGACTGGTACGAGATCGAGGAGTGCGAGGAGGTCCTGCGGCAGCATATCGGGCATGATGCGGCGGACCGGGTGTTCGATGACCTGGCGGCGCTCCAGACCGAACTCAGCGCCTTGCAGACCAGCCTCTATTCCAACTGGATGTCGCGGATTCGCGGCTAGGCCCGGCGACCACCCGGATCAGAGGCCCCGCCGCAATGCGCTTTTGACAAATGGAAAGGGGCGCCACGGAATGGCGCCCCTTCTCGTGTCTGTTGGCATGGTGGGTCGCTGTGTTACTGCATCGAGGCCTTGACCGCCGCCACGTCCTCGGCCGTCATCTGGCCGTTGGTGACGACTTCGCCGCCCTTGACCTGCCAGAGGCGGAACGGGCCGGAAATATCGCCGTACTGGTCGAAGGCCACATTGCCGATCACGCCCTGGTAATTGATCGCCTTGCCTTCGCCGATCAGGGCCAGCGCCTTCTTGAATTCTTCCGGCCCGGCATAGATCACCTCGCCCTCAGGATCGACGACCGAACGGATGGCGTCACGGATGGCATCAGATTCCGCCTTGCCGGCCTTGGCCACCGCCAGCGCAACGATCGCGCCTGCATCATAGGACCGGTCCGCAGCCGGCGCGGACGGTGCGATGCCGCCGGAGAAGGCTTCGTAGTTGGCGTAGAAGTATTTGGTCGATTCCGTCTCGGTCGTGCCTGAAGAGGTGCCATAGGCGCCCTCGAGGAAGTCTGCGCCGACGGCCTCGATGAAGTCGGTGGAATTCATGCCGTCATTGAGCAGGAATTTCTGCGCCCCGCCCTGGCTGATCCAGGCGCGCGCCACGGTGGCGCCGTCGACCGGATAGCTGATCAGATACAGCGCTTCCGGCTCGCCCGCCATCGCCGCAGTCACTTCGGCGCTGTAGTTGGGCTGGTTCTCGTTGTAGGGCGTGGCCGACGTGATCACGCCGCCCAAGGCTACATAGGACGCTGTGAACTCGCGCGTCAGATTGAGGCCGAAATCATTGTTCACATGAATGATGGCGAGCTTTGTGAGCCCGGAATCCATGGCGTATTTCGCCGCGGCGATCCCCTGCAAGGCATCGGAGGTGATCGTGCGGAAGAAGTAGCCACCGGACTTGCCGTCACGGCTGAGCTGGGTCAGCGTCGGGCTGGAGGAGGCAGGCGAGACCTGGACGACGCCAGCCGCCGCCGTCACCGAGGTGAGGATCGGGATCGACACCGACGAGATGATGCCGCCGATGACCACCGGAACCTGCTTGATGTTGACCAGCTGCGTCGCCTGGTCGACGGCGACGTTGCCCTGACTCTGGCTGTCGCGGGTATCGGTCACCAATTGGCAGCCCAGCACGCCGCCGGCTTCGTTGATGTCGCGGAAGGCCATCTCCACCGACTTGGCTCCGGCCTGCCCATAGGCTCCGGCGGGACCGGTCAGTTCCATCACCAGGCCGATGGTGATATCGCAGGCCTGTGCGCTCAGGACTGACCCGCACAGAAAGGCCATGGCAAGGCCGGATTTCCTGATCATGTTCATGCTCGTTCTCCTTGTTATTGGGCCTCTCTCGCCCGCTTTATTCGCCTGCAATCCAGGTTTCCTGAAGCTGGCGCCAGACCACGCCTTCGGGCGCCTGCGCGTCAGCGGTGAACAGCGCAGACGAGCGACGGGCGGTTTTTTCGCCCTCGATCACCTGATGCTCGTCGTAGATCACAAGCGCGGCGTCGTTGCCGATCTGCCGCGCTTCAACCAATTCCACTCTGATGGCGAAGTCCGCCGGGCGCTTGCCGCGGGCCGACCTGATCATCGCGATCACCTCCGCCTGGCCGATCATGCTGCCGTCCGGTTCGATCATCGTCATGTCGGGCGCGAAGGCGCCAAGCGAGATCTCCAACTCGGCCTCGGAGCCGCGCCCCGTGAACCATTCCACGAAGAACGCGTGGCGCTTGATGACTTCAGCCTGGGCGCTTGCGATCAGATCCACTGGCTCAATGCCCCTCTTTGTTGAGATTGTATTTCATCACGGCGCCATGCTTGCCATTGCGGTCGCGTTCCAGAGAATAGACGTCGCCCGGCACCTGATTGGCGCGCGCCAGCACCGCGTTGATGCCGGCGAAATCCTGCTCCGAGAGCGCGATGTCCGGAATGGCGAGATTGCGCTCCAGGTGAGCGCGGTTGCGCGCGCCGACGATCACCGCCGCCACGCCCGGGCGCTCGAGTACCGCGCGGCTGGCAATCGAGGCGATGTCGCTGTCGTGGCGGGCCGCGATGTCCGCGAGCACCTCAAGCAGATCCTGAAACAGCGCCCAGCCGCCGAACTCGTCGACGATCAGCTTGTACTTGACCAGCGACCGGTTCTCGAAAGGCGCCTGCGGCTCGGGCGCGCCCAGCGACCGCTCGGAGAACAGCCCGCCGCCGACAGAGCCGTAGCACAACAGGCTGATGCCGGCCGCCATCGCCGCCTCGACCATTGAGCGCGACGGCCGGTCGTCGATCAGCGAATATTGCACCTGCATCGACACCAGCGGCACGCCGGCATCGAGAATGCGGTTCATCTGCACCGTGTCGAAATTGGTGCCGCCGATATTGGCGATCTTGCCTTCCCGGCGCAGATCGGCGAGCCAGGTGGCCACTTCAACCTGCCGGTCGATCTCGTAGTCCCACCAGTGAAACTGCACCAGATTGAGCTGTTCCATGCCAAGCCGCGACAGCGAGGTCTCGATGGCTGCGGCGACATCGGCCTTGCTGAGCGTCGCAAGCTTGCCCAGATCCGGCACGAATTTTGTGTGCACCTTGATCCGGTTCAGCGCTTCCGCGCCCCGGACGCGCCCATATTCGGTCCGGAAAGCGCCGATCAGGGCTTCGACGCCGGTGTAGATGTCGGCGCAGTCGAACGTGGTGATGCCGGCATCGGCAAAGGCGATCATGTCTTCGATCACGGTTTCCCGGTTGATCTCGCCATGGCCGCCGGCCAGCTGCCAGCCGCCCTTGATGACGCGGGAAATGCGGTGCCCCGGCGCCAGATCATAGGTCTGCATGGTCATCTCCGAGCGGCACGGCGGTCGTGTCAGAATGGTTGAAACGGCGCAGTCTGGTGCGGGTGATTCTCAACCGCGACGGACAGTTCGGATCCGGGCAGGCGACGTCGGCATCGGTCGACATCCAGTCATTGGGATGGGTCTGCCGTTGCTTGGCCGCCAGCAGGGGCAAGACAGAGGCCAGCGAATAGATCGAGATCCCCTGCCCGGGCGGCAGATGCAGCATCTCGCCGCGCAGTTCGAAGGAGTCGCCGACATTCGCGCCGCACCAGATCTTCGCCCCTTCCGGCGCGACGACCTCGACCTTGAGATCCCAGAGGTCAAAACCCTCGTTCCCGCTCATGACGCAGCTCCGTTTTCACTCATCCATAAGTCCGGATCGGCTCTCTCGAGGATGGCGAAAGCCTGATTGATGTCGGCCTTGAGTTCGCTCGCGACCAGGACCCGGTCGCCCGCCGCGATCGCCGTGAGAATCCCGCGGTGATGCAGCGTGGCCGCCGTGTCGGTAAGCGGCCGGTGCAGCTTGGCTGCCGCGCGGACATAGGGTCCCGCCTGCATCCACAGGCTCTCGATGATCGGCATGAACACCGACGATCCCGCAGCCTGATAGAGCTGGAAATGGAACGCATGATTGAGGGTCGCGATGTCCCGCGGCTCCCGGGTGTTCTCATACTCGCCTGTCAGGGCTTCAAGCCGGGCGATATCGGCGGCCGACAGTTTCTCCATCGCCCGCGCCGCCAGTTCCCCCTCGATCAGCGACCGGGCCTGGGCGATGTCGCGCGCCCGCTCCAGTGTCAGCAGTGGCACCCGGACCCGGCGGTTCGGCATGGCCTCGAGCGCGCGTTCGGACACCAGCCGCGCAAGCGCCTCGCGCACCGGCATCGAGCTGACCGACATGCGCTGGGCAACATCGCCCGCCAGGAAGATCTCCCCGGCGTCAAATCGTCCCTGGATCAGCGCGTCCCGGAGCTGCCTGTAGATGCGGTCCTGAACGGTCTCGCGCTCGACCGGAGACAGCCGGTCCAGTCCGGGCCCGTCCATCGGTGAAGGAGTTTGAACATTCATTCTGTCGCTGCCTTGTCTGGTTCTGACTTTACTTTAGGCCTGAAACATGTATTTGTAAATGATAAATGATAGTTGATCAACATTGGCAGAGCGAATGAGCGGACCCAGCCAGCCCCCGATTCTCAAGGCCCGCGGCCTGACCAAGTCGTTTGGCGGATTTCGCGCCGTCAACGACATCTCGCTTGACCTGGGCGCAACCGACATCCTGGGCGTGATTGGGCCGAACGGAGCAGGGAAGTCCACACTTTTCAATCTCTTGGCCGGCGCGCTGCCGATCGACTCCGGCACCGTCGAGCTGGCCGGTGCCGACCTCACCCACGCACGCCCCGAAGCCCGGATCAAGTCCGGCATGGGGCGCACATTCCAGATCCCACGGCCGTTTCCCCGCATGACGGTTCTGGAGAACGTCATGACATCGGCGCAGCACCAGCACGGCGAAAGCCTGTTTTCGGCCCTGACCGCGCCGCGTCGGGTTGCCGCCCAGGAACGCGCCAACGCCAACCGGGCGCGCGACATCCTCGATTTTGTCGCCCTGTCGCATCTTGAGGATCAGACGGCCTCGGTTCTCTCCGGAGGACAGCGCAAATTGCTGGAACTGGCCCGGGTGATGATGGCGGATCCGCGGGTGATCCTGCTTGACGAGCCCGCCGCCGGGGTCAATCCGGCGCTTCTCGATCTGATCATCGACCGGATCCTGGCGATCAACAAGCTTGGCATCGCGGTCCTCTTGATCGAGCACAACATGGAAATGATCGCCCGGCTCTGCCCGCGCGTGATCGTGATGGCCGCCGGCAAGGCGCTTGCCGAAGGCGCGCCCGCCGAGGTCACCAAGCGCGCCGACGTGATCGATGTCTATCTCGAAGGCATGCCGGCATGACCGCGCTGGTGCTCGACGACCTGCGTGCCGGCTACGACCGCGATCTGCCCATCGTCAAGGGCGTGAGCTTTACCGTGACCAAGGGCGAGGCCGTCTGCATTCTCGGCCCCAACGGCGCCGGCAAGTCGACGATGATCAAGGCGGTCGCCGGGCTGGTGCCCTGCTTTGGCGGCCGGGTTCAACTCGATGGCAGGGAGATCACCGGACTTCCGTCGCACGAACTGGTCCGAAAGGGCATGGGCTTCGTGCCCCAGACCGAGAACATCTTCACCCGCCTGTCCATCCTCGAGAACCTGCAGATCGCGGCGCAACTGCTGCCCAGGCAGGACCGGGCCAGGCGGATCGAGGCGATGCTCGCGATGTTCCCCGATCTGAGCAGCCGGCCCCGGGAACTGGCCGGAGCCCTTTCCGGCGGCCAACGCCAGATGCTGGCAGCGGCGCGCGCACTTCTCAACGAACCCCAGGTGCTGATGCTGGATGAGCCGTCCGCCGGGCTTTCTCCCAAACTCGTGGGTCAGGTTTTCGACACGCTGCGGCGGATTTCGGACACCGGCGTGACGCTTTTGCTGGTGGAACAGAATGTCCGCGCGGCCCTGGGGCTGACCGATCGCGCGCTGGTCCTGGTGGACGGGCAATTGGCCCATGACGGTCCGACCGTGGACCTGCACGACGGAAAATTGCTCGGCGAACTGTTCCTCGGCCATCGTGCAGCGGAGACACGCGCATGAACCCGCAAGCCATCATCGACGGACTTGTTTCCGGGTCGACCATCGGCCTGGGCGCCATCGGCCTGACGCTGACCTATTCGATCCTGCGGTTTGCCAATTTCACCCATGGCGATTTCCTCGCCTGGGGCGCCTATCTGACCTTGACCGTCGCGGGCGTGCTGGGCGGTCTCGCGGCCGGACTCGGCGCGCCGGTCTATCCCTTCAGCTTCGGCTGGGGTCTGCCCCTGGCGATCCTCGGCGGCGTCGTGCTCACGGTCGCCCTGGCGCTGGGGCTCGACCGCATTCTGTTCGGACGGCTGAGAGCGCGCGGCGCGGACACGATCATCATCGTCATGGCAAGCTTCGGCGCATCCATGGCGCTCAGATCGCTTCTGGAATTCATCTTCACCGCCAAGCCCGCCTATTTCACCAAGGCGCTGCAGATCGCCAAGCCATTGGGCCTTGGCATGCGCGCCACGCCGGATCAGCTGCTGGTGATCGGTCTGACGCTGGTGCTTGTGCTGGCCTTGCATCTTGTCGTCACCCACAGTGCCACCGGCCGCGCCATGCGCGCCGTCTCGGAAAACCCGGGCCTCGCCGGAGTCTACGGCATCGATGTCGGCAAGGTAGTGCGGGTCACCTGGATCATCGGGGCGGGCATGGCCTGCATCGCCGGCGTCATGGCGGGGCTGCTGGTCCAGATCCGGCCCTATATGGGATTTGACCTGCTGCTGCCGCTGTTTGCCGCCGCGATCCTGGGCGGCATCGGCTCCATCCCCGGCGCCATGCTGGGCGGCCTGATCATCGGCCTCGTCGAGGCCTTCGCGGTCCAGATCGTCGGCGCCGAATGGCGCGCGGCGATCTCCTTTGTCATTCTCGTGCTGGTGCTGATGCTGCGCCCGCAGGGCATCTTCGGCCAAAGGGGCGCCTGAATGGAACTCGTCGCCTATGCCGCCTTCTTCCTCACCATGGCGATGACCTATGCGATCATCAGCCTGGGGCTGAATGTGCAATGGGGCCAGACCGGACTGTTCAATGTCGGCATCGCGGGCTTCGTGGGCCTGGGCGCCTATGTTTCCGCCGCCCTGACCACGCCGGATGCGGCCGAGCGCATCGGCGGCTTCGGCCTGCCGATCGCAGTGGGCTGGCTGGCGGCAGTTGTGGCGGGCGGGGTGCTGGCGCTGGGCGTCGGCCTGCTCACGCTCAGGATGCGCTCCGACTATCTGGCGATCACCACCTTCGGCATCGCGGTCGCCTTGCAGCTTGTCTTCCAGAACGTCGAGAGCCTGACCGGCGGCGCCTTCGGCATGGCCTTCATCCCGCGCCCCTTTGCCGGGCTGCAGGGCCAGGCCTTCGCCTTCAACATGGTCAATCTCGCGCTGACGGCTGCCGTCGTGGGTGCTGTTTACCTGCTGCTCGAGCACCTGCTGCGCAGCCCCTGGGGCCGGGCGCTGCGAGCGGTGCGCGAGGACGAGATCGCGGCCCAGGCGCTGGGCAAGAACCCGGTGCTGCTGCGCCTCCAGGCCTTCGCGCTCGGCGGGGCGATCATGGCGCTGGCAGGCGCCGTGCAGGCCCATTTCATCGGCTTCATCGCACCGGGCAATTATCTGCCGATGATGACCTTCCAGGTCTGGGCCATGCTCATCGTCGGCGGCTCCGGCAACAATCGCGGCGCCATCCTGGGCGCGGTGCTGGTCTGGGCGATCTGGGCGCTGTCGGGCGCGCTGATATCCGAGATCTTCCCCGCCGGCCAGCAGGCGCGCGCCGCATCGCTGCAGATCGTCGTCATTGGCGTGATGCTGTGCGTCATTCTACTCTGGCGGCCGCAGGGCATCTTGCCCGAAGTCCGCTCCGTGTCGCGCCATCTCGGCCGCCGAACCAAGGACACATGATCGATGAAACCTGACCGCAAAGATCTCGCCCCCGGACTGTCCATCAGCCGCGTCCTGACCGGCCTCTGGCAGGTTGCCGACCAGGAAAGGGACGGCGTCACGCTTGATCGCGCCGAAGGTGCGGAGGCCCTGGCGGATTATGCACGCGACGGCTTCGACACCTTCGACATGGCCGATCACTACGGCACATCCGAACTGATCACCGGCGAAATGCTGCGCAACTGGACGGGCTCGCCGCGTCCGCGGGCCTTCACCAAATGGTGCCCGGAGCCCGGGCCGATGACCGCGGACGTCGTGCGTGCCGGGATCCAGGCGCGTCTTGACCGTCTCGGGGTGGAGCGGATCGATCTCCTGCAGTTTCACTGGTGGAGCTTCGAGCATCCGGCCTGGCTTGACGCGCTGCATGAGATCACGCGCCTCAAGCAGGAGGGCCTGATCGGCGAGATGGGTGTCACCAATTTCGACGCCGCCCATCTCAATCTCGCCCTGGCCGAGGGCATTCCGCTCGTCTCCAACCAGATCTCCTTCTCGCTGATCGACCGGCGTGCCGCGGGCCATCTGGCCGAGACCTGCGCCACGCACAAGGTGCAGCTTCTGGCCTATGGCACGCTGTGCGGCGGCTTCCTCTCCGAGCGCTGGCTCGGCAAGCCGGAACCGGACGCCGTCCAGGACTGGAGCGGCGCCAAATATTTGAGATTCATCCATGCCGCCGGCGGATGGGGCGCCTATCAGGGCATTCTTCGCGCGGCCGATGCGATCGCCCGCAAGCATGGTGTCTCCATTTCCAACGTGGCCACCCGCTGGGTGCTTGAACATTCCCATGTCGCGGGCGTCATCATCGGCGCGCGGCTCGGCGAAAACCAGCACCGCGCCGACAATCTGCGGCTGTTCCAGTTCGAGCTGGATGCCGACGACCATGCACGCCTCGACGAGGCCTTCGCGGCGACCACCACGATCCCGGGCGATTGCGGCGACGAATACCGCCAGCCGCCCTTCCTCACCGCGTCAGGCGATCTGAGCCATCATCTGGCCGAGATGCCGAGCGCCATGCAGGCCGTCACCGATCCCGGCAATCCGGACCGCGCGCGGGTCTTCTCGGGCTCGCTGTGGGAACCGATCGCCGGCTATTGCCGAGCGCTGCGCGACGGCGACCGGATCGTCGTCTCCGGCACCACCGCCACCCATGGCGTTGACTACACCGTCGCACGCGGCGATGCCGGCGCGCAGACGACCTATATTCTCGACAAGATCGCGGCCTCGGTGCGCGCGCTCGGCGGTGATCCGAGGGACATCCTGCGCACCCGCATGTATCTGCGTTCGGACGAGGATGTCGAAGCCGCCGCGCGCGCCCATGGCTTGCGCTTCGGCGCCAACCCTCCGGCCAACACCACCTTCCTGGTCGGCAACCTGATCGGCGATTTTCGCGTCGAGATCGAGGCCGAGGCGGTCGTCAGCCGCAAGGCCGGATAGGGGACCAGCTCAGGTCAGTCCTGCCCGGCCAGGTGCCGTCGGCAGATCGAGACGGCCTGCGCAATCGTGTCGGTCTGGGCGCCCCCGATGGAGAGACGATGGCAGGCAGGACCCTCCTCCGGCGGCTCGAGAACGGCAAGCTGGCTGTCGAGCAGGGAGACCGGCATGAAGTGCCCGCTCCGGCTCGCCATGCGGTGACGGATCAGCTCGTCGGGACCGGTCAGGTGGACAAAGACGACGCCCGGCAGCCTTGAGGCGATGAAGCTGCGGTAGCTCTGCTTGAGCGCCGAGCACGAGACCATCACCGGCGGGGCGCGGGCGAGCGCCTCCTCACAGACTCTCGCGAGCCACGGCCAGCGGTGATCGTCGGTCAAAGGCAGGCCGGCGCGCATGGTCTCGACATTTTCGACGGGGTGAAGCTCGTCCGCCTCGACGAAACTGCCGCCCAGCACATCGGCAACCGCCTTGGCGACGGTCGACTTGCCGGCGCCGCTCACCCCCATGAACACAAAGAAGCGGGCCACGGCAAGCTCCGCTGTCTCCCCGTCATCAGCCACGATCAGCACACCCTTCCGGTCAAACGCAGAGCTCACGGGACGCACCCGTAACCCTCGTCCACGGATAAATCAGCCGATGAGGGAATGGAAGCTAAACTCCGAGCCGGTCGCGCAACCGGTAGACCGCAACGGAGGGGCCAAGGAACCACGGCTTGCCGGTGTAGAAGGGCCGTGTTTCAAACGGGATCCGGGAAAAGGCGCCCAGATCGGGGTCAATCCCCGCGGCCGCCTTTCCAATTCTTGATCCCAGATATCCCGCCATGCCCACGCCGGAGCCGCAATAGCCCATGGCATAAAACAGCCCGCCCTCTTCGCCGCAATGCATCAGCGTGTCGAAGGTGAAGGCCACGATGCCGGTCCAGGAATGGCTGATGCGGACCCGCGCAAGCTCGGGGAACAGCCTGACGAGTTCGGCCAGCAGCTTGGGGCCGCTCTTGCGCGGATCGGTTTCCTGAAGCGACACGCGGCCGCCGAACAGGATGCGCTTCCGGTCGGGCGATGGCCGGTAATAATAGACCAGCTTCCTGGTGTCGGAGAGAATGCGGTTGGTGGGGAACAACCGGTCCATCACGTCTGCCGGGATCTCCTCGGTCGCGATCACATACGAGCCGATCGGAATCACCCGCCGCTGCTGCCAAGGCGTGAGCGACCCTGTATAGCCATTGGTGGCGACGATCACCTTGCCCGCGCGGATGCGGCCCTTGCCGGTGAAGACCTCGAAGCCCTGCGGCGTGCGCGCAAGGTCGTTGACCCGGCAGTGGCCGATCACGGATGCGCCGGCCGAGCGCGCAACGCGGAGAAGCCCCGCATGATATTTGCCCGGGTCCAGGCTGGCGTGGCGCGGGAACACGATCCCGCCGTGATAGGCGTCTGTCCCGAGCTCGGCATGCTGTTTCTCCCGGGGCACCATCCAGGCGCCGGTTACAAAGCCCGGATGACGGACATCGCAATCTCGCGCCAGCTTTTCATATTGTCCAGCTGTGTGGGCGCCGTGGAAGCGGCCGACCACGCCGAAATCGCAATCGATGCCTTCGTCGCCGACAAAACCCGTGACGTGATCGAGAGAAGCCTGGCCCTCCTTGAGAATGCTGACGGCGAGATCATCGCCATACCGCTTCCTGAGCGTCGAGTAGGATGGCTTGACGCTGGTCGAGATCTGCCCGCCATTGCGGGTCGAGCATCCGAAGCCTGCCGCCTCCGCGTCGACGACCACCGTCTCCAGTCCCGCGCGCGCGGTCTGAATGGCCGCATGCAAGCCGGTGTAGCCGGCGCCGATGATCACGACATCCGCGGTGGACGGCAAGGAAACGGCTTTCTCCGGCTCCTGCGGACTCGCCTCCCACCAGTAGGGCGCGGGCCGGAAATCGGGACTGAAGCAATCGCTGGAACCTGGCATGTTAAACTCCCGCGTGGTCGGACAGGATCATGTCTGCGCCCTTTTCGGCGACCATGATCGTTGGGGCATTGGTGTTGCCGGATGTCACCGTCGGGAACACCGAGGCGTCGATCACCCTGAGATGCCTCAGGCCATGAACCTGGAGCCGCGCATTGACGACACTGTCGCGCTCGCTCTCGCCCATCCGGCAGGTGCTGACGGGATGAAACACTGTTCCCGCCCGCGCCCTGATGTCGGCGATCATCTCCTCGTCCGTCTCGACCTGCCGCCCCGGCCGGATCTCCACGTCGAGGATCTCCGCGAAGGCCGGCGCCGCGGCCAGCTTGCGCAGGAACCGTGCGCCCTCGAGCTGTTCGGCCACATCATGGTTGGTCGCGAGGTAATTGGGATGGATCCTTGGCGCATCGAAGGGATCGGAGGATCTCAGTTCCAGATGCCCGCGGCTGGTGGGCCGGGTCGGCTGGGTTCCCATGATCACGCCCGAAAACGGATCGGGACTCATCAGCGGCCGCTTGCCGGGCGGCGCCTTGGTGTAGCTGACCGGCGAGAAATAGAGCTGCATGTTGGGGCGTTCGAGCTCGGGCCGGGTCCGGATGAAGCCGCCGGCCTGGTTGACGCCGAGCGACAGCGGTCCGCGACGGCGCAGGACATAGTTGAGACCGTGCCAGAACTTGCCCATGAGCGGACGCAGTTCGTCATTCAGCGTCCTCACCTTTGCCCTGTAGGTATGGTCGATGCACAAATGATCCTGCAGGTGCCTGCCCACATTCGGCTGCTGGCGCACCACGTCGATGCCGTGACGCTTGAGAACATCCGCGGGGCCGACGCCTGACAGCATCAGCAGCTGCGGCGAATTCACCGATCCGCCGGAAACGATCACCTCGCGGGCCGCATGCACCCGTTCGATCCCGCCATGGCGCACGAATTCGACGCCGGTGGCGCGCAGGCCGTCAAACAGGATCCGCGTCGCATGGGCGCGCGATAGCACCGTCAGATTGGCCCGCTTGCGCGCCGGATTCAGATAGGCCCGCGCGGCGGACATGCGAAAGCCGCCCTTGGCCGTGTTCTGGTAGAGCCCGATGCCCTCATTCGTGGCGGCGTTGAAATCGGGATTGTGCGTGAGCCCGCATTCCACCCCCGCCCGGATGAAATTCTGGCAGGTCGGATGCAGGTCCCGATCCATGGTCGAGACGTAGAGCGGCCCGTCTCCGCCGCGAAATTCGCTGGCACCCTGATCGCTGGTCTCGCTCTTCCGGAAATAGGGCAGCACGTCGCTCCAGCCCCAGCCCGGATTGCCCATGGCCTGCCAGTCGTCGAAATCGCTCGGATGCCCGCGAATATAGACCATCGCGTTGATCGAGGAGGATCCGCCGATCACCTTGCCGCGCGGCCAGTAGCTGACGCGGTTGTCGGTGTTGGGATCCGGCTCGGATGTGTACATCCAGTTGATGCGCTTGTCGTAGAACGCCATGCCGTAACCGATCGGCATCCAGATCTTGAAGTTCCGGTCATGCCCGCCCGCCTCGAGCAGCAGCACGGAATATCTGCCGTTCTCGGTCAGGCGGTTGGCCAGCACGCACCCGGCCGAACCCGCACCAACGATTACAAAGTCATAGGTTTGCACGAAAAGCGCCACTCTTGGGTTTGAGAGCTCAGGTTTGGGGTTTGTCGCGTTGAACCAGAACCGAGACCAGCGCCAGAGCCGCGGATCCGACCATCAGGAAGAACGAGACCGCATTGAGCACCGGCGTCGACCCGACCTTGACCATGCGGTCATACATGGTGATCGTCAACGGCGCTTCGGAGCCGACCAGGAACAGCGTGGTGTTGAAGTTTTCAAACGACACCAGAAACGCCACGATGCCCGCCGCCGCCATCGCCGGGAACAGGAACGGCAGCGTGATCGTCCTGAGCACGCGCACCCGGCTGGCGCCAAGATTGTAGGCGGCCTCCTCCATCGATTCATCGAACTTCTTCAAGCGTGCGATGATCACCAGCGAGGTGATCGTGGTGATGAAGGAGAACTGTCCCAGCACCACCAGAATGATACCCGGCCTGAGGAAGCGCAGGTCCAGCGAGAAGGCACTTTCGGCGCTGTTGGCCACGTTGCTGGCCAAGAGCAGGATCGAGATGCCGAGAATGACGCCGGGAATGACCAGTGGCAGCACCATCATGATGTAGAAAAAGTCCTTCGCCGGAAAATTGCAACGCACAAACAGGAATGCGTTGCAGGTGCCCACAAAAACCGAAAGCAGCGAAACGAAGCTTGCGATGACGAAGGAATAGTAGAGACCGCGCAGCAGGCGCCGGTCATGGAACATCCCGAGCTTCGGCTCGGTGTCGTTGAAGAACCAGTCGAGCGTGAAGCCACGCCACGGCAGCGACGGAAACAGCGAATCGTTGAAGGCGAACATTCCGGCGGCGACCAGCGGCGCCGCGAGGAACACAAAGAACGCCAGGATGTAGAACTGGTAGGCGGTGAGAAATGCAGTGTTGGGTTTGATCGCCATTAGCTTCTCGCCACCGTGCTGTTGAGCGTCTGGCCAGAGAGTTTCAGACCGATCCAGATCACAAGAGAGGTGAATGCCAGCAGCACGAAGCCAAAGGCGGCACCCGATTCCCAATTGTAGCGGGTGATGAACTGGTCGTAGATCTGCTCGGTGAACCAGCTCGAATTCTTGCCGCCGAGCAGGATCGGCGTCAGGTAGCTTCCCGCCGTCAGCATGAACACGACAATGCACCCCGACACGATGCCGGGCATGGCGTAGGGAATGATGATCCGGCGCAAAACGGTCGGCCCGTTGCCGCCAAGATTGTAGCCCGCCTCGATCATCGAATCGTCCATCCCGTCAAGCGTCGAGACCAGGGGCACGATCATGAACAGGATCACGGTATAGACCAGGCCGACGATGACGGTGGCGTCATTGTAAAGGAACTCGATCGGCGCGTTGATCAGTCCGGCCCATTGCAGCCCGCTCGAGATGACTCCGGTTTCCCTGAGCAGCAGGATCCACCCGAAGGCGCGGATCAGGTCGCTGACCCACAGCGGGATGAGGCACATCAGGAACAACGCGCCGCGCGTCCGGTGACCGGCGATCTTGGCGATGTAATAGGCGATGGGAAACCCGAGCAGCAACGCCAGCACGGTGACCAACAACGACATCGATCCGGTGCGCAGAAGCGTGTTCCAGTAGATCGGCTCGTTGAAGAAATTGATGTAGTTGGCAAATCCGAATTCATAGACACGCGGCGCCACCTTCTCGCGCAGCGAAATGTAGAGCATGCCCAGATGCGGCAGGACGATGAGCAGCGTGATCCACAACGCGAACGGCGCGAAGAGCAGGTAAAGCGACAGCCGCTTGATGTCGTTCTGCTTCATCCGAGCGCCCTCAAGCCAAAAAACTCATCGTCTGCTCCGCCCGCCATGACAGCGTGACGTCATCTTTGGGTTTCAGGTCCTCTGTACCGCCGGTCAGCACCACATCGGCTTCGATGAGTTCGCCCGCCCGGTCCCTGACCAGAACCCGGCTGTTGGCACCATTGAACAGAATGCTGTCGATCTTGCCTTCAATGACATTGTGCCCGGCATCGATTTTCTGCGCCGCCGCACCGGATTTCTCAGCCCTGATGAACTCCGGCCGCACGAAGGCGTTCACCAGATCGCCGATGCTGGGAGCACCCGCGCCGCGAACCGAGCCGCGCATGAAGAGACCGGCTTCAGTCTCGACTTCGACGGCGCCGTTCTCGACGCGGGTGACCCGGCCCGCCCAGCGATTGGTGTCTCCCACGAAACCGGCGACAAAGGCGGCCGCGGGATTGTGATAAAGCTCCTGCGGCGTTCCGATCTGCACGAACTTGCCCTTGTCCATGATCGCGACATTGTCGGACATGACGAGTGCTTCGGACTGGTCGTGGGTGATGTAGACAAAGGTCGTGTCGAACTGGTGCTGCAGCAGTTTCAGTTCGATCTTCATGGCTTCGCGCAGCTTCAGATCCAGCGCGCCCAGCGGCTCGTCCAGAAGCAGCACATCCGGATCGAGCACCATGCAGCGGGCAATCGCGATGCGCTGCTTCTGCCCGCCGGAAAGCTGGCTGATTTCGCGATTTGCGACATCGGGCAAAGATATGCGCGCGAGAACGTCGTGCACCTTGGTGCGAATGACGTCCCTGGTGGCCCCGGCGCAACGCAGGCCGTAGGCGATGTTCTCATAGACATTCATCATCGGGAACAACGCCAGGTGCTGGAACACCATCTTCACGTTGCGCTTGTTGGGCGGGGTTCCGATCACGGACCTTCCCTTGATCCGGATGTCGCCGGAACTGGGCTGCTCGAAGCCGGCGATCATCCGCATCAGGGTGGTCTTGCCGCAACCCGAAGGCCCGAGAATGGAAAAGAAGGATCCCTTGGGAATGTCGAAGGAGACATCATCGACGGCCCTGACCGAGCCGAAGTGCTTCTTGACCTCAATACATTCCAGATCGTTCTCGGTTGTTGATTGCATCGATTGCCCAGTGCCGTGTCGTCAGAAATTGTTGAGAATTCGGGCAGGACCGCGCAAACCACGTTGCGCGGTCCTGCCTTGCCTCAGGAGAAGAAGAAGCAGGTTCCGGGCTTATTCGGCGCCGGTCGCAGCCTTGATCTTTTCGAGCGTCTTGCCTTCCATGTCCTCGACACCCGCCGGAATGTTGGCAAAGAACTTCAGGTTGGCCATGGCTTCGTCGGAAAAGGCCGCATTGACCGCTTCCTTCTTGTCCTCCGGCAACAGGTCCATGGCGCCCTTTACCGACGCCATCGAGCCGGTGCTGGCCGACATGATCGTGACGTTTTCGGGCTCAAGCACGAAGTTGATCCACTTGTAGGCGGCATCGTCGGCTTCGCCCTTGGCGGGAATCGCGAAAGTGTCGATCCAGGCCAGCGCGCCGGTCTTCGGCGGGACGAACACGATGTCCTTGTTCTCGCCATAGAGCTTGTAGGCGGTCGAGTCCCAGGTTTCCGATGCAACGATTTCACCCGACATCATCATGGCCGAAAGGTCGTCGCCGCCCTTCCAGTAGGCCTTGAGATTGTCCTTGCAGCCGATCAGCTTGTCGGCGACCTTGTCGAGGATCTCCTGGTACTTGGCGAGATCGGCATAGGCTGCGAAGGGGTCCTCGCCCATGTCGAACGCCATCCCGAGCAGGATGGTGCGCCGCAGGCGCATCGAGGTCTTGCCCTTGTATTGCGGGTCGCAGAGATCGCCCCAGGCGGAGATGTTGGGCGCCAGCGACTTGTTGGCCATCAGGCCCGACGTGCCCCACTGATGCGGCACGGCATAGACTTCGCCATCGATGGTGGTGTTGGCCTTCACGCCATCCAGGAGATTGGCCTGCATGACATCGGTGTTGATCTTGGAAAGATCCAGCGGCTTGTAGATACCATACTCCTGCTGCACCGCGAAAATGCGGTCATGGCTCGGCTGCGCCAGATCGAAGCCGGAGCCGCCGGTGGCGCGCAGCTTGGCGATCATTTCCTCGTTGTTGGAGAACGTCACCTCGACAGTGATGTCGGGGTATTTGGCTTCGAATTTCTTGACCAGTTCGTCAGGAGCGTAGGAGCCCCAGGTCAAAAGGCGCAGTGTTTCCGCCTGCGCCGGCACGGCTGCCATGACGGTCGTGGCCAGAAGCCCGGCCATTGCTAATTTCATGATCATGTTCGACTCCCTTTGAACCCTCTGAAAATCAGCGCATTATTGATTATAACCCGCGCGGACCATATGAAGCCTAGCTGCTCATTGGACTGCACCGCATATCCATTATAGATATTTTTCCATACCAATTTTGGGTGCCGAGCTTCTATTTGAGCAGCTGCGCCATGATCTCCATGCCCTGCTTGATTTCGCCCTCGCTGGCGGCGCCATAGCCGATGACCACGCCCTTGCGGCTGATTGGAGCAAGGCAGTAGCGGCCAATGCCGGACAGGGTGAGGCCCGCCGCGCCGGCCGCCCTGATGAAGTCGCCCTCATTCCGATCCTGATCCAAAAAATACCCCACGGTGTGAAAGCCCGCCGAGGCCCGCTGGACATGCATGTGTGGCTCTAGTTTTTTTGCGTGCTGGTGCAGGACCTCATGCCGGCGCTTGTAATGTTGCCGCATGGTCCGGATATGGGTCGAAAAATGCCCTTCGTCGATGAAATCGGCAACGACGGCCTGGGGCCATGTCGGCACACCGCTGAGCGCCGACGAAAAGACCGTGGCCATGGCATCGACCATGCTGGCGGGGGCAACGAGGAAGCCCAGCCGCAGCGACGGGAACAGCGTCTTTGAAAACGTGCCGACATAGATCACACGGGCATGGGTATCGATGCTTTTCAGGGTCGGAAGCGGCTGATCGCCGAAATAGAAATCACCGTCATAATCGTCCTCGACGATAAAGGCGTCGGCCCGCTCCGCCGCATCCAGAAGCGCGAGGCGGCGTGACAGGCTCAGGACCTTGCTCAAGGGCTGCTGATGCGAGGGCGTGACAAACGCGAGACGGAAATCCGGCGCCTTGGCGAGCCCGTCCTCGACGACAATACCCTCATCGTCCACCGCCACGGGCACCAGTTCGGCGCCTTGCGACACGAACGCGTTGCGCGCGCCGATGGCGCCGGGGTTTTCAAACCAGACCTTCTCGCCCTGATCGAGCAGCATGCTGCCGATCAGGGAGAATGCCTGCTGGGCTCCGCCAACAATGAACACCTGCTCGGGATCGCACTGGATGCCGCGGCTGGCGTTGAGATGCGCCGCGATGGCCGCACGCAGGCGCTGCAAACCGAACGGATTGCCATAGCCCATGATCGAATCCCGGTCCGTCCTCAGGTGCCGGGCCGACAGCCGCGCCCATTGCGCCATCGGAAAGGAATTAAGCGCCGGAAGTGCTGTGACAAAGGCCTGGGATTTGTTCGGCAGGCGCCGGCGCTCGGCGAACAGGCTGCAGGCCCGCTGCGTCGAGGACGACAGCCTCGGCTGCTTCTCGGCGCCAGCCGCCGATGAGTCGGGCTTGATCTGCACCCTGCCCGTCATGGTATTGCTGACGAAAGTCCCCGCGCCGATCCGCGATTCCAGGAGGCCTTCGGAAATCAGCCGGCTGACCGCATCGAGCGCGGTTGTCCGCGACACGCCAACCTCGCTCGCCAAGGTGCGCGTCGCCGGAAGCCGCTCCCCTCCGGTCAGTCCGCCCGACAGGATGATGTCGCGCAGCCCCATATAGAGCTGCACGCTGATCTTCCGGTCCTGCGCCCTGTCGATCCGGATCGAGGAGAGGATCGCACCCGCCTTGGTCTTCATGAGTGTCTCCCCTGATCCTGTGCAAATTGGTTTGCAAGCTTTGCCAGATTGGACCTTATCGTAAGTCCAATCGTGCCGCTACGGTCTGCCCAACGTCGACATGGAATCGCTCATCATGAAAATTGCCCACATTGAAACCTTCACCAACGAATTTGTCTGTTTTGTCAAAGTGACGACCGACACCGGCGCCATCGGCTGGGGTCAGGTGGCGCCCTATTATGCCGACATCACCGCCCAGATCGTCCACCGCCAGGTCGCGCCCTATGCACTCGGGCAGTCGGCTCTCGATATCGATCACCTGGTCGATCTTATTCCAGAGAAGGAACACAAGTTTCCAGGATCCTACCTGAAACGCGCGCTAGGCGGCCTCGATACCGCGCTCTGGGACCTGCGCGGTCGCCTGGAAGGCAAGCCCGTGTGTGAACTGATCGGCGGAACGCCGGGAACCATCCGCGCCTATGCCTCCTCGATGAAGCGGGACATCACGCCAAGGGACGAGGCGGCGCGCTTGAGCCGTCTGCGCGACCAGTTCGGCTTTGACGCCTTCAAGTTCAGGATCGGGTCGGAGTGCGGCCGCGGCAAGGATGAATGGCCGGGCCGGACAGAGGAAATAGTGCCCACCATGCGCAAGGCGATGGGTGACGGCATTGCACTGCTGGTCGATGCCAATTCCTGCTATGCGCCTGCCCAGGCCATCGAGATCGGCAAGATGCTCGAGCAGAACGGCATCAGCCATTACGAGGAGCCCTGTCCCTATTGGGAGTACGAGCAAACCAGGGAAGTGGCCGAGGCGCTGTCCATTGATGTCACCGGCGGCGAGCAGGATTGCGAGCTGACCAACTGGCGATGGATGATCGAGATGAAGGCCGTCGATGTCGTCCAGCCCGACATCTGTTACCTGGGCGGCCTGACCCGCACGCTTCGCGTGGCCGACATGGCCCACAAGGCCGGCCTGCCCTGCACGCCCCATTGCGCCAACTGGTCGATGGTGACGCTGTTCACCATGCACCTGCTGCGCGCCATCCCGAATGCGGGAAAATATCTCGAGTTTTCCATCGAGGGCGAGGATTATTATCCCTGGCAGGACGGCCTGTTTGTCACATCGCCCTACGACATCGTTGACGGCAAGGCGACCGTGACCAATGCCCCCGGCTGGGGTGTCGACATCAGCCCTGCCTGGCTCGAGCAATCCACCCACCAGATCAGTTCGCTTTAGGCCCGTGCGCTCGGAAACCTACCCTGTGGCCTGCCTGAGATGCCGAGAATGCAAAGACGAATTGTCCGGCGTCTTGTCTGCGGCTAGAAGGATCGCATGAAACAGCGACACATGGGAATATCAGGCCCCCGCGTCTCCGCCATCGGCCTCGGCTGCTGGAACTTCGCGGGGCCCTATGGGCCGACCTCCGAGAAGGAAAGCCATGAGACGCTGGCGGCGGCCAGGGATCTCGGGATCACCCTGATCGACACCGCCAATGTCTACGGCATGGGCGTGTCCGAGAAAGCCATCGGCAGCTTCCTGAAGGGGCGCAAGTCCGGTTTCAGGATCGCTACCAAGGCCGGCATCCGCCGCGATCCCTCGACCGGCACCCGCTTTTTCGACAATTCCCAGGACCATCTCAGGGCTGAACTCGAGACCTCGCTCCGCAACCTCGGCGTCGATCATGTCGACCTGTTCTACATCCACAGGCGCGAGGCCGGGCGACCTATCGAAGAGGTCATGCACACGCTTTTGCGTTTCAGGCAGGAGGGCAAGATCGGCGGCATCGGCTTTTCCGAAATCTCGCCGTCTTCGCTGAGGCTGGCCCATGCCGTCTCTCCGGTCAGCGCGGTCCAGAGCGAGTACTCCCTCTGGACCCGGCAACCGGATCTGGGCATGGTGCAGGCCTGCCTCGATCTCGGCGTGGGTTTCGTGGCCTTCTCGCCATTGGGGCGCGGTATCTTCGGCGCCCAGGCGCCGGACCCCACGAGTTTCGGCGAGACCGATTTCCGCAAGGCCAATCCACGCTTTGTCGAGCCCAATTTGTCCCGTAACATCGCGGCGGTTCAACCTTTCAAGGATTACGCCCGCGACTTGGGCGCCACGCCGATCGCGCTGGCCATCGCCTGGCTCCTGGCGCGCGGGCCCCATGTCATCCCCATTCCCGGCACCCGCTCCGCCGGTCACCTGAAGGACTGCGCGGACGGCGTTTCCCTGACCCTGACGACGGATCATCTCGCAGAGATCGAGCGGATCCTGCCCGCAGGGTTCGCCCATGGCGACCGCTACTCCGCCGATCAGGCCATCGGCGTCGAGGGTTACTGCTGACCGTTTGACATCACCCGGCGCTGAACAGCGGAAAGCTGACCCCGAGCGCCCAGGCCAGGCACAGCCCCAGCCCTGCTCCGGCCGAGAGCGGTCCAGATCGCTGCGCCACCCAGCGCCCCATCAGCCCGTGGACGCAGAAGAACAGCACCAGCACCGGCAGGATCAGGAACAGGAACATCAGCCGCTCGGGATCGATCATCGCCGCACCGCCGAGCGAGACGAGAATGGCGGCCCGCGCCGCAAGACGCCGCCACCACACGCCGCTGCCCGCGCCCGACGTGTAACTGTCGCTGATCATGAAGGGCACGGTGCCGATCGCCAGGATGGCGATGATCATCAGCCGCTCGGCATTCGGCATGAAACTCGCCGCATAGCGGTCCATGGCGGCCCCGAACACGACGACCCCCCAGATGACCAGGACGATCACGGCCGACATCGAGATCCCGGACCCCTTCCATTTTCCGCCGCGCAGCAGCAGGAACTGCAGCACCCCGTAGAGAGCGAGATGGATCATCAGGTAATCGGCGACGAGAACCGGCAGGAACGGAACATAGAGCGTCGTGGCGACCAGCGGCACCAGCAGCGCGGGCACGGCGACCGCCACCCAGAACCGCAGAGCGGATACAGGCGCCGGCTCACGCGGGATTGTCGGGAGCAAGGCCACCAGCGGACGCATGAGCAGGACAATCCCGCCCATCAGCAGCAGGATCCAGAGGCCCGGCTGGATGATTAGAGTCTCGCTCTGCCGGCCGAAAGCGGCGTCCAGCCAGTCGCGTGCCTCGCGCAGCGCCGTGGCGCTGTAGAGGACCCCGACATGTTCGACATAGGGGGCGACGGCGGCCCGTCGCGCAACGCCATCGGTTTCCACCGTCTGCCCTTCCTGTGCATCCGGCTCGACCAGTCTGATGGCGGAGAGCGCAACCGCGCGCAGCGCGCGCTCCCATTGGCCGCTGATCGCGAGCAGCCGGCGCGGCTCTTGAGCCGTCACCGCCTCGGAGAACATCGAAATCGCCACCACCGCATCGACAGGAGAGCCTTGCCGGCCTTCGGCAATTGCCGCCCGCACGAGAATATCGGTCGCCATCGAATGGCCGAGCAGCGCCAGCCCGCCCGCTGCGGCGGGCAATTCGCGCCCATGGGCGATGACGCGGCGGGTCTCGTCGACCAGAAGCGCAGTCGTGCCATCGATCGATGTCACATCGCCCGACATCGGCTCCGGATTGCGGCCGTGACCTTCGAAATCAAAGGAGAGCACAGTGTATCCGGAGTGCGCCAGCGTCAGTGAATAGGCCTGCATCAGCTGCCGCGACCCGGCAAAGCCATGGGCGATCACCACGACAGGGCCGCTGTCGCCGCCCTTCCGCGTGAGCGTGACCGGCGTTGTGCCCACCTCCGTCTGCGTGATCTCAAGGCCGGATCGGCCGCGTTCCAGATTCAACAGGGACACCGCGATGGCCGATATCGCCAGCAAGCCGATCCAGAGGTTCCAACTCATTCGCATCAAGAACGGCCACTTCTTCCTTGTGCGGCGGTAGAGCCTCCGCCAGGCACACTGCCTCCACATCAATGGGGCCTAGATGAGCACCGATCCCTTGACATCACAATGGAAAAACAGAACCCCGGTTCCGCCTTCGCCGTAAAGGACTGGCCTCAGAACATGGCCTCCTGCACCAGGGCGACCGGGTGCGGGCACTCGGGAAAACAACCAGTCATTCGGGGGCCAGACATGGATCGGGCGCGGATGGAAACCACCCGCGCCCGAAATTGCTGCCGGCTCGGATCAGACGAGATCGAAGCGGTCGGCGTTCATCACCTTGGTCCAGGCTGCGACGAAATCCTTGACGAACTTCGCCTTCGCATCGCTCTGGGCATAGACCTCGGCGATCGCGCGAAGCTGCGAATTGGACCCGAACACCAGATCGACGCGGGTGCCGGTCCACTTCAGTTCGCCTGTTTTCCGGTCGCGGCCCTCGAACTCGTCCTCTTCCGGGCTGACCGGCTTCCACACCGTGCCCATGTCAAGAAGGTTGACGAAGAAGTCGTTGGTCAGTTGTCCGGGGGCGCTGGTGAAGACGCCGTGCCCGGAGCCGCCATGGTTGGCGCCAAGAACCCGCAGGCCGCCGACGAGAGCGGTCATTTCGGGAGCCGTCAGCGTCAGAAGCTGGGCCTTGTCGATCAGAAGCTCTTCGGCGGTCACCGTGTACTTTGTCTTCTGGAAGTTGCGGAAACCGTCGGCCGCCGGTTCAAGCATGCCATAGGATTCCACATCCGTCTGCTCCTGCGACGCATCCATGCGACCGGGTGCAAAAGGAACCTCGATGGCCTGGCCGGCGGACCTTGCCGCCTGCTCGACGCCGACCGAACCGGCCAGAACGATCACATCGGCGAGCGACACCTTCTTGCCGCCGGTCAGGGTCGCGTTGAAGGCGGTCTGCACACCCTCGAGGACACCCAGAATCCGCGCCAGCTGGTCCGGCTGGTTGACCTCCCAATCCCTGGCCGGAGCCAGGCGGATGCGCGCGCCATTGGCGCCGCCGCGCCGGTCCGACCCGCGGAAGCTCGAGGCCGAAGCCCAGGCCGTGGTGACGAGATCGGAGACCGAGAGGCCGGCTTCCAGGATTTTGGCCTTCAGGGCGGCAATGTCGTTGGCATCGACCAGCGGATGGTCGCGGGCCGGGATCGGATCCTGCCACAGCAGGTCTTCCGCCGGCACTTCCGGTCCGAGATAGCAGGACTTCGGCCCCATGTCGCGATGGGTCAGCTTGAACCATGCGCGGGCGAAGGCATCGGCAAATTCCTGCGGGTTCTGATGGAACCGGCGCGAAATCTTCTCGTAAGCCGGGTCGGCGATCAGGGCGATGTCGGAGGTGAGCATCGCGGGCGCGACGCGCTGGGAGGGATCATGCGCATGCGGCACCCTGCCGGCGCCGGCACCGTTCTTGGGCGTCCACTGATGCGCGCCTGCCGGGCTCTTGGTCAGCTCCCACTCATAGCCGAACAGGTTGTCGAAGTAGTTGTTGCTCCATTGCGTCGGCGTCTCGGTCCAGGTCACCTCGAGCCCGGACGAGATCGTGTCGCCGCCCTTTCCGGCGCCATAGCTGCTGGCCCAGCCGAAGCCCTGCTGCGCCAGTCCGGCGGCTTCCGGGTCGGCGCCGACATGCGCCGCATCGCCTGCGCCATGGGTCTTGCCGAAGGTGTGGCCGCCGGCGATCAGGGCGACCGTTTCCTCGTCATTCATCGCCATGCGCTCGAAGGTGTCGCGGATGTCCCGGGCCGAAGCCAGCGGATCCGGCGTGCCGTTCGGGCCTTCCGGATTGACGTAGATGAGTCCCATCTGCACCGCGGCAAGCGGGTTTTCAAGGCTGCGCTCGCCGCTGTAGCGCGACTGGTCGCCCAGCCATTCGCTCTCGCCGCCCCAGTAGATGTCTTCCTCAGGCTCCCAGATGTCGGCACGACCTCCGGCGAATCCAAAGGTCTTGAACCCCATGGATTCGAGCGCCACGTTGCCGGTCAGGATCATCAGGTCGGCCCAGGAGATCTTGTTGCCGTATTTCTGTTTGACCGGCCAGATCAGGCGGCGTGCCTTGTCGAGGTTGACGTTGTCGGGCCAGCTGTTGAGCGGTGCGAACCGCTGGCTGCCCGAGGTGGCGCCGCCACGGCCATCGGCGGTGCGATAGGTTCCGGCGCTGTGCCAGGCCATGCGGATGAAGAACGGGCCGTAATGTCCGAAATCGGCCGGCCACCAGTCCTGGCTGTCGGTCATGACCTTGTGAAGGTCTGCCTTGACCGCGTCGAGGTCGAGCTTCTTGAACTCCTCGGCATAGTTGAAGCCTTCTCCCATCGGATCGCTGAGCGCGGAGTTCTGATGAAGGATCCTCAGATTGAGCTGGTTCGGCCACCAGTCACGGTTCGACCGCATGCTCATGTTGGTGGCGCCGTGCGCCACGGGGCATTTTCCCACTTTCGCGACTACATTCATAATTCTCTCCGATCCTGCCTGTTGTCGTGTTGTTTTCAAAGCCTGTGCTTATGATTCATCCGGATGAGCCCGTGCGCGCCGGGGAAAACCCTGTCGCCACCGGGCCTGAAACCGATTTGCGCGTCTCCGTGCGCGGGGCGCGAAGCGATAAATCTGGATGCTCTCCCTTATAGGCTATCAACATAGCAAACCCGTGTCATTGGTTTAAGTTGTTTTTACTGATCAGTTTGATAATCTGAAATTATGAGAAACATGACACTCAAGCAGCTTCGCTACTTCGAGGCTCTGGCACAACACCGGCACTTCGGACAGGCCGCCAGTGCCTGCGCGATTTCGCAGCCCGCTTTGTCGGTGCAGATCATGGAACTGGAAAAGTCGCTTGGGACGGATCTGTTTGAACGCGGCCACCGCCAGGTCAGGCTGACGAATTTCGGCGAGGAGTTCGCCTCGCGCGTACGCCCGATCCTCCAATCCGTGGAGGAACTGGGCGAACTCGCGCGCGCCTCCGCGGACCGCCTGGTCGGCCGCCTGCGCCTTGGCATTATCCCGACGATTGCGCCCTATCTGCTTCCGGCTATCATCAGCCATCTGACCCTGATGAATGACAGGATCGATGTGCAGGTCCGCGAAACCGTGACACCCAAGCTGGTCGAGGAACTGTCCGAGGGACGGCTCGACGCGGCCATCGTTGCACTTCCAGTCTCAGAACCCTCGCTCACAGAGATTGCCCTCTTTGAAGAAACCTTCGTTCTGGTCAGGCCGCAGGCAGACGCGAACAAGCCGGTGCCCAATCACGAGGATCTGCGCGAGATGAAGCTGCTTCTGCTGGAGGAAGGCCACTGCTTTCGCGATCAGGCCCTGTCGTTCTGCAGCATTCAGTCGTCACGGCCACGCGAGATCCTCGACGCGAGTTCGCTCGCCACCCTGGTGCAGATGGTCGGCGCCGGGTTGGGCGTGACCTTGATCCCGGAAATGGCCATCGCGGTGGAAACCCGGTCTGCACCTGTGTCCATCTCGCGCTTTTCTGCGCCCGAACCGGCGCGCACCATCGGCATGATCTGGCGCAAGACCAGCCCCTTGTCCAAGCAGTTAACCGAGATAGCCGGAGTGGTCCGCCGCTCTGCCGGCAGGGCTGCCGCCATGGAGTGAGGCTCTGAAAAGTCATTGACCTCCAGCCTTGCCCGCGGGCTTCGAGTGTCATGGCCCGTTTTCCAGGACTTGCGCCTCGAGACCCCGATCCTGTCCCCTGGCGGGCCGGGAGGCTCAAACGGGAGGCATCGGCGCGCCGCGTCTCACCGGGACCCGACGTGATCGGAGACCGAGTGAGGCAGGACGAAGAGACCGTTGGAAGGCTTGAGGCCGACGCGCAGCCGGCACCCGAATGTCTCGGACAGGGCGGCGTCGCTCATGACCGCGTCCGGCGCGCCCGACGCGACGATGGTGCCGCCCGACAGCAGTGTGACCCGGTCGGCGAATATGGCCGTCAGGTTCAGGTCGTGCATCACCGCGATCACGCCGCCGCCGCGCCGCGCATAATCCGCCGCCAGTTCCATCACCCCGATCTGGTGCCTTATGTCGAGGCTTGACACCGGCTCGTCCAGGAACAGCCAGCACGGTCCGCTTTCATCTACCGGCTCCCAGATCTGGCAGAGAACCCGCGCCAGCTGAACACGCTGGCGCTCGCCGCCGGAGAGTTCCTGGTAGAAGCGTCCTGCGAAGCCGGCGAGATCGACCGCCGCCAGGGCTTCCATCACCCGCCGCTCGCGGAAGCCGCGATCTGCAGGAGGATTGCTCCGTGCGGAAATGCCGATGCGCACGACCTCTGCCACCGTGAAGGGAAAGCTGAGCGTGGTCTCCTGGGCCAGCACGCCGCGGCGGGCGGCCATCTGGTAGGGCTTGAGGTCTCGGATATCATGGCCGTTCAGGCGGATCGTCCCCGTATGGGGCAGATCACCGCACAACGCCTTCAGGAGCGTCGTCTTGCCCGAGCCGTTCGGCCCCGCAATCACGCTGACTGAGCCGGCTTCGGCCGCGAAGTCGATCTCGCGGAGGATCAGATGATGGCCGTACTGCACGGTCAGGCTCTCGGCTTCAACCATGGTGGCGGTCCTTACAGGTCGATGATCCCGCGCCGGCGCAACAGGATCCAGAGGAAGAACGGCGCGCCGATGGCTGCGGTGACGATCCCGATCGGCAGTTCGGCCGGCGGGACGATGGTCCGGCTGACGCAATCGGCGAGGATGAGAAACACCGCGCCGAGCAGGGCCGAGGCGGGCAGCAGGTAGCGGTGATCCGGACCGATCAGAAGCCGCAGGACATGCGGCACAACGATGCCGACAAACCCGATGCCGCCCGACACGGCGACGGCAGCGCCTGTCGCCGCCGCGATCGCGAAGATGGCGACATTCTTGACGGACTGCAGGGAAACGCCCATGTGCACCGCGGCGGCCTCGCCGAAGGCCAGAGCATTCAGTCCCCGGGCCAGATAGAGGCTGGCTGCGAGCGCCGGCAGGATGATCGGGATCACCGAGAATACCTTCTCCCAGGTGGCGCCGGCAAGCGAGCCCAGGCTCCAGAAGGAAATCTGGCGAAGCTGCAGGTCGTCGGCGACGAAGATCAGCAGGCCGGTCATGGCAAGGGCAAAGGCGCCGAGCGCGATGCCTGCCAGCAGCATGGTCGCCACCGAGGTGCGGCGCTCGCGGGTGGCGATGGAATAGAGGATGTAGGTCGAGGCGAGACCGCCCAGAAAGGCCGCGAAGGGCAGCGCGTTGGCCCCCGTCAGCTCGGCGTAGGGCGCAAGCACCGTGCCGCCCAGCACGATGATGGCGACCGCGCCCAGGCTCGCCCCGGCGGACACGCCGACAATGCCGGGATCGGCCAGCGGATTGCGGAACAGGCCCTGCATGACCGCGCCGGACACGGCAAGCGCAGCCCCGACCAGTGCGCCCATGATCACCCGCGGCAGGCGGATGCTCAGGATCACGATCTCGTCCACCGCCTTTAGCCCCTGGCCATCGTCAAGACCGGCCCAGGCCAAGAGGATGCGAAGCGTCGGCGCATCGAACGCGCCGACCTGCAAGGCAAAACCCATGGTCAGCACCAGCATCGCCGCCAGGACAACGATTGCGCAACGGGCGCGCAGGGAACGATCGCCTTCAAGATGGGGCCGATACGCCGATGCGGCCTGTCTTTGGACTGTGCGATGGAGCATTCTCAGTTGCCGACTGCCGGGATGTCAGCGTAGAGCGCTTCGCTCAACTCGCGCGCGGCCTGGGCCGTGCGCGGCCCGAAGCCAAGGATGAAGAGGCCGTCCATCCCGACAACCTTGCCGGCCTTGCCGGCGGGCGTGGCGGCGATTGTCGGATGGCTCAGCACCTCCGCGTCACTGGACGGGTCACGGCCACCGCGCATTCTCAGGATCAGATCGGGCGCCGCCTCGAGCACGGATTCATTGGAGACCTCCTTGTAGCCGTCGAACCCGGACATCGCGTTGACGCCGCCCGCAAGCGTGATGATACCATCCGCATGGGTCTTGCCGCCGGCCGCCATCAGCCGTCCACCCTGGACCGAGAGCAGGAAGAGCACCCGGCGCTTGTCCGTGATCCCCGCCGCGAAGTCTTCGGCGGCCTTGAGATCGGCGCCGACCTTTGCCGCGAGTTCCTCGCCCGCCTCGGCGCGGCCGAGCGCCTGGGCCGTGGCGCGGATCTTGGCGGTGATCGAGCCGCTGTCATAGCCGTCGGGAACGACGATGACAGGAATGCCCGCCTGGGAGATGACATTGGCGGCTTCCGGCGGGCCGAAGCCCTCGAGCGCGAGAATCATGTCGGGACCCACCGACAGCACGCCTTCCGGCGAAAGCTGGCGGATATAGCCGACATCGGCCAATTTGCTCGCGGCTTCGGGAAAGACGCTGGTGCTGTCGCGCGCGATCAGCCGGTCCTCCTCGCCCAGTGCATAGACGATTTCGGTGAGCGAGCCGCCGATGACGACGATGCGGTTCGGTTCGTCCGCGAAGGCGGGCCATGCCGTCACGCCGCCGCCAGCAAGAGCGGCGACGGCGACGGCGCTCCAGATCAGCCCGCGCCGGGTCAATCTCCTGGCGATGCTCATGCGATCGCCCTCTCGGCCTGGACACGCGGCAACTGCTCCATGATCATGCGCCAGCCCTCGCGCTCGTCCTGGCCCTCGATGCGCTTGCCGAAGAACTGGACGATCAGATCGCCCGCCGCGTCATAGGCTTCGAGCGAGGTGACGTGGCCCTTGTCGGTCGGCTTGCGAACCGCCCAGACTTCCTTGACGTGATCCTGGCGCAGATGCAGGTTGAAACCCGGATCGAGCACATTGAGCCAGGGTCCCATCTCCTTGATCGATTCGACCGGACCGGAATGGATCTGGATGCAGCCGGGATTGCCGACGAAGCACATGATGGGAAGCTTCTCATTGGCCGACAGCTTCAGCATCGCGCCGACGGCGGAGGTGTCGATCTGCCAGGCATAGTCCTCGCCGACGCCGCGCACCGCGTCGATGCGGTCGAGATCGAGCTTCTTCAGGATCGAGACGAACTGATGGGTATCGGTCATGCGGCTCCAGCGATCGCGCAGCTCGTCAAGCGCAGGTTCCGAGCCCGTCTTCCTGGTGGCTGGGACCTTTGCTTCGAGCGCCACCGTGTCCGGCTGGTCCTCATGGGCAAATTCAGCGACCAGATCGCTCCACGCGGCGAGATCGGTGGCGGGCCGGGAATGGATCTTGTGGACCGCTTCGCCATGGGCGTCGAAGAATTGCAGACTGTGGCGGACACTGTCTGCATCGCGCGTTTCCACCGCATAGGCGTGGACCCAGTGTTTGGAGAACATCCGCATGTCGATGGTTTCGCCCAGCATCATCGCCGCGACCTTGCCGCCATGGAACTTATCGTAGACCCCGGTCTTCTCGTGAACCGCGCTTTCATTGCGGGTCAGCGCCATGACTTCGCCGAGCGCTTCAAGAGCCGGAAAGATGCGATTGAAATCCAGATTCAGGCGGGTCGCGCCTTCGCCGCACCAGGCGGCCACATATTCAGCCTCGGCAATGCCCAGGGTTGCGGCCAGATCGCGCGCGCGCATTTTCGGATTGTCGGCCTGCGCCGCTCGTATCGCCGCAGGGTCGAGTGTGTTTGCCATTTGCCGAAGCCTCTTACTTGTTGAGAATGAGTTTGCCCTGCCGCGTGATCTTCAGGCGGTAGAGCGACCCCTGATGCAGAATGCCGATTTCGCTCGACGGGCCAAACAACTGGGCGCTGTCGAAGACGGGCATCTTGGGTGCAAAGGGTGTTTCGATCGCCCGCACGGCGGAAGCTTGGAGCGATCCCGCGCGGTCGTGATCGTGCTGGCTTTTTGTAGTGTTCATGCTGGGATTATCCCTCGGCTCGCTGGGCTGGCTGGAGGCTGGCTGGGCGAGGGTTGATGGCTGTGCGTTATTTCTTGACAAGAATTATCATGTTTTATATCGAACACAATAGTTGAGTCAGAATTTCATATTTTTCCTCACATCGTCATGCAAGCAAGCCCACGGCCAGCCAGCACTCAACGCTTTTAACAGGAGTAGGGTCATGGGTTTGGTGAAGCGGCGCAACGCGCATCTGATGTGCGGTATGGCGTTATGTGTGGTGACAATCGGACAGAATGTCCACGCCCAGGAGGCGACCGACGAAGGTGCCAGCGCGGGCTCCACAAGGCCGGCAAGCACGACGCTGCTGCAGCGGCTGGTCGTCGGCGCCGGCCAGGAAAAAGTCGCGATAGACACGCCCCAGGCGGTCACGGTCGTTGGCCAGGAAGACATTGATCGCGAGCAGGCGACGCTGATCGGCGATGTTCTCAAGCGCATTCCGGGTGTCAACACGTCCGGGTCGGATCGCGCCTTTGGCCAGACCTTCAACATCCGCGGCGTTGGCGCGCCGGAGAATGCCGGCGAGGAAGGCCGGATCATCGTCAATGTCGACGGCGTCAACAAGTTCTATGAACAGTACCGGATGGGCGGGTTCTTTTCCGATCCCGAGCTCTACAAGCAGGTGGAAGTGCTGCGCGGGCCGGCGTCCTCGACGCTCTACGGTTCGGGCGCACTGGGTGGCGTCATCAACTTCACCATAAAGGATGCCTCCGATTTCATCGAAGAAGGCCAGAACGGCGCCCTGAAGCTGAAGGGCAGCTACTCGTCCAATGAGCAGGGCTGGCTCAGCTCCTTCGTGCTGGCGCAGCGCCTGAGCCCGGATGCCGAGTTCCTGCTGACCGGCAACTATCGCACCGCCGACAACTACACCACCGGCAACGGAACGGAAGTCCGCTCCACCTTCTTCGACACCTGGTCGGGACTAGCCAAGGTGACGGCAAATGTCGGCGACGAGGGAAGCGCGCGGCTCTCCTACCAGCGCTGGGATTCCGATAGCGACCAGCAGGACTTCTCCCAGACCGGTTCCGACGCGGTAGTCATGGGCATGCCAACCTTCGGCTATGTCGACCGGCATGTGGTCGACGACACGATCGTTGCCTCTTACGAGAATCCGTTCTCCGACAATGACTGGCTCGACGTTAAGGTGTCCGCATCCTACTCGAACACCGCCACCGAGCAGCGCAACGCCACCGGCAACCGGTCGTTCGGGCTGACCTGCGCCAGCAGCGCTCTCTTCTGCGACAGCGATTACGGCTATCTCACCGCGCAGTTCAACATCGAGAACACCTCGGAATTCAGCGGTGAAAACTGGACCAACCACCTGACCTATGGCTGGCAGGTCGCCCACCAGGAACGCACGGCGGACGTTCTGACCGGCCCGGCTGCGGCCAACGGCATCGGCTTCCATCCGGAAGGCACCGACCTGCGCAACGGCATATTCGTTCAGAATGAATTCGTCTGGAACGAGAAGCTGACGCTCATCCCCGGCATCCGGTTCGACACCCGCCGGCTGTCCCCGAACGCCTCGACCGGCATCAGCCGTGACTTCGAAGACACCGCGGTCTCGCCCAAGATCGCCGCCCACTACCGCATCAACGAAACCGTCGCGGTCTTCGGCTCCTTCGCCCACACCGAACGCTTCCCGACCATCGACGAAGTCTTCTCGACCACGTCGAGCCGCTCCGTCTTCCTTCCCAGCTTCGGCCTGGAGAAGGAAAAGTCGGACAATTGGGAAGGCGGATTTGCCTTGTCGGGCTACGACGTGGTCAGGCCCGGCGACAGCGTTCAGCTGAAGACGACCTATTTCCACAATTCGATCCAGGATCTGATCGCGCTCAATTCGGGACTGGTTGCGGGCTTCAACAACACGCAAGGCTACTTCAACATCGATCGCGCCCGCATTCACGGCGTGGAAGTCGAGGTGGCCTATGACTCCGACTATGTCTTCGCCTCGGCGGGCTACTCCCATGTCGTGGGTCGCAACTCCACCAACAACCAGTATCTGACGACGGTCGCGCCGGACGAGCTGTCCTTCACCGTTGGCGGCCGCCTGCCCGACAGGGACATCGCGTTCGGCCTGAAATCCCGCATTGTCGCCGGTCCGCAGGATTCCTGCCGCAACGCCACCACGTCGGTGACCTGCGCCGGCGCCAGCGCCAGCCGTTTCTCCCAGTCCTTCAACGTGCATGACGTGTTCCTGTCCTGGGCGCCGAAGGACGGACAGTTTGCCGGTTGGGAAGCCCAGTTCGGGGTCGACAACGTTTTTGACAAGAACCACAAGGAATTCCTGAACAACGACTATTCCAAGGGCCGGACGTTCAAGGTCTCGCTGGCCAGGAAGTTCGGGTGGTAGGAATGAGGCGGGGCATTACATGTTTTGCCTCGGGACTGGCGCTGACAGCAATGCTGTCGGCGCCGGCCGCCGGACAGGAAAAGGGGCCGGCGGCTGCCGGCCTCCATCTCGAACTCAATCGCCTCGAGCAGAACGGCGCGGCCTGCCGCGCCACCCTGCTCGTGAGGAACGGCTATGACGCCAGCCTCGACGAGACGGCCTTCGAACTCGTGATGTTCGACCAGGCGGGCCTGATCAGCCTGATGACCGTTTTCGACTTCGGCATGCTGCCCGCGGGCAAGACCCTGGTCCGCCGCTTTGACCTGGCGCAGACCGACTGCAGCGCCCTGACACGCATGCTCGTCAATGGCGTATCGCGCTGCGCCGGAGAGGGCGTCGACCTGGCCCGATGCCAGACGGATCTCACCACTGCCAATCGAGCCGGAATCGACTTCGGCCGCTGATTCAAAGAAAGGCATTCCCGATGCCGTCAACCGACAACATCATTTCGCAGATCGGCGCCTTCCTCAATCTGGGCGGCCCCGTGGTGTCCATTCTGCTGGCGGTCTCGATCATGAGCCTCGCAGTCATCCTCATGAAAACCTACCAGTTCTCATTCGCGGGAGTCGGATCCAGGCGGCGCGCGGAACAGGCCGTGTCCCTGTTCGCCTCCGGACGGGCCCGCGAAGCCCACGACCTGGCGGCACAGGGCCGAAACCCAGCCGCCGAGACGGTCGCCGAGGCCATCAGGCTCGTGATGACGAACCGTCTCGACAAACAGGCTATCGAGGAGCGGCTCGCCAGGCTGGCGACCGAACGGCTGCACGCCTTGCAGTCGGGATTCAGGTTCCTGGATGCCGTCGCGCAGCTTTCACCGCTGATGGGCCTTTTCGGAACGGTCCTTGGCATGATCGCGGCCTTCAAGGATCTGCAGTCCGCCGGCAACGCCGTGGATCCCTCGATCCTGGCCGGCGGCATCTGGGTGGCCTTGCTGACAACCGCGGTGGGACTGGCCGTGGCGATGCCCGTCTCGGTGATCCTGACATGGTTCGAAACCCGGGTGGAAAACGAACGCATCGCCATTGAGACGCTCACCAGTGACATTCTCGCTGGCATTGCTCCCAAGGTCGCGGCGCCGTCCCTGAGAGGAGTTTCCGGGGAGCCGCAACTTGCGAATTGATCTTCCGGTCCGGCGCCATTCCAGGCTCTCGCTCACGACGTTGATCGACGTGATCTTTCTCCTGCTGCTGTTTTTCATGCTGTCCTCCACCTTCTCGCGGTACTCGGAGATCAGCTTCGCCGGCGGCGGCAGTGCGTCAAGCCAGCTCTCCCGGCCTGACGTGATTCTGTCTGTCTCCGCGGGCGAACTCAAACTCAACGGCATGATCTCCCCGCTCGAATCCATCGGCGGCAGCCTTGCCGAATTGAAGGATGGCGGCGCCCGGCATCTCCTGGTGATCGTCGGCGCCGATGCCGCTTCTCAGGATTTCGTGGCCCTGATGGCCGAAGTCAGCAAGGCCGGGATGCCGGTCACCGTTGCCAGGAGGCCGCGATGAAACGGATCGCCCCGATGCGGACGTCGCGGAAGCCGGAAAACACGGTGCCGTTGATCAATGTGGTGTTTCTGATGCTGATCTTTTTCCTGGTCGCCGGCACGCTCGCGCCGGCGCCGGACAGTGACGTCGATTTCATCACCCTGGCGGCGACCGACCCCGCCTCCCCTCCGGACATGCTGTTCGTCCGCGCCGACGGGACCCTGACCTGGCGCGGCGAGGCCTTGCCCACGAGCGATCACGTCCTGCGCTGGCAAGGCCTGCAGCAGGACGGCTCGGACCCGCGCCCGCTGCGGATCGCAGCCGACCGGGCGCTTCCGGCAATCGACCTGCTCGACACGATCGACGATCTGCGCAGGGCCGGCATCGACCGCATCGTCCTCATTGCCGAGCGGGCGCCGGAATGAACCGCACCGGCATCAAGATCGCAGCCGCCGTGGGGCTCTCGCTTGCCATGCATGTGGCTGCTGCGGCGATCTTCGTGCCGCCGGAGCCAACGATGGAGATTGCCGGCGGCGCGGCGACCAGCCAGCTGTTCATCGGCACCGCATTTGAGGACAGCGTGATGGCCGGAGATCCCGGCGAGGAGCTCAAGCCTGTCGAAACGCCTCCCCACGAGGCAGAGACTGTCGCCCCGAGCGACACGGCTTCAATCCAGCCGGTAGAAACCAAGCCGGTCGAGCCGATGACCGAAGCAGCCCTTGAGCCCGCCCCCGCGGCAAGCCTGCAGCCGAGCGAAATCGCCCCTGCGGAACAGCAGGCCACGGCGCCCGCCGAACCGGTGCAAAGCCAGGTCTCCGAGCCCCTCGATTCCACGCCCGTGATCGAGGCCGTGCCGGCGCAGTCCGAGGAACTGGCGTCCCTCGCCCCGGTGGAAGAGGTCGAGCCAGCAGCTGAGGCGGAACCGGAAACCGCCCTGCCTGAGACCATACCGGTGCCGGTGCCCCGCCCCGAGCCGACCCAGACTGCAAGCGCGAAACCAAAGCCGGCCGCGGCCGCGCCGCAGAAGCCGAAAGCTGCCCAGACCAAGCCGGAGAAGACCAAGCCGGATCGTGAGGCGCAACGCACGGCCTCCAAGCCCAAAGGGGCGGGAGATGGCGGCAAGCAGCTTGCAACGACCAGCAAGGCCTCAAGCGGCACCGTGGCCGCCAAGCGCACCGCCGCCGCCGGAAATGCGGCCGTTTCCAACTATCCCGGAAAGGTCGCCTCGAAACTCCGCCGCTCGCTGCGCTATCCGCAGGAAGCAAGGCGGCAGGGCATACGTGGCGAGGTCGTCGTTTCGTTCGTGGTCGCCAGCAATGGCGGCGTCAGCAACGTCCGGATCGCGCGGAGTTCCGGCTCGCCGGTCCTTGACGGGGCCGCGGCCGAAGCGGTGCGCCGCGCGGCGCCCTTCCCGCAGATCCCCGCCGATGCCGGCCGGTCAAGCTGGGCCTTCTCCGTGCCGCTCGGCTTCACGAGGTAGGCGTCGACTGACCGTATATGCCCTGTCATGAAGAATCATGTCGGCCGCTTTCTCGGCGATCATGACGACGGGCGAGGCGGTGTTGCCGGAGACAATTTGCGGCATGATGGACGCATCGACCACCCGCAGATTGCCGGTCCCGTGGACCCGCAGCCTGGCATCGACCACCGCCCTGTCATCTGATCCCATCTTGCAGGTTCCTACCGGATGAAAGATCGTGGTGGCGATGTTGCCCGCCTCGCGCAGCAGGTCGAAATCGGTCTCATGCAAGGGGCCGGGAAGGATTTCTTCCGGAGAAAAGGGCTCTAGCGCTTTCGCGGTCATGATCTGCCGCGCCTGGCGGATCGACGCGACGGCCACCCGCTTGTCGGCTTCGGCGCTGAGATAATTGAGCCTTATGTCCGGTTGCCGGCCGGTGTCCGCGGAACCGATATGGCAGGAGCCGATACTCTCGGGCCGGAGATTGCAGACCGACACCGTGATGGCCGGGAAAGCATGCAGCGGATCGCCCAGCCTGTCGGTCGACAATGGTTGAACATGATATTCGAGGTCGGGTGTCGCCAGCGCCGGATCGCTTCTGGTGAACATCCCGAACTGGCTTGGCGCCATCGACATCGGCCCGCTGCGCGACAACGCATAGCGCAGGCCGATCTGGATCTTGCCGACCAGGCTGTTGGCCTGCTCGTTCAGCGTCCGCGTGTTCTTCACCTTGAAGACCGTCCGCAATTGAAGATGATCCTGGAGGTTCTCGCCCACGCCCTTGAGATCATGGATGACGGAAATATCGAGCGCCGACAGGTGATGTGCATCGCCCACGCCCGACAGCTCGAGCAGTTTGGGAGAGTTGATCGCCCCGGCGGCAAGGATCACTTCGCACCCGGCATTCGCCCGATACTGCACGCCCTTGTGTTCGTAGACGACGCCCGTGGCGCGGCGGCCCTCGAACACGATCCGCTGCGTGTGGGCTTCGATCAGCACCTCGAGGTTCTTCCGGCCGCGCACCGGCCTGAGAAACGCCTTGGCGGCATTCCAGCGGACACCGCGATCCTGGTTGACCTCGAAGAAACCGGACCCTTCATTCGTGCCCGAGTTGAAGTCATCGGTGGGCTCGATGCCGAATTCCCTGGCGCCTTGCTGGACAGCCTTGAGAATGTCCCAGACCACCCGCTGCCTTGATACTTTCCACTCGCCCCCCGCCCCGTGGGTGAGGCTGGCGCCGGCATGATGATCCTCGCTCTTCCTGAAATAGGGCAGCACATCGTCCCAGCCCCAGCCGGCATTGCCCATCTGCCGCCACCGATCGTAATCGGCCGCCTGGCCGCGCATGTAGATCATGCCGTTGACCGAGGTGCAGCCGCCCAGCACCTTGCCGCGCGGATAGACCAGCTTTCGGCCGTTGAGGCCTGCCTCCGGAACCGTGTTCATCATCCAGTCCGTGCGCGGATTGCCGATGCAGTACAGGTAGCCGATCGGAACATGGATCCAGTGGTAATTGTCGCTCTTGCCGGCCTCGAGCAGCAGCACCCGCGTTCTGGGGTTCGCCGACAGGCGGTTGGCAAGCACGCATCCTGCTGTGCCCGCGCCGACAATGATGTAATCGAAGCTGCCGCCGGCAGCAGCCGTATCAGGCATCGCGCAATGTGCTCCAGAAACGGCGCATATCCGCACCGAGGTCGATGAACATTCGATACCGGCGATCATAGTGACCGCGCAAGTCCGGATCCGGCTCGAACGTCGTTCTGGCCCGGGTCATCTTTTCGACCCCCGCCTCGTAGGAGCCGACAACGCCCGCGCCGCACCCCGCCGCGATTGCCGCGCCCAGCGCACCGGTTTCAAGACAAGCTGCGACCGTCACTTTCTTGCCCAGACCATCGGCAAATATTTGCGGCCAGACCTGGCTGCGGGCTCCTCCGCCCGACAGAATGATCTCGTCGAAGCGCACTCCGGCCTTGGTCAGCACCTCGATATGCCGGCGATGCTCGAACATGACGCCTTCATAGAGCGCCCTGAGCATGTGGCCTTCCCTGTGCCAGCCGGAAATCCCGTAGAAGCCGGCCCGCATGTCCGACCCAAGCCGGGCGCCATAGAGGAAAGGATGATACATCGGATCGTCAGATGCCGGTTCGGTGTCGGCCACAAGCCGGTTGCAGTGGCCGAACGGATCGTCGTGATGGCCCCTGCGCTCGACGAACTCCCGCACATACCATTCGAGATTGGCGGCCGATGTCGCGCTCGACTCGATATTGAGAAACCGCCCCTCGCCGAAGCCCGAAACCATGAACACGTCTGCCGTTTCCGTCGGTTTGGCGGAGACGACCTGGTTGATGCTCCAGGTGCCGACGATGATAGATGCCTGGCCGTTGGCGACGACGCCCGATCCGAGCGCACAGGCCACCACGTCGAAGAGCCCGGCGACCACGGGCGTGCCCTCGCACAGCCCGGTGAGAGCGCCCGCCTCCGCCGTCACATGGCCCGCAACATCGCGCGGCGCGAGAAGATCCGGCAGCAGGTCACGGGCGTTGTCCAGCCCGTAGAGCCCCATGAGGTCCCGGTCGTAGACGCAGTCCGGCATTTTCAGCAACCCGCATCCGCTCATGTCGGACACATCGGAGACCAGTCGGCCGGTGAGCTTGTAGGTGATGAAGTCCTTGCACAGGAGCACTGTGGCGGCCTTGCCGTAAAGCTCCGGTCTCTCCCGCTTGACCCAGGCGAGCAGCGTCGGCGTTTGCGAGGGCCATGGCTTCTGCAGGCAGATCTGCTGCAGCAGATCGCCTGTTTCTCCCGCCGCAAGCTCGTCGGCAAGCCGCGCCGCACGGCTGTCGAGCGACTGGATGCCGAGCAGCGGCGCATGGTCCCTGTCCAGCAGGTAAAGTCCGTTTCCGTGCCCGGCGCAGCCAACGCCGGCGATGGCGCCCGGATCGATGCCGGCCTGTTCGATACAGCTGCGAATGGCCTGATGCGCATTGCGCCACAGTTCATTGAGATCCCGCTCGACGAAGCCCGGCTCGGGGTTTGAGCTCTGGCCATCGAGCGCGTGCATGGCGATCTGATTGCCGTCGAGATCGAACAGTACCGCCTTGATCACCGTGTTGCCGGCATCAAGTCCCAGCAGATAGCGCATCCGGTCAGCCACGATTGTAGATATCCCATGCTTCATCGCCGGATGCGCCGTGATGGATCATGGCCATCAGCGCGTTGACCACGGCTTTCGGATTGTCATGCTGATAGATATTGCGGCCGTAGACCATCCCCCTGGCGCCCTGCGCCATTAGTGCGGCCGATTTCTTGAGGACCGTCTTCAAATCCTCCTTGCCGCCGCCGCGCACCAGAACCGGCACCCGCGCCGTTTCGACGACCCGATGGAAATCCTCGGGGTTCGACGTCGGATCGGCCTTGATGATGTCCGCACCCATTTCGCTCGCCAGCCGAACCAGCGTGATGATCTTCTCCGCGTCCCCGTCAACTTGGTAGCCGCCGCGAACATCGTTGGGCAGCATCACCAGGGGTTCAATCATCAGCGGCATGCCGTAGGTGTGGCAGGCGGCGCGAACCCGGCTGATGTTCTTCACACACTGGTGGAACAGATCGGGCTCGTCGGGCAGCATGAACAGGTTGACCACCACGCAGGCGGCATCCATCTCCAGCGCGCCGACGATCGGCTCGTCGTGATTTTGCAGCGCCGACCACATCACCCGGTGCCGCTGGTCATTGTAGGGATTGCCCATGTCGATGCGCATGACCAGCGCCGGCTTGTCCTTTTCCGGCCGGCTCTGCAGCAGATCCGCCTGGCCGTAGGCCATCTGGATTGCATCGGGCTTTGCCGCGATCAACGTGTCGACAACACGTTCCATGTCTTCGAGACCCTTCAGGAACCCCGGCTCATTGCAGACGCCATGATCGAGCGCGACATCGAGGCAACCGCCATGGGTGAACATCCGGTTCATCCGGGCTTTCGGGCTTAGGCGCATGTGGCTTTCCTTTCGAGGCTTCGCTGTTCCAGCATCATCGGCGTGACGCCATAAAAATCGTTGAGTTCGGTGATGAATGCATTCATCTGGTCCCGCATCCCTGCCTCGTCCCAGCCGAGCTCGGAGGCCGCGATCCCGGCGATCTCGGTGATGAGAGCGCTCGAGATCTCGCCGGTGATGGCAAGTGGCGTCCGGCGCAGGATCAGGTCGCTGAGCCGGACAACATGTTCGTTCCGGATCAGGAAAACGACTTCGCCGGTTGTCATCGGCGTTTGGACCCCGAGCGGGTCGTCATGGTTGAAGGTGGCGCAGAAGGCCAGGACCTCCTCCGCCCGCGTTCCATAGAGGTCCACGACATGCGCCGCACGGTCGCGACCGACGCCGTAGCGGTCTGCAAGATCACCGATCAGCCCTTTCGGATCCGAAGGAAATCCCGTCCCGCCGCCGATGGCAAGATGCAAGGTCCCGGACCTGCGCTCATGGCCCAGTTCGGCCATCACCGCATCGGCGGTCTGCTCGGCAAAGGCGCGGAAGGTCGTCCACTTGCCGCCAACCATGCAGAACTGGGAAATGGGCCCGTCCAGCCGGTGCACGAAGTGCCCGCGAGAGATCCGTCCGGTGAAGCTGTGATCACTCTTGGGCAGAGGCCGGATTCCGCTGTAGCTGAAGACGACATCACTGTCGGAAACCGGGATGCCCGGGAACATCAGCCTCAGCGACTGGAGAATGTAGTCCTGCTCCTCGGGCTCGCAGCGCACCCTCTCCACGGCATCCACCCTAATATCGGTCGAGCCGGCCAGCACTTTTCCCAGATAGGGGAATACGATGCACACGCGGCCATCGGTGTTTTCGAAATAGACCATGTGTCCGCCAAGGGCGTCATGGAGCACCTTGTGATCCAGAATGATGTGCGAGCCCTTGGTGCCCGATATCAGCGTCTCGAGCGCCGTGTTGTTTGCCGAAAGCTCCCTGATGGCTTCATTGAGCCAGGCGCCGGTGGCGTTGACAATCGTCGCGGCCGTGATCGACATCCGCTCGCCGGTCTCGGCGTCCGTGACCGAAAGGGCGGCCCCCTCCATCCTGACCTCGGCATAGTTCAGCGCAACGCTGTCGGGCGCGAGGCGCTCCACATCGGTGACCAGTTCCAGGCCGAGCCGTTCGGGATGGCTGATCCATGCATCGTGATAGATGGCCGAGAAGCGCAGCAGGCGAGTCAGCTCCGGCCAGCGCCGGAATGTCTCCTTGGCCCCATGAAAGCTGTGCCTGGGCAAGAGCCGCCGCTTGCGGGTCACCCAGTCATAGAGAAGCAGGCCGATCTTGATGGGCACGGCGCCCCGGGTCGAGGGCTTGCTGCTCAGGCCAAGGAACGCGGCCGCGCCATTGAACAGACCCGACGCCACCGAGGCTATCGGGATTGTGGTCGGAAGCGGTCGGACGAAATGCGGCGCATTTTCAAGCAATGCGTCCCGCTCGCGCAGGGATTCCCGCACCAGGTCGAACTCACCGTTTTCCAGGTAGCGAAGCCCGCCATGGATCATGCGCGACGGGGCTGCGCTGCAGCCCGAGCAGAAATCATTGCGTTCAATGAGCAGGACCCGCAGGCCCTGCAGGGCAAGCTCGCGGTACACGCCGATACCGTTGATGCCGCCGCCAACGACGACGACGTCAAAAGCTCCGTTCTGACGGATTTGATCCAGGCTGCCGCTTCGTTGTTTTGGCATGGCTTCTCCGTTCACCGCCCCTCGGGACGATGTCCGCAACTGTTTCCGTTCATGTTCATGTCCTAGCCGTCGAGATCCGTCAGATGCGTCCTTGCCGCCTCGCTTATCAGGTTGAGTTCCCCCGGCGTCAGACGGATGCTCCCCGCCCTTGCGTTTTCGCGCGCCTGCTCTGGGTTGCGCGCGCCGCACAGGGAGAAGGTGATGCCGGGCTGCTGCACGGTCCACGCGATCACGATCTGGGCACTGGTCGCCTGGTGCGTGTCGGCGATCGGCGCAAGTGCTGTCATCAGGCGGGCGACCTTCTCGCGGTTTGCGATCGAGAAGCGGGGATTGTCCTTGCGAAGATCGTCTCCGGTGAAGCTGCGATCGGGCCCGATCTTGCCCGAAAGCAGGCCCAGCGCCAGCGACGAATAACTCAGCATGGACACGCCGTGCTCCGCGCAAATGGGCAGGAGCGACGTTTCCACATCCCGCTTGACCATGCTGAATTCCTCCTGGATCGCGTCGAGCTCCCCCGAAGCGACATAGGCGTGAAGGTCGACGGCCGACACATTGCTGGCGCCGATGGACCGGATCTTGCCCTGCGCCTTCAAATGCTCCAGCGCTTCCATGGTCTCGTCGATCGGAGTCGTCGGATCCTGCCAGTGGGTGATGTAGAGATCGATGTAATCGGTCTTCAAACGCCTGAGGCTTTGCTCGACTTCCTCGAGGATGGACTCCTTGCCGAGGTAGCGATGCACCGGCTCTCCCTCATAATCGAAGAAGTGGTTGCCTTTGGCAGTGTGCCAGACGAGGCCGCATTTGGTGGCCAGCACCACCTTCTCCCGCCGCCCCTCGATGGCCTTTCCGACAATGGTTTCGGACAGCCCGTGTCCGTAGGCGGGGGCCGTGTCGATCAGCGAGATGCCTGCATCGATCGATGCCTGGATCGCGGCGACCGACTCCTTTTCCTCGGCGCCACCCCACAGCCAGCCGCCGATGGCCCAGGTGCCAAGCCCCACCACGGAGGCCTGGATGCCGGATCTGCCGATCGGCCGGGTCAAGATTTCATGCGACATGTCTTTCCTCTCGAATGGTCTCCAGAACCGCGGTCGCGGTCTGCTCATCGATGATGAGTGAATTGAACAGCCGGCCCGCCAGCGCTGCGCAGATCGGCTCGACCTTTTCCTCTCCCGACGCCACGCCGATGGTGAGCGGGCATTGCGCCAGTTCACCAGGGTTCAGCGCGACAAGCCGGGAATTGAGCGGGTAGTCCGCGACCGATCCGTCCTGCAGGATCAGGTGAGCCAGGAATTCTCCCGTCACACCGCCATCGAGCAGCAGCTGGCGGCGGGAATCGGGATCCGGATGCAGGTCGAAATAGCTCGACCCGGCCGTGCGGATGGAGCCGATCCCGACAACCGCGACGGCCGCGCTCCGGGCCAGATCGAAGACTTCCTTGATCGATGCCATCTCCATCAGCATGTCGCGCAGTTCGCGGCTTTCGGCAAACAGCGGGGCATGCACGAGCATGGCTGTCCCGCCCAGGCGCTCGGCCAGTTGCGTGGCGAGATGATTGACGTCGGTGTAGTACTTGCCCTGGACGCCGCCCGTGAGCGGAACCACCTTGACGTCGAAGGACCGGTCAGGGTTCAGGTTCTGCACCATCGCGCTGACCGCCTTGCCGCCGGTGATCGCAATCACGTCCCCGTCGCGAATCGTCTCGAGAAGCTGGTTGGCCGCGGCGCGACCGACCTGCTGCAGGTTCGTGTGCGGATTGCCCGGAACGGCCGGCGTGACCACGGCATGGGCAAGACTGGTGCTCGCGATCAACCCGTTCTCGAGATCGACGAGCGGCTGATACGGGCTTTCGATGACGATCTTCACCATGCCCATTCGCTTGCCCTGGGCGATCAGGCGATTGACCTTCGATGTCGAGAGATTGAGCCGGACCGCGATGTCGGACTGCTTCATTTCCTCGAGGTAATGAAGGCTAAGCACCGTGTACATCTGCCGTATGGCTTCAAACTCTGCCTTATTTTCTACCATGTTCAGTTTCCAGTTTTCGGTCCGGTTCCATGCTCAGCGGCGCCGTTTGTTCAGGTAATGATCGATCGTAACCGCGGACAGCAGAATCGAACCACGGATGATATCCTGCCAATAGACCGACACATCGAGCAAAGCGAGGGAACTGGACACCACCGACAGAAGGATGACACCGAGGATGGCGCCCAGAATCGTGCCGGTTCCTCCAGACAGGCTGGCGCCGCCGATCACGGCCGCGGCAATGACATTGAGTTCCATGCCGATGCCGAAGGTCGGCTGCGCTGACCCGAACCGGGCCATGTAGATGATGCCGGCGACGCCGCAGAGGGCCGAGCACAGCGTGGTTGTGAAGAACACCACATGCTTGGTGCGGATGCCGGAATAGGCGGCGGCCTTCTCGTTGCTGCCGGTGTAGAACACCTTGCGGAACAAGGTGGTCCGCCTGAGCATGAAATCGGAGGCGATAACGACCACCAGGAAGATGATGATGACGACCGGAATGACGCCGATCGACCCCTGCCCGATGAACTTGAATTCGGGCGGAAGCGTGTAGAGTCCGATCGGTCGCCCGCCCGTCCCCAGCAGGCAGGCGCCGCGCGCAATCACCATGATCGCCAGCGAGACGATGAAATGGTGCAGGCCGACCACGGTGACGAAGAACCCCATGATCGCGCCGATCGCGGTGCAGGCGAGGATCGCCAGCGCGGAAGCCGTCCATGGATCGACGCCTGAGAGAAACAGCAGGCCGGCGATCACCATGGCGAGCGCCGTCACCGAGCCGACGGAGAGATCGATGCCGCCGGAGATCAGCAGGATCGTCATGCCGACCACGACGATGCCTTCCACCGCGAACGCCATCGCCATCGCCCGCATGTTCACCCAGGTCAGGAAATAGGGCGAGGCGAACGACATGGCGATGAAGAGCGCCAGGATGATCAGCACCAGCCCGGTCTCGCGCATGCGGAAGAGCTTCTTCACCCGCTCGAGCGGACGGTTGGATGCGTGGGCCGGCTTGCCGTCCAGGACAGTGGCCTTGAAATCCTGCGTCATTGGGCGGCCTCCAGATGCGTGTCCGACACCGAGGCCAGATACATGATGTTTTCCTCCGTCATGTCCATGCCGGTCAGTTCGCCGCTGATCCGCCCCTCGCGCACAACCAGCACGCGGTCGCAGACCCCGATGAGTTCCGGCAGTTCCGACGAGATCATGACGACGCCGACTCCCTTGCGCACGAGATCCCGCAGGATTCGGTGGATCTCGGATTTCGCGCCGACATCGACGCCGCGCGTCGGCTCGTCCAGGAAGATGACCTTCGGATTGACCGACAAGAGCTTTGCGAGAGCGACCTTCTGCTGATTGCCGCCCGAAAGGTTGGAGACCGGCTCTCCCACATGGCCGCACTTGAGGTTCAGCATCGCGCCGAGCCTTCGGGCGAGACCCGTTTCCAGGCCGTCATTGAGGATGCCGATCGATGAGGAGACCTGCCGCAACGACAGGGCCGAGATGTTCTCGGCAATCGTCATGTCCAGAAACAGGCCCTCTCCCTTCCGGTCCTCGGACAGGTAGACGATGCCTTCCTGGATGCTCTGCTGGTAGTCCGCCGTGTCAAGGCTGCGGCCGTTCAGCACGATGTCGCCCGTCACCTGCCGATCGAGCTTGCAGACGCCCTTGACGATCTCGCTCCGCCCGGCCCCGATCAGCCCGCCGATGCCCAGGATTTCGCCTTCCCTGAGATCAAAGCTGATGTCGGAGAACCGGCTCTGGTCCGCCAGGTTTCGCACCGAAAGGATGACCCGCCCGGACTTCTCGTCCTCGCCCTGCTTTTCCGGATAGAGCTTGTCGATGACACGGCCCACCATGGCATTGACAATGGCGGTCGGCGTGGTGTCGGCGACATCCTTGGTCATGATGTATTGCCCGTCCCGGAACACCGAGACGCGGTCGCAATGGTCGAAGATCTCGACCATGCGATGGGAAATGTAGATGATCGATATGCCCTGGCTGACCAGGTTGCGCATGATGTCGAACAGGATCTGCGCTTCTTTCTCGGTCAGCGCCGCGGTCGGCTCATCCAGGATCAGTACCCGGCAATCCAGGGTCAGCGCCTTGGCGATCTCGACCAGCTGCTGCTGGGAGATCGACAGGCTCTGGACCAGCGCCGTGGGATCGATATCACCCAGGCGGGCAAGCACTTCGGCCGCTTTCCGCGTCAGCATGGCGTAATTCATTAGCGGCGCGCGGCTGACATTGGTGGTGGCCATGAAAATGTTCTCGGCCACGCTGATATCAGGGCACAAGGCGATTTCCTGATGCACGAAGCCGATGCCCAGCCTCTGGGCCATGGCGGGCGAGGCGATATCGACCAGCTTGCCGTCGAAGCGGATCTCGCCCCGGTCGGGCCGGAGAATGCCGTCGATGATGTTCATCAAGGTCGACTTGCCCGCCCCGTTCTCGCCGGCGATGGCATGGATCTCTCCCTTGCGCAGATCGAAGCGGACGTCACGCAGCGCCTGAATTGGACCGAACGCCTTGCTTAGATTGCTAATCTCGAGGATCAGATCGTTGTTCATGACCATTGTCGTTCTGCTGTTTGTGAGACACGTTGCACCCTTGGATTCTGTTGCCCGCGCAATGGCATTCCTCGCGCGGGCAACCTGTCAAGGGACCAGGTCGGCGAGCCGATCAACTGGGATCCCGGCCTTCCATGTAGGCGTTGAGATCGAAGGAATCGGCGTTGTCCTTGGTGATCACGGAAAACCCGTTGTCGACATAGGGGATCTGAACCGGGTTGAAGCCCGAGACCTTGTAGTCGTTGAACGGATCGAACATGTCCGAATGCGCCGCCATGAACAGCGCGACAAAGCCCATGAAGCCCTGCATGCCCTGGTTGGGGTTGAGCGCCATGTGGATGTTGCCGGCCTTGATGTGCTCCAGCGTCGTCGGCGTCACGTCGGCATGCATGATCAGCACCTTGGCCTTGGCTTCGAGCACCGCCGCGACCGCGCCTTCCGCCGACCCTGCTTCCGGGATCCACAGGGCTCCCAGATTGGGGTTTGCCTGCAGCATGGAGGCCGTCGCGCGATAGGCCGCGTTGCTGTCCTGGTTGGACGCCTGGCGGCCGACCAGCTTCATGTTCGGGTAGTTGTCCTCCATGTAGGAGATCAGGGCGGTCACGCGCAGGTCGTGGTTGCTCTGGCCCGGGTTTTCGAGCACCGCATATTCGGCGCTGTCGCCGATCTGCTTGACGATCTCTTCGGCAGCAAACTTGGCTTCCGCAAGATTGTCCGAAGTGATGTAGGCGGTGCGCTTCGACTTGGGCGAATCCGCCGCGAAGGTGACGACCTCGATGCCGCCTTCGATCGCCCGGTTGATCGGCTCGATGAACGGATCCGACTGCATCGGATGCAGCAGCACCCCTGCAGGCTGCTTGACCAGATCCTGTTCGAACGAGGCGATCTGCTTGGTGATGTCATAGTCGGGCGTGCCCGAGAACACGGTATCGCAGCCCATTGCCTCGGCTGCCTGCTTGAAGCCCTGATAGACCGGCACCCAGTAGGGGTGAGCCGACACCATCACGTTCATGATGTAGGTTTCACCGGGTTCGCATTGAAATTTGCTTTGAGCCGACGCCGCGCCCGGAACTGCGAACGCACCTGTCATCGTGACCGCGGTCAGTGCCGCGGCCCATTGTACGAGTTTCATGTTCTTCCTCCACGTTACATCTTGCCTCTCTCCCGGCCGTTTCGAGAAACGGCTTTCCTGCAAGATATTTCAGCATGCGAATTTTATCGCAGAACAGCGATCTAACCCGGCATTGACTTGGCTGTCAACATGCTCTGCATTTTTTTCATTAGCTGAAATTTATTTCATTTCCCCGGATTGTCAATCCGTATGCGCCCGGGCGCATGACTAGGTCAGGCGCCGGGTCATCGATCCGGGACATGGAAGCTTAGGAGGTTGGAACCCCGGCAGATCCCGAGCAGAAGCGGCGGATCAGGCCGGGAAGCGGAACAGGTCGGCGTCGCGATCCGTGCGGCCGGAAATCTCCGCCTTGATGATCTCCGCCGCGATCTTCGAGAAAGTGATGCCGTTCCCGCCGAAACCCATGACCGCGTGGACATTTTTCAGTCCCGGAACCGGTCCAATGAAGGGAAGCCCGGTGGTCGTGTTGCCGAACGGGGCTGCCCAGCGGCTGTGCGGCGGATAGAGTTTCACCCCGAGCAGTTTTTCGATCTTGGTGACAATTCTGTTGGTCTTGTCCTTGAGTTTCTCCGGATCGTCAAACGCCTCCGGAGCGTCTTCGTCCTCGCCGCCGGCGATGATGCTCCCGTCCTTTGCCATGCGCAGGTAGAGATAGGGATCGCTTGCCTCCCAGACCAGGAACTCCCTGAGCCAGTCGGGAACCGCGGAGCGCGGTTTTGCAGCAATGGCCCAGGTCGAGATGATCGAATGCCGCGGGCTCTCGAGCCGTTTGAGAAATTCGTAGCCGGAGCAGAACACAACGTGACGGGCGACAATCAACTGGCCGTCAGATGTCGCACAGGCGACGTGGTCGCCCACGGGCATGACATCGGCGATCTCGATCGGGCTCACGACCTTGAGTCCCCGCGCCTGGGCAGCCCTGATCAGGCCCGCGGTCATCTGCGCCGGATTTGCGGAAGCCGAATCCCGCGAGACGATCGAAGCCGGTCGATCGATGCCGAATTCGCTCCCGGTCGAGGCTCCGTCAAGCAACCTGGCATCGATCCCGGCCTTTTCCCGCAGGCGGGCCTCGGTTTTGAGCGCGCGCGGCCCCAGATCGTCACCAGCAAGATAGAGGGTGCGCTTGGCCTCCAGGGAACAGTCGATATCAAGATTGTCCACAAGCTCGACAAGCGAACGAACAGCGTCGCGCGACCGCCGCCACGCCCGCATGGCGTTCTCCTCGCCGATCTTTCGCGCCAGAACATGAAGCGGAACATCGATCTCGTGCTGGATCATCGCCGTGCTGTCCAGACTGCTGCCGCGCACGGGCGGACGCCGGTCGACCATCATGACATCGCGCTTGCCATCGCACAGATGCTCGGCCATCAGCGCTCCGCTGATCCCGCTGCCGACGATAAGAATGTCGCAGGTCCGGGATGGCAGCTTCGCGAAATGACGCACGGAAATGCGCGGCGTCTTCGCCCAACAGGAGGTACTTTCGTGGAGGGTCTTCTTGTCGACCAGGGCGTCGTCAGCGGCGGCTGTTTCGTTCCGGGATTGAGATGTCATGAAAACTCCGCTGGCTGAAGCGAGCTTAACTCGCTGCCGCCGAAAACGTTCCACCCGCAGTCGCCGTGGAAAAAAGAATCCAATCCTGCGTGACGATGAATGGGTTCGGCCCGCCAGTGTCGCGGTTCAGCTGCGGGAAAGTCTAGGCATCCGGGGTCCAGACGCCGATGCGGTTGCGCAGACGCAGAACGCCCTCGACCCGCTCGGCAATCTCGGCGCATCTGGCGATTTCCTCGGTGCGGGCCACCCGGCCTGACAGCGTGACCAGACCGCCTGTCGCCGTCACCGCGACATCGACGGCATCGACCTCGCTGGCGTTGGCCAAGGCGGAGGCGACATCGGACTCAAGCAGCGCGTCCCCCGAGAGAATAAGCTGTTGCTCGTTGTCCGCGGGGAGAACGTCCGTCTCGGGCGGCAGGCCGAAAAAGCGCCGGTCCTTGAAAACCATCGGGGCACTCCTGTGAGCGTGATCAGTTCCGCTCAACGGACTCCGGCCGGAAAGGTTCCCGCGTGTTTCCCTGGCCGGCGCGAGGTCCACACGGTCAGACGGCATCCGGCGTGGTCGCCCGGAGATCCCTCAGATAGGTGTTTTCGCTCCGGCACTGGTCATAGAGCGCCGGCACAAGGTCGGCCGTCAGGAACTCCTCCGACAGGCCCGCCGACGCCAGCGCCGAGCCGTCCGGAGCGGCAATGATCGACCGGCCGGCATAGGTGAAGGCGCCGTCGCGGCCGGCATCGTTGACATAGGCGATGAAGATCTGGTTCTCGAACGCGCGCACCGGGACCATCTTCTCGGCGATGAACGTGCCCGAATATCCCTGCGGGGTCGCGGTCGGCACCAGGATCATCTCGGCGCCGGCCAGCGCCAGCCGCCGCACATTCTCCGGAAACTCGACATCGTAGCAGATCAGCATGCCGACCGTCATGCCGCGATGGCCAAACAGGCACGTCGCGGGCGGTGCGGGCGTGAACAGGCCGCGCTCGTAGTCGCCATAGAGATGGGATTTGCGGTAGACCGAGGGCGTGTCAGCCCCGTCGGTGTAGACTGCGGAATTGTAGATTGTCCCGTCCGCCTTCTCGACAAATCCGGCGACGATGGCGACGCCGGTCTGGCGGGCGATCTCGCCCAGCCGGGTGACGATCGGCCCGTCGGCAGGCTCGGCCAGATCGAGAAGGGCCGAGCCGCCGCCATAGCTGGTCACGCCAAGTTCCGGCGTCACCAGCAGCGTCGCGCCCGCATCCGCGGACTCACGCGCGGCCGTCTCGATGCGGGCGAGATTGGCTGCCGTGTCGGGGCCGGCGGTCTGCATCTGCAGGGCGGAAATCCGGATCATGAAAGGCTCCTCGGAGGGTGATAGTGCAAGTCTGGATCTGTCCCGGAACCGCCGGAGACCCCGCGCCGCGCCAGGACCTGAAGCTCCGGGACCCGTATTGTCTCAACCTCTCGCAGCCCGCAGGATCGTCGTCAATCCCGCCTGGTCGAGCGGCACCGGGTTTCCCCCGGCGCAAGGATCGACTGTACCCATCCGCGCGACCAGGTCGATGTCGATATCACGCACACCCATGCCGGCCAGAGTGTGCGGCAGTGTGAGTGTTTCACGCAAGTCGTAGATCCATTCGATCACGCCGGCCGCGGTCGGGTTCGGCAGGTCGAGAAAACGCCCGAGGAAATCGAGCTTGTCCGTGATTGCCAGCGCATTGAATTCGAGCACATAAGGCATCAGCACGGCATTGAGCAACCCGTGATGGGCGTCATGGAGAGCGCCCAGCGGATGGGCGAGCGCGTGCATCGCGCCGAGCCCCTTCTGGAGGGCCAGGCAGCCCATGCCGGACGCAATCAGCATCTGGCCCCGGGCCTCGAGATTGCTCCCGTCCAGTGTCGCAAGCGGCAGCCACTGCTTGATGAGCCGCACCGCATTGAGGGCGACGCCTTCCGCCATCGGATGGAAGGACGGTGCGCAATAGGCTTCCAGCGCATGGGACAGCGCGTCCATGCCGGTGGCCGCAGTAATCGGTGCGGGCAGCCCGACGGTCAGCTCCGGATCCATCACCACGACATTCGGCATCATCCTGGGATGGAAGACGATGACCTTGCGCGTCTCTGCTTCGTGGGTGATCACCGAGGACCGGCCGAGCTCCGAACCGGTTCCGGCGGTCGTGGGAATGGCGATCACCGGCACCAGTCGGGACGTCTCGGCGCGCGTCCAGTTGTCGCCGATATCCTCGAGCTCCCACATCGGGATGGTCTGGCTTGCCATGAGGGCAATCGCCTTGGCCGCATCGAGCGCGCTGCCGCCGCCGATGGCGACGACGAGATCGTGCCCGCCTGAACGAAGTGCATCGACGCCATCGGCGACATTGGCGCCCGTCGGGTTCGGCTTGACGCCGTGGAACAGGGCTGTATCGAGCCCTCCCCCGCGCAACGCCTCCAGCGTGCGTTGCACCGGATAGAGATCCTTGAGGCCCGCGTCGGTCACCACGAGCGGCCGGCTGCAGCCGAGTTCCCGGGCGATGTCGGGAAGCTCCGAGATGCGGCCGTTTCCGAAACGCACCGCGGTGGGAAAGCTCCAGTTGCTTTGTACAGCTTTGGTCGTGAAGGACATGAGAATTGCCTTATTGAAGACGTCAGGAGGTGGATAGGGCAGTACTCTGCCTTTTGAGAGCCCTGCGGCGCAGGAACTCCGCCAATCCGACCAGCAGCAGTGCCGGAACGAAGTTCAGGGTCGCGAGCGCCGGATAGATCGGAGACGAGCCGACGGCGATGCCGCTGTAGACGAAGACCGGCAGGGTCCGCGCGGTCCCGGACAGGGAATAGGAGACATAGAAGTTGCCCCAGGACAGCAGGAAGGCGAAGATGGCGGCGGAAAATATTCCGGGCCACAGCAGCGGGAATGTCACCTCGCGGAACACTTCCCACCGGCTGGCGCCCGCATCGCGCGCAGCATCCTCGAGCGTTTCATCAAAGCCGTAGACCTGCACGGCGACGATCACCAGCGCAAAGGGGGTGATGTAGACCACATGCCCGATGATGACCGTCACCAGGCCGGTCGAGAAATTGAGCCAGTTGCCCAGAACCGAAAACCACAGCAGCATGACCACGCCGAGCAGCAACTGCGGGAAAAGCAGCGGCGCGAAGGTCACGACGCGGAACAGGTTCTGGAAGCGGAACTGGTAGCGGATCCAGGCGATCGCGCCGGCCGTTCCCAGCACCGATGCAAAGAGCGTCGAGACGGCGGCCACCGTGGCGGAATTGATGACGGCTGGGAAGAAATCCGGCTTGCGGATCAGCTCGCCGTACCATTGCAGCGAGAAGCCGTCGATCGGGAAGGTCAGCACGCGGCTCGAGGTGAACGAGAAGGCGACCAGCGTCAGGATCGGCGCATAGAAGAACATCAGCAGCAGCACGACGCTGCCGACAAGCGCCGTGTCGACAACGGCGTTCTTGAAGTGTTGCGACATCATGCGAGCTCCCTCCTGGCCGCAGGCGTGCGGCGGAACACGAAGGCCGCCGCCAGCGCCAGCGTCAGCGCGCCAATGGCGATCAGCACGATCGTCAAGGCCGCGCCGAGCGGCCAGTTGACCCGCGTCTCGAAACTCTGCCGGATCAGCTCCGAGGCGAGCGGCGACGTGCCGCCGCCAAGCACCTTGGGCTCCAGGAAGGCGCCGAGGCTGAGGACGAAAACCAGCACCGCGCCGGAGTAGAGCCCGGGCCGGGACAGGGGCAGAGTCACCTCGAAAAAGGTCCGGATGCGCGACGCCCCGGCGTCATAGGAGGCCAGGACCAGATCCCGGTCGATCCGTGCCAAGGACAGGTAGATCGTGAACATCGGGTAGACGGCGAGATTGTAGACCATGCCGATCATGGTACCCGTCGGCGTGAACAGGATATCCATCGCCTCCGGCCCAAGCCCCAGATAGGACAGGAGCCAGTTGGCCACACCCTGCCTGTCGAGCACCAGAATCCAGCCGAAGGTCTTCAGCACCGCGTCGGTCAGGAAGGCGAAGATGATCAGGATCTGGATCTGCGCGCTGTAGGTCTTCAACCGTGTCGTCAGCGCATAGGCTGTCGGGAACGCGATCAGGATGGAGATGACCACGCAGACCAGGGCCATCCCCACCGTGCGCAGCATGATCGTCCAGTAGTGCGGCTTGGAGAAGATCTCGGTCCATATCTTCAGATCCCAGGTCCACTGCAGCCGGTAGTATTGCGTCGTCTGGAAGGTCAGGAGGATCGTCATCGCCAGCGGAATCAGGAAGAAGACCAGCATGACGATCGCCAGCGGCGCCACTGCCGCCACCAGGATCGGATCATTCCATGTCTTGGACTGGCTCTTCATGGTCACTCCGACAACAGGAAGGCGCGTGCCGGCTCGAACCCGATGCGAACCTCTTGGCCGACCTCGGCCGGCAATTCGAACGAACCGGGCAGATCCATGACGACGGGCGCCTCGAGGCCCGCCACGCGGATCCGGTATTGCGTCGTGGACCCCTTGAGGAAGTACTCGTCGACCACGCCGGTCAGCATCCAGTGGCCCGGGCCGGGCTCGCCCTTGAGGAAGCCGATGGACTCAGGACGGATCAAGAGCGCCTTGTTGCCCTCTCCCAGGAACTCCGAGACATTGCCGGCTTCCATGACGGCCGGCTCGCCCGCCACAAGCGGTGAGCCCACCGCCAATCCGCCATCCAAAGCGCCGGAGACATCGACGGGAAGGAAGTTCGTCTCACCGATGAAGCCCGCGACGAACATGTTGGCAGGGCGGTAATAGATATCCGTGGGCGTGCCGATCTGCACCACGCGGCCAGCGCGCATCACGCAGATCCGGTCGGCCAGCATCATCGCCTCCTCCAGATCATGGGTCACCAGCACGAAACTGGTGCCGAGTTCGCGGTGAAGCTTCTTCAGTTCGGTCTGCAGCGACTTCTTCAATTTTGCATCGAGCGCACTCATCGGCTCGTCGAGCAGCAGGACGCCCGGCTGCGAGATCAGCGCCCGCGCCAGCGCGACGCGCTGCTGCTCGCCACCCGAAAGTTGGGCCGGGAAGCGATCGAGATAGTCGAGGTTCAGATGCATGAGCTCGAGCATGGAGACGACCCGCCGATCGATCTCGGCCTTGCCCACCCGCTGCAGTTTCAAGGGGAATCCGATGTTCTGGGCAACGGTCTTGTGGGGAAACAGCGCCAGCTTCTGGAACACCATGCGGGTCGGCCGGCTCGCCGCCGGCACGCCGCGCATGTCCTTGCCCTCGATTTCGAGCCGCCCTTCGCTGGTTTCCTCGAAACCGGCCAGAATCTTCAGAAGCGTTGTCTTGCCGCAGCCGGAAGGGCCCACGAGCGCGACGAATTCGCCGGCGCCCACCTCAAGCGAAACGCCGTGCAGTGCGCGGACCCGGCCGTAATCCTTGATGATGTGAGACGCGTCGATGATCGGGGTTGCCAATGCCAGCCTTCCTCGCCGTAAAGTCCATTCAAGTGGGGCTCCGCCCGCTCGAAAGCGGGCGGCATGCTTTGCGATGGGCGCCGGATCAGCGGGCGGCGAGTTCTTCCTGCCAGATGGCAAGCATATCATCGATGTTCGGCGCGACCGTGTGGAACTGGCTGTTTTCCCAGGCCGTCCACATGTAGTCCATCTGCAGCGCCTTCTTCTCTTCCTCGGAGAACAGCGCTTCGGCCTTGGCGTTCGGCACGAGATTGCAGGTCGCCTCGGTGATCGCCAGCTGCTTGGCGACTTCCGGCGAAACGATGTACTTCAGGAATTCGGCCGCGACGGCGGAATTCTTGCCGTTGTCGATAAGCCCTGTCGCCTCCATCCAGATGATGCCCTGCTTGAGCCCGTCCTTGGGTTCCGGCACGATCGACTGGATATAGTCGTGGCCCTTGAGCCGCAGCGACGATGTGCAGTAGGTGCCGCCGCCGATCAGGGCGCGGAACGAGCCGTCGAGCAGGCCCTTCTGGGCGATGGCGAGGTCGCCGACAATGGCGCGCGTGTTCTTGAAGGCGGCGCGAAGCACCTTGCGAACTTCGCCCAGCGCTGCCTCGTCGAGTTCCTCATAGGGATTGACGCCGGCATAAAGCGCAAGCGGCATGATCGGCCAGTCGCCCCAGTCGAGCAGGCAGATCTTGTCCTTGTAGGCGCTGTCGAAGACCGGCGCATAGCTCGACCAGGCTTCCAGCGTGTCGAACTTGGTGTTGACCGTCGGGCCGACCCAGCCCCAGCGCGTCGGAAGGCCGGTGGCCTTGCCTTCGAACTGCAGCGGCTCGAAGGGTGCCGCGAACTGCGGATAGAAGTCGGCATATTGTTCGGCGAAATCAGCGTCGTCGATGAAACGGCAGAAACCGGCAGGACCCATGCGCTGGATCCAGGGACTGTCGGAGGACACGAGATCGAAATCCCGCGAGGCGCCGGCGGCGAGCTTGGCGAAGCCGCCGGCCGAATCGGTGATCAGGTCGATGGCAATGGTCACGTCCTTGTCCGCCTGGAACGGATCCAGGATCGAGGGCGCGTTGTAGCCTTCCCAGCACATGTAGTTGAGGCTTTCGGCGGCGGACGCATTGCCCGGCAGTCCGAGGAAGCTTGCGCCGGCGGCGGCAAGTCCCATCCCGCCCATGCCCTTGAGGACCGAGCGGCGATCCAACCCATTCAGTAGCTTGTTCATCTCAACTGTTCCCTTTTTCATTTCCGTTCCTTTCTGTCGTCACACACAAAGACCCAAAGGCATCAGACAACCCCAAGGTAGCGCCTGATTTCCCATTCACTCACATGCCTCTGATACTCGGCATATTCGAACTGCCGGGCGCCGACGAACCAGTCGACGAAATCGGCTCCGAAGATGTCCCGGGCGACAGTACTGCGGTCGAGCCGGGCAGCCGCCTCGCCGAGATCGCGCGGAAAGGCGGTGTCGGCGGACGGTGTGGAGGCATAGAAATTCTGGTCGCTGCCGGCCGGCGGCGCGATTTCGTTGCGGATGCCGTAAAGTCCCGCGCCCAGGCAAAGCGCCAGCGCCAGATAGGGGTTCGTGTCCGCCGAGGGCACGCGGAATTCCACCCTTGTGGCCTCTGGAACGTCGTTGATGACGCGCACTGCGGCCGTCCGGTTCTGGACGCCCCAATTGGCGGATGTCGGCGCCCAGGCGCCGGGCACCAGCCTCTTGTAGGCGTTGACGGTGGAAGAGCAGAGCGCCAGCAGCTCGGGCATCAGCTTGAGCAGGCCGCCGATGAAATGCCGCGCCGTCGTGCTCAACCCGTCCGGTGCATCGGGGTTGGAGAACACCGGGTTGCCGCCGCTGTCGCGCAGCGAGGCATGGAGATGTCCGGATTGCCCCGACAGCGACGGCGAAAGCTTGGACATGAAGCTCGCCGTCAGGTCATGGCGCGAGAAATAGGCCTTGGCGAAATTCTTGAACAGCATCGCATCGTCGGCGGACTTCAGGCCCCTGGCATAGGTCAAAGGCGCTTCGAAGCAGCCCGGCCCGAGCTCCGTGTGAATGGCGTCGAGCCCGATGCCCATGGTCTTCATGGTGTCATCGAGTCCTTCGAGCAGATCGCCATGCATGGCGGATGTCTGCAGCGAATAGGTGCGGTTGCCGGGCGCGAACTGCTTGAGATCGCGATACTTCTTGGCGCGCAGGCTTTCAGGCGTCTCGTCGAAGACGAAGAATTCGAATTCGAAGGCGGAGAAGACATCAAAGCCCATCTCCGCGGCCTCGGCGATAAGCCGCATGCAGACATTGCGCGGCGATCGCTGGCCGAACGATCCGGTAAAGTCCGCGAGGCAGATGGCGCTGTCCCCGGCAAACGGGTATTTGCGGACGGTATCGGCGAACAGCGAGGCGGGACGGTCGACGAAGGCGCCGTCCTTGTAGGTCTTCTCGGCGATGTCCCAGAAATACAGGACCTCGCAGAACGGATAGCCGGTCTTGTCGAGTTTGACGGCCTTGTCCGCCGAGACCAGCTTGTCGCGGAACTCGCCTTCGGGGTCGACCATGCCGATGTGAACCGATCCGGCATTGATCTTCTCGAGGGCAGCTTGCAGATTGACAGGCATTTTGCTTGATCTCGGTATCGGTCTCATTGCGACAAGCTGTCGAGATTAGGACCGGTAGCAGTGCAAGAAAATAGCCCGATGGGGACAGACGCGCAGGTTTTATGATGTTCGGCCTGGCGCCGGAGACGAGGAAGGGCCACTCAGTGAACACAGCGTTTTCCGCCTGGAACGAAGCGATCGCAAAGGCGATCGGCGCCGTTGGCACGCCTGAATTCGCCCTGAGGCTCGAAGCAGCACTCGGCAGTATCGTCGATTTCGATATCCTGATGGTATTTGCCTATTCGGGATCAGAGAAGCCGGTCTGCCTCTACCACAACATCGATTCCATACGGGCCCGGACCGTGGTCGATGCCTATGTCTCCGGCCCCTACATTCTGGACCCGTTCTACAACACCGCGATCGATCCGCAGGCCGCAGGCGTCAAGCGATTGCGCGACATGGCGCCCGACCAGTTCCACAAATCGGAATACTACAGGCGGCACTACAAGCTCACCGGAATTCGCGATGAGGTCGGCATCCTTTGCAGGCCCGAGGGCTGGACGGGTGTGGTCATCAGCTTCACCCGCCCGGTGACCGCTCCCGCCTTCGGGCGCCAGGATATCATGGCAATCCGTGCGGCCGAGCCGGTGATCCAGACCCTGGCGGAGCGCCATTGGCACCAGAACACTACCGCCGCCACGCCGGGCGCGTGGGATGCTCAGGTTGCGCGGGATCCGATCGGCGAACCCCTGAACCGGATGACGGACGGGATTCTGACGCCCCGCGAGATCGAGATCACGTCGCTCGTCCTGCAGGGGCACTCCAGCGGCTCGATTTCCCGCTGGCTCAGCATCGCGCCCGGAACCGTGAAGAACCACCGGAAGAACATTTATCAGAAACTCGATGTTTCCAGTCAGTCCGAACTGTTCGCGATGTTCATCCAGCAGCTCTCCGGCCAGTGAGCTTAGTCGCAGCCCTGCGGCCGTCGGCGCCGGACTTCGGCGCGACGCACTGGAGGCGACGCCTGATGCGATCTTATGTCCAAGGGACAATTGCCCGGCCGTCATGGGAAGGCTCTAAGGGAAGGTGTCTGGAAGATGATCTCGGCCGGAGGCTTCTGGTCCCTTGACCGCCGCGTCCGTGGGACTCAAGCTGAAACCGGGAAAAGCAAACAAGGGGTTCTGGCGCATGCTGACGATGACGAGTGCCCCGGCCGGAGTGGCAAGGCGATGAATCCGGACCCGACCGACCAGACCGAAGTCGTGACATTTCTCAGCGATCCTGCAACCTACGGGATCGACGCGCCGGTCGAGATGATCACCACGCACTCGGCCCACGTCTTCCTCGCCGGCGATATGGCCTACAAGATCAAGCGCGCGGTCAAATACAACTACCTCGATTTCAGCACGCTCGACGCCCGCCGCGAGGTCATCGCGCGCGAACTTGCCCTGAACGCTCCGGCGGCTCCGGCGATCTATGATCGGGTGGTGAAGATCACCCGCGACGGTGCGGGCCGGTTGGCTCTCGACGGCAAGGGGACGCCGGTTGAGTACGCCCTCCGGATGCACAGGTTCCGGCGCGAGGACGAGTTGACCTCCATCGCCGACGCCGGAAAGCTGACGAACGATCTTGCCGACAGGCTGGGCCGCGTTGTCGCCGGTCTCCACGCCGCCGCCGAGATACGCCCGTCCGATGGCGCGGCGCTGATCGGCGACATCATCGAGGAACTGCGCGAAGCGCTTGCCCCGATGGACTCCATTCTCGGCCGTGACAGGCTGGCCGTGTATTTCGGGCGAACGGATCGAACCTTCCGCGACCTTGCGTCGCTTCTGTTGCAGCGGTCCGGCGAAGGACGCGTGCGCCGGTGCCACAGCGATCTGCACCTGAAGAACCTGGTCATGATCGAGGGTCAGCCTGTGCCCTTTGACGCACTCGAATTCGACGAACGGCTGGGGACCTGCGACATGGTCTACGACTTCGCCTTCCTGGTGATGGACCTGCTCCACCGGGGACTGTCCGGTCAAGCCAACGCCCTGCAGAACAGCTATCTTCGCCAAACCCGGGACTACGCGGGACTTGCCACACTGCCGCTGTTCCTGAGCATTCGCGCCGCGATCCGCTCGATGGTCGCGGTGCAGACCATGTCCGGCGCCGTCGACGACGATATCGTCCGCGAGGCCCGGAATTACCTCGGGCAGGCCATCGATTTCCTCGATCCATCTCCGCCCATGCTGGTGGCCGTCGGAGGGCTCTCGGGTTCGGGCAAGACGACGATTGCCGTTCGTCTCGCTCCAAAGCTCGCGCCCTCTCCCGGAGCCGTCCACCTGCGCAGCGACCTGGAACGCAAGGCGATGTTTGGTGTGGAACCATTGGTCCGGCTGCCCGAGGATGCCTACCGGTCCGAAATCAACAGGGATCTCTACGCGCGGCTGCTGGACGAAGCCGAGCAGGTCCTGCTTGCCGGGCACAGCGTCATTGTCGACGCAACATTTCTCGCCGCAGCCGATCGCGAGGCCGTGGGCCGGCTTGCCGCTCGTCTCGGCGTCCCGTTCCATGGCGTCTGGTTGACGTCCGATCCCGAGACGCTTGAGCGCCGCATTTCCGCCCGCACCTCAGATGCCTCGGATGCCGATGCCACGGTTTTGCGCGCGCAACTCGAGCGCGGAACCGGGCCGGTGAGCTGGACCGAGATCGACACCAGCGGCACATTGGAACAGGTCACAGACCGGGTTGCGGCGGCGCTGTTTACGGATTGACCGGAATTCCGTTTGAAGCACGGCATCGGCCGTCATGAACGAAACTTTCCTGGCGAACATCAGGAAGGCCTCCTCCTCCGCCTGATCCTTTTCCTTGATGTCGATCAATGATGCCGCGCCCCGCAGCCGCAATACTGCCAGACAGGGAGGATTGCCGATGTGGGAGACAATCAGGAAGCCGGAGGCCGTTCGGGCCAGGGCGCAATTGACATCGGGCGTTCGGGCCGCCTTTTCATGGGACAAGGTCGGGGAGGAGATGCTCGACGGTCTTCCGGGCGGGGCGATCAACATCGCCTATGAAGCAGTCGACCGGCATGTCACCCACGGTTCCGGATCAGAAACGGCGCTGCGCTGGCGGGGCAAGTCGGGCGAGCGCCTGGATCTGAGCTATGCCGATCTCAGCATCGCCTCAGCGCGGTTCGCGTCGGTCCTGACGGCGCACGGTCTGCGCCGCGGAGAAAGGGTGTTTTCGCTGCTCGGCCGCCAGCCCGAGGTGTTTTACGCAGCTCTCGGCACGCTCAAGGCCGGGATGGCCTTCACGCCGCTGTTCTCCGCCTTCGGTCCCGAACCGATCCGGACCCGGATGGAAATCGGGCAGGCCAACGCGCTCGTGACCACCGAAGCCATCTACCGGCGCAAGATCGAGCCCTGGATCAAGGATATCCCGTCGATGCGGCTTATCCTGATTGTCGGCGAGACGGCGCCCGAAGGCTGTGTCGCGTTCGATCCCGCCATGCAGGAAGCCTCGCCCGGCTTCGAGGCTGTTGCGACGCGCCCCGAGGACGAGGCCCTGATCCACTTCACCTCCGGCACGACGGGCCGCCCCAAGGGCGTGGTCCATGTTCATCAGGCCGTGCTCAACCATGCGGCGACAGGCCGCTACGCGCTCGAACTCAAGCCCGGCGCCATCTACTGGTGCACAGCCGATCCGGGCTGGGTCACCGGCACTTCCTACGGCATCATCGCACCGCTGCTGCACCGCGCGACGCTGATCCTCGACGAGGCCGAGTTTGACCTCGATCGCTGGTACGGCACGATCGAGCGCGAGAAGGTCGAGGTCTGGTACACCGCTCCCACCGCCATCCGGATGATGATGCGGGCCGGCAAGGAGGCCGCCGCCCGATATGATTTCTCCTCGCTGCGCTTCCTCGCCAGCGTCGGCGAACCGCTCAATCCGGAAGCCGTGGTCTGGGGCAACGAGACTTTCGGCCTGCCGTTTCACGACAATTGGTGGCAGACCGAAACCGGCGGCATCATGATCGCCAACACGCTGGACATGGACATAAAGCCCGGATCGATGGGGCTTCCGCTGCCGGGGATTGAGGCTGAGGTCCTCAACCGCGAGGACGGCGTCGTCAGGCCCTGCAAGCCGGGAGAGATCGGCGATCTCGCGCTCAAGGCCGGCTGGCCGTCGATGATGCGGGCCTACCTGCATGAAGAGGCGCGCTACAAGAAGTGTTTCGTGGGCGACTGGTACATGTCGGGCGACCTGGCGCTCAGGGATGAGGATGGCTACTTCTGGTTCGTCGGCCGGGCCGACGACCTGATCAAGTCCTCAGGACACCTGATCGGTCCGTTCGAGGTGGAAAGCGCGCTGATCGAGCACGAGGCGGTGGCCGAGGCCGGCGTAATCGGCCTGCCCGACGAGACCGCCGGCGAGATCGTCAAGGCCTATGTCTCGCTCAATCCCGGCTACGAGCCCTCCGAAGAGCTCGAAAAATCGATCCGGGGCCACGCCCGCAAGAAACTGGGTCCGGCAGTGGCCCCGCGAACGGTCGAATTCCGAAAGACCCTGCCAAAGACGCGATCGGGCAAGATCATGCGCCGCCTGCTCAAGGCACGCGAGTTGGGCCTGCCCGAAGGCGACATTTCCACGCTGGAGACGGATGAATCATGACCAAGGCTGACAAGACCAACCTGTCGCGAGCCCATGTCACCGACCTGCTCAAGGGCATGATCCGCATCCGCCAGTTCGAGGACAAGTGCGCCGAACTCTACACGCAGCAGAAGATCCGCGGGTTCCTGCATCTCTATGATGGCGAAGAGGCGATCGCCATGGGGGTCATTTCAGTGCTTGGTGCCGAGGACCGGATCGTGGCGACCTACCGCGAGCACGGTCAGGCACTGGCCCGCGGCGTGCCCATGCGCGAGGTCATGGCCGAGATGTACGGCAAGGCCGAGGGCTGTTCGGGCGGGCGGGGCGGGTCGATGCATCTGTTCCATGCGCCCACAAACTTCTATGGCGGCAACGCCATCGTCGGCGGCGGACTGCCCCTGGCGGGCGGCCTGGCGCTGGGCGACAAGCTGTCCGGCGCTCCGGGCATCACCGTGTGCTTCTTCGGAGAGGGGGCCGTTGCGGAGGGGGAATTTCACGAGACGATGAATCTCGCGCAGCTCTGGCAGGTGCCGGCGCTGTTTGTCTGCGAGAACAATGGCTATGCCATGGGCACCGCCCTCGCCCGCTCCGAATCGGAAACCGACATCCATGCCAAGGCGGCGGCCTACGGCATGGCTTCGGAGACCGTGGACGGGCAGGACGTGGTCGCGGTTGAAGCGGCCACCCGGCGGGCGATCGCCAGCATTCGCGCGACCGGCAAGCCCTATTTCCTCGAATGTCTCACCTACCGGTTCCGCGCCCATTCCATGTTCGACGCCCAGCTCTATCGCGACAAGGAAGAGGTCGCCAGATTCCGCGCCAAGGGACCCATAGTTCGCTTCCAGGGATGGCTTCTGGAGAACCATCTTCTCCAGGACAGCGACATCGCCCACATCGAGGCCGAGGTTGGCGCGGAAATCACCGATGCCGTGGCCTTCGCGGAGGCCGGGACATGGGAGCCGGTGGAGACGCTGTTGCGCCATGTCGTGGCCGATGCCCCGGCGCCAGCACCGGCTCCCGCCACACCTTCGGGCAGGACCCAGGAGGTCACCTATCGCGAGGCGGTCAGGCAGGCGATCCGCGACGCGATGATCCGCGACGAGCGTGTCTTTCTGATGGGCGAGGATGTGGGAGCTTATGGCGGCTGCTATGCCGTGACCAAGGGTCTGATGACGGAGTTCGGCGAGGCCCGCATCCGCGACACGCCGCTGTCTGAATCAGGCTTCACCGGGTTCGGCATCGGCGCCGCCGCCGTTGGCCTGAGGCCCATCGTCGAGCTGATGACGGTCAATTTTTCCCTGCTGGCGCTCGACCAGATCATGAACACCGCCGCCACCATCCGCCACATGTCGGGCGGGCAGTTCGGCGTGCCGCTGGTGATCCGGATGGCGACCGGGGCGGGCAAGCAGCTCGCCGCCCAGCACTCCCACAGCCTCGAAGGCTGGTATGCCCATATCCCCGGCCTGCGCGTACTGGCCCCCGCCACGATCGAGGATGCGCGGGGCATGCTCTGGACCGCGCTTCAGGACCCCGATCCGGTGCTGATCTTCGAGAACGTGATGCTCTACAACATGACCGGCCCGATCGACGAGGCCGCCGGCGCGGTGGAGATCGATCGCGCCGCAATCAGGAGAAGCGGCCGTGATGTCAGCCTGATCACCTATGGCGGCTCGCTGTGGAAGACGCTGGAGGCGGCGGAGAAACTCGCGGCCGAGGGCATCGAGGCGGAGGTGATCGACCTGCGGTCTCTCAGGCCCCTGGACGACGCCACGATCATGGCGTCCCTGGCCCGGACCCGCAGGGCGGTGGTCGTCGACGAGGGCTGGCGCAGCGGCTCGATCTCGGCCGAGATCATGGCGCGGATCTCGGAGCAGGCCTTCTGGCATCTCGATGCGCCGCTTGCCCGGGTCTGCGCAAAGGAGGTGCCGATCCCCTATCCGGCCCATCTCGAAGCCGCATCAATCCCGCAGGTTCCCGACATCATTGCCGCGGCCCGCGCCGCCATGGGGCGGGGACAGGTCTGATGAGCATCTTCGTCATGCCTTCGCTTGGCGCCGACATGGAGGATGGCAAGCTCGTCGAATGGCTGGTCAAGCCCGGCGATGCGGTCCATCGCGGAGACGTCGTCGCCGTGGTCGAGACCCAGAAGGGAGCAATCGAGATCGAGATCTTCGAGGACGGGATCGTCCAGTCGCTCGAGGCCGAATTGGGCGCCACGCTTCCCGTCGGCGCCGCCCTGGCCTTGATCGGCGATGGAACCGCCGGACCCGCCCCGGTGCAGAAACCGGTTCCGGTGGTGGAAGTCCCGCCGCCTGCGGCGCCCTCAGGTGCGGAGCCGCCAGAGATACGGGCGCCCGTGGCCCCGGCCGAACAAACCCTGGCGACACCGGCGACGGAGACCGCGCCGGCGCCCGCGGCGGATCGCCCCGAACCAACCGCCCTGCCGCTCTCTTCTTCCCTCCCGATCCCGCACGCCGGTCTGCCGGGCGCGAGCATCGCAGCCTCTCCCGCAGCACGCGCCCTGGCGGCGGAAAGAGGCATCGATCTCGCCCGCGTCACCGGCTCCTGGCCGGGCGGGGCGATCGTGCGGGCTGATGTCGAGCGCGCCGGGGCCCAACCCGCGGAAGCACCCGCAACCGGCCCGGCATCTCCCTCAAAACCTGTCAGGGGCTTCGACATCGACGCCATGCGCCAGGGCATTGCCGCGGCCATGGCCCGGTCCAAGCGGGAGATCCCGCATTACTACATGACTCATGAGATCGATCTTCACCGCGCCACCGAATGGCTGGCGGCGAAGAATGCCGGTCTGGACCCGGCCGGCCGGTTGCTGATGGGCGCGCTGTTCGTCAAGGCCGCGTCTCTGGCCGCAAAGTCCGTTGACGGATTGAACGGGACTTGCGAGCAGGGCGCCTACCGTCCATCGGACATCGTCAATGCGGGTGTCGCGGTCGCCTTGCGTGGGGGCGGGCTGGTTGCCCCGGCGATCCCGGCAACGGATGAAAAGTCCCTTGCCGAAGTCATGGCCGCCATGCGCGACCTGGTCGCCCGGGCCCGCGCGGGACGGCTTCGCTCCTCTGAGATGACCAGCGGCACGATCACCGTCTCGAGCCTGGGCGAGCGCGGCGTCGACCAGATGACCGGCGTGATCTATCCGCCGCAGGTGGCGCTGGTGACCTTCGGAACGCCGCGCGCGGTGGCGCGGGTCGTTGGCGACGCTGTTCAGGTCCGCCAGGCCGTGGCGGTGACGCTTGCGGCGGATCACCGGACCAGCGACGGCCGGCGTGGCGCCCGCTTTCTCACCGAGATCGACCAGCTGCTGCAATCCCCGGAGGCCCTATGACATACGAGACACTCTACGCCCTGTTCATCGAGGAACTTGTCAACATCGCCCCCGACCTCGATCCAGCAAAGATCGGCCGCGACGACCAACTCCAGGACGATCTCGAGCTCGATTCCATGGATGTGCTCAATCTCGTGGCGGCTCTGCATCAAAGACTGGGGGTGGATATTCCCGAGGATGATTATGTCCTGATCGAAACGCCGTCCAAGGCTGCGACCTATCTGTCAGCAAGGCTGAAATAAAGGTCCCGGGCCTGGGAATCTCCGGCTCTCGGCTGCCCTCAGACCAAGTTGCCGATGCGCCCGCACAAGCGGATCACGACGCAACCCGAACCGGCGGCGCCCTGTCTGGCCGCGCCTCCAGCCCACGGGCGCCAGCGGGCAGCGGCACGTCGACAGCGGCAACCATCTGCATGGTTTCGGCAGGCCGTTTGGCCGCCGCCTTCAGGCTGCCGAGCCATTCGAGATAATAGGCGAGGGCCACCTGTGCGATGAGACCGGCAAGAACCATCAGGCCTAGCGTCATCGCTCCGCTCGCATGGGTCAAGGTCCAGGCCTGCGCCAGCATCGCCAGCAGCGTGCCGGCGATGAACACCGGCAGGGCATGACGGCCCATGACCGCGAGCGGATTGCGGTGCGACACCCGCCAGACATTGGAAAGCGCAGGCACCGTGGCCAGAAGATAGGCCATGGCCAGGACATGCGCGAGCCGCGGAACCGACAGGAATGTCTTGTCGAAGCCTGTGAGAACCGCGGGCAGGCCGAAGGAAACGTCAACGCCCCAGAAAGGGACCTTCACCCAGGCCAGCGACAGCAGCAGATAGAGGATGCTCGCGACCTGCAGCGGCACCGAAGCCGGGATCCTGCCGCCCCGCCGCACATGCATGTTTGCGGCGATGCCGATGACAAACAGGAATTGCCAGGACAACGGGTTGATGAACCAGAAATTGCCGCCGGGATAGGTGGGCAGCGCCACCGTGAACAGTCCGCATGCCAGCCAGAGCGCGCCCGAAGCCGCCAGCATCAGGGCGATGCGCCCTTGCGCAAGCAGCAGCAACAGCGGCAGCATCAGCAGGATCACGCCATACATCGGCAGGATATTGTTGTAGCCCAGCTGATGCCCGAGCGTGACGAGTCCCACAAGCGCGCGGGCCGGGTCGGCGATCACCGGCCCGATATTGATGCTTTGGAGCAGTCCGGGTGCGCCATAGTGGAGCGAGAAAAAAGCAAAGATGGCGAGCGTCACAAGCGTCGAGACAAGATGGGCGACGTAAAGCACGCCGGCGCGGCGCCAGGCCCGGATGGCGGTGAGCAACCGGCTGCCGACCTGGAACTTCAGTCCGTAGGCATAGGCGGCAGAAACGCCTGAGATCAGCACAAAGGCTTCGGCGGCGTCGGAAAAGCCGAAATTCTTGGATGTGAATGGCTCAAACGGATTGCCGGGCACATGATTGATGAAAATCGTGATGAGGCAGAACGCCCTGAGCGCATCGATCCGCGTGTCTCGGGCCTGAGATCGTGCGTTCGCCGGTACCGATCCCCGTTCGGCCACTTGGCCGGACGGCGCATGTTTCCCGGGAAAGGCGGATTTGGCTGCAGCACCCATCGCGTTACGCCGTTTCCGACAGGTGCAGCGGATCGACGGCATGAAGCCGGTCCTTGCTCGCCAGCAGGCCGCTTGCGCGCAACAGAGCCGCGAAACGACCGTTGTCGCGATTGGCCAACTGCTGGAACTCGCCGAATTCGATGATCCGCCCGTGATCGACGAAGATCACCAGGTCGGCGTCGCAGACGGTCGAGAGCCGGTGCGCGATGATGAAGGTAGTCCGGTCCTTGCGCAGCCGGTCAATGGCGCTCTTGACCAGTTGCTCGGTCTCCACATCCAGGGCACTGGTCGCTTCGTCCAGCACCAGGATCGGCGCGTCCTTGAGCACCGCGCGGGCGATCGCTATGCGCTGGCGCTCGCCACCCGACAGCTGGGCGCCGCGCTCGCCGACAAGGGTGTCATATCCCTCGCGCTTGGACAGGATGAACTCCATCGCCGCGGCAGCCGTGGCCGCAGCGTGGACTTCCTCATTGCCGGCGTCGGTCTTGCCGATGCGGATGTTGTCTTCGATGGTCCGGTTGAGCAGCCCGGCTTCCTGGAACACTGCGGCAATCTGATTGCTGTGGGAACGCCGCGTCATGTCACGCACGTCGATGCCGTCGATGCGAATGCTGCCGCTGTCGGGATCGAACACACGCTGCAACAGGTTGATGATGGTGGTCTTGCCTGCGCCGGTGGGGCCGACAATGGCGACGGTCTTGCCGGCCGGCACGTTAAAGCTGATGTCGTGCACACCCTCCCCGCTGCCCGGGAACTGGAACGAGACCTTGTCAAAGCTGACATGCCCCTTGAGACGGTCCACGCTCAGACCGCCCTTGCTGTCGGCCCGTTCGGCGACCGAATCCTTGAGCGCGAAGAACGGCTCGAGCCGCGCGCGCGCCTCGAAGATCTCGTTGAAGAAAGCGGTGACCTGGTCCAGCCGGCCGATCAGCAGGCCGGCAAAGCCGGTGAAGGCGACGATGTCGCCGATGCGCATCTCGCCGCGCTGGACCAGCAGCGCGCCGATGATGAGAACGATCGTCATGGAAATGGTCGCCGCCAGACGCTGCAATGCGCTGCCCAGCGCCCACCAGTTGAGAACCGGATACTGGGCATTCAGAAGATCGTCGGTGAAGCGGCGCAGCGCTTCAGCTTCCTGGGCGACCCGGCCGTAGCTCTGCATGACCGAAACATTGCCGATCGAATCCGACACATGGGAAAAGACCTGGTGATAATGCTGCTCCACCTGGGCCTGGCCTGCCTTTGTCCGGTTCATCACCAGCCGGTTGATCGCCACGTAAGAGGTGCCCAGTCCGCCCAGCACCAGCGCCATGCGCCAGTCGAGCGTCAGCGCGGTCGGCACGAGCAGGACCAGCGTGACCACGGTCGCCAGATGCTGGCGCATGAAACCGAGCCACAGCGTGAACAACGTCTCGATGGCGCGAAGCAAGGTGTGCAGTACCTGGGACGTGCCCTGGCGATGATGCCAGGCCATCGGCATTGACATAACCTGCTCGAAGGACTCGGTGAGCACCCTGGACCGGCGCCTGTGCGCGAGGCGGTCGGCACCACGGGCGACCAGGACCAGTGCGACGATGTTAAAGCATCCCAGTGCCGCCCACAGGACGATGCGCGACACGAGGTCCGTGCCGTTGGCGATGGACTGGATGATCTCGCCAAAGAGAATGGGTTCGGCAATCATGATCACCGCCAGGGCGACATTGGCTGCGGATATGGCGGACACCTTCCAGCCTTCCGCAACCAGCTGCTGCATCGTCCGCATATAGATCTTGAAGAGAGACAAATAACCATCCTGTCATGCACTGCACTCGCGAAACTGAGAAAATGCTGCACTGCGATTGAGACTGAAACGCGCCCAAGTCTGGGTTGTTCACCAGGTGGGGCTAACTTTGAAAGACCAGCGGTTACGTTGCGTGATGGACACGCCGGGGGAGCTTTCACCGCGATTGAGAAGAAATGCCCGTTAGGGCAGGGTTGGGAGGATGGCGCGCGAGAGGGCCTCGCGCGCAGCACTATGGACCGGCGCCGGGCAAGGCCCCGGCCAGCATTCAACGGTTTGTGTCATCTTGGGTCTGGACAATGTGAGGGGGTAGAGCGGCGCCGATCCTGACGCCTCTCGATCCAGAGACATGGAGCAGTGTCAGCGAGTTAGGGACACAATGTGGTGGATCCGTGGCTGAAGCCGGCTGATAAGCGTGCTTGTCCCCACCTGTCGGCGGGACTGCATCGAGCGCCCGGAAGATCGACATCTCGGCCGCGCTCGCCGGTGGAAGGAGCGGAGGATGGAGGAAGAAGAACGTCTTGGGCGGTCAGTTCGGGACCGTAAAGTCGGAAATGCCGGCGGGGGCAGTGATACAGGAAATGGATCTGCGACCTTCAGCTTGCGGTCTTCGGACACGAGGAACTGGCTTAGCCGCCAAATTCGGGGCGTGGCCGGAGTGCCGGGATATTGAAGGTGAGCTCCTCCTGATCGACAGCCCCGGCCCACAGCTGAGCCTGCCCTTTACAGGCGCTGTCCAGTAGACCGGTTGAAGATGTGGACCTGCCCGCTTTTGGGGACGAGATACAATTGATCGCCCGGGTCCACTTTCATCCGATACGGGAAAGTGACGGTCAGTTCGTCCGCTCCCTTGCGCAGCAGCACCTCGGTTTGCGCGCCAGTCGGCTCCACAACCGCGACCTGGGCTTGGAAACTGCCTGGCGTCCCCGGCTGGGCGACCTCGAAATCCTCGGGCCGAATGCCGATACTGACCTTGCCGCTCAGGCCGGCGGAAGGGATCTTGATCCGGTCGCCATCGCCAAGGACGGCATGACCCATATCCTCGGCACCGATCTCGGCGGGGAGAAAATTCATCGCGGGCGAACCGAGGAAGGATCCGACGAAGACATTATGCGGCCGGTCATAGAGCTCGAGCGGCGTGCCCATCTGTTCGATGAATCCGTCCTTCAACACGACGATGCGATCAGCCAGTGTCATCGCCTCGATCTGGTCATGGGTGACATAGATCGTCGTCGTTTTCAGCCGCTGGTGCAGCTCCTTGAGCTCGCCGCGCATTTTCACACGCAATTTGGCATCGAGGTTGGACAGCGGTTCGTCAAACAGGAACACCTGTGGCTCGCGGACGAGCGCCCGGCCCATGGCGACCCGCTGACGCTGTCCTCCCGAGAGTTCCCGCGGATAGCGGCCAAGCAGGTCGGACAGGCCGAGCATGTCGGAGGCGCGGGCCACCTTCTCAGCCTGCACCGCCTTGCTTTCACCGGCAAGGCGCAACGAAAAGGCCATGTTCTCGGCAGTCGTCATATGCGGATAGAGCGCATAGGACTGAAACACCATGGCGATGCCGCGATCGCGGGCGGGCAGGTTGGTGACGGACTTGCCGTCGATCAGCAACTCGCCTCTCGAGATCGGTTCGAGACCGGCAATCATCCTGAGCAGAGTTGACTTGCCGCAGCCTGAGGGTCCGACGAGGACCAAGAATTCGCCCTCCTCCACCTTGAGGTCAATGCCCTCGATGACGTTGACGGCCCCGAAGGATTTTCCCACACCCTTGAGTTCCACTGTTGCCATGGTCAGGCCTCCCTTCGGGTTTCTCGTCCGCCGCATTCGGCAGGATGACTGAAATTGAAATCAAGTCGAGCCTGCCACGTACCGTTGGGCTCAAGCACAGGCCCGGCAAGACTGGTACCATCGGCGGCCCTGCCGGAACTGGCAGGCTCCAGGGCCAAAAGGTTGCGCCGCGGCCGCGGGTCACTCCACACCTGCACGAAAGGCAAGGCGGCGGCGGGTCCCGTCATGGAGACGAGCAGGCCGCGCCAAGGGCCGCTGGCGCTGCGCTCAAGCTCCAGGTGGAAGGCCGCGCCATCTCCGGAGGGATGGCATTGGATTTCGGGCTTGCGGGCCGCAGTCGGCAACTGCGCGGTCAGGCGCGTGACACCGTTGTGGCGCACGGTGGTGCCGTGGCCGACAGCCGGAAAGCCGAAGTTGGTGTGATAGAGGATCTGCAGTTCCTGACCGCTCATTCCAATGTTCTCCACCCGATCGATGATCGAAAGTCTCTGCCCACCGATCGGAGCCTCGATGCGCCGGGTCAGACGGAAGCTATCCCCATTGAGATGGGCGGAGACCATTTCGCCCTGCGCGTAAAGCATGGGCACCGGCGCATCCCAGTCCTCGCCGCAAGCAGTCAACCGTGCCGGCGTCAGCGGCAGTCTGCCATGCAGTGGCTGGCCGTTGCTCGGCTGACGGGTATGGCTGAGGCCGCAGGTGACCAGAAAGCCGGACAAAGCCCTTTCGATTCCGGTCCCGTTGTCGCTTTCCGGGTCATGGCGGCCGGGCGCCACGTAGCCGTTCGGATGTTGCCAGGCGATCGGCATGCCCTCGAACCACAGTGGACCGATATCCATGCTCCGGTCGTTGAGAACCCAGAAATCCAGCCCGCCGCCGGTGGAAAAGACCAGCGCCTGTTGGCCCTGCTCAGGACCGTCGTCGAGCCGTATGCGCCGCACCGACGCCAATTGCCGCCGGTCGCCGGTGTAGTCGGACAGCAACCTGCGCTCGGGCATGATTGAACGCCCGGTCATTCCGCCGGCGCCAGATAGGGGCTGAGCGAGAGCCGTTCGAAAGCCTCGGCGGGGGCGTCGAGCTTCCGCATCATCGCCGCCATCAGCCGGCACATCCGGTCTTCCACATCGGCATCCTTGACGGGCGTTTCCTGGCCGGGATCGGCCGCCAGATCATAGAGCCGCGTGTCGTTCTCGATGAAGGCGCCGGGTCCATAGGTATCGTACATCGCCGAGCGGTGATCGACGGGCACCTTCAACAGCGGCGCTCCCTTGGTGAAAGGCATCGCAGGCGACAGCTCGGCTTTCGCCAGTTCGGCGGGATGAAAGAAGTCGAAGATATGTGTCGGCATCAGCGTGTACTGGAAGATTTCCTGGGTTTTCAGGTCTGGCGGGTAGCGATGATAGGTGTGGCGGCCATCGGTGATGTTCACCGCTCCGCCGAAATAGCCGTAGAGTATCGCCTTGTGATCCGAGGGTTTCCCGTCGATCAGCGGCAGCAAGGACTGCGACTGCATTTCCGCGGGGCGGGCCGCGTCATGCAGGTCAAGGAAGGTGGCTGCGAGATCGGCAGTCTGGGTCAGGGAGGAACAGCGACTGCCGCCAGAGGCTGTCCGCCTGGGATCGTACACGAACAGCGGGATATGGGCGATCTCCTCGTAGATATTCATCCGGTTCTTGGCCCAGAAGTCATGCTCGCCCAGCAGGAAGCCATGATCGGTGGTGACCACAAGTGCTGTATCCTTCCACAAATCCTGCCGGTCGAAACTATCGAGCAACTTGCCCAGCAGCGCGTCGCACAGCGCCACGGTCGCGTAATAATTGGCGCGCAGTTCCTCGCATTCCTCCGGCAATTCGTCGACGCGGCCATAGCGCGGCCAGTCGCGGATCGGTCCGGTCCAGCCCGTGTCGAACGGTTTCTTGAAGCTTGCCGGTGCATGAAACGGTTCGTGCGGATCGAAGGTCTCGATCTGGAGCAACCAGTCCTCGGCGCTGGCATTTTCATCGAGAAACGCCAGTCCGGCCTCGAACACTTGAACCGAGGGAAAGTCTTTGTCTTCCTTGATAAATTCGCGATTGATGACATTCTGCGACTTGTAGTCACGGCGCTTGGTCGAGAACTGCGCCTCATGGTACTTTTCCTTGAGCCGTTCCCAGTGCGGCTGAACCATGGCCTTCCAGGGATCTCCCTCCTGGCCGCGGATGAAATCATAGCTGTCGTATCGGTTGTGATAGGTGGCGCCGCCGTCTTCCCAGTAATGGAAATGGTCGGTGACCAGATGCGAATAGGTGCCGCTGCGCGCGAGGATTTCCGGAAACGCGTTGTCGAACGGCTCCATCGGCCCCCAGCTACGGTGCAGGAAATTAAGCCGTCCCGTCAGCATGTCACGGCGCGCCGGCATGCAGGGCATCGAGCCGACATAGTGCCGGTCGAAGGTGACCGAACGGCGCGCTAGCCGCTCGAAATTCGGCGTCGGCACGCGGGTACCGCCATAGGGCGCCAGCAGATGACGGTTGAGCGAGTCAAACAGGACAAATACGGTTTTCATGGTGTTCCCGGCTATTTCACGGCGCCCGAGGTCAGGCCACGCACGATGAACCTCTGGGCTATCAGAAGGAGGAGGAAAGCGGGCAGCATCGACAGTGTGGAGGCTGCTGCCATCTCGGTGAACGCGACAGTGTTGTCCTGGGCGTATTTGCCGATGCCGATGGGCACAGTCGCAGTTTGCCGCTGCGCAAGGGTCAGCACCACCGGGAATTCATTCCAGCTGAAGATGAAGCTCAGGATGCCGGTTGCAGCCAGGCCCGGGCGGACGATCGGCAACACCACATGGCGAAGGACTTGCGGCGTGCGCGCGCCATCCATCGACGCCGCATCGACCAGTTCGGTGGGCACATCGCGGATGAACACGCCCATCATCCACAACGCCATCGGCAGGTTGAGAGTCGTGTGGGCCAGAATGATGCCGCTCAACGTGTTGTCCATGCCGATCGACCGGAACATGGTGAACCAGGCCCCCGCCAGCGTGATCGGCGGCACCATGTGAAAGACCAGGGACCAGGCGAGCAGCGAATGCAGCACCCAGGATGGCCAGCGCAGCCGGTACAGCGAATAGGCCGCCAGGGTCGCCACAACGAGAACCAGAACCATGCTGGTACTGGCGACAATCACGGAGTTTGCGAAATTTCGGAGGAAGTCCGAACCGCTGTTGAACAGCACCGACTCGAAATTGCGCCAGGTCGGCACGAACAGGAACTTGCCGAGCAGCAGGTCGATCTGGGTCTTGAACCCGGCTGCGACGATCCAGAGGAACGGGAAGATTACGATAAGTGCCGAGAGAGCCAGAACGGTGTGGCGTGTTATTGTGGAGATGAGGCTGTCTGAGTGCATCACGAAGCCTTCCTGCGGCGCGAGATCCGCCCGGCGACAAAAATGAGGATGGCGACAGCGGCAAAGGTGATGATGGATATCGCGGCGCCATAACCGGGCCGGTCTTCCGTGAAGAAGCGCCGATAGATGGTGAAGCTCACCACTTCGGTCGATGTGCCTGGCCCGCCGCCGGTCAGCAAGTAGACCTCGTCGAACACTTTGAGCGCCAGGATCATCCTGAAGACGAAGGTGACGATGATTGCCGGCAGCATCAGCGGCAGGGTGATGAAGCGCAGCGCCTGCCAGGGCGACGATCCGTCGATGCGGGCAGCTTCGTAGATGTCCTGCGGCAGGCTTTCGAGCGCCGCCAGCAGAAGCAGGAAGCAAAACGGCGTCCAGTGCCATATATCGACCACGATAACCGAAGCCAGCGCGAGATTGGGATTGCCGAGCCAGTCTTGCGGGCTCATTCCCAAAAAGATGGCGGTCTTGTTGATGACGCCGAAATCATAGGAATACATCAATTTCCAGATGGCGCCGATGATGATGCCCGGCACCAGGATAGGCAACAGGAACACGGTTCGATAAAACGTCCGCCCACGGGTGACGCCGATGGTCAACAGCGCCAGAATGAAACCTAGCACCATCTGGACCGTGACTGCGACGACAGCGAAGACCACCGTGTTGAACGCGCCAGCGCGAAACAGGTTGTCCTCGAATGCAGCGGTGTAGTTCGACCAGCCCACCGACTTCCAGATCGCAATTCGCTCGATCCATTCGACATGGTGGAAACTCAGGACGAACAGATTGACCATGGGCACCACTGTCAACGCAACAAACAGCAGCACGGCAGGCATCAATGTCGTGTAACGCCAGAAGGTGTCGTTCTTCATGCTGGAAATCCCGGCTGTGCGAGAGGGGGGGCCGCCCGGTTTGGCGGGCGGCCGAGCCTTGGGAGGCTAACCTATTCGAGCGGCGGCAGCACCGGCGCCGTGTAGCCGGAATCGGTCATCACCTTGGCGATCTCGGTCGCAGCGGTGTTGAGCGCTTCCTTGAGCGGCAACTCGCCGGAGATCGCCTGGTTCAATCTCAGTTCAGTGATCGCAAGAACCTGGCTGGCTTCTGGAATGACAAAGGTCAGCCGGGCGTTGGGGATCGAATCCGCGAGCGCCTTCATGTAGCGGAACTCCGGCTTGTCTGCGAGATCCGAGGTCAGGACCGCGCGTGACACAGGCGGGGAGCCGGCTTCGGCATAGGCCCTCTGGGCCTCATCCGTCTGGAACCAGGTGAGGAAAGCAAGCGCAGCCGCCTTGCGGTCGTCCGGAATGTTCTTCGGCACGCCGGCCAGCCAATGGCCGAGCGGCGGCGAAGACGGATATTCGGCGGTTCCGGGGGTAGGCGCGTAATTGACCTTGCCGACCACGATCGAGTTGGCGGGATCGTCAAACAGCGCTGGAGCCGGAACGCCCTGAATATGGGCGGCCTGGCCGGTCGCCATGTTCTGGATGACGTTGGTCTGGGTTTGCCCCGCCGTCGACGGATGACCGACATCCTGGGCCAGCTTCAGGTAGGTTTCCATCCCGGCCAGTGTCTCGGGGCTGTTGATGGTGACTGTGTAGTCGCCGCCTTTCTGGTCGGCAAAAAACGCGCCACCATGCGACCAGACATAGGGCAACACGTCAAATGTGACGTCGAAGGCGCCGCGCTGGCCGCGTTGGGAAATACCATACATGGCGGGCGGATTGTGGAGCGCCTTTGCATTGTCGTACAACTCGTCCCAAGTGGTCGGAACGTTCAGCCCCTTCTCCGCGTAGAGATCAGCGCGATAATGCAACAACGGCAGGAACGGGTTCACCGGCACGCTCAGCAGGTCGCCGTTGGCGGCATCGATCTGCTTGGTCTCCGCGTTCCAGTAGACGGAATCATCGAAGGTGTAGATGTCAGGGCTGAGCTTGAAGCCGGCTTCGATATTGGTCAGAGGCTCCAGGAAGCCGCCGCTGTAGAATTCGATGAAGAAACCGGCGTTCATGATCAGCACATCGTAGGGGCTTTCGCCGGTGCGGACCGCGTGGCGCTGCTTTTCCAGACTGCCGGCAAACGGGTTGACGTCGAGATTGACGGTGTTGCCGGTCTCGGACTGATAGAGTTCGACGACTTTCTGAAAGCCGGCAAACCATGGCGACTGGTTGATGACGATGGTCATTGGCGCCTGGTCAGCAGCCATTGCCGCCGTTGATGTCGTCACAAGCAGCATGGCCGCGAGCGTGCGCCGCACCGTACCGCGCAGGGCATGGGTCGAATTGATCGGAATATGCCGCATGGTTTCCTCCTCCAAATTGGCAGGTCCACCGCGGACTGAAACGCCGCAAGGCCGGTGGATGTGTAAGCAGCGTGACTATGAGGGGACTTCTTGCATGCCTCAAATGACATTATTTTGCATCTCCATAGCCATAGACTATGGAGGCTTCAATTGTTGGGGTGATCGCGTGCGATGATGCGGAGTTTTTCGACCAGGAACTCTGCCGCCGGTGAAATGAGAACCGGCTTGCGAAAGATCAGGCCCGCCTCGCGTGAGGTTGTCAGCTCAGGCACGTCAAGCCGCACCAACCCGCTGCCCTCATTGGTTTCCAGCGTCGAGGCAGTGGTGTAGGTCAGAGCATTCGAGGCCCGGACCAGCGCCAGCAGGAACGTGACTGAACTTGACGTGGCTGCGGACAAGGGCGGCGGCTTGCCAAGCGAGATCAGCTTTCCATCCAGCTTCCGCCGCGCCAGCGTGTGCTGGGGCGGCAACGCCCAGGGCTCGTTGAGCACCCGTTCAATCCCCGGATTGGCCACGCCGTGAAGTGGATGACCTTGACGCGCGCAGACGACGAGGTCGTCACGTGACAAGACCTCCACCTCGTAGCCGTTGTTTTTTTCGTTGAGCGGAACCTCGGCGATGACGAAATCGAGATCGCCTTCCGACAAGCCATGCAGCAGCCGTTCGTCGAATCCGCCTGTCACGGTGACCTGCAGCGCCGGCCGCTCGACGAGCGCCGCGGCAACCGCTTCGGGCAACAGTCGTCTGAGCCACGACGGCCCTGCGCCGACACGAATATTGCCGGTGCCCCCGGTGCGCAGATTGTCAATCTCTTCGACCGCATCGCTCACCTGCGCCACCACGAGCCGGGCATGGCGAAGCAGGCGCTCGCCGATGAGGGTCAGCTCCACGCCATGCGGGCGCCGTTCGAACACCGCCGCACCGAGCTGGTACTCCAGCAGCTGGATTGCTTTCGACAATGTCGGCTGAGCCAGATTGAGCGCCTTGGCCGCCTTTGACACGCCGCCGAGTTCGGCCGTCTGCAGGAAATAATTCAACAATCGGAGGTCGATGGATTTGCCGGTTTTCACAGTGTTCCCTTGCGTTCGGCCCCACCCCGAACTCAGCCGTTGCAGGCTGTGATACCGGAACCTAATGGCAAGAGGAAGATCGAGTTCTTCATGTCGCTGCCCGTCCTGCTAAGGCCAACATACCAACAGCACTGAATCGAAGTGGACCATGTCCAGATCTGCTGCCTTCGGCCGCTTGAGTTCGGCCGGACGGACGGCCGTAGACCCATACCGCTCATTCCGCCCCCTTCCCGGTCTTGCCCCATCCGCGGCGACGGACTCAACCACAGCCTTCAGGAAGTTCAAGGTTCATGTGGGGGGCATCCGGACAGGGAAGCGGAGACTGCATTAGCCATCCCTCCCGGGCACGCCGGGTGGAGACAGGTGGTAGCCCCTCTCCTCATAGTCGAAGCCGTGCAAGCTGTTGATGGGCTGATCACGGTTCACAGGGCTCGCGTAATAGGCGCGTATTTCCATGATACGCGTGATGTCGGGGGTGAAGACGTACCATTCATCCCCCCGAAGCACCTGGCCCACGGCCGTTTTCCAATGGGTCCACTCGATCACCGCCTCACGTCCGTCTGCGCTCGCCAGAACTTTCTCGATCGTCCATTTTGAGCCGAGATCCTTCACACAGCGCATCCAGCCGTCTGCGACGGCCTCAGCCCCGCGCCAGGGCGCCCCCGGCAATCCGGGTGGAAAGTAATGGGTTCCCTCCGGCGTGAAGCAGTCGATCAGGCCCTGCCGATCCGCAGCATTGCACATCCTGAAATAGTGACGGATCAGCGCCTCGGCCTTCTGTGCACCGGTCATGATGGCATCCCCTTCGACCTCTGCGCTTCGAATTCGGCCATAGTCTCGGCATTGGCCGGGTAAGTGCCCCACAAGGGTGCTCCGGCGTCGATCTTGGTGAACAGGAAGGCCTCACGCCGTTCCTGTTCCAACGCGTCGGCGGCGACCTCGGCGGCGACATGACGAGGGATGACCGTGACCCCGTCGGAATCGCCCACCACGATGTCACCCGGGTAAACAGCCACATCGGCGCAACCGATCGGCTCGTTGATGCCGACAGCGCGATGGTATGCAGGCCGGGTGGAGGCCGTGTTCGCCCGGCAATAGGCGGGAATTGGCATAGCCGTGATCTCGGTGCCATCGCGGAAAGCACCATCGGTAATCGCCGCGACGGCGCCCCGCCGCATGAGCCGTGTAAGCAGCATGTTCCCAGCTGATGCGGCGCGCGGATCATTGCGGCTATCGATGACCAGGACCTGACCGGGACCTATCGCCTCTATTGCTTCCCATTGCAGATTGTCCGCGCCACGCTTGTGGAGATCCTCCAAATTCCAGTCCTTGTCTTCGCGGCTTGGAATGAACCTCAACGTAAAGGCCTCGCCCGCAAAGCGGCCGGTGGTTGGACTGAGCGGGGCCAGTCCCACGAGAAACTGCTGGCGATAGCCGCGCTTGAAGAGCTGGGTTGTCAGCGTTCCCTGCCCGCACTGTTTCAGCATCTCGAGAACCTTGTCGGAAACCGGAATACTGTCCCGAAAGCCGCTATCCATTTCTTGCTCCTATGACAACCGTGTTCCTTTGAGAACGTGGCTGGACGGTGCCATGGACACACCGGCACTTCAACGGTGGCGCCTTTAGCAGTCTCATGATATGAGACAATCGGTTCATCAACTTCAAAACTTCAGCCGGAAGGGAGCCTGCCAGCGTGAAAAAGCCGAAGGCGACGCCTCCCGGAACAGCACTGATCGGCAAGGCAATTGATGTGCTGGAAGCAATCAACCAGAATGGGGGAGCGGCAGATCATGCGGTCTTGTCGCAGACCTGCAGTCTTTCGCGTCCGACACTTTACCGTATCCTCCAGGCGCTTTCCGCGCGTGGCCTCGTACGCCCCGCTGACGGTCAATTCATGCTGGGATACGGTTTTCTGGATATGGCGACACAAGTATGGGCGTCATCTGATCTGACAACCGTGGCGGCAGGAGAACTGAAGAGACTTCGAGATATTACCGGCGAAACGGCCTACCTGGCGGTGATGGAAGGGGCTGGCGTGCTGTCCATCGGCCGGTTTCAGGGCGCGCATTCCAAGCGGTCGTCGGCGGCGCTTGGGTCCGTCAAGCCGTTGCATTGCACCTCGCAAGGCAAGGCATTCCTGGCACATCTGCCGCAAGCGCAACGCGACCGTCTGATGAGTGCTCCGCTAGCCGCGCTCACTGAACGGACAATCACCGATCCGATCCTCCTGGAGATTGAACTCGCCAAAACGCGCGCGCGAGGCTATGCGCTGGATGACGAAGAGATCGTCATGGGCACGCGCTGCGTCGGCGCACCGGTTCTTGATTCCAGCGGGATGCCCATAGCAGCCGTATCCGTTGCCGGGCCCAGTTTCCGCATCACCCTGCCGCGGACGGAATATCTCGGGCAGGAGGTGCAGGAGGCTGCGCGCCACATTGCCGCGCGCCTTACGCCTCGCAAGACAGCACCAGCGAACGCCGTCGATCACCTTCCCTTGACGGAGCGGCCCGGATTTCACGGGCTTGATCCCCACTGGAATGCCTCGACAGGGGTTCTGACCTGGGCAGACCGCTATGCGTCCGCCTTGCTCCAGCGGGATTCGGCAGGCCTAGTCACTGAATCAGCCACGTTTTCGAAACGGATTGAGGCGCTGGCCCTGACCCGGACAGCTGGACCAGCCATTTTCCACGAAGACGAGGTGGTGTTTCCCCAGATCGGGCATCGCAGGCCTTTCGGCGGATTTCAGGTTGTGGCGGGATGTTGCGATGCTCTTGACCGTCTATGGGTTCTCACCTCCAGCAACCAGCTGGGACGTCTGCGCCCGGATGGGGGATTGCTCGACGCCTATGATTTGCCGGGCGCCATGACGTCCCTGGCTGCGATGAAGGATGGCAGCCTGTTTGCCATCTCAGCCGAAGGCGGCAGCCTGCACCGTTTTGATCCCAGCAGCCGGCGCCTGAGGCTGTTCTCCAACATTTCACGCGCGGCAGGTCTGCCGTCGGGCCTCGCAGACGCTGGTGACGGCGGATACTGGTTGTCATTGACTGGTGGCTGGAGTGTTCTCCGTCTGAATGATGTGGGCGAGATCACTCAAAGTCTGGCGTTGCCGGTCGCCGATGCGACGGGCCTGTGTGTCGGCGACGACGGTCGAGCGCTCTTCGTCACGTCGGCGCGTCACAGGCTGCGCCGGGAAGACCTTGTCCATGCGCCGTTGTCCGGTCATGTCTTCCGTTTGCCGCTGGCAAAGGCTCAAGCGTAACGTCCAGTCGAAACCGGCTGGTCATGGTGTCACCCGGCGCAATCGGTCCCATGTCGGGAATGCCGGGCTGTGTCAGGGCGTTTGCGAGATGGCTCACCGGCTCGACACAGGCGAACGGCCCGGGTGGCTGGTGTATGACCAGGTGCGGCAATCCAACCGGATCGCGCATCCGCAGGCACGGTCCGCCGGGAAGATCCAGAACAACGCTGCTCCAGTGCGCGAGATAAAGCGTGTGCCCTTTCAGGGTGTCGCGCGAAACGGGGCCTGAGCCCGGCAAATAGTCGTCTTGGACAGGCCACCCCACTGAGGCAGTGTCGCGGATACTGATCGGGCGCGGGAAGTAAGGATGCCACCCCAACCCTCCTGGCATCGGAACGTCATCCACGTTGGCAAGGTGCAGGGTGACAGTCAGGCCGCCTGGATCGAGGTGAAAGACCTGCCGCGCCTCAAAGCTCCATGGCCAGATTCTGTCGCCCGGACGTCGCAGCAGCAATTGCGCCATCTCCCCGGACCGCGCGCCGGGCGTCCAAGGCAAACGGCTGCCCATGCCGTGCAGTGCATGCGGAAGGCTCGACGGGTGCGGGGACAGGTGCGCCTCGCGTCCCCCGAATTGGCATCGGGCACCTGCAACCCGGTTGTGAAAGGGCACAAGCGGATAGGCGCCGGCACGGGGCCAGTTGTCGGGATGGAACGTCGTTTCAGCGACCGGCAAAAGGACGTCTCCGCCAATCTCGTGGGAAAACGAGACCACCCGACCGCCCCAGGAAGGTCGCAACGAAAGGCTGAGGGACCCGGCCTGCAGCAACACGTCCGCCATGTCATGCCGTGCGGTAGCGGGCTATGACGGCCGGATCCGGCTCGATCCCCAGCCCGGGACCGGTTGGACGGGCAATGCGCCCCAGAACCGGCAATGGCATGTCAGGGTAAAGCTGTGCCGCGGGCCATACGTAAAGATGTTCGAAGATCGCCTCGCCTGGAAGAATGCTGCACAGCTGCAGCGTTGCCAGATAGCCCGGACCGAAATAGGGAGAATGCGGCATCAGCGTCAGGCCGGCCCTTTCCGCAAGCGTCGCAATCTTGAGGAATTCCGAGACGCCACCGACCTTTGTCACCGAAGGCTGCGGATAACGAATGGCGGCGGACGTGATCATCTGCGCGAACTGCCAGTGGGTACACAGGTTCTCTCCCGCCGACAGGGCGAGACCTTCCCGGGCAAGGTCCGCAAGTCCGTCGAAGTCCTCCGGCGGGAAAATCGGCTCCTCGAGCCAGAAGCATCCGATGTCGCTGAGCCAGCGAGCCATGCTGCGCGCCTCTTGCTGGGACCAGCTGCAATTGACATCCACCATCAGCGCGCTGTTGCCGCGGGCCGCATCACAGGCGGCGATCTCGGGTTTCGTGATTTCATGCAGCTTGACGTGGCCATAGCCCTCGGATACCGCCCGCTCTGTGAACGCCGCCGCAACACCCGCATCGCCATACCGGACAAGGCTGGCATAGGCCGGTATGGTGTCCCGGGGAGCGTGCGACAGAAGATCACCCAGCGACTTACCCGCCGCCTTTGACCTCAGGTCCCAGAGCGCGATGTCCACACCGGAAAGCGCAAACATCGTCACGCCGTAGCGCCCGAACAGCGCCATTCGCCGCTGGAGCTCCTCTCCCAGGGCAGCAGGGTCGTCGGTTCGCTTCCCGATCATCAGGGGCGCAATGGACCTGTCCATCATCGCCTTGACGGCCTCCGCGCAGAAATAGCCGAACGCCTCACCCCAGCCGACACGGCCTTCGCTGGTTTCAATGCGGACAAGGACGATGTCGAGCGCGCTCCAGCGTGAAGGGGTCAAGCCTTCTCCGGCGCCGCCATCAGCAAATGGAATTGACAGCAGGATCGTCTCGACGGTGCGGATGACTTCCGGTGTCATGATTTCCTCCACTTGCCAATGTCCGCATTGAAGTTCGCCGCCGCGAAGACACCGCCGATTGCAAGCCCCGCCATCCCTTCTGGCGGCACTTCGTCTGCCGGTTCGGCATAGGCCAGATGATCGGCGGGACGGTCGAGCGGGGCAAAGCCCAGGGCCCTGGCGCCGCTTGTATCAAAGAACGGATCGGGGCAGTCGCCACAGGAGAAGACGGCACGATGCCCTGCCTCCGCGCGCTGCAGGGCGATGGCAACGAGAGCAGCCAGATCTCGATAGGAGATCCACATGTGGCTGCGTCGCTCGTCGGGCACATCGGCTCCGCAATTGCCGATCCGCAGGCTGGTGGTCGCCATTCCATAGGCATCGCCATAGAGCGCCATGACCGCCTCGCCCCAGACTTTCGACACGGCGTACCAGCCGTCCGGTCGGGGCGGAGAGGTTTCACTCAGAGGCGCGCTGGTGCGGGGATAAAAGCCCCAGCCGTGATTGCTGCTCGCAAACACAACGGGTCGGATCTGGTGCAGTCGCGCCGCCTCCATCAGATTGACGACCGCGCGGTAATTTGCGTCCAGCGTGGCTTCAAACGGGATCGTCAGCCCGTGAACGGCCGCCAGATGAAGCACCGCGTCGCAACCGGCCACGGCACGCGCCGCGACATCGGGATCGACCAGATCCCCCGTCATCACTTCATCGCCAGGATGCAGTCGGGGCATCGGCGCAATGTCCAGCAGGCGCAGTTTGAAATGCGGCCGCAGGAATTCCAGAAGCCCCTGGCCCAGGCCGCCGGCGGCCCCCGTGATCAAAAGCCGCATCATTGACCCATCGCCTGATAGGGCAGCCAGGTGACAAGCGTTGGCACCAATGCCAGCAGCAGGAACACCGCCATCATGACGAGAAAGAAAGGTGTTGATCCCCGTATATACTCCCGGATCGTGACATTGAGCATGCCGCAGACGGTGAACATTGAAATCCCAAGCGGCGGCGTGTTGCTTCCCATGGTGATGATCGTCACCATGAGCACACCGATATGGATCGGATCGTGACCTTGTGCCGTGAGGATCGGCAGGAAGATCGGCGTGAGCAGCAGAACATTGACCGTCGCCTCCATCAGCATGCCGGCTATGACCAGGAAGCCCAACACCAGCAAGAGCGTCAGCGTCGGGTTCTGCGTGAGTGCACCCAGCGCCTGCGCCATGCTGGCAGGCGCCTGTTCCAGCACGATGACATGGCCGAGAACAGCCGCGACAATGATGATGAACATGATCATGCCAATGTCGGAAAGCGACTGTCGCACCGCGACGACCAGTTTCGCAATGGTCAGCTCTCCATAGACGAAGAAGCCGATAAACGCGGCATACAAGACGACAAACGCGCCTGCTTCGGTGGCGGTAAAGATCCCGAAACGGAAGCCCAGCAGCAGGAACACCGGGAACATCAACGCCCAGAACGCATGAAGCGTCGCATTGGCAACCTCCTTGAAGGTGGGACGCGCCATGTCATCGGCGCCATAGCCCGCACGCCGGGCGGCAAACCAGGTGTAGGCCATCAGCGCAACGGTCAGGATCAGTCCGGGAATGATCCCTGCAAGCAGGAGCCGACCGACCGAGACGTTGGCGATCACGCCAAAAACGATCAACCCGATCGATGGCGGGATCAGGGCCGTGATGATCGACGAATAGGTGATGACGCCGGCTGCAAAGCCCCGCGAATACCCTTTGGCGATCATCGGCCCGCCGAGCAGCCGCGACTGCATGGCCGCGTCTGCGACGGCAGATCCTGATATTCCGCCCATCACGAGGCTCAGCACGATCGAGACCTGCGCAAGTCCGCCAACCATCCATCCAACCATCACCTTGCTGAACTGGACCAGGCGCTCGGCAATGCCGGAGGCGACCATGATGTTGCCCGCCAGGACGAAGAACGGAATCGCCATCAGGGAATAGGATTGCGTCACAGCCACCATTTTCTGAACCGCGATCTGCGGGGGCAGATATTCTCCGGTCAGAAACGTCGGTGCCGAGGCCAGCAACAGCGCAAATGCCACGGGCAGGCCGATCAACACGGCCAGAAGGAAAAGCACGACCCCCAACAGAAGCATTACAGGCTCTTTTCCGGCGCATTCGCGCTTCGCAAGACATTGAGAATCGTTTCGAGGCTGGTCAGCGCCATCATCGCGCAGGCAACCGGAATTGTGGCTGCCACCCAGGAAAAGCGGATACCCGTGAGGGGAAGAGCCCGGCGATCCGCCAGCGCTACGAAATCCAGGGCAACGATGGCAAGCCAGGCGACCATGCCAAGGACGAGGATCGCCTGGACAACCCGCAACGCCCCCCTGAACCGTTGCGGCAACAGGCCTGAGAAGAAATCGACCGAAAACAGGGTCGCGTTCCGATAGGCCACCGATGCCGACAGCAGGCAGGTCCAGGCGAACAGGATCTGCGTGACCTCGAGCACCCAGATGCTGGGCACGCCCAGAACCCGCGTCAGGGTCGCCCATGTCACCAGACCGACAACGCCGCACAGAGCGATTGCCGCCAGCCAAATCTCGACCTCGCGCAGCTTCACATAGAAGTAGCCCATAGATTTCTGCCTCCTCGCAGCCGATGACGCCGTCTCTTCGCGGGGCGGCGTCATCGCATGTTCTGTTCAATCAGTTGCGCCCGAGCTCCAGCTTGACCGCCTCAAGGGCCGGCACCAGTCCGAGCGCCTCGAGCTCCACGGCTGCAGCAGCCTTGAACTCGGTCTTGTCAATGTCGGCTATGGTCACGCCGGCGGCCGTCATGGTCGCGAAGTCCTGCTCCATCTGGTCCAGAACGATCTGCGACATGAAGCGGCCACCTTCGACTGCCGCCTCCTGCACCAGTGCCTGATCTTCCGCTGACAATGTCTTCCACCACAGATCGCCGACGACAATTCCCGTTATCAGATGAATGTGCTCCGTCTTGGTGACATGTTTTGTGACTTCGTGAAACTTGGATCCGACAGCGCCGGAAGGCTGAGCCTCGACGCCGTCAATGGCCCCCAGCTGCAATGCGGAATACACTTCCCCCCAAGCCATCGGCGTCGGGGTACCACCGAGTGCCTTGCCGGCGGCCACCCAGACGGGAGCGCCTGGTGTGCGGATCCGCAGTCCGCTGACATCGGCACGGCTGGCGATCGGTTTGTTGGTCATCAGATTTCGGGGGCCCTGATACCAGTTGAAGGCAAGCGTCACGAAGCCGCTCGCCGCGCGCAGGTCTTCTGCCCAGTTCTTGAAGGTTTCCGACGAGGTGAAGCGATCGGCTTCTTCATAGCTTTCGAAAACGTAAGGGGCGCCGATGATGCCGAATTCCGGCTTGAACGTCGCCAGAAGATTGGGGTCGGTGAATGCGGCAACATTGCCGCCCGCCAGTGCCTGATCCTGGACTTCCTGCGTGTCGCCCAGTTGCCCGTTCGGATAAACCAGAATCTCGATCCGTCCGTTCGAACGATCCTCAACAAGTCGCTTGAATTCGTTGAAGCCACGAATGATTGGATCGGTTTCAGCCTGAACCGAGCCGATGCGAAGAGTGTGTTCTTGCGTTGCAGCAGGACCTATGGATGCGGTCAGTCCCGCAAGGACAAGCGCAGCAATGCGTCCAAAGACGATGTGTTTCATGGTTTCCTCCCAATGACCGACTCCCGCGATGTATAGGATCGCGCAGTCAGGACACCCTACAGAAAGCGCATGCTTGTGCAATTTTGTCTTTCTGCGCTGTCTCACATTGTAAGAACTCCGGACCGCTTACCGACGGATCCTCGGGACCTGCAATCTGTCCCGTCCACCGGCAAGTGCAGCCATGCCACGGGGCAATGCCTTGCTTTTGCAACCTGAGCCTTTGTCCAGCAGTCATACTTGTTGACAGAGACGGAGACGGAGACGGAGACGGAGACGGATACGGCTAAAGCGCCGCGCGCAGCAATCGGCAAGTGCTTCAGATATTGTCCTTCACGCGCTCCCACGTGTGTCTGAGGTGCCTTGCCATCACTTCACCAAGGCGACGGCTTGTCACCAAATTGCCAACGCACCAGTTCCGGGCTGCTCTCGACTCGTTTCATGCCTTCAATGTGCCTCCCAATGCGAGAGTCAGCGATTGATCAATATGGTGCGAGAGCGCTTTGGTCGCCTCCTCCGGGTGGCCCTCCAGCAGGGGGTTCAAGAACTCAAGATGCTCCTTGATAACCCGGGTCGCGTTCTCGCGGGTGACCCGGACACGCGATTGAGCCGACATGCGGATCTTGATGGCGGTCACCCGGTAGACATTGGAAATCAGGCTGTTGTCCATCGCATTGACCATGCTTGCATGCATGTCCCAGTCGTAGAGCTGGAAGTCCCGCAGAAAGTCCGTCAGGTCTGAATTGCGATCGCTGCCAAGCCTGTCTCTCGCCGCAAGGTGCCACTCGATCCAGTCCCGCACAATGGCGCGATCAAGCATGGCGAGCAGTTCCGGGACAGTGGCAAGCTCTATGATCCGGCGCATCTGATAGGCCTCCCGGATGAAGGTGACATCCAGGCTTGGAACCATCAGGCCCCGCTGGGGCAATGTTTGCAGCAGGCCCTCCGCCTCAAACCGCGGAATGGCTTCACGCACGGCACTCAATGTAACCTCCGTCATGTCAACCAGCTCCCTTTGGGAAATGATCTGGCCGGGCCGGACCTTGCCCCAGTTCAACAGATCCTCGATGCGCTGATAGGCTACCTGCCGAAGCGAGTTTTCACCGCCGGCAGGGGCGGTTGGTCTCGGGGAGCCTTGGCGGCTGGTGATGGGTGCGGACATGTTCTCTTCCAAGGGGCTGTTGCTAACACGACACTAACATGTTAGTTCGATGACAGTAAGCACGAATGTATGACCCTGAACGTGTTGGAGGCTGCCTTTACGAGCGGAACACGGCTGGCGGGGACGGGTTTGCGCCTGCTATCATTCAAGTCTGGGAGGAAGAAACGACATGACGAAACAGATCACGCGCCGGATCATGCTGGCATCAACAGGCATGCTGGCATTGCTTGCCGCATCCATGCCGCTCAATTCCGCAACCGCCCAGGACAAGCCGGTCATCCGGATGTCCACGCCCGCGTCCGACACCGATCAGCGTTCCGTGGCGCTGGCAACGGTTTTCGGTCCGGCAGTCAGCGAGTTCGCCACATACCAGCCCCACTACAATGCATCCTTGGTTCCGCAGGGCTCCGAACTCGAAACCATTGCCGCCGGCGATCTCGAAATGTCGATCACCTCGGCACAGGAACTTGCAAATTTTCTGCCTGAATTCTCCATCTTCGCCACAGGCTATGTCCACCAGAGCGCAGAGCACCAGGTGAAGGTGTTCAATGACCCCCTGATGGATTCCTTCAAGCAAAAGGTGGAAGACGAACTGGGCGTCAAGCTGCTGGCCGTCATGTATCTGGGAAAACGGCACGTCAACCTGCGCTTTCCAAAGGCAGAGAAGACTGTGATGACGCCGGCTGACCTCGCGGGTGTCAATCTGCGCATGCCTGGTAGCGATGCCTGGCAGTTCCTCGGCCGTGCGCTCGGCGCCAACCCGACGCCGATGGCCTTTACCGAGATCTACACGGCGTTGCAGACCGGATCGGTCGATGGTCAGGACAACCCCCTGCCCACAGTCGTCGACGCCAAATTCTACGAAGTCACCAAGCAGGTCAGCCTCACGGCGCATCTGGTCGATCTCAACTACGTCGCCTTCTCGAAGTCGGTCTGGGACGGATTGAGCGCCGAACAGCAGGCCGTCGTGAAGAAGGCGGCCGAGGATGCAGCCGAATCCGGCCGCCAGGCACAGCTGAAGAAAGAGGAAGAATTGGTCGCGTTCCTCACCGGGCAGGGGCTCGATGTTTACGAGCCGGATCTCAAGGCCTTCCGCACCCATGTGCAGGCGCAATATGTCGGGTCCGATCTTGCCAAGGCATGGCCCGAGGGCGTTCTCGAACAGATCAACGCTCTGGGCGACTAAGCCGTCATGACGAAGTGGCCGGGGCAAGCTCCGGCCATCACCCTCCAGTGACCACATCTCGGTGTGGCTTGTCCGAGGTCAAGACTTGCCCCGCATTCTCAAAATACTGCGCATCTCGGCCGAGGCCTTTGCGGCGGCATTGATGGCCGCGATGTTCGCGACATTCATCCTGCAGGTTGTCGTGCGCTATGCGGCACGGATTCCATGGGCATCGGAACACCTGCCCTGGCTTGCGTCATCCAATTTCGGCTGGACCCTTGAGTTCTGCCTCGCCCTCTGGGTCTGGCTGATTTTCTGGGGCAACGCCTTTGTCGTTCGAAGCCGGGATCACGTGACCTTCGATGTCCTCTATGTCTCAGTCCCGCCCCGGGTCAGGCGTGTCTTCGCGATTGTTTCGGGGCTGATCATCGCCGTTGCGGTTTTCGTCTCGGCGTTTCCGACATGGGATCGCTTCGTGATCTTGCGGTTGAAACGGACGGCGACCCTGGGTGATCTGCTCGGTGACTGGATCCGGATGAGGGACATCTACATCATCTACATCATTTTCCTGTTTGCCATCAGCGCCCGTTATTTCTGGCAGGTCTGGCAGGCCTATCGCCATGGGACCCCGGATCTGGACCCTGCCGAAACCCCGCGGCCCAGGTCATGAGCGTCGAGTTTCTCCTGTGCCTCGCCGTTCTGATGGGGCTCGCCGCCATTGGAACGCCGATCGCCTACGCAATCCTGGTTGCCTCCTTTGCCTATCTGGCGGCAACCGGCCAGAGCATCGGGATCAGCGGCAAGATTCTGATGGACGGGCTCTATCAGAGCTTCATCCTGCTGGCGGTTCCGCTTTTCATTGTGGCCGCCAATATCATGAATGCCGGCACCGTCTCCGACCGTCTGCTGCAGTTCTGCATCGCACTTGTCGGCCGCTTTCGCGGCGGCCTTGGTCACGTCAATATCCTGTCTTCACTCGTGTTCTCGGGCATGTCCGGCTCGGCGATCGCAGACGCCGCCGGAATCGGCAAGCTGATCATCGAGATGATGGTGAAATCCGGAAACTACTCCCGCGGATATGCGGCCGCGATCACGGCGGCTTCGGCAACAATCGGCCCCATCATCCCCCCTTCCATCCCGATGGTGCTTTACGCGCTGGTGTCCAACACCTCGATCGGCTTCCTGTTTCTGGCGGGTATCCTGCCAGGGCTCTTCATGGGGGGCGTCCTGATGATCATGAACGCCTGGATCTCGCACAAGCGCGGATTTGCGAAGGATGAACCCGTCCCCTTGCGGGACTTCCCGCGCCTCACGCTCAATGCCGGACCGGCGCTCCTGATGCCTGCGATCCTTCTCTATGGCATCTATGGCGGCGTCACGACGCCGACCGAGGCCGCAGCCGTCGCTGCTCTTTACGCCTTGTTTCTGGCGGCGGTGTTTTACCGGTCCCTCAGCCTTGCCCATTTTTATGAAATCCTGGTCAGCAGCGCGCGATCCTCGGCCGCCGTCGGCCTGATCATCGGTGGAGCGCTGATCCTGAACTACATCGTGGCCTCGGAAAACATCCCGGGTGTCGTGGCGCATGCAATGGTCGGCATCGACATGCACCCGCTTGTGTTTCTGCTCTGCGTCAACCTGCTTCTGCTGCTGCTCGGCTGTCTGCTCGATGCCTCCACCATCATTCTGGTGATCATTCCCTTGTTCATTCCCGCATGCCGCGAACTGGGCATAGACCTGGTGCATTTCGGGGTCGTTGCGATCGTCAACTGCATGATTGGGCTGATTACGCCGCCCTACGGCATTCTACTCTTCGTGATCAATGCGGTGACCCGCATTCCCCTGGCGGAAATCATCCGCGAGATATGGCTGTTCCTGGGTGTGCTGGTAGCTGCCCTGCTGGTCCTGATCCTGTTTCCTGACCTCACTTTGATGCTGCCACGCGCTTTCGGATACAGCAATTGACGCCTTTCGTTTCCTTTTGCTTTGAGGACAATTTCAATGCCACATGCCATGCAGGGCGTTTTCCCGGTGATGATCACGCCATTCCGTCCGGACAACACGATTGACTGGGACGGGTATGCCCGCCTGATCGAATGGTATCTCGACAACGGGTCCCACGGTCTGTTTGCGGTGTGCCAATCATCCGAAATGCTGTTTCTTTCACTGGAGGAACGGCGTGAACTGGCCCGCTTTACCGTGGAGCGGGTCGCAGGGCGGGTCCCGGTGGTGGCCTCGGGCCATATCTCGGAATCGGTCCTTGACCAGAAGTCGGAACTGCGCGCCATCGCGGACACCGGTGTTGATGCCGTCGTTCTGGTGACAAACCGCCTGGCTGCCGCGGGTGAGGACAGTTCCATTTTCCGCAGCCGGATGGACGCGCTGCTTGAAGCCCTGCCTGCGGACCTGATGCTCGGCCTCTATGAATGCCCTGCCCCCTATCGCCGCCTGTTGACGGATGACGAGGTCAGCTGGTGCGCCCATAGCGGCCGCTTCGCCTTCCTCAAGGATGTCACCTGTGACCTCGAGCATCTGAAACGGCGCATTGCCCTGGTTCGGGGAACTCCGCTGGCGATCAACAATGCCAATGCCGCCATTGCCTGGCCCGCCATCCAGGCCGGCGCCCACGGGTTTTCCGGGATCATGAACAATTTTCATCCAGACCTGTACCGGTGGCTGATCGATTACGGAAAGGCGCACCCCGGGCTTGCCTCCGAACTCGACACATTCCTCGTTCTTGCCGCCATGGCTGAAAGCATGGGCTATCCCAAGCTTGCCAAGCACTACCATCGCCGCATTGGAACCTTTGCCGATATCCATTGCCGCAGCGTGACCTATGACATCGGGGAGCGACACTGGGCGGTTGAGGTCGTGCTGGACCAGATCATCGCGGGCGCGGATCGGATGCGCGAACGGATCCAAAAGCTGTAACGGCTGGCAATGGCGCGTCCCGTGGTCCCGACAGGCGGCCGGGACGGGCAAGGAAGCTGATCTTTGAAAGAGGGATGCAAGGTGAGCACTACGATACGCCTCGGCCTGATCGGCGACAACATCGCGCAATCGCAAGCCCCGCGCCTGCATCGGCTGGCTGGCCTTCAGAACGGTCGCGCAGTCACCTATGACCGCCTTGTGCCGGCCGAACAGGGCAAGTCCTTTGACCGTCTGTTCGCTGACATTGCCCAGGCAGGCTATCGCGGCGTCAACGTGACCTATCCCTACAAGGAACGCGCCAGCACCAGGGTGATCATCGAAGATGCGCTGGTCAGGACCATGGGAGCCGTCAACACGGTGGTTTTCGATGCAGATGGCCCCCACGGCTTCAACACGGACTATACGGGATTCATCCGGGCCTATCGCCGGGTGCTTGGCACTGCCGCGCCCGGACCCGTCCTCATGATCGGCGCCGGCGGCGTGGGCAAGGCCGTCGCCTACGGGCTCATTGCGCTCGGTCTCGAGGAGATCCGCCTTGCGGATATCGACATCCCCAAGGCAGAAGCGCTCGCCACGGCTTTGCGGCTTGTCGCCCCGCATCTTCGTGTCGAGACCGGCCGCGATGCGGGTGCGCTGTCACGGGGAGCAAGCGGGATTGTCAATTGCACCCCGATCGGCATGGATGGCCATCCGGGGACACCCCTTGACCAGCGCCATATGGCGGGGGCGGAGTGGGCATTTGATGCCGTCTATACACCGGTCCATACGCTCTTTCTGGGCGACGCCGGCAAGCAGGGACTTCAGACAATCTCGGGCTACGAACTCTTCATCGGTCAGGGCGTGGACGCCTGGCACATCTTCACCGGCTTGCCGCTGGACGAGCAGCGTCTGCGCCACGACCTGATGGAGACCGAATAGGCCCGCATCCAGCGGCTCCGGCCGGGCCGCTCAACCTGCAGGGATGGCAGCTTGTCGACGAACTCAATCGTGCCATCAACGGCGAGGCATGCCCGGACTACTCTGCCTGCAGAGATCAAAAGGGGAGAACGGCGCCTTGATGCCCGTTTCCTTTGTTCGGCAAAAGCTGGCAGTGACCTGCTCCCGGAAAATTCCGGTTCCCGCTGGTCAAAAATCGGCGTGGTCCTCACCTGCCGCCTGGATTCTGCGATAGACTGCCTTTGTCGCGCTGATAGCGAGAGGGGCGGCTCGACTCGTCCATTAGATCACCTGTCTGGAATAAGCCGATAAAGAATTGCGAATATCAAACCGCAGATAAGCCAGGCGAGCACAACATCCGAAAGGAAATGTCCGCCGAAGGCGACCCGGTTCAACGATAGCGATCCAGCATAGGCAAGAGTCGTTGCAGTTGCAGCCAGCCTTATGGGCTTAGGCGCAACGAGGGCCGCAGCGACGAGCCACGCCGATGAGGCAGCCTCCCCGCTGACAAACGAACAGTTTCGTTCGCACCAGTCGCTGATGACCCAGACCGATTGGTGTACTGCGTCCCCTCCAAAGATGTCGACCTGGATTGGTCTGGGTCGACCCCAGTGCGCCTTCAAGAGACCGTTTACAAGGAGGCCGGGGCCGAGAGCCAGTCCAGACAGCAGCCAAATCGGCTTCCGCAGGCAAGACCAGGTCAAGGTCGCATTGATGGTATGCCAGAGGATGCAGACCGAGATAACGAGAATGACCCCGACTATAACCCAGGAGGAACTTTTACGAAGCCCTTGCAGGAATGAGTTACTTGACCATAAGAATCCGTCGATGGGGCTGAAAAACCATCGGCTCACAACCAAATCTACTTCTGGAAACAACCAGAACAACATGCTGATTGCTAAAATGCCAAGTGTAAACGCAATAATCAGACGGTCGATTTTCGCGCCCGATGAATCAGGATTGGATAGGAGTGTGCTCATAGCCGCGGTGCGTGCGCTGGCTAGCTTGCAGAAAACTTGCAGATTCCAACCCTACCAAGCGCTCGACGAAGCCGCTGGAGTTGAGCAGCGTACGTATCAGTCGTACGGCGCGCGCGTGGCGACCACTCCGGTAGAAACAACTTTCGAAAGTTCAGCAGATACCAAGTGATGTTGCCCGCGCTTCCGAGATGATTGCAGCCACCGTTCCGCGTTGCAGTCGCCCGCCAGGTGGACGTCGCTGCAGGCCCGTTCAGGGTCCGCTTCTTACGCTTCCCGCAGTCCGTTCCGGACGCGGATCGACCGTCGCCACCAGGCAGATGCAGCACGAGGTCATCGGTCTGCGACCTGCGCCGACGCCATGCTCGATCGCCTCGTCCATGACCTCGATCGCGTCGAGCTCTCCGACGACAGGTGCGGCGAACGCGCCTGAAACCCGCCTTGAGAGATTGACCGAATACACTCTGTGTGACAGGAAAATCAGAGGTCAGCGGCGCGCGAAAGGGCGGGCGACACCATCCCGGAAACCCGGGCGACTCAATCTCGGAATGCCCGGGCGGCTTGGTCGGAATACGCACAGCCAGTCAGCGAATGAAAGCTTCATGTTGACCACCCGACGTAAGGTTATGGAGAGTCGCGATGCGAATTCTGGTTGTCGAGAATGATCGCTTGCTTTCCGAGGCCCTGGGGCGACGGCTTACCGAGGCAGGTCATGCGGTCGATGTGTTCGCGACTGTCGCGGACGCCGAGGCGGCTTGGAAAATAGCTGAACCGCCCCGGGTTTGCCGGAGGCCATTTTCGTTTAAGCTATGCGGCCATAGCTGCTTCGTCCAGCATGGCGTAATATTGTTCTTCAGCTTCGGCT
>NZ_JAUXOD010000010.1 GCF_030682515.1 Hoeflea sp. | reverse complement strand
ACGCTAGGATGAACAAGAAGCGGCAGATGCGTTGGTCTCCTGCCGGGCCCCATCGGGGATTGCAGGTCCGGGCAGCGGTTGCCGATGGTCGGCTCAAGCAAGCCAAGTTTGCCCTTGCGGCTTGAACCCCACCTTTTTCCCACTCCCACCTGCGCCTAGGTGAAGGATCGGACCGAAAAACATCTGGCCGATGTGCGCGCGAAGATCAGCGACCACCAACGTATCGAAAAAGTACTGGCGGCGACCGCCGCGCAGTGCTCCGGCAAGGACGTGCCGGAAGGCCCGGTCCTGGAGGCGCTGGCGTCTGAGCTTCACCCAGCTATTCACTTCGCAACACCCGGATCGGCAAAGGGAGAATGCGCCTGACAGGCATCGTAATGTAACCCCGCGGCGATTGGCCTGTGCGATTTTGCTGCATGACCCAAACCGTTCGTGATCCCCTTTATCGCCGCCACCGGTTCCCAGCTGAAGTGATTGCTCATGCCGTCTGGCTTTATCTTCGTTTCCCGCTCAGCTTGCGGATGGTCGAAGACTTACTAGCGGCGCGCGGGATCATTGTCTCGCACCAGACAGTCCGGCTTTGGGCCGAAAAATTCGGTCGCCACTTTGCCAATGAAATCCGGCGCCGTTCAGCCGGAAAGCTTGGCGACAAATGGTATCTCGATGAAGTCGTCATCTCCATTGGCGGCAAGAAGCACTGGCTGTGGCGGGCGGTCGATCAGGAGGGCTTCGTTCTCGATGTGCTGGTGCAGAGCCGCCGTAATACCAAGGCCGCCAAACGTCTTATGCGAAAGCTTCTGAAAGGACAGGGTCAAGCACCCCGTGTGATGATCACCGACAAACTCGGATCCTACGGCGCGGCCAAACGCGACATCATGCCCGGCGTCGAACACCGTTCGCACAAGGGATTGAATAACCGGGCGGAGAATTCACATCAGCCGACACGACGGCGAGAGCGCATCATGAAGGGCTTCAAATCAGCTCGACATCTCCAGCGTTTCGTCTCCATCCATGATCCGGTCGCCAATCTCTTCCACATTCCACGCCACGATATCCCGTCCCACCATCACCGTGAACTGAGAACCGCAGCCATGCGAATGTGGAGTGAGTTCGCGCGCCTGCAGGCTGCATAAGCGAGAACGGTCGGCCAGATTTTTAACCGATGTGTTTTAACTTTACAGTGCCCTCCAGCTCCTGAATGCGCTCCCTCGTTGCGCCGTAGCCAAGGGGCTGGGGCAGCAGCCGGGCCGGCTGCCACCGGCGGGCGCTGCCCCTCTTGCCACCAAAGTACTGTTCCCACATCTTGTCTCTGGCTGCGTTGGTCCCAGTTCTTGTTGGCGAATGGTATCCAGTGTCAAATCCGAAAAGTCCGCTAAGAATTTATCTAGCCGGTTAACGCGTTTCTAACGAGGCCGGGTGTATCTGATTGCATTGGTAATTATTCCACAATACCGAGAGCGACAATGACCAAGCCATCGATAATGCTGAAAATCTCTGAACTGCTGCGTGACAAGAATGGCAACTTCGCCATGATGGCAGCGCTCACCGTGCCGGTGCTGTTCATGGCCGGAAGTCTTGCCATTGACACCACCAATGCGTTTTCAATGAAGATCCGGCTGCAGAACGCCGCTGACAGCGCCACGCTGGCGACGGTGACGCGGCTGTCCCAGGAAAAAGATCTCAGCATCGCCGACGCCAAGGTCTTTGCAGCGCAATTCCTGAGAGGTCAGATAGAGGAGGATCTCTCGGCTTTTACCGATATGTCGGTAAATCCGACGGTTACCATTACGCCAGTCGATGACAATGGCCGGACCATTTGGCGCGTGGCAATCGCTTTGAGCGGCACACAGACCCTGACGCCGATGGCACGCCTGTTGGGACAGGATAGCCTGAGTGTCAATGTGATCAGCAAATCCGAGAGCGCTGCCGAGTCCCAAGGTGCATTCTCGATGGCATTAGTGCTCGACCGCTCCGGATCGATGGATTGGAATCTCGATGGTCTGAAGAAAATCAACGTGCTGAAGACTGCCGTTGGTGGCTTGCTTGATCAGTTCGAGACAGCTGATCCTACCCGGAAATATGTCCGGCTTGGGGCATCGAGCTACCACTCCTACATGTCCGGTAAACAGAATTTCGACTGGAATCTCAAAATGGTGCGCGATTTCGTCAATGCGCTGCCTGCGAGTGGAGGCACAGATTCCACGGACGCCTTCAAGTGGGGCTACACCAATGTGACGGACGTCAAGGAGGTCAACCAGCACAAGAGCAAGAATGGCCTTGTTCCGCAAAAATTCATTGTCTTCATGACCGACGGCGATAACAACTATCGCTCGGCTGATACTTCCACCAAGAAGCTTTGTGACCAAGCGAAAGCCGATGGCGTGATGGTCTATACGGTCGCATTCGCAGCGCCCGAGCGGGGCAAGCAGCTGCTGTCCTACTGCGCAAGTTCTTCCCAGCACTTTTTCGACGCCAAGAGCAGCGCAGACCTGATATCGGCGTTCAAGAATATCGGCGTCCAAGCCTCGAAGGTTGCCTCGCGCCTGACTGAATAGGCAGTGTCGGTCCACAAAGATAGGAAATTCGGCTTGCGCCCACCTTGGACGGTGATGCGTACGGTACTGCGCTTCGAGCTGATGATAGAACGTGGTCTGTCGCGACAGCCACAAGCATCAGGAAAGGAAGCGCAGCATGGAAGCACTTTATTGGCCTAGATGTCTCGGTGAAAGAGACTGCCGTTTGCATTGTCGATGAATTAGGCAAAATCTGCCGGGAGGTGAAGGTTCACAGCCATCCCGACGATTTGCTCGCGATCATGAAGGATCCGAGCTGGAAGATCGCGCGGGTCGGGCTCGAGGCTGGGCCCTTGTCGCAGTGGCTTTTCGAGGGGCTTGCGCGCGCCGGATTGCCGGTCATCTGCATCGAGACGCGCCATGTGAAGGCGTTCCTGAAAGCCCAGTCGAACAAGACTGATCGTAACGATGCGCGCGGAATAGCTCAGATGATGCGGGTCAATCTTTACCGTCCGGTGCATGTGAAGACGCTGACGAGCCAGAAGCTTGCGGGCGCTCTTGACCGCCCGCAAGCTTCTGCAAGGCAAGGCGATAGCAATCGAGAATGATATCCGCGGTCTTCTGCGCAATTTCGGCCTCAAAGTTGGTGTTGTGGGAACGGTGAAGTTCGAGGCGCGCATTCGAGATCTCGTCGAAGGCATGCCCGACCTGGAGGAGCTCATGGAGCCGCTGCTTGCTGCCCGGAACAAGCTGCGCGCCGAATTTCCTCGCCTGCACAAGAAGGTGCTGGCGTTCGCCGAGGAGGATGCAACCTGCAAGCGCTTGATGACGATCCCCGGTGTCGGTGTCGGTGTCGGTGCCGTCACGGCGCTGGCCTATACCGAAACCATCGACATTCCGCAGCGCTTCAGAAGTTCCAAGGCAGTGGGTCCCATTCTCGGACTTACGCCGAAGCTCAACGAGTCCGGCGAAAGCAGGCGCGTGGGCCGCATCTCTTTGTGTGGGGACAGCATGATGAGAACGCTGCTTTATGAGGCCGCACAGACGCTGCTGACGCGCGTGACGAAATGGTCATGCTTGAAAGCATGGGCAATGAACGTCGCAAAGCGGCGGGGGATGCGCAAAGCCATTATCGCACTTGCGCGTCGCCTTGCGATCATCATGCATCGCATGTGGCTGGATGGTGCCGGGTTCCGCTGGACGCGGGAAGCTACAGCCCCGACCATCTGATTTGGATGGCCAGGAAGGAGAGAGACCGAAAGTTCCGCCCCGGCGGACAAGCGTCCTTCGCAGGACGATGGATGAGGTAAGTTCGAATTCAACTCCGTGCCGACCGCACTCGATGCCGGTCAGGACGCCAAAAAGATGGGACTGCCTCATTCTCCTGATCCTATGCTGGGAGGGCAATGCGCCAATCCCGTAGAGAAGCAAGGGCCTGCGAAAGACGTTGATGTCCGGGCACATGGAAGGGCTCGAAGCGCTTGACCTGAACACGCCAAATAGAGAGGATTGAGGGTTTATGCGGCGCAACGAACGCCAGGTTTATCCGCTTGGCTGCCGTCTGACCCATTGGGTCTGCCGTTAGCACAAATGACCGCTTTGCAGAATCAAGAGAGCTTTCGCAGCATGGCGGCTTCGGGCCGAAAGAACCGTGGACGAATTGGCAAATTGGGCGGCATCGCGCCACCAGCCAGTTGGTGTGCAGCTGTTCAGGGCCTTATATAACTATAGCCCTGCTCCTGCAGTTCGATCAGCCGGACCACGCCCGATGGCACCATGGTGGCTTCGGAAACCAGCTCGACCTTGGTGCCGGCTTTTTTTTCCATTGCCGCCAGCGTGTTGCCACAGGCAGCGAAGGTCAGGTTCTCGTGTTCAAGCGACATAGCCGAAATCCTGTCCTTGACCGGACTGTCAGCGGTATACATTTTCAATCCGGGACCATAGGCGACGATCTCGATCGTCACGGTCTCGCCCTTGCCCGCATAATAGGACTGAACATTCTTGGCATTGTTGAGCACCAGATTCATCACCGCCGGATCATTCTGATCGACGTGAATGGCGAGCTTGTGAGCAGATTCCGCCGACAAAGCCGATCCGGCAAAAAACAGGCTCAACGCAAAGGCACTCAGGATTTTGGCAACAAACGTCATGATGTTCTCCCAAACATTTTGATATATGAATGTGACGATACAGCAATCTCCGGCAATCGCAAGCCGCACCTATCAACAAGTGCGGTACGATTGGCAGTGGCGTTGTGCCGCCACACAGTCGGCGAAATAGTCATCACCCAGTTGCTGCCAAACTCTTGCGTTTTAACAGATGCGCTGGATAGCCAGAGTAATCAATCCGGCAGTTTGTAACGTGACCGCCCTGCGAATCCGCGTCTGGCGACCTGAAGGGTTCATCCGCTTTGCCAACGTTGATCCATCAAAAATGTTGGGTGATTGACGAATGGTAGCGGCGGTGCAGCATTTTACAAGGTTATGGAGGTCCGGCATTGGGCCGAAAGCGCAAGCGCGTGAATGGATGTCGGCGGGCAGTATGCGCTGAAGTTGAGCAAAAGTGGATGGCCGATTTTGCGTCTCAATTTGCGCCGGCAGAATCCTGAGCCCACAATCTTTTCAGAAAACAAAGAGGGAGCCAGCATGCCTTGTGCCTACGCACAAGGCATGATCAGGGGAAGAAAATCTCCCCCGTGAACTCCCTCTAGATGCCGTAATGGGCCGGCGCTCCAATATCGCCGATACGGAAGGCCGGAACTGTCACACGGCCGCAATGGTAGCCAGATAACAAGCGGGTCATTCGAATGACTCGACGGAGCTCACACTATGGGGCAGCAACACTGGAAGATCATCCGCGACCGGCTTTCCGCGGACATCTCCCTAGGGCAGCTGGCGCCGGGTGCGCAATTACCGACAGAATCGCAACTTTGCCAGACTTTTCAGGCCGGGCGACATTCGGTGCGCCGCGCAGTGGCGGCGCTTGCGGTCGATGGCAAGCTGCGAGTGGAACAGGGCCGGGGCACCTTTGTGCAGGCTGCGCCACTGATCAACTATCACATCGGACGGCGCACCCGGTTTCGGAAGAACCTGCTGGAACAGGGCGTTTCACCGGCTGGTGAGCAACTTGCCGATTGCATTGTAGAAGCCTCTGCAGAAGTCGCCACATCCCTTGGCCTGCCCGAAGGCAGCGCGGTGCATCGCTTGTTGCGCCGGGGCCTTGCCGACGGGGTGCCGATCAGTATCGGACTATCCTATCACTGTGCCACGCGCTTTCCCGACCTTGCCGCACGGCGAAGTGCCGGAGAATCGGTGACCGAGATATACCGCAGCCACGGCATCACCGATTATTTCCGCAAACGCACCGTCATCTTTGCCCGCCGCCCCGATGCCGAAGAGGCCGAACTGCTGATGCAGCACCAGAATCAGCCGGTCATGGTTCTGCAGAAGACCGACGTGGACGCGGGCGGCCAACCCATCGGCTATTCCGAGGCCGTCTGGGCCGGCGACAGGGTGCAGTTTTCATTCGACAGTCTGGAGGACGGCGCTGACGCTCCGGAAAGAGTCGCCGATGTTTGACCCGCGCGATGAGACGGCGCCTGCCTTCGACCATGCGCGCCTGCTGGACGTTCTTGCCCGCGCCGATGCAACCCGCTTGGCCGCCTTGGCGGAGCGCCTGCTGCCTGAGCTTGGTGCAGTCGAGGTGGTCAACAGCCGCACCGGCCTTGTGATGCTGCCGATGCGCGACAGCGTGCTGGGGACCGATTTCCATCTGGGCGAGGTGCTGGTGGCCGAGGCGCATATACGTGCAGGCGGCACCGAAGGATACGGCATGGTCGTGGGCCGCGATCTGGAACGCGCGATGGCCATGGCCGTGGTCGATGCCGCGGCCAGCCTTGGTCAAACGCCCGAGATCCGCGCCTTCCTGCACCGGGAAGCCTGCGAACTTTCTGCTGCCGACACCGCCCGCCTCTGCGAGATCGAGGCCACACGCGTAGATATGGAGACATTCTGATGTCCGCACTTGCCTCCGGGCCCGTACCCGATGCCTTCGAGGCCCGCACCAATGCCACATTCGAGGCGTTGATGTGGGCGCTGTCGCGCCCCGGCACCGTGCAGGATCTGCCCTCCCCCGACGTGGCGGGCATCGCCGAGGCTCTGCTGGATCGGGAATGCCGCGTGTTCTGCGACAATCCATTGTTGGCGGGCGAGATCGCGTCTTTTGGGGCGGCGCTGGTGCCGATGGCGCTTGCCGATTACTGTTTCATTTCGCTTGAAGACGCCAGGGGACTGGCACAGCTTGTCCATGTGCCGGTGGGATCGGACCTCTATCCCGATGCGGGCGCAACGCTGATTGCAGCCGCCCGGTTCGGTACAGGCGCGAAGCTGCGTCTGACCGGTCCGGGGATCGAGACTTCGGCAGAATTCTCGGTTGACGGACTGGCTGCGGAGCTTTGGTCCCTGCGCGCGGCGCATTGCCGCTATCCTGCGGGGTTCGATCTGTTTCTGATCTGCGGCGCCCAGGTGATCGGCCTACCGCGATCCACCCAAATCGAGGTGTTGTGATGGCCTATGTCGCAACCCGTGGAGGCGAGCGCGCCATCGCGCAATCCGAGCGGCTTTACCGCGCAGAACTGGGACAGATCGATGCAGCGCGCGTCGACACATTGCGCAAGACGCTGCCGATGCTGATTGACCGGGTTATGGGCGAGGCCTCGCTTTACGAGCCTGACCTTGCCGCGCTGGCCCTGGCACAGGCGGGCGGCGATCTGTACGAGGCGGTACTGCTCTTGCGCGCCTGGCGGACGACGCAACCACGGCTGAGCATCGCCGAGCCGGTTCTGCAGGATCGACTTTTCACGCATCGGCGAATTTCGGCGGCGTTCAAGGATATTCCGGGCGGGCAGATTCTGGGGCCGAGCCTTGACTACGCACACCGCCTACTGGCGACCGACGTGCTGCGCGGCCGCCCCTTCACCCCCGCGCCGGTTGACCCAGCTCCAACGCCCGCACCTGCGTGCCAACCCTCGCTTGCGGCATGGCAAAAGGCGCATGGCCTGGTGGCCGACCCAGCCCCCGTTGAGGTGGCCCCGGATGACATACCGGACTTGACACGCGAGCCGCTCCTGTTTCCCGCCAAGCGCGCCCACACGCTGCAGAGTCTGGCACGCGCCGATACGGGCGGGATGCTGGCTCTGGGCTATTCGGCGATGCGCGGCTATGGCAGTGCCCATCCCACCGTCAACGAATTGCGGCTGGCCGAGGCCGAGGTCCGCGTGCGCCACCCGCGCGGCACGGTGTTCTCGGCAGGCCGGGTGAAGGTGTCGCAGGCCGAAGTTACCTCCAAAGGCAAGTCGGGCCTCCTCGAACTGGGCTTTTGCGCGACCCTCGGCTGGAACGAGGTCAAGGTGATTTCGGGGGCCACGCTGGATCTAAACGCGCGCGGCGCAGCCAAAGGATCGCCGGTAGAGGAAGAGTTCTTCCTCTACCACACCGAGCCGGTCGAGGCGTCCGGGTTCTGCATCCATTTCAAGTTGCCCCACTATGTGACCTTCCAATCCTCTCTGGACGCACTCCGCGGAGCCAAGGCGGCCCCGGCTCCGACCAAGCCCGAACAGGTGCCCGCTTGACCCTCGCCACCCTCACCAAACCCTGGGCAGCATTTTCCTACGGCTTCCTTGACGCCTCCGCCAAGCGCGAGATGCGCCGCAAGATGCTGAAGGCCATTGCCGTACCGGGCTGCCAGATGCCTTATGCCAGCCGCGAGGTACCGATGGCGAGAGGCTGGGGCACGGGGGGACTGCAGGTCACGCTAACACTGCTGAAGCCTTCTTCCTCCGTCAAGGTGATCGATCAGGGCGCCGATGACAGCGTCAATGCCGCCTCGATCCGGTCGTTCCTGTCCAAGGTCTCCGGTGCGGCCGAAACATGGGACACTCAGGCTGCGACCCTGATTCAGAGCCGCCACCGCATCCCCGAGGAACGCTTGCGCGCCGATCAGGTGCTGGTGTTGCAGGTGCCCAATCCCGAACCTCTGCGCCCCGTCGAACCGAACATGTCGGTTGCGCGCCAGATGCATGCCGATGCAGACTACGGGCGGCTGTGGCTGATCCTTTATGAGCAGATGGTGCGGTCGGGCCGGATCATGGAAGGCGCGGCCTATCCGGCGCTGGTGAACCGGCGGCATGTGATGACACCTTCGCCCATCCCGCGCTGGGATGTTCCGAAACTGCATATGGCCGAGCACCTGACCTTCCTTTCGGCAGGGCGCGAAAAGCGGCTTTACGCAGTGCCCCCCTTCACGCAGGTCGAGCCCCTGGTGTTTTCCGACGTGCCCTATCAGGTCGAGGATCACGGCGCGCTGCGCTGCCACCGGTCCGGCGTTACAGGCTACTACATGAACGAAATCCCGCAGGACAACGGCGGATCGGTGTTTGAGCTTTCCGACAGCAATCTTGGCATCAAAGCGATCCGCCGCGCCGAAGGCGCCCAGGTCGAGATAGGCCCAACCTGGTATGAAAACGGAAAGATGCCGCAATGACCGCAGCCCTTGCGCTCTTAGCCCCGCATCTGATGACAACGCCGCCTTTACTGACCTTGCAGGGTGTCTCGCGCCGCTATGGCGATGTGGTGGCGCTGGAGGATGTCTCGGCAGCGGTCTATCCCGGTGAGGTGCTTGGCATCGTCGGCGAAAGCGGTTCGGGGAAATCCACCCTGCTGCGCATGATGAATCTGGAGGACACGCCGGATGCGGGCGACTACCGGCTGGCGCTGCCCGATCTTCCCGGAAACCTGTTCGTACTTGACCGTTTCGCGCGCCGGATGCTCTGCGCCACCCGCATTGGCATCGTCTATCAGAACCCGCATCTCGGGCTCTTGATGAAGCACACCTCCAGCGGCAACGTCGCCGAGCGGCTGCTCATCGCGGGCGAGCGCAGCTTTGCCGCCTTGCGCGGCCGCGCACGCGACGCGTTGGAGGCATCGGAGTTTCCACTGAACCGGATGGATGCGCGTCCGTTCGAATTGTCGGGGGGCATGCAGCAGCGAGTTCAACTGGCCAAGGCGATTGCGCTAGAACCCGCGCTGCTGCTGCTGGACGAACCGACAACTGGCCTTGATGTGTCGGTGCAGGCGCTGGTGCTCGATACGCTGAAACGGCTGCAACGCGACCGGGCGATCACGATGGTGATCGTCAGCCACGATCTGGGCGTTATCCGCACAATGGCCGACCGGGTGATAGTGATGCGGCGCGGCCGCGTGGTGGAACAGGGGCTAGCCGACCAGATCTTTCAAGATCCGCAGCACGATTACACTCAACAACTTGTCCATGCAAAGCTTTGAGGTGGCAATGACTCCCATCCTTCAGGTCGAAAACCTCGGCAAGCATTTTCAGATGCACCATCTGGGCCAGCGGCTGCACGCTTTCGAAGGCATCAGCTTTGCCCTGCATGCAGGCGAGTTTCTGTTGTTGCGGGGACCCAATGGGGTGGGCAAATCAACCTTGCTGCGCACGCTCTACCGCAGCTATCTGCCGCGCGCGGGGCACATCTGGTACCACACGAGCGAGGGGCGGATCGACCTTGCCGTGGCGGCCGATGTTGACATCGCCCTGCTGCGGCGGCGCGAGATCGGCTTTGTCACGCAATTCCTGATCGCGCGGCCGCGCGTGGCGGCCGAGGATATCGTGGCCGAACCGTTGCGCCGTGCAGGCATCCCCGCCGTGGATGCGATTGAGGAGTCCCGTCGCTGGCTGGCCGAATTCGGGGTGAAGCGAGATCTGTGGCGAGCCTACCCAACAACCTTTTCAGGCGGCGAGCAGCAGAAGGTCAACCTCGCCCGTGCGCTGATCCTGCCGCAACGGCTCCTGCTGCTAGACGAGCCCACTGCCTCGCTGGACGCAGGCGCAAGGGCCGCATTGATCCGCAGACTGGCCGATTTGAAGGCCGCAGGCGTCGCAATGATCGGGGTGTTTCACCATCCGGGCGACGTGGCTGGCATGATCGATCGTGAAATTGAACTGATCGCACAAGAGGAGCCCGCAGATGTGGCTGTCTGATTTTCGAGTGGTGCTGCTGGACGGCGTGATCGAGCGCGGCTCGGTCCGGATCGAGGCGGGGCGGATAGCCGAGGTTGCAGAGGTCCCGATTGCGGGGGCAGCCATGTCCGGCGACGGTCTGCTGTTGCTGCCCGGCTTTGTCGACATGCACGGCGACATGGTGGAACGCGAGGTTGAGCCCCGTCCGAATGTGCGGATGCCGATGGAGCTCGGCCTGCGCGACCTTGACCGGCGGCTGGCAGCAGCAGGGGTGACCACGGCCTATGCGGCGGTGGCATTTCATCCCGGTTCGGCTTATGGGCATATCCGGCACTTCGACAACACCTCGGCGATCATCCGCGCGCTGAAGTCCATGGGCGATGTTCTGAAGGTGGATCACAAGGTCCATGCCAGGTTCGAGATCACCTTTCCCGATGCACTGCGCGTGGTCGAGGGACTGATCGCAGAGGGCGCGGTCGACCTGGTCTCGCTGACCGATCACACGCCGGGACAGGGTCAGTACCGCGATCTTGAGGCGCATGTGGCGCGGGTGGCGCAAGAGAAGGGCCTGAGCCAGACCGAGGCCGAAGGCGAAGTCGCCCGGCGGATTGCCGAAAAGCGATCGACCGCGGGAGACATAGCCGCAACGCTGCGCGCCATTTCCGACGCTTGCCGGACTCACGGGGTGGCCCTGGCCAGCCACGACGACGACACGGTGGAAAAGGTTGCCCTAATGCAAGCGCTTGGCGCAGGCATCAGCGAGTTCCCTGTCACAGTGGAGGCGGCGACCGAAGCACGCGCCCGAGGGTTGGCAACCGCGATGGGGGCCCCCAATGCCCTGCGCGGGAAATCCTATTCCGACAACCTGTCGGCGCGCGACGCGCATGGGGCGGGACTTCTGGATATCCTGGCGTCGGACTATCACCCCTCGGCGCTGTTGCCTGCCCTTCTGGAACTGGCGAAAGCCGATCCGCAGGGCCTCGCAGGGTCCACCCGGCTGGCCACGCTGAACCCGGCGCTGGCGCTTGGGCTGAAGGATCGCGGCGGGATTGTACCGGGGATGCTGGCCGATCTGGTGATCGCCGATGACAGCGGCATCGGCCATGTGCGCGCCACCCTGCGCGGGGGGCGCAAAATCTATTCGGATGGGTCTGTCATGCTGGCGAGGGCAGCCTGACAGACCGGCAAGCCCCGACCACGCCATCAAGCATCCTACACCTCATTCGCTCCGCCTTCGGGCCCATTTCGCCGTGGTTTCCCATTCGATCACCATTGGTATCTCTTCCAGACCCTGCTCGACACAGATCGTCTGGAGATCGGCCATCACCCGGGAAAGCCCGATGCGCCGGACCACGCCCCACAGGGTGGACCGTGTCAGATAGAGGTCTATCAGACGATTCGGGGTCAGTTGGCTTGACCAAGGATAGGTGCAGGATCGCGCCGTCATAAAACCCGGCACTTGCGCCAGATCACGGACCACCGGCTCCTTGCGGACCTCGCGCTGCGCGAGGTCGTTCGTCTCGGCCGAATGCTCTTCGATGTAGCGGTCGAAGGCTTGCAGCACGGGCAACGGCTTACGCCGATTGCGGATGACGGCCAGCACCCCGCCGGGTGCCAACACCCGCTTTGCCTCTGTATAGAACCCGGGCGCGTCAAACCAGTGAAACGCGGTGCAGGCCACAACGAGTGCTGCAACACCGCTGGGCAGCCGCATCTCTTCGGCGGTCGCATCCGCGACATGCACGTCCGGCGCCGCTGAAAACCGCCGGGAAAGCACGCGCCTCATGTCACGACCAGGCTCGATCGCGATGATACTCCAGCCCGGACCAATGGCTTGCCGCAGGGACGCAGTGGAATTGCCCGGCCCAGCGCCGACATCTACCGCCATCCGCGCAGGGCATCGCAGATCCGAGAGCAAGGCCTGAAACGTCTTTGCAGGATAACCGGGACGGTGCATCTCATAGGTTTCGGCCAAACCGTCAAAGCGATCCACCGCGTCGCGCATGGTCTAACCCGCTGCAATCGCACCATAGGCGGTGCGGCCTTTGACGAAGCAGTGACGTACAACCGGGACAGACCCCTCGGGCCAGTCCAACAACACCAGATCGGCCTGCTTGCCAAGGACGATTTCGCCGCGATCCGAAAGGCCGAGCGCGGCTGCCGGGTTGGCGGCAACCAGCTTCCACAGATCGGGAAGGCGACCTATTCCATCGGCCTGCAGCCGCGCCACGGCAATCAGCATGGCGGGGTAGTAGTAGTCCGACGCCAGAATGTCGCACAGCCCCGCGGCCACCATATCCCCTGATCCCGGCGAACCAAGGTGGCTGCCGCCGCGTGCCGCATTGGGGGCGCCAAAGACGATCCAGTCGCCAGCTTCGCGCGCAGCCCGGGTCACGGTCGTGTTCATCGGGAACTCGGATATCCCCGCACCGTGGCTGCGATAGAAATCACGAGTCTCGGGCTGGCTGTCGTCATGGCTCAACATCGGGGCACCCGCCGTCCGCGCCTTGGCCCCGGCTGCGGCAATTGCAGACGGAACCTCGGCCCGGCGCTTCCACATGTCCCGCATCAGCGCGGTGAAGTCTGCCACGTGCATTCCCGACCGCTTGGCGCGCGGTTCCATTTTGGCGGCAAAGGCGGAGCTGTTCATATCCACGACCGGAAAGGCGGGATCGTGGTCGAAGGGGCGGGTCTGCAAGGGGCAGGACGAGTCCAGCACTCCCATCGTTGTATGATCGTTGAACGCGAGCGCGGGCATGAGCGGGCCCGCAAGCGCGGCTTCAATCAGCGGCAATGCCTCGAAACAGAATGTCTCCCACCGCAGTTGCACACGATTCTCCACAGTCAACCGGAGGGCCTGAGCTGCGAGCGTTTCCACCACTTCAAATCCAGTGGCGACCGAACGCAGACCGGGCTCCCAGCTGAGCGTGAGTGCGTGATAGGCAGTCGCGATGCCATTGGCCGCCAGTTGCCGGTCGGTTTCCAGCAGCGCAGCCTCCGTCGGGATCATCACACCGGGGCGCGGCATCATCTGCCGCTCGAAGGCGTCGCCGTGGATGTCGATCATGGCGGCGGCAAGGATCATGCCGCGCCCGTCGATGACGCGCGCGCCGTCCCGGGGACCGTCCAGCGCAGCAATCGCACCGTTCTCGATGCGCACTGCCACCTTCGCCATCCGGTCCGGCAGGATCACCGAGGCGCCTTCAATCACGAAGGCATCATTCATAGCCGCTCAAGCACCAGATGCCAGTGCCATGATCCGGGCGTTTCGTGTTCGCGGTCCTCAAGACGGCAGACCTCGAAGGCCGAAAACAGTTCGAGCAGATCGCGCCCATTGCAGAAATAGTGCGGGTGAATCTTGTCTTCATTGCCCTCGAACACCCAGGTGTTGCGCGAAATCTCGCGGCCCGGAGCCTTGGCCCGTTCGATCGGCACGCGGCGGGCTGACAGCATGGTGCCAAGGAAAGTGCCGCCGGGCCTCAGCACGCGGGCAATCTCGGCAATGGAGGCGCGCAGCACCGTCTCGTCACCGTGATAGATCACGTTCCACGACAGCACATGGTCGAAAGCCCCATCGTCAAACGGCAACTCAGTCATCATACCAACGCGGGCGTCGATGGTCAGACCTTCGGCCGTGGCAATGCGGTTGATCTCGTCAATACCTTCGGGAGCGGCATCGAGCGCGGACACGGCAAATCCATTCCGCGCCAGAGCCACCGCGTGACGCCCGACGCCTGCGCCCAGATCCAGCACGCTTGCGCCGGCGGGTAGGGTTTTGGCGAATTCCATCACTTCAGGCTCGGGGCGTTCCCATTTCGAGGTGCCGTCGGCCCGCGCCCATTCCGTTCCCCAGTATTGATGCGCTGTTTCTGTCTTCATCGTCCTGCTCCTATGATTTTCTGGCGCAGCACCGCGCCGATTTGCTCCACCCCGATCACCACCACAGCGATCATCAGGATCACGGTCAGTGCGGTCGGGTAATCGAAAAGATCAAAGCCCACCTTCAACTCGATCCCGATTCCGCCAGCCCCCACCAGACCCAGGATGGTCGAAGAGCGTACCGCCTTTTCCAGTCCGAAGAGTGAGGTCGAGACAAAGGCCGGAAGCGCTGCGGGAATGACGGCGCTTGCGGCAATGTCGATGCGCCGTGCGCCCGTGGCGGTCAGCGCCTCGGTCGGGCCGGGATCGGTGTTTTCCATGTCGTCGGCAAAAAAGCGGCCGCAAAAGCCGATGGTGTCGATGGCGATGGCCAGCATCCCGGCGAAGGGACCCAGCCCCACGGCCACCACGAACACCAGCGCCCAAGCCAGATCAGGTACGGCGCGGATGAAGCCCAGCACGATGCGCACCGCCATGTTGACGCCGCGCCCCACCAGCACGCCACGCGCCGCCAGAAGTGCCACAGGCAGCGACAGGACAATCCCGATGGCAGCCCCGGCGATGGCGATCTGCATGGTTTCCACCATCTTCCACGCGAGCCGGTCAAAGTTGTGGATTGACGGTGGCCAGGCACGCGAAAAGAAATCGGCCAGTTTCGGCGGCGAGGATACAAGCCGGTTCACTGACCAGCCTGCACCTTCGAGCGACCACAAGATCACAAGTGCGACAAGAACATAGCTCACAAAGCCAAGGGCGCCAGGGCGATTGAAGCGGTGCGGCAGGACGTGGCCAGGGCTAACCATAAAGCTGTGCCATTTCCGTCGCCGAGACTGTGGTCGATGGCGCGTCGAGGGCAATCCGGCCGCCCTGCAGACCCAGAATCCTGTCGCCATAGCTCAACGCGTGCTGCACATTATGCGAGGTGAACAACACGGTGACGCCTTCGCGCTTCACAAGACCCATGAACAACGCCATGACCTCTTCGCCCGCCTGTGGATCAAGCGAGGCACAAGGCTCGTCGGCAACCAGAAAACGCGGATTGCCGACCAACGCACGGGCAATCGCAACACGCTGGCTTTGGCCGCCTGACAGCCGGTCCGCCCGGCGCAGGGCCAAATGGGTCATCCCCACCTTGTCCAGTGCTGCCATCGCAGCGGCGCGCGCCTCTGCCGGAGCCAGCCCCTGCACCCAGTAGCGCGGACCGGAATTCTGCCCCAAAAGCCCGTGGATCACGTTGGACAGCACCGAAAGGCGCGGCACCAGATTGTGCTTTTGCCCCACCAGGCCGGTGCGGGCGCGCAAGGCACGCCGCGCCGCCCCGCCGGTTTCAGCGATTGCCCGACCCAGGAGCGAAATCTGCCCGGCATCGGGAACAAGCAAGCCAAGGCAGCAGCGCAGCAGCGTCGACTTGCCGGTCCCATTGGCCCCGACAAGCGCCACGCAATCACCCTGACGGATACTGAAATCCAAGCCCGAGAATACCGGCGCCGCCGTACCGAAGCGCTTGGCCAGGCCTCTGGCCTGCAGGTCGATCGCCTGCAGGCCAGCTTCGGCTGTGCATTGCCGCAGATCCCGGCTGTTAAGCAGCACCGATCATTCCCCGAGGAACTTGTCGAACTGCGGATAGCCTGCCGTGGTGTACATCGAGCGGACCACGTCATAGCTTGCATCTTCAATCGTCACGAGATCCATGCCGACATATTTGCCGTTTTCCTCATGCGTGGTGATGGCGGTGATGATCTCGGCTTTGTTAGCGACAATTTTGTCGCGCACCAGCGCCTGAACTTCTGCAGGCACATGCGCCCCGGCCAAGAGCATGTCGTTGGGCAGATCGCCCGAGCGTGCCAGAACCTTGAAGAAGCCGTAGGGAACTGAAGTGTCCTTGTCGCGGGCGCTGCCGATCCAGCTTCCCTCGTTGATGCCGATGGCGGCCACGTCGCCAGCTTTCAGCGCCTCATGTGCGATGTTGCGCGCGGTGTGGACTTTCTCGATGTCGCTAACCGGGTTGACGCCATAGTCGGCCATCAGTTGCATCGGGCAGAGCATGTTCGAAGTCGAGCCAATGTCGCCGAAAGCGACTTTTTTGCCCTTCAGGTCGTCCATGCTGTCAATGTTCGCATCGGCGCGCACGATGATGGCGCAGCGATAATCGGGGCGACCAAAGCCGATCAGCGGAGTGGCCTTGGTCAAGGTGTTGATGATGATGTATTCCGCAGGACCGGTGATGACGAAATCTATTGTCTCGCCGCGCAGCGCTTCGGCGGATGCCGTGCGGGAGGACACCGGAAAGAAATCGAAGGTTTCGCCGGTCGCTGCTTCCAGCGCGGTCTTGAACGGACCCCACTCGGCCTGCAAACGCTCCAGACCTTCGACGTCCGTGACGGCGATGCTCCAGGTTTCGGCGGTGACGGCAGTTGCGCTGATGACGGCAAGGGCCGTCCCGAACATCAAGGACTTCAAGGACATGACTATCGCTCCGGTTTGAATTCGTTCGAATGAATAGGTAGAGCCTCTTGGTGACGGCCTTGCGACAAAGGCATGAAGGTTTCGCTGCAGTCACATGTCAGTTTTGCAATGAACCGCCGAACCCGATCTGCGGACCTCTTGGTTAAAGCACTGGAATATATAGAATAAATTACTCTCCCACCGTTGCCGAACTGGCGTCGGGTTGTTTTCGAGCGACGGCTTTGGGGCACCGGTTGAGATCAAGCCCGGCAAGCTCGTGGGCTTAAAAACACGGGATTGACTCCGGAACATTGAAATCAAGAAGTTTTTTCGCGACGCTTACACAATGGTGTCAAAAAACTGACTCGAATAATTCATTCGAATGACATGGGGCTGTTACGCGACGATGAAACATACATCAGCATGTATCAACCCATGCTCTCCCTTTCCGGCCTTGGCCGCAGCTTTGGGTCCACCCGCGCGGTGGACGCCGTCACCCTGGACATCGGCACCGGCGAGTTCGTCGGCGTGATCGGTCGCTCAGGTGCGGGGAAATCCACGCTGCTGCGCCTGATCAACCGGCTCATCGACCCGACCGAAGGCAAGATCACCTTTGGCACGACGGATGTAACGGCCCTTCGCGGCCGCGACCTGCGCCAGTGGCGGCGCGACTGTGCGATGATCTTTCAGCAATTTAACCTGGTCGATCGGCTGGACGTATTGACAAACGTACTTGTCGGGCGGCTGGCTGCACACGGTTTCTTGACGTCAATGACGATGAAGTTCTCAGATGCTGAGCGCACGCTGGCAATCGAGGCCTTGGACCGGCTCGACCTTGTGTCGCAGGCATTGCAGCGCGCGGGCACCCTGTCGGGCGGCCAGCAGCAGCGGGTGGCCATCGCCCGCGCGCTTGTACAGAAACCACGCATCATGCTCGCAGACGAGCCCATAGCAAGCCTCGACCCCGGCAACGCAACGCGCGTAATGGACGCGTTGCGCAGTATCAACCGGGACGACGGATTGACCGTTCTGGTCAACCTGCACACACTCGATACCGCGCGCGCCTATTGCCACCGCATCATCGCCATGCGCGATGGCCGCGTTTTCTTTGACGGCACCCCCCTTCAACTGACCGACGATGTCGTGCGCGACATCTATGGCAGCGAGGGCCTGACCGAATTCAACGAGGCTGTCACCTCAACCGCAGCCCGCCCCGTCGTCATCCCCATCCGCGGGACCGCCTGATCCTTTCACCCCTCAAGACGGAGCTTTCCCATGCGCTTGTTTGCCACCACTGCCCTTGTTGTCCTGACCTCCCTTCCCGCATTAGCCCAAGAATGGAAGGCCGACTATCAAACAGTCAACATTGGCTTTCTGTCGGGAGAGAACGAGCAGGACCGCCTCACCCGCACCGCGCCGCTGAAGGCGCATCTGGAAAAAACGCTGGGCGTTAAGGTCGAAATCTTCCTTGCCGGCAACTATGACGGCGTCATCCAGGCGATGGCAGCTGACCAGATCGAGTTTGCCTTCCACGGCTCGTCGTCCTATGCTGCGGCCTATACCGCGACTGATGGCAAGATCATCCCGCTGCTCACCGCTGAGAACAAGGATGGCTCGACCGGCTACTACTCGATCATCGCAGTGCGCTGCGACAGTGGACTGACCTCGCTGGACGACCTGAAGGGCAAGACGCTGGCCTTCGCCGACCCCGATTCGACCAGCGGTTATGCCGTGCCCTATTTCAACCTGGTGAAGCAGGGCTATGAACCGAAAGAGTTCTTCGGCGCGACCCCCTTTTCGGGCAGCCACGAGGCCGGCGTGCAGGGCGTGGTCAACGGCACCTTCGACGCCGCCGCCACCTGGCAGAACACCGAGCTTTCAGGCGTCTACCAGAGGATGGAACTGAAGGGCATGATCGATCCCGGCCAGGTCTGCTCGATCTGGAAATCGCCCGAGATCACCTCGGGCCCGCTGACCGCCCGCGCGAACTTGCCCGAAGCGATGATCGAGGCTGTCACGGCGGCAGTGGAAAGCTTCCCCTCGGCTGATCCGGAAGGTTGGGCATTTTACAACTCCACCGACGCGGACGACGACAACCCGACCGTGGGCTATGTTCGCGTAGACCACGAGCGCTATCAGTGGATCATCGACATGCGCGCTTGGCTCAAGACGCAACGACGCGGCTGATGCAGCACGACAGGAGGCGGCGCCCGTCGCCCCCGGTCTGCACCCGTCATGACAAAAACAACCACCCTTTCCCCCATTGCCGCCTTCGAGCGCGACTTCGCCCGGAGCCGCGCTCGCGCGCGCAGCACTTGGGCTTTGGGGACACTGCTCTTCCTTGCACTGTTCCTTCTGACTGCGTGGCTTGGCGATTTCTTCAAAGTGGCGCAAGTGACGCTCCCTGACGGCAGCCGCGACTGGCGCTGGATCATTCCCGTGGGTCTGCCGAAACTGGGCGACTACATCGAAAAGACCATTCCCTTGCTGCGATGGGAAAGCCTGGGCGCCGACCTCGCCGAATGGTTCTGGCGCTGGCGAACCTGGCTCTGGCTGCTTCTGGAAACCGTGCTGATCGCTTTTGCAGCAACGGCGCTCGGGGTCGTCGGCGGATTTCTTGTATCGTTTCCCGCTGCACGCAATCTGGCGCCCAATCGCTGGGCGCTGTGGCTGTCACGCCGTTATCTGGAAATCGCGCGGACGGTGCCTGATATTGTCTGGGCGCTTATCTTCGTCTTCTGCTTTTCGGTCGGGCCTCTTGCCGGAGTGCTGGCCATCGGGCTACACGCCACCGGAGCGTTGGGCAAACTGTATTCGGAAGTCAACGAAAACATCGACATGCGCCCTCTGGACGGGGTCAAGGCGGCAGGCGGAACCTGGTTCGACCAGATCCGCTATGGCGTGGTACCGCAAGTCCTGCCCAACATCATCAGCTACACGCTGCTGCGCTTCGAGATCAACGTGCGCGCCTCGTCGATCATCGGCTATGTCGGCGCGGGCGGGCTGGGACAGGAATTCCGCACCGCGATGTCCCTTCAGGAATACACCGACCTCTCCGCACTGTTCGTCATCATCCTGGTGACCGTTATGGTGATCGACTACGCCTCAGAAAAGCTGCGCCACCGCGTCATCGGGGTGGAGGCGCGGCCATGACCCTGCACCTGTCGCCCGAACGCATCGCTATAGCGCGCGCCGCCGTGCCGCTTGCTTTTCGCGCGCCGCTGCCGGTGCGGCTGCGCCGTTGGGCGTTCTGGACGCTGTTTGCAGGGCTCTGCGCCTACTGTTTCTGGGCCTTTGACGTGACGCCCGCCCGCCTGTGGACGGGGCTGGGGCGGTTGGGGAAGGTCCTGTCGTTCATGTTTCCGCCGCATGTCTGGACATCCTGGGCCGATTTTGCGCCTATCTTGAAAGGTCTGGGCGAGACGCTGTCGATGGCTTTTTTGGGAACCGTCCTTGGCGCCGCGGTGGCCTTTCCGCTGTCATTCCTCGGCGCGCGGAACATCAACCGGCTTACATTCCTGCGCCTTGGGGTGCGGCGAGGCTATGACATTATCCGCGCGTTCGAGACGCTGATTCTGGCGCTGATCTTCATCCGCGCCTTCGGCCTTGGCCCGCTGGCGGGAATTCTTGCCATTGCGGTGTCCGAGGTCGGCACCTTCGCCAAGCTGTTCTCGGAAGCCATAGAGAACAACTCCGAACGCCCCATAGAAGGCGTCAAGGCCGCGGGCGGATCGCGGTTGCAACAGATCCGCTACGGGCTTTTGCCGCAGGTGAACCCGGTTATACTGTCCATCCTGCTATACAACTTCGAATCCAATGTGCGCTCGGGTACCATCCTGGGCATCGTCGGCGCGGGGGGTATCGGGTTTCTTCTATCCGACCGCATCAGCGCCTATCGCTGGGACGAGGCCTGGTCAATCATCTTCCTGATCATCGTCATGGTCTATCTGATCGACTGGCTGTCCGGCGGGATCCGCAGGCGTTTCATCGGAACGTGGGAGGGGACGAAATGATTGCCTATGTCGTTGAAATCGTGTTATAAACAAGATATCATGAATGCTCTCCGTCTGGACAGCTTTATCAAAAGTTCACATTGCGGGAATACGCATCCGGACGCAGAAGCCATCGTTCCCGGTACGCACAAAGTCCAAACGTCCCCCGAGTTTGGTGAGCGCCATCTCGACGATGGGCAGACCGAGCCCACTCCCGTGTCCTTCGGCCAAGGTGCCGCGGTGGAACCGCTCCATGATCCGTGCTTCTTCGTCCTTTGCGATGCCCGGTCCCTGGTCGACGACATCAATGATCAGACCAGAATTGGTGCGGGCGCCAAGTACCCGGACCTCAGAACCAGTCGGCGTGTATTGCAGGGCGTTTTCGATGATGTTGCGCAGGGCAAGCCTTAGAAGCGTCTTGTTGGCGACCTCGAAGCGGAGGCCGTGCCCGATTTCCGTCGCGACGGTGATGTCCCGAGCCGATCGCAGGGAGTTCATCTCGCTGACGAGATCCTTGACCAGATCGGCAAGGTCAACGACCTCAGGCGCTGACGCTGCTTCGAGGGAGTCGACCGCTGCGAGATCGATCAGCTGCCGCACCAGCCGGCTGGTACGATCGACGCTTGTGGATATCTGAGAGAGGGCGCGGTCCCGGACTTCGTTGCTGTCACTGCGCAAGGCGACTTGAGCCTGGGTCTTGAGGCCGGCGAGCGGTGTCTTCAATTCGTGCGCGGCATAGGCGATGAACGTCTTCTCCCTGTCGCGGGCCTCCTGCACCCTTTGAAACAGCGCATTCAGGGACTGCAGCAACGGCCGCACCTCAGGCGGCGCGCCGCTGTCGTCGAGCGAATGCAGTTCCTGCGCAGACCGCAACGACAAGGTTGCCGCGATCCGGTTGAGCGGCGCAAGTCCGCGCCCGACGCTGAACCAGATCAAGCCGGCGAGAATCGGGAGGATTGCCAAGGCAGGCACCAATTGACCCTTGATCACGTCACCCACGAGCCGTTCACGGATTTCAATATTGTCGCCCACAAGCACCCTTACACCCAATGCCGGGTTGACCACGGCATAGACCCGCCAACGCTCGCCGTTGACAATTTTTTCGGCAAAACCTTGTTCGTGATCCGCGAGAGACGCATTCGGGGCGCTCTCGGATCGACTGACGAGATCCCCTTGCAGCGACCAGATCTGGCAAGACAGCTGGCGGCTGTAGTCACCGGCAGGCATGTCGAAGCTGGTCTGCAACTCACTCCCCTTTGCAGCTTCGACCGCAGCCGCGACGTCGATCCGATGATCCGTGATCAACGAACTTACCATCCGTGCTGCCTCGGTGAGACGTGCGTCGAGCACTCGCTCGACTTCATGCTGCGTGCTCAGATAGGTCCACAGCACGGCAAGAAGCCATACCGCGCCCGTCGCCGCGAGAAGAATGAAGAAAAGCCTTATCCTGATCGAGCGCATCATGCGCGTCCCATGCGGTAGCCGACGCCGCGAACCGTTTCAATCAACGGTGCACCGAGCTTTGCCCGAAGCTTGTGAACATGCACCTCGATTGTGTTGCTTTCGATTTCCTCCTGCCAGCCATAAAGCCGCTCTTCGAGAACCTGTTTCGAGTGGATCGTCGTGGGGCTTTCCATCAGTGTCAGGAGGATGGCGAATTCCCGCCTCGACAGGCTGACGGTATTGCCGTTTCGCGTCACGGTCATGCTGGCGGGATCGAGCGCGAGATCAGACCATTTCAGTTCTGATCTCGCCCGTCCTTCCGCCCGCCGTGTAATGGCGCGCAGGCGGGCGGAAACTTCGTCCAGGTCGAAGGGCTTGCCAAGATAATCGTCGGCGCCGGCATCAAGGCCATCGATGCGGTCAGTCACCTCGTCCTTTGCGGTCAGAAGAAGAACCGGTGTTCGATTGCCGCCACTGCGGATCGTGCGCAACAGATCAAGACCCGATCCGTCGGGCAACATCCTGTCGAGGACAATGGCGTCGAACCGGTCGCTGGCAAGGGCTTCAAACGCGTCCGAGATGGTGTTGACGGTGTCCACGGCGAAGCCGGACAGGCCGAGGCCGACCTTCAGGCCATCCAGCAAAACCGCATCATCCTCAATCACAAGAATTCGCATCACACCTCCGTGATAATTCCGTCTGGTCACTGCTTCCATCATGCACCTTAAGCCTGCCTTAAGGTCGACCGCCGAGTTCAGCCGCAGTTCAATCGGAGCAGAGGAACAAGGTATGCGTTTTGCACAGGGTCTGGCGATCTTTCTGTCGCTGCTGTCACTCGTTGGCGCCGGCAAGGCCCAGTCCGCGTCCCTTCCGTTGGCCGCACCGCTTCAGATGGATGAAGCATTCCGGCCCTCAGTATCACGGCTCGCGCCGGACCGGATTGCCGTCGAATGGAAGATAGCGCCCGGATACTACCTTTACCGCGACTATCTCGCGGCGAAAAGCAAGAACGGATCCCCGATCGAGCTCGAAACCAAGGCCGGCGAGGTGAAGGAAGATCCTGGCTTTGGTACGACCGAGGTCTATTACATTTCTGCACAAGCGACACTCGTCGGATGGGCCGAGACTGTGGAACTGACCTATCAAGGGTGCCAGGACGGCGGATTGTGCTATCCGCCCGTGACCAAATCGATCGACACCGCGACACTGGAGATCAGCGACCTCGTCCGCGCCCCGCCAACAACTGCCCAGTCGTCCGGTGACCCCACATCCTCTTCCGTATGGGCGACGCGGAACGCAGCGGCACCGAGTTTTGCGCTGGCGGCAGATTCATCAACCACGGAGGTGGACAAACTGCTTGCCGGCGGCGGACTTCCACTCCTGATCGCGGGCTTCGTCGGCTTCGGGATCCTGCTTGCCTTCACGCCCTGCGTCTTCCCGATGTACCCAATCGTGGCTGCCATGATCGCGCGGGAAGGGGAGCGCCTTACGCCCAAGAGGGGCCTTATTCTCTCCAGTACCTATGTCCTGTCTCTCGCATTGGCCTTTGGTCTCTTCGGTCTGACGGCGGCATGGTCAGGGCAAAATCTCCAGACGGCACTTCAGTCATCCGCTGCCACCGCCGTCATCGCCGGGCTGTTTCTTGTTCTCGCCCTTTCCAACTTCGGTCTCTTCGAGATCCAGTTGCCGGCAGTGATCGGTAACCGGCTGTCGTCGAGCCGGCGCTTGGGCGGCTCTGTCGCCGGAGCGGCGGCACTCGGTTTTACCTCAGCCTTCCTGATCGGTCCCTGCGTGACGGCGCCTCTTGCCGGTGCGCTTCTTTATATCGCCCGCACAGGCGACATGATGATCGGTGCGGCAGCCCTGTTCGCACTCGGTGTCGGCAAGGGCATTCCGCTGATCGTCATCGCGACCGTCGGCGGCAAAGCCTTGCCTAGCGCTGGGGCCTGGATGGCAAAGGTGCGGACCGTCTTCGGATTTGTCTTCGTCGCGACCGCTGTCTGGATGGTGTCGCCACTGCTGCCGGACGGCATCCTGCTTTTGGCATGGGCGGCTCTGGCGGTCACTTTCGGCATGTATTTTGCGGGCCTCAAGGTCAACCGCGATATCGCCGCTGCCCGAGTTCTTGCCCGATCAGCGGCGCTGCTTTTCATCACCTGGGGAGCCTTGCTCCTTGTCGGTGTGGGGCTCGGTGCGCGCGATCCCCTGGCTCCTCTCGAACCCTTGCGCGCCAGAGCCGCCACCGTTGAGGCCGCGACCGTGGCCAAAGCCGATTTCCGCAGGATTGCCTCGACCGAGGATCTGGCGGCACAGCTCACCGCGGCCCAATCCGAGGACAAGGCGAGCCTGGTCTATGTCACGGCCGACTGGTGCGTCACCTGCCGCACGATCGAGCGATCGGTGTTGCCGGCCAGCGAAGTCTCAGCCGCGCTGGAAGACGTACGGCTGATGACCATCGACATGACCTCGGCCGATCCGAAGCTTGAGGAGCTCTTGCGCTCCCTCGAAGCGGTCGGGCCGCCCACCATGATCTTCTTCGATCAGCAGAAACAGGAAATCGACGGGACGAGACTTGTCGGGGACATCACCGTCGACAGCCTGACAGCCTCTGCCCTCGCAGCCGGGAACCAGCAACCATGAACGTCATCACCTTAGGCCCACTCGCCTTGGCTTCCGACAGGCTCGCTGCCATCCTCGGCATAATGGTGTTCCTTGTGGTTGGTTCGCTGCTGGCTGCCCGATACGACCGCCGGCTCGCCCCGTGGACGACCACCGCGGTGCTGTCGGGCCTCATCGCCGCACGAGCAGCTCATGTTCTCTTCCACATCGACAGCTTCATCGATGAACCCTGGCGGGTCGCCTATGTGTGGCAGGGCGGCTTTTCGTGGATCGGTGGTCTTTTCGGCGTTGCCATCGCCACCTATTTCCTGGCGCGAGAAGCGCGCAAGACGCTGCCTTTCGCAGCCATCAGCCTGGCATCCGGCCTTTTTGTCTGGTTTGTGTTCACCACTCTTATGACGTCGGGTGAGGGACCAGCTGCACCCCGGTTCGCGCTGGCAACCCTTGACGGCAATGAGACGCTGTCCATTGCAGATCGCAAAGGCCGCCCCGCGGTCGTCAATCTCTGGGCGACCTGGTGCCCTCCGTGCCGCAGGGAAATGCCCCTTCTTGCCGAGTTCGCAAGTCAGCCCGACGTTGACTTCATCTTCGCCAACCAGGGTGAAGCCGCGCCAGCAATCCGGTCCTATCTCGGCAAAGCGGGCCTGACGCTCGACACAGTGCTTCTCGATCCCTTCAGCGACCTGTCGCGCCACTATCGCGCGGTCGGGATGCCCGTCACAGTTTTTCTCAATCCCGATGGCTCGGTTGAAACCATGCATTTCGGTGAAATCTCCCGTGAGGCGCTGACGGCAGCGCTCGCCAAAATCCTCCCGACAGACAAGGAATGACAGACATGCGTGATCACAAGGGACAGAAGCTGGGACGTTTCGCGCAGAAGGCCTGCCTGGCCGGCTGTCTCGCCGTATTCCTCTCGGCCTGTTCCCAAACCGTATCGGCACCGCACCAGCCCGAGACGCCCGCCGTCGATCCCGTGCTTGAGAGCATGTATGGCGCAGTCCAGGATGGGGAAGAAACAATTCCAGCCGTCGACGTGTCCAAGATGGAACCGCGTAATGTCCGACAGGTGGTCAACTACCGCACATCTTATGCCACGGGCACGGTCGTCGTCGATCCCCATGCGCGGTTTCTCTATCTCATAATGGAGGCAGACAAGGCCATGCGATACGGTGTCGGCGTTGCCAAGGCGGGCCTTGAATTCAGCGGCGCGGCAGACATCGAGCGCAAGGCGCGCTGGCCGGGCTGGGTGCCGACGCCGGGGATGATCGAGCGCGAGCCTGAACGCTACGGCCCGCTTTCCGGCGGCTTGGAGGGTGGGATCGAGAACCCGCTCGGTGCGCGCGCGCTTTATCTCTATCAAGGCGGGCATGACACGCTCTACCGAATCCATGGCACCAACGAAGCATGGTCAATCGGCCAGTCCGTCTCGTCGGGCTGCATCCGCTTGCTCAATCAGGATATCATCGACCTCCACAGCCGCGTTCCGGAAGGCTCCAGGGTGGTCGTTCTTAGCGCCGAAGAATCCGGAAAAGGAGAATTTTGATGTTTACACGACGCACCCTGCTGACCTCGACAATTGCCATGGGCGCCTTTGCCATGCTCGGGACCCATCGAGCCTTGGCGCAGCAACTGACCCAGGACGAAGTTTTCAACGACAAGGACGCGCCGGTCCTTGGCAATCCGGAGGGGGACGTGACGGTGGTTGAATACTTCGACTATCAGTGCCCCTACTGCAAGAAGGCGCACCCCATTGTGAAGAAGGTGGTCGAAACGGATGGCAATGTCAGATTGATCCTCAAGGACTGGCCGATTTTTGGCGACGTGTCGATTTTCGCCGCGCAGGCAGTTCTTGGCGCCGCACAGATTGGAAAATATGAAGTCGCGCTTGAAGCCTTGATGAAGACCAAAGGCAAGCTGACGCATGAGGACGTCGAAAGCGGCCTGACAGATGCCGGTCTTTCGATGACGGAAATCGCTGCTTCGGTGAACAAGCACAAAGCACAGATCTCCGGTCTGCTCGACCGGAACTACAATCAGGCGCTGGCCTTCAGTTTCGCCGGCACCCCCGCCTACGTTATCGGCTCCAGCATCTATCCCGGCGTCCTTGACGAGAAAGGGCTGGTCGACGCCATCGCCAAGGCGCGCAAAACCAGAAAGCCATGATGGTCGTGAAGCCCTTGAAGGCGAGGACCGACGCCACGAAGCCGATAGCGCCCGCATCCCCGCCGGTCGCCTCGAAGGAAATGCCGCTGGCCCAGAGACCGGCCACCCCAAATACGGCGATTCCCCCGACCTTGAGCACGGCCATCACGATGGACAGGAGCCCGACCGACCGGTTGCCGGAGACATTCACGAGATAAGCGAAGATAATCAACCCGACGCCGAGAACCGGGACGAGAACGCTCTCCGGATCGCCACCAAACGCCCGCAGCGTGTAGGTTCCAAAGGTGCGCGCGACGAGGCTCTCGTTGATGACCATCGATAGCGCCATCAGGAGTGAGGCGCCTGCCGCGATCGTCGTCGGTCCGTAGGCTTTCTTCAAGATCATCCCGATCCCGCCGGCGGATGGAAACGCGTTCGACATCTTGATATAGGTGTAGGCGCTGAACGCGGTGACGATGGCGCCCACAACAAACGACAGCGGGAACAGCGGTCCGGCGAACACGGCATGGCCCGTCAACGCGAAGATACCGGCACCAATCATCACGCCTTTCTGCGTATTTCGGAACAACGGGCCTGTCCCCATGGCCGCCGCCCCCGGTAGCGTGATGCTATTCTTCTCGCAATCTTTCGCCATCAGTTTTCCCTTTCAGGCTTTTGTCGTGTCGCCACCCACAACAGCGGCAATCTTGTCACAAGCCCGAGGCCGAGCACCGCCCATGTCGCCCGTCCAAAGTCTCCACTCGCGGCCTCGCCGCCGACATGGGCGAGCGTCGCAAGTGCGAAACGCCAGGCGTGGAGGCGGCTCAGTCCCGCCGCGTAGCTGATCATATCGAGGGACACGAAGGGCATCAGGCGGCTTGCGAAGACGGTCGCCGCCAACGCGGTTTGCGATCCGAGCAGCCCTGCATCGACCCGGTCATCAAACACCCGCCGCAAGACATCGTGCCCCAGATGCCGCGCAAGGCCGAACGCGATTAGCACCCCAGGCTCGGCGCCGATCACCACTTCAACGGTAGTCGTTATCGCCTTCTCTGGCCGGATTGCGCGCCAGGGACACCCGCACGAACAGGAACACCAGCGCCAGGCCCTGACCCGGTCAAATCAAACCTGGCTCGTCGAGCGATCGGACGCGGGCATCCCACCCTGCCATCCGAGGACGAAGAGCGCGAACAGCACCGAGTGCAGGATCGTCGGGCGTTAGAGGCAGTGATACGGGGCAGAGTAAGGTGCCAGATCTTCCGCCGAAGCAAGCGCTGATACCGAACCCGGATGCGCTGCACCATCTGCCCAGAACTCTGTCATGAGGCATACTCGCTACAGATGAAAGCTTGCTGCCTGACCCGGGGTCCAGCCGCTCGGCCCCTGCAAGAGCCACCCCTGAAGACCGTTGCGATAGTAAAAGATGCGCTCCGGCGGAAAGCCTGCCTCTACCATCTTGCGGATCGCCGACGGCGACTGCCCGCACCAGACACCGTTGCAGAACAGGGCGATGCGGGCGGCATCACGGCAATCCCACCCCTCCGGCCCGCGGCGGCACCCGAGATGTTCCAGCGCCTGTTCGGTCTCGGTAAAGGGCAGGTTGACCGCGCCGGGTATCGTATATCTCACATATTGGTCGGGCTTGCGCCCATCAGCAACTACGATATCCGGCGCGATCAGCGCCTCGATCAGTTCAAGCTCGCCAAGCGGCACGACACCCGCAACCGGTACGAGCGGTTGCAGCACTGCCGGCGGGGCGGGCCGGGACGTGCGCGCCCATTCGTCCGTCAGCCGATGGTCCGCGTCGGGCACGCGGGCGATTTCAACAGCACCATCGGGCGTGTCGACACATAGGCTGACGAGCCCATCCTTGATGCAGATCGGTGCGCCTTCAGGCTCAGACAGACTTCACGACTTGGGCCAGCATATCGCGCACCTGGCCTGCGACGGCCGTCAGGTCTGTGTTCTCGATCGCCTGCATCGACGCCACCGGATCAATCGCGCTGACTTCCACCCCGCCCTCGACCTCGCGCAGGATGACGTTGCAGGGCAGCATAGCGCCAACCCGCGGCTCGATACCGATCGCCTGATGCGCCATTTTCGGATTGCAGGCGCCGAGAATGCGGTAGCCCGGCATCTCGACATCGAGCTTCTTTTGCATCGTCGCCTTGACGTCGATCTCGGTCAGCACACCAAAGCCATGATTCGCCAGAGCTTCGCGCGTACGGGCGTCGATGTCATCAATACCCGCGCCGGAGATCATTCGATTGATCGTATAGGTCATCGTCAGTTGCTTCCTTTTTTTTCCGAATGTATTTTATCAGCGCTGCTATGGCCAAAACCACGAGCACGAGGATGAGGAAACCGAAGAGCCAGCCAGAGCCCATTCCGTATCCCATTTCGCTTCCATTCATCATAACGTTCTCCAATCAATAGTGTTCCCGCGGCTTCCTGTAGTTTGTACCCAGCGGACACTCGGAACAAGAACGCAGGACTGATCGAGAGGGTGACAAACGGGGCGCCCGAAACGAGCGCCCCGTCTCAGGTCAGGCTGAAGCCGTGACTGCGAACTCGGTCATCATTCCCGAGGCGAGGTGCGGCATGTGGTGGCAATGCAGCATCCAGCGCGCGGCTTCGCCGGCATCGAGCGCGACATCGACCATCGACATCGGGGGCACGTGAACCGTGTCGCGCAGCGCGCCGGAGACCGTCCGACCATTCAGCCCGACGACCTGGAACGCATGGCCGTGCAGATGCATCGGGTGGCCCATCATCGACATGTTGTGGAATGACAGCACGACACGTTCGCCGCTGCGCGCGACAACCGGCTGGTGCTGGCCCCAGACTGCGCCATTGATGGTCCAGACATAGGGCTGCATCGAGCCCGCCAGCATCAGCATCTGGCGGCGGTCGACGGGCCGGTCCGGCAGGGCATTGAGCGCGATCAGGCGCGACTCCTGCGCAAGATCGGTGTCGAAGGCGGGCGCCTCGGACTCCGCCACGGCGTCAATGCGCCGGACTTCTGCGCCCGGTGTGGCGAGGATCAGACCGGTGCGCTCGCGCGCCCCCTCCCGCAACGCAAGGACTGGCCAGGCGCCGCCCTCATTCGGAAGATCGATCTCAAGATCCAGGCGCTGACCCATCGCCAGGCCGAACCGCGTGCCTGACAGCGGTTGCACGCCGTGCCCGTCCACCGCGACCAGCCGCGCCTCGGCACCGCCGGTGTCGATCCAGAACACCGTGGCCGCGGCGGCGTTGATCACCCGGAGCCGGATGCGTCCACCGCGCTCGACCCGCACCACCTCGGGATCCGACAGGGTCCGGTCGTTGGCGAGGTAGGCGTCCCAGTCGTAATCGTTCAGGTCCATGGCCATGCCGCCCATGCCCATCATGCCACCCATTGGCATATTGCCCATCGCGCCATGATCCATGCCCGGCATGTTGCCCATGTCTTGCATGCCCGGCGCAGCGGTTGCGGCGCCATGGTCCGCGCCGCCGGCGATCTCCTCCAGAACCTTCTCGGGCGCCTTGAACGAGAAGTCGTGCAGGAAAAGCACCACTTCCTGCCGGTCGGCGCTCAGGTCTTCTGCTGACCGCACGATCAGCGGTGCTGCGAGCAGCCGCATCTCCTGGGTCGGAACATGGCTATGCATCCAGTGGGTGCCTGGCCGTGTCTCGTAATCGAAAGAGCGCGTCTCTCCCGGCGCGAGAAGGGGCATCGGCATGTCCGGAACACCATCCTGCACGTTAGGGGGGATCTGGCCATGCCAGTGGATGATCGTGGGCACGTCGAGTTTGTTGGTCAGATCGACACGGAACCTCTGTCCGGGATCGAGCGTCAGGCCCTGGCCACCGGGACCGGCAAGACCGAATACGGTGGCCGCACGACCGTCGATGTCCAGCGTGCGGGTTGCAGCCGACAAGGCAAGTGGCGCCGCGGACTGCGCGAAAGCAACGCGGGGCAGGTGGGCGGCGGCGATTGCCGTCGCGCTGACGGCGAGAAAGCCGCGGCGTGAAAGGGTGTTCATAGTCATCTCCTCGGGACATGCTGTCCCGTTAATAAAAACCGATGGCACGCAGCGGGCCTTAGCCCGGACGCAATGACAGGAGATGGAGTTTGGGAGGGCGTTCGCTCAAGCGGGGTGCCCGGCTGGCAAGGATAGCACCGGAAGGCAGGTCATGGCTGTCCGGCCTGACATCGCGGCCGGCGTCCCCGCTTGGCAAAATCTGGAAAACCGAAAGACCTGCGCAAACGAAGACGCAGATCCCAGCCTCGGCGGAACCGCAGGTTTGACTCTCGCCGCAGCGAAGGCCGCTATTGCCATGAGACTGCGTCATCTCGATGGCATGTACGGCACCGTCCGATCCGGCACTCATCCGCGCCGCATGCGCAGAAGTCGCCATCGTGACGACAGCAATCGTGAGCATGGCAAGGATGGTGACAATTCGCGAGAACATAAAATCAATATAGGCTTCGCTCTCCAGCCTGTCCATCGCCATGGGCAGCGTACCCCCCGACAGGTGATCATATTACTGTGAAGTCCACCAATGTGTTTTACCGCGAGTGTGACATGCCCAATTCTGCGACTGTTTAGAGCCCAACCGAAAATTATATTGTGTGATTTCAGCGGCTTGTGATTCTCTGTGGTTTGCGAAGACGACGGAGGATAGGATGGCCTGGACTGAAATCACTCGGGAGCAATATGACCGGAGGGACCTGCGCTATGCAAG
>NZ_JAUXOD010000008.1 GCF_030682515.1 Hoeflea sp. | reverse complement strand
CGCTTGCATAGCGCAGGTCCCTCCGGTCATATTGCTCCCGAGTGATTTCAGTCCAGGCCATCCTATCCTCCGTCGTCTTCGCAAACCACAGAGAATCACAAGCCGCTGAAATCACACAATATAATTTTCGGTTGGGCTCTGAGCGCAAGATCAAAATCGGCGGCAACCTGATTTGCCAGCGTTCGTTTCGCGGCGCCCGGTGCCGCGCACAGATTGCCCCGTCGCAATACAAGGGTCACGACCTTATAAAGACTGACCTGGCCCCGCCCTTCGACCAGATATTGCTGCGCCACAAAGGCGCGCGCCGGGTGGATTCGACATTGCCGGTGCTGAATGCCGGGCAATTATCCGGCCTCGCCGATTTGACTGACAACACCGCGCTGCTCTGGGACAGTCCGGGTGCGCTTGAGGATTATGCCGCGACTCCCGAGCAGGTTCTCGCGCTGTGGCGCAATAAATTCACGTTCCGCGTCGAGAACGAGAAAGAGCAGGAGCCGGGGCTGCGGATGCCGCAGATCGGTGCGCTGCACGCGATCGCGGCGCACTTCGCGGTGGGCGAGCAGTTTGAACCGGCCACGGTCGTTCTGCCGACCGGGACCGGCAAGACCGAAACCATGCTGGCAACGCAGGTCTACAGGCAACTGCCCCGGACCCTTGTGCTTGTGCCGTCGGATGCCCTCCGGACCCAGATATCCGAGAAGTTCGTCACGCTGGGCGTGCTGCCCGATGCCGGCGTCGTCCCCGGACAACTCCCCGGCCCGCACGTCGCAAAGATCACCACAGGCCTTCAATCGATCGAGGAATGCCGCGCGCTGATCGAAAATGCCAACGTAATCGTGACGCTGCCCGACAGCCTGCGCACGTTTGCGCCCGAAGCTCTCGACTACCTGCTGGACCAGTGCAGTGACATCTTTGTCGACGAGGCCCATCACGTCACCGCCTCGACCTGGGCGGCGGTGCGGGACAGGTTCCTCGACAAGCGCATACTCCAATTCACCGCCACCCCGTTCCGCCGGGACGGCAAGCGCGTCGATGGCAAGATCATCTTTAATTACAAGCTCGGCGACGCCCAGAAGGCCGGCTATTACCGGCCCATCAATCTGCGCACGGTCGAAGAATATGGCGATGACGCCGCCCGGGATCGCGCCATCGCCGAGAAGGCGGTCGCCGTCCTGCGCAAGGACCGCGGCGCGCTGGGCCTGGACCATCTGCTTATGGCCCGCACCCGCAACAGGGATCGCGCCGATGTCGTCTGGGCCCTGTATCAGGAGCTGGCCCCCGAACTTCATCCGGTCATCGTCTATTCCGGCCCCGGGCGGCGGCAGATCAATGCCGCCGCGCTGGACAAGGTCTTAGACCGCAGTGGGGACGGTGCGCGTATCGTGGTTTGCGTCGACATGCTCGGCGAAGGGTTCGACCTTCCCAATCTTAAAATCGCCGCCCTGCACGACACGCATAAATCGCTGGCGGTCACGCTTCAGTTCATCGGGAGATTCACGCGCAAGGGCGCCACCGGCACGATCGGGGAAGCGACCGTCGTCGCGAACATCGCTGACCCGGAAGCGGAAGCCAAGCTGGCCGCTCTTTATGCCGAGGGGGCTGACTGGGACGGGCTCATCAAGCGGCTCAGCGAAGAGCGCATCCACGAGGAACTGCGGCTTCGGGATGTCGTGATGAGCCTAAAGGAACGGGGCGATCTTCATGCCCAATTGTCGCTCTGGAATCTTCGCCCGGCCCTGTCGACCCAGATATTCCGCACGAAATGTGAGGATTGGTCGCCGCTCAACTATGCCGAGGTTCTGCCGGGCGACGCCGAGAGCTGGTACGCCCTTGATGAGGAAAACAACCTGCTCGTCGCGGTGGTGCATCGTACCTCGACCGTCGATTGGGGAAACTACCAGAATCTGGAGAATTCGGTCTACGATCTTCTTCTCGCCCGGTGGGATAAGACCGCCGGCGCATTGTTCATCTATGCCAGCGATTACCAGGGGCTGCGCACGGAGCGAATGGCCCGGGCGATCACCTCCGATGAAACGGCGCTTCTCAGCGGCCCGGCGGTCTTTCGCATTCTCAACAATGTCGAGATGCCGCTCGTCAAAAGCATGGGATCATCGCGCATCGGCGCGATCAGCTTCACGTCATATTTCGGGCCGAACGTGACCGAGGGGCTGGCGAGTATCGAGAAGGCGGAATCGCAGCTCAACAACATTGCCTGTCTGGGCTACGAGGACGGCGAACGGGTTCTTTGGGGCGGCACGCAGCGCAAAGGGAAAATCTGGCAGCAGAAATCGGGCACCATCTCCACATGGATGGAATGGTGCAATCGCACCTGGACCAAGGTGTCTTCGGACGTCGAACTGGACTCCAACATCACGCGTGACTTCCTGCGACCCCAGAAGCTGACAGCGCCATACGGCGCATATCCGATCGCAGTGCAATGGGGCGAACAGGCGCAGATGCGCTTTAGCGACAGGCAGTTCATGCTATTTGACAGCACCGAGGTGCCGGTCTTCCTGATCGACCTTGGCATCGCAGCTGTGGGCGACGACGGCGCGATCGATATCGACATCGCAACCGAGGGCTCGCGCTCGACCTACCGGCTACGCATCGCGGCGGACCTGCCCGGCGGATACAGCCACGACTGGGTCTCCGGTCCCCGCCTGAAAGTAAAGAAGGCGCATGCGGCGGAAGCCGTGCCGCTCGAGGAATATCTCATCACCGATCCCTTCATCGTCCGTTACTCCGACGGCACGCACTCCTATAACTGCTATCACATACCCACCCCGCTCGAGCCCGCGACCTATCCGCAGGAGTCACTGGAGGCCTGGGACTGGGCGGGCATTCCGCTCAACCGGGAATCGATGAACAGGGCCAAAGACCGGGACACGATCCAGTATCGGGCCTTTCAGCATATCGAGGACGAGTTCGATCTGATTTTCAACGATGACGGGCACGGGGAGGCCGCCGACCTTGTCGCCCTGAAGGATATGGGCGACGACATAAGGCTTTGTCTCATCCACTGCAAGAATGCGCATGGCGGGCGCATCTCGGCCGACATCCGCAATTTCTACACGCTTTGCGGCCAGGCCCAGAAGAGCATGGCGGTCAAGCATGGAGGGCTGCCCCGCCTCTACGTCGATCTCAAGCGACGGCATGAGACATGGTCGAAACAGGGCGCATCGCGCTTCCTGAAGGGCGATATGAAGCTGCTTTCCTATTTCAAGGAAAAGGCACGGCGATCAAAGTTGAATTTTGAAGTTGTGCTTGTCCAGCCGGGGGCGACTGTCGAGACCGTGACCCCGGACATATTGCGGTTGCTGGCCACGACGGAGCTTTTCCTGACCAAGACGACACAGGCCCGGTTCCGGGTGGTAGTCTCCCGCGTCTAGCCGCTTACGGGAGTTGAGTTCAAGACCGGGAACAACCGGCTGGGGGGCACGTAGCCAACGGGCGGCTTCGGGGCCGGGAGGGGACTGGCAAGTTTCCGAATGCCATTGGGCAAAGCGGACGTTGAACTCCATCGCGTGTGGCGACACTTTCGGCCCTTTGCGGACCTTGGTGCGTTTAGCGGCGGAAGGCAGCTTCGAGTCCGGAGTGACCGATATTGTGCACTTCACTCATGACCTGCTTTTCTTTGCGGCTGCAATTCGCTGTAGGGACAAACATCATCTTCGAAAGGCACGTGGCGGCGGCGAAACTGGGTTTTGGCCACCGCTTCTATGTTGCTTATTCTGTCCATTCTGAAATGGCGGAAGTCCTCTCGCGAGGGGTCCCAGCCGACGAGGTACCAAAGGGGTGGCAAGATCAGCATGGCCTGAGGCTCGACCTCGCGTCGGGTCTTGCGGCCCTTTGCGTCGCGATAGTCAAACCGAACGAATTGGCGTCCAAGAAAAGCCGTTTCAAACGCGGGTAGCAGTTCCGGGTCCATTTTCCCTATATCCGACAGGTCCTGTAGCGGCGACAGCTGGCCGATGTGCAGACACTCCAGGAAACTACGCAGGTCCTTGATCTTGTCCGCGGGCAACGCTTTTTCGATCTTGGCAAGCCCCGCGTTGGCAAGATCGGAGAACGGTAAGTTTCCGGCGGCCCGCATGGCGGCGACACTGATCAACAGGGCGAAGACCTCGGGGACCGAAAGTTTGGCGTTGGTTTGGACCGACTGCGGATCAAGCTGAAGACCACCACCGCGGCCGACATCAGAATGGATCACATAGCCTTCTTCCCGCAGGGCGCTGATGTCGCGCAATACGGTTCGGCGAGAGGTGCCAACTTCCACTGCAAGCGCTTCAACCGTGGATGTGCCGTTGCGGCGCAGGCTGCGCACGATGGCGTCGTGTCTTAGTCTCACATTCATATCGCCACCATAACAGAAATAGTGACAGGATTTGGCACTATTTGATCCTATATCGAATCCAGCAACGCGCAGAAGGAGATTGCGATATGAAACGGGCAGCAGTGAACCCCTGGGATTGGTCTATCAAGCTGGGCTACAATCAGGCCGAGGTGATCGAAGGCGCGGCGCGGCAAGTGATATGCGCGGGTCAAACCGCGGTGGATAGCGATGGCGCTCCGCAACATCCCGGCGACATGCGTGCTCAGATCAGCCTCGCCCTCGACAATCTTGAAGCGGTGCTGAAAGGCGCGGGGATGGACCTGAGTAATGTGGTCAAGTTGGGTATCTATGCCACTGACGTGGATGAAGCGCTGAAGAATTTTGACCTTCTGGGCATGCGTTTCGGCCCCCATCGGGTTGCCCCACCGATGACCCTCCTGGGAGTGACGCGCCTCGCGATCCCTGGACTGCTTTTCGAGATCGAAGCGACTGCAGCGGCCTGAGCAAAAGCGATGCGGCCATTGGATTGAGACATGTCAATGACCGCATTTCCGAATTGCGGTCATTGATGAAAATTGCCGCGAAAGTCAGGTTTCGCCCATTTTGGGCCTCCGAAATCCAATTTTATTCTGGAATTTACGGCCCATTGCGACCGGTCGGGATGACCACTGCGCCGCGGTGCAGCTTCCCCGAACCGGTCACTCAGGAATGCCGCAGAATTTTTGGGTATTGAGTGTCTGCGATGTGGACCTACCGGTCGTTCGCTGCACGCGCGCAGCCTGGGTTCGCACCTGCGCTATCGTCGACGGGGTAGAACGAAGGCTGACAATGGCGAGTTTCCATTCCTCTATCAGGCTCACACTGCCGATCTACCGGGCAGATGCCGAAAGGCAGAGAAGCACGGCCAGTGCTTCCTTTGCTCTATCCTCTGGGACGAAGACATGGTCGTGTAACGCGGCGGCGATCATATTACAGGGAATGTTTGCAGCGCCGAGTGCGGCGGAGACGCCTGCTGTCAGTCCCACGCCAGCAAGTGACGAAAAGACCTGCAGCGTGATCTGGCACATTGGCATTTCGACGGGTAGACCCTCCGCCTCAGCCAAATCGACTGGCAGGAGAACGGAAACACCCTCCGCCTCACGAAAGAGACATATCGCTCCGTCGCGCATCGTTGTTGAAAGCGGGAGATCATTCAGAGCGCAGAAAACGAAGCGGCCCGGCCGCAACTCCGGGGTCATGCTGGCAATCATTGCTTCGCGATCTTTGATGGGTTCTGGCATCGACAACTCCGAGCTTTTGCGGGGATTATAATGCCTACTCTACGCTGATGAAGATATTTTGGAAGTCAGAGTTGAGCCTCTGTGCAGTTTCGGGACGGCAGCATTGCAATTCATCTGCATATTCGAGGCTTGCACCGAACCATGCCCGACCGTCCGCTTCTAAGGGCTCCAAGCCGCCATGCGGCGGCGCAGCATGACACCGCTGACCCTTGGAGGTGGACCATCGACCTCATCGGCCCAGAGCCGACATTCGAGGCAGAGGTCTGCGCCTCTGCGCGACTTCACCGAACCGGCCGCTCGTGCGTATCGCAGCATTCTCGCAGGCTTAATGACCGCAGTGCGGACGAAGCTGCTGCTCATGCTTGGATGATGTTGACCACGAGTGACAGTGACACAAACATCAGCCATGCCGATGCTACGCGTTGAATGATCATCAGCCTCCTGGTCCCGGTAGCCGATACCTGCGTCATAACCCCGAGGCCGCCCCAGACCAGTGCGACGCCGATCACCATTGCAGCAAACAGAGCAAAATATGGCAAAAAATCTGCGGTTTGGACAGAAGGGAGCAGGACAAGGCTGAAGACAAGCGCTTTGGGATTTAGGCATGTTGTGATGTAGACCTGCCGGGCGCTGATCTCTTTGGCCTCATCGCTAGGTGCCAGCGAGGTCCATAGTTTGATGGCGAGAACAGCGATCCAAATCGCAGCCGCGACCTTGAGGACCAATTCAAATCCCGGCATGTTCTGAAAAAGCTGCGCGCCCAAGAATGACAGGGGCAGTATCGCTGTGGCATATCCCGCCAGTTCAGCAGGGATAAGCTGAACAACGCGGGACAACCCACCATGAGCACCGGCCAGCCCCATAAGGGTGTTGGTAGGGCCGGGGGCGAGGAGTAACGCCAATACTGCGAAAATGAATGCTGTAGATACCATCGAGACCCCTGGCCGCCAAATGTTAAGGTTCTGCTATATTCCTAACGGATAAGAATTTTCATCATTAAAGAGTGATATGACTGCAGTGGGCTCCTTGGGCCGACCGAACCAGCTGCTCGGGCGAACCGATCGAGTGTCCACTTCCAACGTATCCGATGATCAGTTTCCACAACTGCGTAGGTCCGCTCTCCGCCCTTTATTGACATCATCTCAATCGGAGCGAACGGCAGCTTTTGGGATGAGCACTTTTGTTCACGGCCGACCGAAACGGGGGCGCATTTCGGACAGGCAGCTTGGCGCCCTCATTGCGGCCATACCGACGCTCGTTGCCTACGCCCGGAAGCAGTCATCCCGCTTCATCATGTCCCCGTTGCGCAAGATGGGGACATGATGCGCATGCAGTGCCCTATGGCAGGGCCGTCCACCCAAGGTCGGCTTCAATCCTCCGCCTGTACGGGGTGTTGATCTGCCGGGGCGCATGGCGGATATAGCGTTCGGCCTCGTCTTTCTTTGCACCCTCGAGCCCCTGTAAGTAGGAGACGACCTGCTCAATGGTCGGGGCCACCGATTGTCCGTCGAACTGCGGGGGCAGTGCCGTCCACACCACGCCTTCCACGCCATGCGCCAAGGCCCAGCCCGGTAAGCCCGGCAGCGCCTCCGGCGCGGCTCCGCCCTGCGACCAGGTCGCCACCCAGTCGCCGTTCTTCGTCCCCTCGCGCACCATCAGCTGCCGTTTCGCGAGCGCCAAATCGTCCGTGTCCATAATGGCCCAGAACGAACGCACCTCTGGTGCTGTCGGCTCCAGCACCAGAGTTATGCGCCCGTTGTTCGACTGGCGCGTGAATTCCACTCTCAGCAGCGGACCATCGTCAAACCACTCTCGGCGGATAGGAAGCTCGCGTGGATCCCAGATCAACGATCCCCAACCTAGGCACGCAATCGCCATTTCTCTCGCCCCTCTCCTCAACGCTCCTGAATATGTCGCACATTCCAACCTCGCCTACCACCCAGTGGCAGCGGCGGTCCTGCTGCGAGCGGCAAAGTGTTGCCCAAATACCTTTGAGCTTCGCTGATTCATCTAAGGTTGCTGTTGCACAAGTTACACTTTCGCCGCTAATTGTTCAGTGAAACAACAGTGGAGGGAAGCATGGCGGTTACGGCAGCCTTTGGCTTCGATGAAAATGCTGACCTGGAGAGCAACCTCACCAAGTTCAAAACGCATCTCGGGTTGCATGACGCAGCCCTGAGCGCACAGCTCACGACCTTCTACACGGTCCTCCGCGATGAAACCTATAAGTCCTCGACCGTTTGGAATGCTATGTTCCAAGCGATCCTTGATGCGGAAGCCGCCGCCGCACAGCAAACAACTGCGCCCACGCCTGCTGCAACTGGCGCAACCACAGCTGCGGCAGTTCCGCCCGTTGCCGGTCCCACTGGCTGGTTTCTGGAAGGTCTGAGCATTGAGGGCTTCCGTGGCATAAACAATGAGGGCAAGCCGCTTGAATTGAAGTTCAAGTCCGACAAGGTCAACAGCGTCTCCGCCGTAAACGGCGTGGGCAAAACATCCGTATATGATGCCATCCGGTATGCGATATCCGGGCGGCTGCCGTGGTTGGAAGAACTCCCTCCGGGCGATCGTGACGGTGAGTACTACCTCAACCGATTCCATCCTGCCCAGACGGCGACTATCAAGCTCTCGCTCCGCGAAATGGTGACGAACCAGCCCTGTGAAATCGAGGTCAAGCGGGATAGCTCGGGAACTCGAACGGTATCCGCATCCGGCACTTGGGATGGCAACGCCATCCTCCAGTCCCTCAATCGTGAGTTCGTGCTGCTCGACGGGCCGACCTTCCAAAATTTCATCGCGGCCAAACCCCAGGCGCGGGGCCGCACGTTCGCGGGTCTGCTGGGGCTCTCAGATTATAGCAGGATGCGCCAAGCCCTTGCGGCACTGGCAAATACGCGGGCGTTCAACAACCACTTCGGCGCGCAGGCCCATACACAAGCCCAAGCCCACGCGCAGAAAGGCGTCAATGACGCAAGGGATGCCCTTAAACGCGACCACCTGATCCTGACGGGCGACGAATGGGGCACGATGTCGCTCGCCGATGGCCTCGCCAAGTGTTTCTCGGCACTGGAGCAGATCGGCCCGCTGACGGCACTTTGCGCAGGCAAGACGTTCCGTGAGTTCGACGTGGACGCCTGTATCGAAGCCGTCAAGGCTGCCGAGGGCGGCCCGCAACGGGAGCGTCTCGGGGAATGTGTCCGGCTCCGGCAGGAACTGGTCACGCTGAACGTGCAGGCGCCCGATGCCGAGCGCACCAATCAGCTGGCTATTGTGGCGAAGAACCGCGAGGAGGCCGTCGCCAAGACGGCCGGCGATGTCATCCTCCAGCTCTATCAGGCGGGGGCCAAGGCTCTTGAGCTGCCAGAGTGGGCGAACGCTGGTGTATGCCCGCTGTGCGACAGTGCAGTTGCCCATGACCTTCACAGCCACGTCGGCATTAAGCTCTTCGCATTCACAGCACTCGACGACGCGACGCAGGCGGTGGGCCTCGAATGGAACGAGGAGGGCTGGGCTGACTTGACAGGACTTGAGAAGCTGTTGGAACCCGATGCCGCCAAGCGCCCGATCGCTGCTCTGTCGGATACGGCGCAAAAGGGGGTGCTTACCGAGGCGCAGGCCAAGGACCTTGCCGTCTGGCTGGGGACGTTGCGCGAGCGCGCGGGTGCCCGGGATGCGGCGCTGGAGAAAGAGCAGCGTGAGCTGGAGAAGATACTTCCCCAGTCTTCAGTTGAGGTAACGAAGAAGGTTGAGGCGGCGCGCCGGATGCAAGAGAGCCTCCGCAAACTCGACGCCGCACAGACTGACCTTGACCGGGAGAAGGCCCGCGCCGGCCGCGTGTCGCGTTTGAAGACATTTCTGGACCGGGCCTCGGACGATTTCGGGGTGGCAGAGGCGGCAATCAGCAAGGCCCGTCTGGCCGCCGTGGAACCCGTATTCAAGACCAACTTCGCGGAGATGTCGTTTGTCGGTGTCACGCCGGAGGTCGTCAAACGGGCCAACAGCGAGGATCTTCAGATCCGCCTGCAGGAGTTCCACGGGCTGGCCGACCTGTCACCCCAGGCGCTGTTGTCGGAAAGCTATCGCAATGCCTTCGCCATCGCGCTCTATCTTGCCGCCGCGTCACTGTACGGCGGGATGCCCAAGTTTATCGTGCTCGATGATGTGACCTCCAGCTTTGATGCGGGCCACCAGCTCTATCTCGTGGAATTGCTCCGGAAAAGCTTTGCCCGGCCGGCCAACCCGGACGGGCTGCAGGTGATCCTGCTGAGCCACGACACCATGTTGGAAAAGCTCTTCAACAAGCACACTGGCTCCGGCGTCTGGTGGCACCAGCGGCTCGAAGGCAACCCTCAGTTCGCGGTGCTGCCGCAAGCCGGCGCGGTGAACAAGGTGCGTGATCTTACAATTTCAATGCTGCAGGCCGGACAGGCTGACTTCGCCAAAGAGGGAGTCCGGCAGTATCTCGAATACCGGCTGAGCGATCTCATCAGCAAGCTGCGCATCCCCGTACCTGTGGACGTCGCCTTCAATGACAACAAGCAGCTGGCGGGGGAATTCCTCGGTGCGATCGACGCCGCCGTGAAACTCCACAAGGCGGGGGGCTCCCTTATTCTCGAACCCGCTCAGGAGGCAGGCTTGAACGCCAACATGGCGACGATCGTTGCAAACTTCACCAGTCACTGGGGAACAGGCCAGGCTCTGGCCTTCACAGCGCCGGCGCTGCTCGGCGTCATGAACGCGATCGACCAATATTGCGACCGCTTTACTTTCGTCCCGAATCCCGGGGATCCTCGGAAATTGTACAAATCTCTTAGCCAGAAGCTGTGACGAGAATCATAGCATCTAGTACTGGCCGTCAAACAGGTCGCCCAGCTCCCGTGTCATGAGAAAGGCCAGTCGTCGGCGCCGCAAATGCTCGGGCCGGTCATGGATGTGGCACCGCTGGCAGAACGCCCATAGATTCCGCGGGTCATTATGACCGGGTTGTCGTCAAGGTGCGCCGTCACCAGATAAGCGTGCGAGCACATATCGTCGGGGTGGTAGCAAATGGCAAGGAAATCCCAGGCAGTAACTCGGACCAGCGGTGAGCGGTGACAGCATCCGGTTGCTATTCTCTCTTGAGCCCCTCAAAGCAGACGGTCTACTGACGGCCCCAATCCGGTCATCAGCCATGAGGCTTCTGACGGATATATCTCCGCGTCGCGCGCAGTCTTCCTTCCAGCAACGCCATTCTTGCCAACGCTGATGTTGCCGCTGGACTTCCTCTCCCAAGCAAGCATTGCTGCCGTCGGGTCGGCGGATGAACGTCAGCGGCTGACCCCGCCCGCAGCGCGGGCTTCACTCAGTGCGAGGCCAGATGTCCTAGCCCTCGAAACTGAGTGGAGATTAAAGTGACTATTCAAGAAATCGAGAACGCTGCAGATGAGAATACCGTCGCCGGTGCGGCGTCGGCCGGTGTCCAAAAAACGGCGCGCGCGACCAAATCTGCAAGGTCCGGCATATCAGGAGCGAAGACCAAGCAGGATCAGCTGGTAACACTTCTGTCCAAACCGAACGGCGCCCGGATTTCGACGGTCACCCAAAAACTAGGATGGCAAGCGCATACGGTGCGAGCTGCGATCTCTGGACTGCGCAAACGAGGCCATGAAGTCTCGACCTCGAAGTCGCCGAAGAGCGGCGAGTTGGTCTACGCGATCAGTGCGAAGCCGGAAGAAGATAATGTCGCTTCGACAGGATCGTCGTCATGAGCCGGGCAGTAAGGGCAGGGGAACTGGTCGATACCGCTCGCTTTGGGGCCATGTCCCGTGAGGCCTGCATCGATGAGTGGCGGCGAACAATCAGCAGTCAGTCGCTCAAATACGTCTCGGTCCAGTTCATGCGCAGTGCACTCGCCTATGAGGCACAGATCAAAGCCCATGGAGGTCATTCAGGAGCCGTTAGAAAGGTCCTCAAAGCTGCTTTGAAGGCGGGTCAAAAACCATCTGATGTAGGCAGCCGGTCGAAGCCATCGCGTCAATCCGCTCTCAGGCCCGGAACGCATCTGGTCCGGGAGTGGAACGGCCGAACCTATCAGGTCGAGGTTCTGGAGGATGGCTTCCAGATGGATGGCAAACGCTATCGCTCTCTGAGCGCCATCGCCAAAAAAATTACTGATGCTCACTGGTCGGGGCCACGATTTTTCGGCTTGGGGTAGATCGACCATGAAGAAGATCCGCTGCGCCATCTACACAAGAAAGTCCTCGGAGGAGGGGTTGGATCAGGAGTTCAACTCCCTCCATGCTCAAAGAGAAGCCTGTGCCGCCTATATCGCAAGTCAGAAGCATGAAGGCTGGGTGGCGTTGCCGGAGCACTATGATGATGGCGGTATTTCTGGCGGTACCTTGGAACGGGCAGGGCTCAAGAAACTGCTTCAGCATGTCGATGAAGGGCTGGTCGATCAGATTGTTGTCTACAAGATCGACCGGCTGACGAGATCGCTTGCCGATTTTGCCAAGCTGGTCGATCACCTTGATGCAGCCGATGCATCCTTCGTGTCTGTCACCCAATCCTTCAACACGGCCACCATCATGGGACGCCTGACGCTCAATGTGCTTCTCTCGTTCGCGCAGTTCGAACGCGAAGTCACGGCGGAGCGGATTCGGGACAAGATCGCAGCATCAAAGAAGAAGGGGCTCTGGATGGGCGGCACCATCCCCCTCGGTTACGAGCCTGATGGTCGGACGTTGAAAATCGTGCCGGAAGAAGCCGAGACGGTCAGGACGCTTTATGATCTCTATCTTCAGCATCGCTCGCTCGTCGCGGTCATGTATCATGCGAAACGGCTCGGGCTGCGTGGGAAGGCAAAGGTCGGAAAGCTGGAGAAGAGCAACGGACAACCCGTCGCGCTGTTAGCCGACGCTGCCATGTCTGCGAGCGCACCGCGCGCCGCTGGGTTCTCGATCGAACGAGCAACGCTACATTACCTGCTGACCAATCCGGTCTATGCCGGACGAATCCGGCACAAGGATGCAATTCACGAAGGACAGCACCCGGCTATCGTCGAACTGGATCTCTGGGAGCAGGTCCAGGCGCATCTGAAGGAAGCTGGCGCCAGAAAGCGCGGCAAGGGGAGGGGACGACGAGCAACCATCAGCCTACTTGCCGGCAAGCTTGTCGATGAAACGGGCGACAAGCTCACACCCACCCATACCAACAAAAATGGAACGCGCCACCGTTACTATATCTCCAGTCGGCTGATCGGCGGGGCTGGCAATGAGGAGAACCAGAAGAAGTCTGGCGGCTGGCGCCTCCCAGCCAAGGCACTTGAAGATCAGATCGGCAGGGCAATCATATGCCATGTACGAGATCGGCTTCCGGTCAATCTGCTGATCAATCCAACAACTGATGCGATCTCGAAGATAGGTAGCCAGCTTGATCTGCTCGGCGCGCAGTCCGGCACGAAGGACGCGAGCGCAATCTTGTCTTGCATCGAACAGGCAACCATTAGGCCGGGTGCGATCGAGATCAGTCTTTCGCCGGAGGCACTCGCAGATGCAATGGCAATATCGGAAGATGAGCTAAACCCGGATTCGCGAACATTCGAACTGCCGTTCCAGTTCAGAAAGCGTGGGGTCGAAACGAAACTCGTGATCGGAGCCGAGACATCGCAGTCGATCGATGCCACCCTCATCCGCAGCATTGCCAAAGCGCATCGGTATTACGATGCGATCAAAAGCGGCGAAACTTTCGAAGAGATCGCCGAAAGCGAAGGCCTGTCAAAGCGTAGGATCATGCAGGTCATCGACCTGGCCTTCCTCGCTCCCGAAATTGTGAAGCAGATCGTACAGGGTGATCAGCCCGCCGGGCTCACCGCAAAATGGCTTGGCATTAACCCCCTTCCATCGGACTGGCAGGCCCAGCGCCACATCATTGCTGCGCTTTAATCAGCCCCAAAACCCACGACCTCAAGAACTTGATGCTCCGGAGCAACAGCTCTTGGCAAACTGTCAGCCCCGAATTGGCCGACTGAGACTATCGGCGATTCCGAGCCAATAGGGAGGCTCGCATTGCGTCTCAGCCGGAATCCCGGATTTCCATGTCGCTGAAAAATCGGCGCAATTCCGGCAGGAAAAGCAGAGCAGCGAAAAGTCTGGGAGGATTGGCTGGGCATTCTTGCTTCGAATTCGGACTTGCTGCTGCGAACCAGTCTCTGTTCCCGCAATTCGGTGGCATCAAACAAGAATTTGCCGATGCAGTGCAGATGGTCATTTGGCAAACTGTCAGCCCCGAATTGGCCGACTGAGACTTTCGGCGATTCAGGGCCGATAATAGGACAGAAATTCGGTCTCTGTTTGCGAGGAAGGCTCACAAGCCATTGACATGTCGCCACTACTTGGGTGGAAAAACCATATATATCAATAACTTAAGAGTGGTGGCTGGGGAACCTGGATTCGAACCAGGACTAACGGAGTCAGAGTCCGTGGGTCTACCGTTAACCTATTCCCCAACGATGGCCGAACCGGAAATTTCCGGGGCAGCGCGGCGGCTTATAACCAATAAACTACAGGGATGCAAACACCGTCTGCGCGTTTTTTTCGCGGGGCCGCTTGGCCAGACGCGCGCGATCCCGGTGTCGGCCCGCCGGCGACAGGCGAACGAGGCCGGTCGGCCTGCCAAAAAGAATTTTGCGTTCTGCGCGCCGCTTTGCTAATCTTTGTCCAACGACAAACCGTGAAGCGCGATTGCGAGCCATCTGGCGCGCCGCGCATGACAGGACAGACCGTGACAGACCTTCGGGACGGCGAAACGCCAAACGCGGGGGTATCACTGGCAGGTGAAGGACCGTCCGGGCGCGCCGGCAAGGCAGCGACGGAGGGTGTGGAACGGAAACGCGGGGACCCCGCGGATTCAGGCTCCGGTTCGGATGGCGCGCCATCCGGCCATGGTCCTGCCAGCATATCCGCCAGCCATGACTCCGCCGCCGCGCCGGCGGGACGCCGCAGGCGGCGGCGGAGAAAAACCGCGCACAAATCCGACACCGCCAACAACCCTGCGCCGGCCGCAAAAGCTCAGGCCGGCGGCGCTTCAGCCCTGGCCGCAGACGCGCAGGGCGGCCGCCAGAGCGGCGCCCACGGCGAGGTCGAGGGCGGCAGGCCCGGCGGCGCGCGGAACGGCAAGCCTGGCGAGAAGAAGGGCCGCCGCCGGCGGCGCAAGTCAGGCCGTGAAATCCAGGGCAGGCCGCTCGCGCCGCAAAAGGCGCCCGGTCAGATCCGGCCGGTCGCCCAACCCGAGGGCTCGGGCCATGCGTCCGCCGCGGTGACGGCAGCGCCCTCTGCAAGCGGGGCGTTCGGGGCAATGGCGCCCGCGGTCCGGCGGTCGGCGGATGATCTCTATGCGGCGCTCGATCTCGGCACCAACAATTGCCGCCTGCTGATCGCCCAGCCGACGCGGCCGGGCCAGTTCCGCGTCGTCGACGCCTTCTCCCGCATCGTGAGGCTCGGAGAGGGGCTCGACGCCACCGGCCGCTTGTCCGACGACGCCATGGAGCGCGCCGTCGAGGCGCTGAAGATCTGTGCCGGCAAGCTGAAGAACAGACCTGTCCGCATCCAGCGGCTGATTGCCACCGAGGCCTGCCGCCAGGCTGAGAACGGCGCGGCGTTCCTGGAGCGGGTCGAGGCGGAAACCGGCCTGAAGCTCGAGATCGTCACGCGGGAGACCGAAGCGCGGCTCGCGGTGGCGGGCTGTTCCTCGCTTGTCGGTCGCGACACCGATGGCCTGGTTCTGTTCGACATTGGCGGCGGCTCCTCGGAAATCGCCATGATCGATCTGACCGAGAGCCGCACCAATCGCCTGGCCGACCATATCAAGGCCTGGACCTCGCTGCCGGTCGGCGTCGTCACCCTGTCCGAGCGCCATGGCGGCTGCCTGGTGACGCCCGAGGTGTTCGCGGCCATGGTCGAGGAGGTCGATGCGATGCTGGCCGGCTTCAATCCGCCGGCACTGCCCGCCTTTTCAGGCCTCGGCGACCGCCGCATCCACCTCCTGGGCACCTCCGGCACGGTGACCACGCTGGCCGGGCTGCATCTCGATCTGCCGCGCTACGACCGACGCAAGGTCGACGGGCTGTGGCTGTCCAATGGCGAGGTCGACCGCATGCTCGACCGGCTGCTGTCCTGGGATTTCGAGGCCCGCGCCGCCAATCCCTGCATCGGCGCCGACAGGGCCGACCTGGTGCTGGCCGGCTGCGCGATCCTGCAATCGATCCGCAAGCGCTGGCCGTCCGAGCGCATGCGGGTCGCCGACAGGGGGCTGCGCGAAGGCCTCCTTAACGAAATGATGGCGTCCGATGGCGCCTGGCGGCGCGCCGGCCGGAACTTCCGCACCCGCAGCCAGCGGTCCAGCCCGGGGGAAAACTCATGACCCGTCCACCCTCCGGGCCGACCGGCCGCAAGCTCGGACAGAAGGTCAAGAAGGGCAAGCTCAAGGCGTCGTCGCGGCGCTGGATCGAGCGCCATCTCAACGATCCCTATGTCCAGCAGGCGAGGCAGGAAGGCTATCGCTCGCGCGCGGTCTACAAGCTTCTGGAGATCGACGAGAAGCACAAGATCCTCGACAAGGCGCGGCGCATCATCGATCTCGGCGCCGCCCCCGGCGGCTGGTCTCAGATTTCGGCTCAGGTCACCGATTCCACCGATCAGGACCCCAAGGTGGTGGCGATCGACTTTCTCGACATGGACGGCCTGGCGGGCGTGAAATTCCTCAAGATGGATTTTCTCGATGACGCCGCCCCGCAGGCGCTCAAGGACGCGCTGGGCGGCGCACCCGACGTGGTGCTGTCGGACATGGCCGCCCCCACCACCGGCCACCAGCGCACCGATCATTTGAGGACCATGCATCTGTGCGAGGTGGCGGCGCATTTCGCCATCGAGGTGCTGGCGCCCGGAGGCCATTTCCTGGCCAAGACCTTCCAGGGCGGCACCGAGAACGATCTGCTGACCCTGCTCAAGCAGAATTTCAAGTCGGTGGTGCACATCAAGCCGCCGTCCTCGCGCGCCGAATCGGTCGAGATGTTCGTGCTGGCCAAGGGCTTCAAGGGCCGCCGCGATCAGGCCTCAGTCGCGGACGGATGAGGCCGCCCGCGCGCCGGCGCGTTTCAGATCATGCCCGGAGACGACCTCGCCGGCATTGGCGGGCAGGGCCAGGAACGGGATCAGCGCCAGCGCCGTGATCGCCGCGATGAGGAAGAAGGCGATGTGGAACGCATCGAGCGTCAGTTTTCCGCCGTTGAAGCTGCTGACCACATCGAGAATGCCGCCAGCCAGCGCCACGCCGATGGCGATGGACACCTGCTGCATCGCCGAGGTGATCGCGCTGGCCTGGGCCGCGGTCGCGTCGCTGATCTCCGCGAATGTCAGCGCATTGGCCGAGGTGAAGAACATCGAGCGGACAAGACCGCCCGCAAACAGCACCGCCATGATCAGCACGATGGGCGTCGACGGCGTGAAGAACCCGTTGGCGGCGATCGACAGCGCCGACCCGCCCGCGGCGATCAGCAGCGTCCGACGGAACCCGCCAAAGCGCAGCACGCGCTGAATGATGAACTTCATCAGGATGGCGCCGGCGGCCGACACGAAGGTGATCAGGCCCGATTGAAACGCCGACATGCCGAACCCCAGCTGCAGCATCAGCGGCAGCAGGAAGGGAACGGCGCCGGCGCCGATGCGAAACAGGTTGGCCCCCGTCAGCGACAGCGCGAAGGTGCGGTTGGCAAACAGCTTCGGATCGAGAAGCGGCCGCGGATGTCGCCGCGCGTGGCCCAGATAGGCGATGAAACAGGCGATGCCGCCGGCCGTCGCCGCCAGTCCCCAGACCGGCGGCAGCACCGGAAGGCTGATCACCGAAAGCCCGAAGACGACGCCCGAGGCGGCGGCGCCCGAGAGGATGAATCCGGTCCAGTCGACCCGGTCGGTCTTGCGTCCGTCATCGCTCGGCAGAACCGTGAGCGCGAAAACGATGCCGGCGAGGCCGATCGGGATGTTGATCAGGAAGATCCAGTGCCAGCTGAGATAGGTTGCGAGGAAGCCGCCGACCGGCGGGCCCGCCAGTGGACCGACCAGCGCCGGAATGGTGAGCCAAGCCATGGCATTGACGAGCTCCGACTTCTTGGTGGACCTGAGCAGCACCAGCCGCCCGACCGGCGTCATCATCGCGCCGCCCATGCCCTGCAGGAAGCGCGACAGCACGAATTCGAGCAGGCTGCCGGACACCGCGCAGGCGATGGATCCGACAAGAAACACGCCGATGGCGATGGCGAAGATGCGCCGCGAGCCGAACCGATCGGCCATCCAGCCGGAAATCGGAATGAAGATCGCAAGCGACACCAGATAGGCAGTCAGCGCGAGCTTGAGCGAAATCGGGCTGGTGTCGATATCGGCCGCAATCGCCGGCAGGGCCGTCGCGATCACGGTCGAATCCATCTGCTCCATGAACAGGGCGACAGCCAGGACGAGGGGGATGCGGCGGTTCACAAGGCGTATCCGATGCGGCGGGAGGACCTGTTTGAGGGGGTTTTGGCGCGCGGGTCAAGCGCTTCAGGTCTGCCTCAAGGCGATTCCCGTTCCCGTTTGGTTGACACTATGTCAATCGCAAATGCCCCGGCCGTCATTGTTTGGTGAACGCGCCGCGCTATGTGGACCCTATCGGAAATCACCGGAGGAAGTTCGAGATGCAGTTTTCCAGACGTTCCCTGTTCAAGGTGTCGGCCGCGGGCCTGACCGCGCTGGCCGCCCCGCAGATCCTGGTTCGCGCGGCGCAGGCGGAAGTGCCGATGTCGGCCACCATGCCCGCCGCCTTCAAGCGCTTCAGCCTCGGTGACTTCGAGGTCACGGTGCTGTCGGATGGTCACCGGGTCGTTCCCGATCCGCAGAAGATCTTCGGCACCAACCAGACCCAGGAGGATGTCGCGGCCCTGCTTGAGAGCAATTACCTGCCGGTCGACAAGATGCAGTTCACCTTCGCGCCGACGCTCGTCAACACCGGCACGGATCTGGTGCTGTTTGACACCGGCAACGGCGAGGGCGGCCGCGAAGGCGGCGTCGGCCAGACGCTCGCCAATCTCCAGGCGTCGGGCTACACGCCCGAGCAGGTCACCGTGGTGGTGCTCACCCATCTGCACGGCGATCACATCGGCGGCCTGATGGAAGGCGACGCGCCGGCCTTCCCGAACGCCCGCTATGTCGCGGGTCAAGTCGAATATGATTTCTGGTCGTCCGAAGACCGCATCGGCACCGGCGCCGAGAACGGCCACAAGGGCGTGGTCTCCAAGGTGGTTCCGCTGGCCGACAAGATGAGCTTTGTCGGCGATGGCGACACGGTGGTCTCCGGCATCACTGGCATGGCCGCCTTTGGCCATACCCCCGGCCACATGATCTATGGCTTGGAATCGGGCGGGCGCAAGCTGATGCTGACGGCCGATGCGGCCAACCATTTCGTCCTGTCGCTGCAGCGTCCCGCTTGGGAAGTGGTGTTCGACACCGACAAGGCGGCCGCCGCAGCCACCCGCAAGGCGGTGTTCGACATGATCGCCACCGACCGGCTTGCCTTCATCGGCTACCACATGCCGTTCCCGTCGCTGGGCTATGTGGAGGCAGTTGGTGAAGGCTACCGCTTCATCCCCGAAACCTACCAGCTCGACCTCTGAGCATAAGCGTCGACCATGTGTGAGAGCCGGAGCCCGGGCAGCGATGCCCGGGTTTTGTTATAGGCACGACTCCAATGTGTGCGCTGCGGCGAAATTCGGTGTGCAAACCCGTGCACACCCTTTCCCATGGGACGGAAGCGTGGTACTTGCCGCTGCCAACGCAAGAGACCCGAACCAGCACCGGGCAGCCTGGTCCGGGCCGCCCAGAACAGACGGAACCGACAGGCGATGGCGACCATAATCCAATCCATTACCGGCGCTGAGGCGCTGACATTCGATGACGTGCTGCTGCAGCCCGGGCACTCCGAAGTGATGCCGGGCCAGGCCAACATCGCCACGCGCATCGCCCGCGATTTCGATCTCAATCTCCCCATCATTTCCTCCGCCATGGACACCGTGACCGAAGCCCGGCTCGCCATCGCCATGGCCCAGGCCGGCGGCATCGGCGTCATCCACCGCAACCTGACGCCGGAAGAGCAGGCCGAACAGGTCCGCCAGGTCAAGAAATTCGAGAGCGGCATGGTGGTCAATCCGGTGACCATCAGCCCGGAAGCACCCTTGTCCGAAGCGCTGGCGCTGATGAAGGCCCATGGCATTTCCGGCATTCCGGTTGTCGAGCATCGCGGCAGACCCGCCGACCCTGGTCATCTGGTGGGCATTCTCACCAACCGCGATGTGCGCTTCGCCACAAACCCGCATCAGAAGATCCGGGAACTGATGACCCATGAAAACCTGGTGACCGTCAAGGAAAGCGTCGAGCAGACCGAGGCCAAGCGGCTCCTGCACACCCACCGCATCGAAAAGCTGGTGGTGGTCGATGGCGACGGCCGCTGCGTCGGCCTGATCACCGTCAAGGACATCGAGAAGACCCAGCTCAATCCGCACGCCTCCAAGGACGAGCAGGGACGGCTGCGCGCCGCCGCCGCGACCTCGGTGGGCGACGACGGCTTCGAGCGCGCCGAGCGGCTGATTGCGGCCGGCGTTGACCTCCTGGTCATCGACACTGCCCATGGTCACTCGCAGCGCGTGCTCGATGCGGTCACCCGCGCCAAGAAACTGTCGAATTCGGTTCGCATCATGGCCGGCAATGTGGCGACCGCCGAGGGGGCGCGCGCGCTCATCGATGCCGGTGCCGATGCGGTCAAGGTCGGCATCGGCCCGGGCTCGATCTGCACCACGCGCATCGTCGCCGGTGTCGGCGTGCCGCAGTTGACCGCCATCATGAGCGCCGTCGAGGAAGCCCAGAAGCATGGCGTGCCGGTGATCGCCGATGGCGGCATCAAATATTCGGGCGACATGGCCAAGGCGATCGCCGCGGGCGCCGCCGCCGTCATGGTCGGCTCGCTGCTCGCAGGCACCGACGAAAGCCCGGGCGAGGTTTATCTGCACCAGGGCCGCTCGTTCAAGGCCTATCGCGGCATGGGCTCCGTCGGCGCCATGGCGCGCGGCTCCGCCGACCGCTATTTCCAGGCCGAGGTGCGCGATACGTTGAAGCTTGTGCCGGAAGGCATCGAAGGACAGGTGCCCTACAAGGGCCCGGTCTCGGGCGTCCTGCACCAGCTCGCAGGCGGGCTCAAGGCGGCCATGGGCTATGTGGGCGCCGCTGATCTCAGGGTCTTCCAGGAACGCGCCACCTTTGTCCGCATCTCTGGCGCGGGCCTGCGCGAAAGCCACACCCATGATGTCACCATCACCCGGGAAAGCCCCAACTACCCCGGCGCGATGTAATGAAGTGGTTCTGGCTTGGCTGGGTGGTGTGCGTGATCACCGCCGGCCTGTTGGGTTACATGGCTCTTGTCGAGGCGCCGGCGATCAGCGCGATGCTGGGCGGTCTGGCGCTGCCCGACGCGGTGGTGCTGGGCTACGATGACGACGGCGCTCGGGCGCTCCATGCCGCCTTCCAGGCTGACTTCGCACGAGCCGCGGCCGAGGGCCGGCAAAGCGCATCGGCGGCCTATGTGGCCATGCATGCGCGCTCCGACCTGGTGTTCCCGCCGCTGCTGGCTGCAAGTCTCGCCTTCCTGGCCTTTGCCTCGGTCTATGCCGGCCGCGGGCTGGCCGAGCCATCGCGGGGCATCAGTATCGGCATAGGCCTGGTCCTGGCCCTGGCCTTCACCTATCTCGCCTGCGATTTTCTCGAAAACGCCGTGGCCGACGCGATCTTCGGCCCTGAGGCCATGACGGCCGGCTTCAACGGGTCGCTCGTGTTCGTGCTGCAGGTGCTGACACGGGGCAAGTACATCACGCTCACCATCGCGGCGGTACTGATCATCGCGCTCTGGGTCGCTCGCTGGAAGCGGTGGCGCCAACCGGCCGCGCCTGGCGCCTGATCGGATCCGTCTCAGAAGTAGAGGGCCGCGGTTCCCGTGTGCCCGATGTCAAGTCCATCATCTTGATCCCCGTAGCCCCAGCGCCCCTCGGCGGACGAAATCTTGTCGTCGTCGGCATCTGCAGGATCAGGGTCGGCGTCGGTGTCCTCAGTTGGGGATGTGGGCGTGTTTGCTGACGTGGTCGCGCCCTTCGCGGCTCCGATCGCAGCCTTCACCTGCGCCAGTTCGGCGTTTTCCTCCCGCACGGCGTCGATGAAAGCCTTGGTTTCGGTGAGGGTGTCGTAGGCCTTGGCGATCTTGATGTCGGACTTGTCCTCTTCCTTGGTCTCCTCGTCCACCTCGTCGTAGGGCTTGACGTCTTCGATGTCCCGCTTGGTCTCTTCGACCGAACGCAGGCCCTTGGCAGCATCATCCAGCCGCTGCATGGTCTTGCTGCCCTCCGTGCCGGCGAGCGCATTGGAAATAATCGAGCGGAGTTTCTCGTTCTCCTTCCCGTCAGGATCGACAAACGCCGTCAGGATGTCTTTGGCGCTCATCCCGCCCAGGTCGAAGCCGATCATCTGTTCGAGATATCTGGTGATCTTCGTGTCTTTCGACAGGACATCGAGATCAAGCGTCATCAGCATCTTGGCGGCTGTTGCCTGCAGGGACTTCCGGCCTTGGGAAAAATTGTCGAGCGAGGCCCGGAGCCCACCCCTGACGTCGGCCTCCATGCCTTTCAGGCTGTTCGCAAGCTGGCTGCTGGCGGCCGGAGCGTTGCCGGCAGCTTCGCCAGCCTTCTCCTTTTCGACAGCATCGATCTGCCCGCCCACATATTGCGCCAGATAGGTGAAAATCTTCGTGCGCACCTCGGATGCACTTTGATGATCGCCGAAGTAATAGGCGTTGAGCTTCTGCGTCGCCTGGGTGTCATAGCCAGGAGTCACGGCGACAGTGGGCGTCTTGAAGGCCGCGTCCGGCTGATCGGCCTCGCGCATCCGGGCCTGGTCCGTCACGATCGATTGCATGATCGAAAGCGCTGGAGCGAGCGCTGTCTGGGCGGTTGGCGTCAACATCGGCGTATCACAAAATCAATTAAATCTTTGCGAAAAGATAGCAGTGCCTTGGTTAAGCACTGCTGAAGAGGAGCTCATTCTGCAGACCGCGTCCGGTGTTCATTCTTGTGAACCGAACCGATCCCCTCTAGGGTCGCCCGATACATCAATCGCACGGCAGACCCAAACATGACTTCATCCACCGCAATCTTCTGGCCGGTCCTGGCCCAGGTTCTCCTGACCTATGGTATCTACATGGTGGTCTCCGCGCGCCGGGTCGGCGCGGTCAAGGCGGGCACGGCCAAGGTCGCCGATTTCAGGGTGCCTTCGATCGAGCCGGAGCCGAGCGCCACCGCCGCGCGAAACCTCGCCAACCAGTTCGAACTGCCGGTGCTGTTTTTTGCCGCCTGCCTGTCGCTCTATGTGACCGGCGGGGCAGGGACCGCGGCCATCGTCGCTGCCTGGGCCTTCGTGCTGGCGCGCGCGGCCCATGCCTATGTGCACGTGACCTCGAACCGTGTCAGCCTGCGGCGCAGGCTGTTCATCGCAAGCCTTGGCGTCAATTGCGTGCAGTGGCTGCTGCTTGCCATCCACATCGCGTAGAAGCGACGCCGTGCCGGCCTTTGGGCCTACATCCTGCCAGGGGTCTGACCGGCGGCGACGGCATCGAGATAGTGGCCCGAGAAGTCCGTCTTGATCTCGCACCAGAGCAGGTTGTGGTCGGACAATTGGTGCTTGCGATAGTATTTCCGGAAGTAGTCCATCGCCTTGTCGTCGCTGCGGGCAGTGCCGTCCTTGACATGGGACACGGCCTTGATGCCGGCCTTGCTTGCGTAATGGGCCGCATCTTCGCTGCGATAGACACTCTTGAAGATGTTGAGAACGCCCGACGCACCCAGCTTCACCCGCTTTTCGGCCAGCTTGAAGACGATCTGGTCGTAATGATGCTTGCCCGAGAGGCTGGAGGCCGCATCCTTGATGCCTTCGGTGGTCACGAAACCCGCATCCAGCAGCGCCTTCATCGTCCTGTGTTCGGGGCTGATGATGTTGAAATCGCCAAGGAGGATCATGTTGGCGTCCGTGCCTGAACTCCGCTTCTCCGCTTTCTGCATGTTGGCCAGAAAGACCGCTATTTTCTCGATCTCGGCCCGGCGCAGGTCCATTTCAGGGGAGTTGTCCGCGGATTTACCGTAATAGATATGCACCGTGCAGAGTTTGAAGCGAAACCAGCCCGCCTGGAAGGTGACCGCGAAGGGTGTCCGCGCAAACTGCAGCTTGCGCGTGGCGTTTTCCTGGCTGGGGGCAACGATCTCCTGCCCTTCCGGGAGGACGATTTCGCCGGCTTCGCGCAGGAACCTGACCTTTGCCTTCCTGTAGACATAGGCCAGCCGTTCGCGATTGCCGCTGGCGTCGGTCAGAATGTAGTCCCAGTCTGGGCCCAGATAGCGCTGCATCAGCAGCTCGAACTTCTTCAGGTCGTGATTGACCTCCTGGATTGCGACGAGATCGAAATGATCGATGATCTCGGCGATGTAGAGCAGGGATTCCGTCGTCCGGTCGTAGGCGCCTCCATCGGAGAAGTGCATGATGTTCCAGGTCGCCAGCCGCAGGGACTCGGCGTCCGTCTGCACCTTGATGTCCTGATCGAGCTGTTCCTTGAGCGCCTTGAGGCGCTCCGCCACAAAAGCCCTGTGTTCATCGGGCTTGATGTAGCGAATGGATGAAATGAACGTCATGCCATTTCCTCTTCATGCTTTCGGCCGAGAGGAGTATGCCCGAAATTTCCTGCAATGTAAGGCTGTAGTGGCCGCTGGTTTCCTGTCGCCTACCAGGCCGGCACCGCAGCGATGTCGGGTCGTCCCCTGAGCTCCCTGCGCGATGACGAGCCGGACATCGCCGACATCGGCTTCTCCTCGCCTCCCACCGGCGTGATGTTGTCGAGGCTGGCGGCGATATGGCCGCAGATGGCGTTGACCAGCGCCGCCGGCGCGCCCGGCCGCTTCATCAGGCCGATCTGGGCGGGTTGCAGCGAGGGGAAGCCATCGGCGGGTGACAGGATCCGCATCCCCGGCCGCACCGCGCATTCGGGCAGCAGCGACACCGCAAGTCCCGACAGCACGGCCGAGGCCACCACCGTCGCCGACCAGCTGGTGAACAGGACCTGGTAGTCGCGGCCGGCCGAATCGAGCGCCGTGCAGGCGAGGTTGCGCCAGTTGCAGGAGCGGCGGCCCACGGCCAGCGGCACCACCGCGTCCTCGTGCACCGTGTGGTTCATCGATGTGACCCAGTAGAGCGGTTCGGTGCGAACCACTTCCGAGGTGCGTTCGCGCGGATTGTGGGTGACGAGCGCCACGTCGAGCTCGCCGCGGGCGAGCCGGGCGGCGAGTTCGGCCGAGGGCTCGCACTCGATGTAGAGCTCGACATTGGGATTGGTCTTGGCGAAGCGGGCGATGATGCCGGGCATGTAGCGGTCGGCGTAGTCATCGGGCGTCCCGATCCGGATCGAGCCTTCCAGCTGCTGGTCGTCGAAGGCGGAGATGGTTTCATTGTTGAGCCGGATGATGCGCCGCGCATAGCCGAGCATCCTCTCGCCGTCTTCGCTGAGCCGGTTCAGGCGGCCGTCGCGGACGAACAGGGACTTGCCGACGCGTTCCTCCAGCCGCCGCATCTGCATCGACACCGCGCTCTGGGTCTTGAACACCTTGTCCGCCGCGCGGGTAAAACTGCCGGTATCGACAATGGCGACAAAGGTCTGCAGCTGATCGATGTCGAGGGGGGCGGGCATGGGAGGCTCCTATCAAAAGTTCTGATGATAAAGATTAGAAACATTCGCTGGTATGATCAATCGATTTTTGAGACACAGATTGCGTTCACGGGGTTGTGCGCCGCCCCCTTCAATTGGCGCGATCTATCGAGGATGATCACCATGAACGCCCGCACTCCTGCTGCCGCCCGGGCGTCTGCCAGCTCAACCAGCGTTGGTCCGGGTTTCCTGAATGCCTTTAACGCCGCATACGGCAAGATGAAGGCGCTGCTGCGCGCGCTGTTCAACCGCCGCGTGGTCGGCAATCTGGAACAGCTGTCCGACCATGAATTGTCGGATATCGGCCTGACGCGCGAGGATCTGCGCTTTGGCAAATCGGTGCCCTTCAATGCCGATCCGACAACCGAACTGGCGCGCCGCGCGCGCCGCAACGCCTGCCGCTAGGTCGGCATTTCAGGTCCCCTGCGGGATACCGCCCTGTATCCCGCCTTTCCCCGGCCGCTTGCCTGCACCCTGAGGGTCAGCGCGGCCGGGTTTTTTTGGCTGGTCACCTGGACCGTTTCATGCCCTGCAGATACTGGTCGAAAATCGAGTCCATGCTCTTCTGGTAGCCCTTCTGGACCTCGCGACCGGAGTCGAACATCTTGCCGAAGAGGTCGTCATAGGGATTGCGCGCGCGCCCGGACGGCATCCGCTCAGGTTCCGGTTCCGGTTCCGGGGCCTGGCGCCTCTCAGCCCCGCCCATCGCGCCGCCGAGCATGTCCTGGAAGATCTGGCCGAGCGGGTTGTCGCCAAACGGATTGCCAGCGCCCGGCTGCGGCTGGCGCTTCTGTGCGCCGCCGAACATGCCTTCGAGGATCTGTCCCAGCGGATTGTCCATCGGCGAGGCCCGCGGTGCGGGCTTTGCCTGTGCGCCGCCCATTCCCTGGCGCATCATCTCGGTGATCAGGTCGCCGATCGGATTGGATCCGCCCATGGCGCCGGCCTGGCTTTGGGTTGCAGGGCGCTCTGTCGCCTGCTTGAACAGCCCGCCCATGATCGCGGTGGCGAGCACCGGCAGCATCTGCTTGAAGATTTCCTGGCCGATTCCGGTCGCGGCTTCCGCCTGGGCGGCCACCGCCCGGCTCACTTCCTTGGAGCCGAAGATATGGCCCAGGATGCCGTTGCCCTCGTCCCGGCCTTGCGGGCTGAAGGCGCTCTGCAGGTTCTCGAAATACGTTGCGTGCTGGCCGCTTGCGAGCGCCGCGAGGAAATTGGACATGTCCATCGGATTTGCGGCGTTGCGCTTGAGCCCTGTGGAGAAGGCCGGCATCAGCGCCGCCATCGCCTGCTCCATCTGGGTCTCGTTGAGGCCGAACTGTTGCGCCATGGCGCGCATGGCGTCGCCTTTCTGGGCATTCATCATCATGTCGTAAAGCGGCATCATCGGATCGTGTCTCCTCCATCCCTTGCGGGTTGAACAGAGACTATACCGACGTTTCGGGCCTGCCTAGGGTCGATCTAAGCCGGAACCGGTCCGACGCCAGGCCTCAGTAGGCGTAATCCTCGAACACCGGGTCGACGCTGCCGTTCCAGCGGCCGTGATAGAGCGCCAGCATTTCCTCGGCCAGTGTCGTGCCGCGGGCGATGGTTTCTTCGAGCGGCGCCAGGAAATGGCTCTCGTCATTGCCTTCGGAATTCAGGCACGCCCGGTTGATCAGGCCGCGCCGGGAAATGCCGAGCACCTGCCGGCCGATATCGTGCAGCGAATGGCCATGGATTCGCGCCTTCAGGCCCTCGCGCGGGGCGGCGTCGCGGATCGCATTCACCTCCTCGAGGCTCCAGTCCCGCACCAGTTCGAGCGCTTCCGACAGCGCGCTCTCGTCATAGAGCAGTCCGACCCAGAAGGCGGGCAGGGCGCAGATCCGCCGCCACGGCCCGCCATCGGCGCCGCGCATTTCGATGAAGCGCTTCAGCCGTGCATCCGGGAACAGCGTGCCCAGATGGTTGGTCCAGTCGCCCATCGTCGGCATCGGCTGGTCGAGCTCGCACTTGAGCGCGCCATTCATGAACTGGCGGAAGGTGACATGGGTGGCCTCGTGGTAGCGGCCGTCGCGCAGCACGAAATACATCGGCACGTCGAGCGCCCATTCGACATAATCCATGAAGCAGAACTCGTCCGAATAGACGAACGGCAACTGCCCCGAGCGCTGGTTGTCGGTGTCGCGCCAGATGTCGCCGCGCCAGGAGACCAGGCCGTTGGGCTTGCCTTCGGTGAAGGGCGAGGCCGCAAACAGCGCGGTGGCCAGCGGCTGCAGCTTCATGCCGAGCTGCATCTTCCGGCGCATGTCGGCCTCCGAGGAGTAATCGAGGTTCACCTGGATCGTGCAGGTCCGGTACATCATGTCGAGCCCCTGGCTGCCGACCTTCGGCATGTAGCGGGTCATGATGTCGTATCGCGACTTGGGCATTTTCGGCGTTTCGGCCAGCGTCCAGGCGGGGCTGCCGCCGATTCCAAGGAACCGGATGCCCAGCGGATCGGCGATTTCCCGCAGTTGCGCCAGATGCGCGTTGGATTCGCGGCAGGTCTGGTGGATGGTTTCGAGCGGCGCGCCCGACAGTTCGAACTGCCCGCCCGGTTCCAGGCTGATGGCGCCGTGGCCGGTCGGCTCCACCAGTCCGATGATCTTGCCCGCGTCGATGATCGGCTCCCAGCCGAGCATCATCGCCATCCCTTCCAGCAGCGCCCGGATCGAGCGCTTGCCTTCATAGGGCACCGGTTCGAGCGTTTCGGTGAAGAAAACGAACTTCTCGTGCTCGGTGCCGATGCGCCATTTTTCCTTCGGCTTGCAGCCTGCGGCCATCCAGTCCGCCAGCTCGCTGATTGTGCTGATCGGAGTATCATCGGTGGTGTCGCGCGCCATGTCCGGCCCTTTATCGTCTGGTCATTGCGCAGTTTCAGTCCACGCATCAAATGCTGCTTGGACCGGAACCGGTCCGCCTTGCAAGCAAAAATTCCTGATCCTTCCATCAAAGAACAATGATGTGATCTGGTGCGTGCGCCCTTACCAGTCGCCGATCGTCATCTGCACTGCCGTCAGGGCCGCGACGGCGGCCGTATCCGCCCTCAGGATGCGCGGCCCGAGGGGAATGGGCGTGACAAAGGCCAGGCCTGTCAGCATCTTCCGCTCCCGTTCGGAGAACCCGCCTTCGGGCCCGACGAGCAAGGCCAGATTGCGCTCGGCGATGGCCGAAAGCGCTGCGGCCGGGTTGTTTCCGGCCTCGCTTTCATTGCAGAAGATGATCCGCCGCGCCGGATCCCAGTTGGTGAGCAGCGCCTCCAGCCGGACGCCGTCCCCGAGTGCCGGAATCGCGAGATTGCCGCATTGCTCGGCGGCTTCGAGAATATTGGCGTGAAGCCGCTCAGCGTTGACCTTGTGCAACTGGGTATGGTCGGTGAACACCGGCGTGATCCGGCCCACCCCCATTTCCGTGGCCTTCTGCACCAGATAGTCGAGCCGGCCCACTTTCAGCGGTGCGAACAGGAAATCGAGCCGCGAGTGCGGCGGCTGCGACCGCGTCTGGCCGCCGATCTCGAGCGTGGCGGCCTTCTTGCCCGACGGCCGCAGCGTGGCGGCATATTCCCCCTCCCGGCCGTTGAACACCAGCAGCTCGGCGCCGTCCTCGAGCCGCAGCACGCTCAGGAGATAATGCGCCTGCTCCTTGCCGAGCGGCACGACATCGCCCGATGCGAGCGGCGCATCGAGATAAAGCCGTTGCAGTTTGTAGTTGGCGCGCATCTTGGGGATCTTTCGCGGTGCTTGAGGTCAGGCGCGACGGGTCAAGGCTGCGGCGACGCCGGCCATCATCAAAAGCGATCCGCCGGTGCGCATCGCCGCCTTCATCATCTGCGGGCGGCGGATGGTCTTCCGGGCGCCGGCGGCGAGGAACGCGAACATCGCCGCATTGACGATGCCGAGCACGGTGAAGGTCACCACATAGATGGCCGCTTGCGGCGCGTAAGGCAGGGCCGGAACGATGAATTGCGGCACGAAGGCCACGAAGAACAGGATGCCCTTGGGATTGAGCGCGGTAATCAGGAACGAATCGCGGAAAATGACCGCCGGCCTGCCTGAACCGGTTGGAAGATCGGCATCCTGCAGGGCCGGGATGATCGCCGGCGCCCGCCACATCTTGTAGCCGATCCAGATCAGATAGGCCGCGCCGACAAATTTCAGCGCCTGGAACAGCGAGGCGGAAGCGGCCAACAGTGCGCCTGCGCCGGCAATCGACAGCGAGGTCGCAACCAGATCGCCAAGCCCAACACCCATCACGCTGGCGAACGCCACCTTGCGACCATGCGCCAGCGCCTGGCTGATGACCATGACGATGGTCGGGCCGGGAATGACGAGCAGAATGACGCTGGCCAGCACGAATGCGGCAAAGTGTTCGGGTGAAACGGGCATGGCGGGGACTCCGGATCCGGTCGGTTCGGAAGCGAGCTAGATCCAAATCGCAGCCATCGTCAAGCGGAACGGGATCTCATCCGGGCGGCTGCGTCGCTTGGTCGGTTCATTCCACCACGACGATATGCAGCGCCCTGGGGCCGTGCGCGCCCAGGATGATGGTCTGTTCGATGTCGCCCGAGCGGGAAGGCCCGGTGATCAGATTGATGTTGCGAGGCATCGCGCCCTTGCCCAGATCCGTCCGCAGCTTCGCCCAGACGCTTTCCATGTCGCCCCTGATGTCGCGGGCATCCAGCACCACGATGTGATGTTCCGGCAGGAAGTTGATGGTGGTCGGATTGGCGGGACCCGACAGCAGCGCCAGCGTCCCGGTTTCGGCGATGCCCGCCATCGCGTGGCTGACGCCCGCCAGGTCGCCGCCGTCCGACGCGCCGTGGCGCACCTCGAGAGTTTTCTCCGAACTCCAGTCTGCTTTCACCAGCCGCGCGTCGGCGCCCATCCGGATTTCCGACGGCAGATTGCGGGTGCGCAGGTAGGCACTGACTTCGGCGGGGACCTCGTGATAGTCGCTCACCCGCGTCACGGTTGCGCCGAACTGCACCGCCATGGCGCAGAACAGCTCAAGCTGTCCCGCCGTGGGAAGTTGCGCTCTCGCCGGAATGACGCCCGCGGGTGTTTCCCTGAGCCGCGTGGCCACGGTTGCCTGGCGCGCCTCGTCCGGGCCCTTGACCCCCATCGCGGCCCGGATCTTGCCCATCACGGTCTCGCGCGCGCTCACTGTGCCGGCTCCTGCTTGAGCGCTTCGCGCTGCGCCCAGGCCTGCAGGAAGGTGCGGCCTTCGGGCGCCGGCAAGTCGCGGTGGCGGGTCCAGCCGCCGGCGAATGGCAGGCTGCGGAAGCGCTTGGACGAGCCGCCGAACACCGACAGCAACGGCACCCCGAAGGAGACCGCAAGGCGGTAGAGCTTCGGCCGCTTGGCGAAAAAGGCCCAGAATTTGAGGCCGTAGCGACCTGTCAACGGCGTCAGGTTGCGCTCGAACTCGCGCTCCCGCCAGTGCCGCATCATCTTGGGCAGCGGAATCCGCATCGGGCACACCGCCTCGCAGCGGCCGCAGAAGGTTGACGCGTTGGGCAATTGCCCGGTCTCCTCGATACCGTTGAGGGAGGGCGTCAGCACCGCCCCCATCGGGCCGGGATAGACCGAGCCGTAGGCGTGGCCGCCGACCGCGTGATAGACCGGGCAGTGGTTCATGCAGGCGCCGCAGCGGATGCAGCGCAGCATGTCCTGATACTCGGTGCCGAGCATGGCCGAGCGGCCATTGTCGAGCAGCACGACGTGATACTGATCCGGTCCGTCCGGGTCGTCAGCGCGTTTCGGTCCTGTGGAAAACGTGGTGTAGACGCTCATGTCCTGGCCGGTGGCCGAGCGCGCCAGCACCCTCAGGATCTGCGAAGTGTCCTCGAGCGTCGGCACGATCTTCTCGATGGAGGCCACGACGACGTGGATCTTGCCCAGCGTCTGGGTGAGGTCGCCATTGCCCTCATTGGTGACGATCACCGACGTGCCGGTCTCGGCGATCAGGAAATTGGCGCCGGTGATGCCGACATCGGCGGCGAAGTAGCGCTGGCGCAGCACCTCGCGCGCTTCGCCCAGCAGCGACACCGGGTCGGAGAGGTCACGGCCTTCGGGCAGATGCGTGTGCACCCGGCGGAAATCGCCCTCCACCTGCTCCTTGTTCAAATGCACTGCGGGCGCGATGATGTGGCTCGGATGTTCGCCGCGCAGCTGGATGATGTATTCGCCCAGATCCGTTTCCACCGGCTCGATGCCGTTGGCCGACAGGTGATCGTTGAGCGCGATCTCCTCGGTGATCATCGACTTGCCCTTGGTCACCGTGCGGGCGCCTGCCTTCTGGCAGATCTCGAGCACGATGCGGCGTGCATCCTCGGCGGTCTCCGCCCAGTGAACGATGCCGCCCGACGCCGTCACCTTGCGCTCATACTCCTCGAGATAGAGGTCGAGATGGGCGAGCACATGGTTCTTGATGTCGCGCGCATTGTCCCTGAGCGCATCGAATTCGGGAAGCGCGGCGGCGGCTTTCTGGCGCTTGCCGATGAAGCCTTTCTCGACATTGCCGAGTGCCTTCTGCAGCTGCACGTCGACCAGCGCCTTTGCGGCGCTCGCTTTGAAATGTTTGGCGGCAAGTTCCATGGACTGTCTCCTGTATCCCGCCTATTTGCCGCTTCCGGCGATCGGCGGCTGGCTGGTCATGCCGGCCAGCACTTCGGCAACGTGGCGGACCTCGACGCTCGAGCCCTGGCGCTTGAGCTTGCCGGCCATGTTCATCAGGCAGCCGACATCTCCGGCCAGCAGCATGTCTGCCCCCGACGCGTCGATATTGACGACCTTCTTGGTGACGATGGCGTTCGAGATGTCGGAATATTTGATGCAGAAGGTTCCGCCGAAGCCGCAGCAGACATCGGAATCCTTCATTTCCTGAAGTTCCAGTCCGCGGACATTGGCGAGCAGCTTGCGCGGCTGGTCCTTTATGCCGAGTTCGCGCAGGCCCGAACAGGAATCGTGATAGGTGATCTTGGCGTCAAGCGATGCGCCGGTGTCGCGCACCATCATCACGTCGGTCAGGAACGAAACCAGTTCGTGGCACTTGTCTGAAAAGCGCTGCGCCCGACCCTCCCAGGCGGCGTCGCCCGCAAACAGGCCGGGATAGTGCTTCTTGAGCATCGACGCGCAGGACCCGGAGGGCGCGACGACGAAATCGAAACCCTCGAAGGCCTCGATCACCTGTTCGGCGATCGCCCGCGTATCGGCCCTGTCGCCGCTGTTGTAGGCCGGCTGGCCGCAGCAGGTCTGCGCCACCGGCACATGCACCTCGCAGCCGGCGTCCTGCAGCAGCTTGGCGCTGGCAAATCCGACCGAGGGCCGGAAAAGATCGACCAGGCAGGTCGCAAACAGCCCCACACGCGGCTGCCGGGCAGCCATTGTTTCGCTCGACGTCAATTTGCCGCCTCCGGTTGTTTCAGCCTGGCTTTCGTGCCGGCCCTTGAAAGATCGGGAGCGCGATGTTGCAGGCGAAGTTGGGACACCCGTTCCCAGTCGCCCGAGCGTTCGGCATCCATCATTGCCCTGGAGACGAAATCGATATGCGCCTGCGCCGCGCGCCGAGCGGCGTCCGGATTGCCTGCCATCACAGCGTCGTAGATCGCCACGTGCTGCGCCAGCAATTTGTCGCGCGCGCCAGGCAGAGTGTAGACCATGGCGCGATTGTAGAATACGCCCTCGGCCAGCAGCCTGTAGCAGGACCGCAAGGTGTGAAGCAGAATGATGTTGTGCGCGCATTCGCCGATCGCGCTGTGGAACTCCACGTCGATCGTCGCCTCTTCCTCGAAATCGTCTTTCTGATGCGCGGCCTTCATGGCGGTGATGATCCGGGTGAGCAGTGCCTTGTCGGCTTCCGTGGCGCGGCGGGCGGCGAACTCGACGGTCACGGCCTCCACCTCGCGGCGGTATTCAAGGTAGTCGAGCGTGGCCTTCTGGTGCCGCGCGATCAGCTCCATCACCGGCCGGGTGAAGACCTGGCCAATGACATCGGCGACAAAGGTCCCGCCGCCATGATGGGTGTTGAGCAGGCCGCGTCCTTCCAGGACCTTGAGCGCCTCCCTGAGGATCGGCCGCGACACGTTGAACTGCTTGGCAAGCTCACGCTCGCCGGGCAGTCGGTCGCCGACCCGCAAGATTCCCTCGAGCACGAGAACCTCGATCTGATGAACCACTTCATCAGCGGTTCGGCTTTGCTCGATTCGTGCGAAGATGTCCGTGGTCATTGACGTATCCCGGGGGCGGCTGCCTGCGACCGTACCAAGCGGCGGGAAACGTGGTCAATATTTTTATCCAGTTTGTGACAAGTTTCCCGGTTCGGACCGGGATCCATGCGGGATGGCGACTGCCCGTCAGGATCTACTCCGCTGCATCCCGCGAGGCGTGGTCATTCTCATTGCCGCCGGACTTGCCGGAGTTCAGCGTCCGGGAAGACTCGCGGAAGCCAGGACCCGAAAGCGAGGTGACCGAAGCCGACGGCGTCTCTGGAAGCGGATTTTCCCAATAGGGCGTGGGCCCGTAAAGTTCGGCCAGATAGTCGATGAACAGCCGCACCTTGGCGGGCAGGAACCGGCGGCTGGCATAGACTGCATGGATCGCCACATTGCGCGAGCCCTCATAGGCGGGCAAGACCTGAACAAGCCGTCCGTCCGCCAGTTCGGCGCCGATGTCCCAGGTCGAGCGCAGGGCGATGCCGACGCCGCCAATGACCGCTTCCCGCACCACTTCGCTCGAGTTGGTCTGCAGGGGGCCCACCGGGCGATGGATCAGCTGGCCGCCCGGGCTCTCGAGCTTCCAGGGGTCGTTGTTGTGCGGCGCGAGGCAGATATGCTTGGCGAGATCGTCGATGCTGCGGGGGACGCCGTGCCGCTCCAGATAGGCGGGCGAGGCGACTAGAATCCGGCGCACCGGCGCAAGTTTGCGCGCAACCAGGCTCGAATCGCTCAATTCCGCGATCCGGATCGCCAGATCATAGCCGTCGCCGACGATGTCGACGAATTCGTCGCGCAGCATCAGGTTGACACCAAGATCGGGATTGGCCTGCATGAAGCTGTTGATATGGGGGGCGATATGCATGCGGCCGAACGACGTGGGAGCGGAAACTTTCAACACGCCGCGGGCGAGCGCCGAGCGCCGGGAAACGAAGGCTTCGGCCTCCTCGATTCCGGCCAGGATCGCCACCACCCGCTCATAGAAGCCCTGGCCGGCCTCGGTCAGCGATATCTGGCGCGTCGTGCGCTGCATCAGCCGCGTCCCGAGCCGGTCCTCCAGGCGCCGCAGCCGCTTGGATACAACGGCCGGAGACAGGCCCAGCTCGCGCCCTGCCGCGGACATGGATCCGGCAGAGACAACACGGGCAAAGATTTCCAGGTCTCCGAGATTGTTCATTGCAGGCCGTCTCCCTTTTTGCAGATAGACTCTGTAACCATACGCAAGCCAGGCCGTTCCGGATCACTCAGCCTCGGAAAAACAGGTTCGAACTCGGTTGCGGGACAGCCACGGCGAGGCGGAGACGGATTCTGCGTTGCCGCCAGGGGGATTGAGTGGTAAATTAAAAATACCAGTTGTGCCTGCGCGTCAAGTCCATGCCGCAGGCGCGAATTGCGAGGAGGAAGCCATGCCGGACCTGATTGCCTTTCTGGAGCCTGACCTGGCCGTCATCGGCCGCCGTCCCGCCATCATCGCCGATCTCGCGCAATTGCTGCCCGAGAGCTGCCTGATCACCGAAGAGCGCGAACTGGTGCCCTTCGACACCGACGCTTTCGTATCCTACCGACGCATGCCGCTGGCGGTGGTCCTGCCCGAGACGACGGCCCAGGTCGCCGCCGTGCTGAAATACTGCAACGACAACGCCATTTCCGTGGTGCCGCGCGGCGCCGGCACCTCGCTCTCCGGCGGCGCCATTCCCCAGGAGGACGCCATCGTCATCGGCGTGTCCAAGATGAACCAGATCCTGGAGGTGGACTACGCCAACCGCGCAGCCAGGGTGCAGGCAGGCGTCACCAACATTTCCATCAGCCAGGCGGTGGATGCCGACGGCTTCTTCTACGCGCCGGACCCGAGCTCGCAGCTGGCCTGCACCATCGGCGGCAATATCGGCATGAACTCCGGCGGCGCCCATTGCCTCAAATACGGCGTGACCACCAACAATCTGATGGGCGTCCGGATGGTCATGTTCGACGGCTCGATCGTCGATATCGGCGGCAAGGCGCTGGATTCGTCGGGCTACGATCTGCTCGGCCTGATCTGCGGGTCGGAAGGCCAGTTGGGCATCGTCACCGAGGCCACCGTCAGGCTGCTGGCCAAGCCCGAGGGTGCGCGGCCTGTGCTGTTCGGCTTTGAAACCTCCGTCGCCGCAGGCGCCTGCGTCACCGACATCATCGGCGCGGGCATCATTCCGGTGGCCATCGAGTTCATGGACAAGCCCGCCATCGAGATCTGCGAGGCCTTTGCCCATGCCGGCTACCCCATGGATGTCGAGGCCCTGCTGATCGTCGAGGTCGAGGGCTCGGACGCCGAGATGGACGCCATGCTCGCACGCATCATCGAGATCGCCCGCAGGCACGGCGTCAAGACCATAAGGGAAAGTCAGTCGGCGACGGAGGCCGCGCTGATCTGGAAGGGCCGCAAATCAGCCTTCGGCGCCACCGGCCGCATCGCCGACTACATCTGCATGGACGGCACCGTGCCGCTCGGGCAATTGTCCTATGTGTTGGCCAAGACCAGCGAGATCACCGACCGTTACGGATTGAGAGTCGCCAATGTGTTCCATGCCGGCGACGGCAACATGCATCCCCTGATCCTGTTCGACGCCAATGATCCGGAAGAAAGCCTCAAGGCGGAAATGGCCGGCAACGATATTCTCAAGCTCTGTGTCGACGCCGGCGGTTGCCTCACCGGCGAGCATGGCGTGGGCATCGAGAAGCGCGACCTGATGCGCCATCAGTATTCCGACGCGGATCTCGCCCAGCAGATGCGGGTGCGCGCCGCCTTCGATCCGAAATGGATCCTCAACCCCTCCAAGGTGTTTCCACTCGAAGGCCGCAACGGCAGCCAGACGGGCAACCAGAGCGCATTGGCCGAAGAGGGCAAAGCCGGCGCTGCCCGCACAGGGAAGACAGCGGCATGAGCCTGTCCGAGATCCAGCACCCCGAGAGCGAAGACGACGTCGCGCGGATCGTGAGCCAGGCCAATGCCGCGGGCCTTCCGATCGAGGTCAGGGGCGGCGGCACCCGCGCCGGCCTTGGCCGCCCCTCTCAGGCAGCCTCGGTGCTGTCGCTGGCGAGGCTCACCGGAATCACCAATTATGATCCGTCCGAACTGGTGATGGCCGCGCGCGCCGGCACGCCGCTCTCCGAGATCGAGTCGGCGCTGGCCGCCAACAACCAGATGCTGACCTTCGAGCCGATGGATCACCGGCCGCTTCTGGGTGTGGACGGCGAACCGACCATCGGCGGCGTGTTCGCGGGCAACATCTCCGGCCCGAGACGCATCCAGGCGGGGGCTGCGCGCGACAATTTGCTGGGCGTGCGCTTCGTCAACGGATCGGGCGAGATCGTCAAGAGCGGCGGCCGGGTGATGAAGAATGTGACGGGGCTCGACCTGGTCAAGCTGCTGGCCGGCTCCTGGGGTACGCTCGGCGTACTTTGCGAGGTGATCTTCAAGGTGCTGCCGCGGCCTGAAACCGCCGTGACCGTCGCCGTCTCCGGGCTGAATGACGCCGAGGCCGCCGAAGCCATGGCCGCGGCCATGGCGATGTCGGTCGAAGTCTCGGGCGCAGCACACCTGCCGCTCAGCGTCGCCTACAGGTTTGGCGATACCCTCAAGGGCGAGGCGGCCACGGTTCTCCGGCTCGAGGGGCTCACGCCCTCCGTTGACGTGCGCACCGAGCGGCTTGTCGCGGAAATGCGTCGTCGCGGTGAAGTCTCGGTGCTGGATGCCGAAGTCACCCGTGACCTGTGGCGCGACATCCGGGATGTGAAGCCCTTTGCCGTGCAGCGCGCGAAACCGGTCTGGCGGGTTTCCGTGGCGCCCAGCGCCGGCCACCAGCTGGTCGCGGCCTTGCGGCTCAAGACCGGGGTCGATGCCTTCTACGACTGGCAGGGCGGGCTGGTCTGGCTGCAGATGGAGGCCGAACCCGAGGCCGATCTCGTCCGCCAGTATGTCAAGGCGCTCGGCGGCGGCCATGCCACGCTGGTGCGCGCGGATGCCGCCACGCGGGCCGCGGTGCCCGTGTTCGAGCCGCAGCCCCAGGCGCTCGATGCGCTGGCGCGGCGGATCAAGGATCAGTTCGATCCGGGCGGCATTCTCAACCCCGGGCGGATGACGGCGACCATGTGATAGCCTGCGGGTGTCGCAGATTCTCTTTCGGAACAAAGGAGCATGCCATGAGCAATCAAGACCAGGCCCCTCAACCGCGCCAGACCGATCGCTGGCTCGAGCCCGGCAAAACCAATCTGGTGGTCATCTACGTCCTCTTTCTGGCGAGTTTCTTCATCGGGATCACCGGTATCGTCGGCATTGTCCTTGCCCATCTCAACCGCGGCAAGTCCGAGGCCTGGCTTGAGAGCCACTACACCTGGGTGATCCGCACCTTCTGGATCGGCGTGGTCGGAGCCTTGGTCAGCGCCGTGCTGTTTGTCGTGCTCATCGGCTTCCTGACGATCTTCCTGGTCGCCATCTGGATCATCATCCGCACCGTGGTCGGGCTGCAGAAGCTCACCCGCGACGAACCCATCGACAATCCGCAAAGCTGGCTGCTCTGACGGCGCCACATCCCGCCCTTCCTGGACTCGACCCCGCCGTCGGAATGGCGGGGTCCGGTTCCTTCCGATAGCCCCGAGGTATCCGCGACATGCAGACCAATTTCACCGCCGAGCAGTTGGCCGATTCCGGTGTCGCCGAATCCGAGAAGATCCTGAGGAAATGCGTCCATTGCGGCTTCTGCACCGCCACCTGCCCGACCTATGTGACCCTCGGCAACGAGCTCGACAGCCCGCGCGGGCGGATCTACCTGATCAAGGACATGCTGGAGAACAACCGCCCCGCCGACAAGCAGGTGGTCACCCACATCGACCGATGCCTGTCGTGCCTGGCCTGCATGACCACCTGTCCCTCGGGCGTCAATTACATGCACCTTGTCGATCACGCCCGCGTCCATATCGAGAAGACCTACAAGCGCCCGCTGATGAACCGCATCACCCGCGCGCTGCTGGCCCTGGTGCTGCCCTATCCCGGACGGCTCCGGGCCTCGCTCTACGCCGCCCGGCTCGGCCGGTCCTTCGCGCCCCTGTTTCGCGCCGTGCCTGGGCTCAAGCCCATGGCCGCGATGCTCGAACTTGCGCCCCCCTCCGTGCCCCGGGCCTCGAACATCGCCAGGCCCGGCACCCACGCGGGGGCGGGCGAGAAGCGCGGCCGGGTCGCCATCCTCACCGGCTGCGCCCAGCCGGTGCTCAAGCCCGGCATCAACGAGGCGACCGTCAGGCTGTTGAACCGCATCGGCGTCGAGGTGGTGGTGCCCGAAGGCGAGGGCTGCTGCGGCGCGCTGGTCCATCACATGGGCCGCGAGCACGATGCGCTCGACGCCGCGCGCAAGAACATCGACGCCTGGACACGCCAGATCGACCGGGGCGGGCTCGACGCCATCATCATCACCGCGTCCGGCTGCGGCACCACCATCAAGGATTATGGCTACATGCTGCGCGAGGATCCCGCCTATGCCGAAAAGGCGACGCGGGTCTCGGGCCTCGCCAGGGACATCACCGAATATCTGGCCACGCTCGAGCTGCCGGCGCCGATCAACGGCGCCGGTCTGGTCGTAGCCTATCATTCGGCCTGCTCCATGCAGCATGGCCAGAAGATCACGGTCCAGCCCAAGGCGCTCTTGAAGGCGGCAGGGTTCACCGTCAAGGACCCGCCTGAGGGGCACCTGTGCTGCGGCTCGGCGGGCGTCTACAACATCCTGCAGCCCGAGATCGCCCGGACGCTGCGCGACCGCAAGGTCAAGAACATCGAGCGCACCAAGCCCGACCTCATCGCCACCGGCAATATCGGCTGCATCACCCAGATCGCCGGCGGGACAGATATTCCGATCATCCACACGGTAGAACTCCTGGACTGGGTCTATGGCGGTGACAAGCCGGACGGGGTGCCGGCTGCGGTCAAGGCCACGCTGTAGTTGTCCTTAGTCTGGTTCAGTCAAGTAATGATCAGTGGTCCTCCGCCCCCTTGCTCGTAATGCAATCGGCTACCTTAGGGCTCATTCATCGAACGGAGCCTGCTTCTGCTCAACGAAATCACAGCTCGAGCCTGCTTAATATTTCAGCAGGTACGGCAGCAAAATCTGCAGTATTTCCCATAAAAATTGACAGATTGACTTTAGCACAGCGTCGGATAACTTGCGGTTGCAAGATAGGAGTTTGCAATGTCAGCATTTTTGAGAAACTGTATTCGCAACGCGATTCTGGTTGCCTTTGGTGTGGCTTTGCTGGCGCTTATATTCGGTGTCATTGTTGTTGGTATTGCAGGCTTGGCCACAGGCCCAGGTGCCGCGGTATTGGTTGCCGCCGCTTTGCCGATTCTGTTGATTTCGGCCGGAATATTCGGAGCAATGGCTTTCATTTCGATGGTTGTCGCCTGTGTTACCCAGGACAACCTGCAAGGAGCCGGGGTCCAGGCGGGAGCACCGGGAGGCGGTGGACAGCCGCTTGAGGAAGACAAAGACCCGCCGCGCTGCGCTTATTGCGAACTGCTTCGAAAGCGGATGGTCCTGGTCGGCGCGGTCGCCGGGATCATCGGTGGGTTCGTCAGCTTGTCTTAACGCGCATGGAGCGGCTGTTCCGGTTACGGCGCCCGTATGTTGTGTGCGTTGCAGGGACTGTGTTTTGACCGCAGATTCCGGCGTCTGCGATCTCGAAACTTCCGCACCGGCAGTCGGACGTCGCACTGAAAAAAGATGTTTAACGGCGGCGGTTTTCGAAGCCGCCGCTTTTTTGAATGCCTCGGGCCAATGAACCTGCCCCAGGCCATCAGCGAAGCCTGTCGCTCACACGCAAGCCTCAGCCGCCGAACAGGGTCCCCATCAGGTCCTGGCCGCGATCGGAATAGAGCTTGTCGGCGCCCTTTCCATTCGGACCGATCACGATCACCTTGGAGCCGACGCCGGTGCGGCTGTAGAGATGCTCGACATCCTCGTTCATCATGCGGATACAGCCCGACGACATGTTCTGGCCGATGGTCCAGGGCTGGTTGGTGCCGTGAATGCGGAAGATCGTGTCGCGGCCGCCCTTGTAGAGATAGAGCGCACGGGCGCCGAGCGGGTTGTTGGGCCCGCCCTTCATGTGGGCCGGAAGGATGCGGCCCTGCTTGCGCTCGCGCGCGATCATGGAGGCGGGCGGACGCCAGTCCGGCCATTCGGCCTTGCGGCCCACCTGCACGGTTCCCGACCAGCCGAACCCGTCGCGGCCGACGCCCACGCCATAGCGCGTGGCGCGGTTGTTGCCCTCGACATAGTAGAGATACTTGGTGCTGGTATCGATGATGATCGTGCCGGGCTTCTCGCTGGTCTGGAGCCGGACCTTCTTGCGCCAGAATTCCGATTTCGGCTTCTTCGATTGCTGAACCTGCACGATCGGCAGGGATGTTTCGGTCAGGGCGGCCTGGGTGCGCGGCAAGGCCTGGGCTTCAGGCAGGACCGGGGCAATCAGCAGCCCGAGGGCGCTCGCGCCAAACATCGCGGATCTGGTTGAATGGCGCAGCAAGGACATGGTCGTTCCCCCTCTTCGGTGCCTGGTCCAGTAAGCCAAAGGTACCATCGATTTCCGGAGGATCAACTGTCGGCAAGGCTAAAGTGACATCTGGCCTTACACATTTGCATGAAAAACCCGGCCTCGGCGATAATGCCGGGCCGGGTTTCCGGATGGTTGAAGTACAGACGTGCGATTACATCACGATAACCTTGGCGCCGACAGCCACGCGCTCGTAGAGTTCTGTGACATCCTCGTTGCGCATGCGGATGCAGCCTGACGAGACGGCCTGGCCAATCGTCCAGGGCTGGTTGGTCCCGTGAATGCGGTAGAGCGTCGAGCCGAGATACAAGGCCCGCGCCCCGAGCGGGTTTTCCGGGCCGCCCTTCATGTGCGCCGGCAGGACCCGGCCTTCCTTCTCGCGCACCCGCTTGATCATTTCCGCCGGCGGACGCCAGTCCGGCCACTCCGCCTTGCGGCTCACCTTCTCGGTGCCGCTCCAGGAGTGGCCTTCCTTGCCGACGCCCACGCCGTAGCGGCGCGCCTGGCCATCGCCCATGACGTGGTAGAGGAAGCGCGCGCTGGTATCGATGATGATCGTTCCCGGCTTGTGGTTGCCGTCATAGGCCACCGTCTGCGGCAGGAATTGCGGGTCGATCTGGCGGACCGGCGCGGGTTTCGCCCGGGGTGCCGCCAGCGCCACATTCGTGACCCGGTTCGGCTCGCTCCTGAGCGTGCGGGTCTGGGGTTGGGGCGCCCGGACAACTTTCGGCTGGGTCCTTACGACCACGCCGCCGCGCGGTGCCGCCTGGCCACCCAGTTGCATCACCCAGGGGGCGGACAGATCCGGGCTCAGCACCACAGGCGGGCGCTGGCCGTAGCGGTCGCTGGCGCCGGCGGGTGTGGCTAGCGAAGCGAGGCCCAAGGCCGCGCCTGACATCATGAGGAGAGCAAGTGTTTTCATCGGACGGACCCAAACCCTTTCGTCTGATCTTTGCAGCACGCCACCGCCGGTTTGCACCGCTGGCCCTGCATCCGAGGCCATGCTGGGGGCGCGTGTGGAATCAATTGGTGAATCCGCATCGATAAACTGCCGCTGTGACCGGAAACCTCTCCTTAGGGTTATCGCCGCCTTGCCAAACGCGGTGAACGCCAGCTTAATTGCCGCCGATTCCCGGTTAACCATGATGATTTGCCAGAAAAGTGGAGCCCGACGATGGCGCATGACAACGGTCTGATCACCTCCGAGGACGGCCGCACGCGCTGTTTCTGGCCGGGCACGCTGCCCGATTACCTTGCCTATCACGACCAGGAATGGGGCCGGCCGGTCACCGACGATATCCGCCTGTTCGAGAAGATCTGCCTGGAAGGGTTCCAGTCGGGGCTGTCGTGGCTCACCATCCTGCGCAAGCGCGAGAATTTTCGCGCCGGTTTCGCGGGCTTCGACTTTCGCAAGGTCGCCCGCTTTGACGAGACCGACATCGAGCGGCTGCTCGCCGACAAGGGCATCGTGCGCCATCGCGGCAAGATCGTCTCGACCATCAACAATGCCGGTCGCGCGATCGAGATGGTCGACGAGTTCGGATCGCTCGCCCGCTACTTCTGGAGCCATGAGCCCGGCCCCGAGGAGCGCCCGGCGCGGGTGGACTACGCCACCCTGACCGCCAACCCCACAACCGCCGTCTCGACCCGCATCTCCAAGGATCTCAAGAAGCGCGGCTGGAGCTTTGTCGGCCCCACCACGGTCTATGCCTTCATGCAGGCGATGGGGCTCGTCAATGACCATCTCGAGGGCTGCTGCTGCCGCGCCGACGTCGAGGCGGCGCGCGCCGAGCTCAGGCGGCCGTGATGACGCCTGAGGAGCTCAAGGCGCTGATCCACGAGGTGGCTGCGCGCACGCAGGGCGTCGGCCCGCTCGCCGAAAGCCTCAAATGGGGCGAGCAGAGCTTTGCCCCGGTGCGTGCCAATGTCGGCAGTTCCGTGCGGATCCAACCGCGCGCGGGCGGCGATGTGGCGCTGATGTTCATCTGCCACACCCATCTGGTCGAGGAATTCCACGCGCTCTATCCCGATACGCTCGCCTTCGAAGGCAACCGGGCGATCGTTGTCGAGTCTGGAAGGCCGGTTGAGCGGGACGCCCTGTCCCACTGCATCGCGCTCGCGCTCACCTACAAGCTGCGCAAGCGCGGCAAGGCCTGAGGCCTCGGGCCTTTCAAGGAGCAATGGCGCGCGGGGCGCCATTGCTGTTTTCGGGCAAGCGTTCCGCCTCAGAGCCCGCGCGCGGCGAGCCAGGCGCGCATCATCGCGATCTCGCCCTCCTGGGCGGCGATCACCTCTTCGGCGAGCTTGCGGATTTCGGGATCGGTGCCGTGCTCGAGCACGATCTTGGCCATGTCGATGGCGCCCTGGTGATGCGG